>NZ_JARVCO010000012.1:632717-1265434 GCF_034531395.1 Pontiella agarivorans | reverse complement strand
TTTCAGCACGGACCGCAGGGCGTTGGTGAGTTTTACCCGCAAATTAACGGCTTTGCGCCGGTGCTCGGTAAGCAGGATCAGCTGGCGGGTCTGGTCGTCTTCCGGATACCACGCCTTGAGTTTGTGACGGCAATCCCGCACCAGCTCCATAAGCAGCACGGCATCTGAAGGATCATCTTTGGCCCGGCTTGTCTTCCAGGTTTTGCGATACCGGGCACTCGTGGCCGGATTAATCGTGTAGAGTACGATGAACTCATACTGCATTAACAAATGGATCAAGCCCCCCCTGGACTGTTCCAGGCCCACGGCGATGCGTTGGCCCTCATATCGGCCCCGGAGTTTGCAGATCCATTCGTGCAGCACTTCAGGTCGGTGTTCGATGCGTCCACTTTCCGTGGTTTGTGAGGCCTCATCCCAGAGGCAGAAGTCATGCTTCTTATCCGCCCAGTCTATGCCGATCTCAGCGGCGAAGGCATTCGGTTTAGGTCCGGTTTTTCATGTGCGTCTCCTTGTTGGTTTTTGAATGAACACGCTGGCTTCGAACGGGCGAAGGTCTTATAGTTGGTCATGCTGAATGACGATATCTGAGTATTCGTTGTTGTTCGAAGCGCACCGGCCAGGGCGAACAGCTGGTTATAAGCGTTATGGCGCTTGAACATTGGACATTCGTACCTAGCCGGTGCGTGCCCTTTCGGGCTGAAAGTTAACATAGAGCAATTAAAAAGAACACTAACCGGGCAACCTCCGCTCAGAGCGAATCGCAAGGCTCTCCGCTCCGGCTGCCACAATGAACTGGAATACCTATAAGAACATGGAGCCTATCGTGATAACGCCCGTCGATGAAGTTGAAGCGCAATCCACTCAGGCTCATGTTTAACGTTCGATAACTCATAATAAGGAAATTATATGAAACAAACTCTAACAATGACATTCAGTTTTCTCCTTCTAATGAATTCAATTGCAAGCACGACTTATCGGACGTTCAAGGATTCAAGCGGAAGAGCTATACAGGCTCGATTAGTTCAGTTTGATGCCGAGTCAGAAGTTGTGACCATCGAACGCAAAGATAGAAAAACCGCTCAGCTTCCCCTCTCCAAGTTCAGCGTTAATGATCGGGCATATATCCGTAACTTTGATATATCTACAGAATCTCAAGATAATATTAGTACTACTAAAGAACTGGAGCCATTGACCAAAGGTCAGGTTAAGGATCTTGCCGAGCAACTTGAGGAATCAATTGAAGATAAAGATTTCGAGTCTTTTAGTAGTCTCTACCTATCAGCCATCAAACGTCCCGGAAATTGGGACCAGATGAAACGGGTAGACATCGGTGACATAGAGGATCATGTTTTTCATATGCAAATCTCTGCTGACACAGGAAGTAATGGCGCCATCGGTTGGGTACATCTAACCCCAAGTGGCAAGATCAAATATTGTCCTTTAACCAGTCAACATCCTGTTGAGTTGGTTGCAGGGGCTATTTCAACATTTGACTGGCTCGACAGAGAGCGTCTGGATGCTTACAAGCCCCAACTGAATCAAGCTATTAGAGACCTAGAGCGATCCAAAGTTCCGACCTTCGGATTTAAAAAAAACATGCCCTTCAATGAGCTCAAGGAAAACAACAAAAAACTAAAGGCATGGTTTAAAGAAAATTGCGAAACCTACGACGTAGGAACTCCTAAACTACCCATTCCGGAAAAGCGTCTAAAATCCATCAAGTCAAATATCAAATTCTAGTTGTGCATATAAAAAATCGAACCAGCTCATTGACCCTACTTGGACAACGCCCGTCGATTCGGTCAAAGTCTGATTCCCAAGCGGGTCATGAGTAACGTTATGTTGCAGGAATAGATATGAATAAAGAAGACGTAATTTTAATAGCAGCGCTCATTGCATCTCTGACATCAGTTGTCACTTTAGGGCTTAATACTCGCCTCGCGATTATGCGAGAAAAGCGAATGCTCCTGTGGGAGAAAGAACTCGAGCGTTTACATCATTTGGAGGAAATTTCTGGCATGGCCAAAGAGATTGCTTTGTGTCATGCAGATCCCGAGGTTTTACAAAAAGAATTCCCTCCGTTGTATGATGAACTTCGTCAATCAGCTGGCAGGTTTGGGAGATATCCCCAGTTAGCAAATTCTATTCGAGATCTAAACCAAGCCAGCTCGGCATTAGTATCAGATAAGATTAATAAAAGTATCACTGGGCAGGGAGGCTGGGCAAAAAAAGTTACTGAAGCACATACAGCCCTTCTTGCGGAATGTGATGTCATTACAAAAAGAGAAAAAACATAACAAAAGGATTGAGTCTATTTTGACAACGCCCGTTTTGAAGGCAAAGTCTGATTCCCAAGCGGGTCATGAGTAACGTTTGGATAGGAAAATATAATGAACACAATTCAAGCAATCAGCATAGCAATCGCCTATCTATTGATCGTTCTTTTGTTTCCATTTTACAGCGCACTATTGATTCGTAAATTTAGCAAATATTTGACGGATAAATTCATCATAAACTCGATAACCTTAAGCTGCATGATTCTTCAGGTTCCCAGCGCACTGAATTCATACGCTGCAAATATTTGGGTTAAATCTTCTTTGGTAATAGTCATTTTAGCGATCACATATATCGTAAGTTCAACGCTGGCTAAACTGGGTGTATTCGTAATAAACAGAAAAAATCTAACCACCATTAAGTCCCTCTGAGTAAAGACAAAAAGTTCCCTGTCCCAATCTTCGTGTTTTGCCAACTACCACTACCGATTGAACATTCCAACCTGGCCTCAACTTGTGCCGTTTTTATTTCCGTATGAACGAGTGGAGCAAGGCTCCCTCAAACAACCGTGCGGGCTCAGGCGGCCGGATCTCCCCGACAAACGGGGCGGCGGCTGTCAATGATTACATCGATCTATGACGTCCCGGAATTTCATGCGGTTATTCCCTGTGCGCTACCTATTCAAGAACGAGCGGTTGTTCGCCATAAAGACGGAGCCCACTTCTCCTCGCTGGTGGAATGGCCCGTCAGCTCCGTCCGGTTTTTCACAAACTTATTGCGGCGCCGGAGCAGCTTACGCACCGGACGCAGATTGCGAGGACAGACATAGGCAGGAGGAATACGATTACAGCGAAGACAGTCGGCCAGTTCCTCGGAGTCGAACCGGTCGCTCTTATGCTTGTTCGCTGCAATTGATTTCACATAGTACGCATGGGCCAACACGAACTTGATCCCCGCATCCTCGCAGGCATCCGCCAGCCAGAAGCATACAAAGCAGCTCTCGCAGGTTACCGTTAAATCATGTTTATAGGGTTCAACGAGTTTAAGGAAAAACTCAAAGTCGTTGTTGCGGATATTTCGGTGAACCAGTTTGTTTCCGGCCAGGTCCTTCACACAGATGTACATCTGGCGGGTGTGCGACCGATTCCGCAGTTGTATTCGGTCGTCGTTTTGTAATACTTCATCGCAGTTTCCTTAAGTGTTACGGGTTAATGAGACTCTTCTTCTGGACCGGTCGGGAAACTTGGCCAGAAGGAGAACCCTCGATTTCAGTTTAAGGAATTAACCGTCCTTTTCAGAGGACTTAGATGAGTATCAAGTGGTTCGAGTTTACGGTGGCCGACGCGGAATTAATCCGGTCAACGTTTATGTTCACCGAAACTCACGTGTAACGTTAGAGAATCATGAATAAAATCATTCTATCCCTCACCCTTCTGATTGCAGGAATAACTTTTACTGGTTGTTCAACCAAAGCCTATCTGCCAACACTTCCAGACACTCCAGATTATGGAAAAGTTACACTCATTCGGATAAACACAGAACCAACAGCGCAAAAACTTATAATTTATTCTAAGGATGAAAAAATAGCTACACTTAGAAATTATTCAACAGTCACATTCAGCCTACCCAGAGGGCCTCATGATTTTTCCATTAGTTGGCCAAATACTGGTTCTTATTTTGAAAATGAAATTTCATTAAATATCATGGGCAATGATCATCATTACTTTGCAATCAACCATTACTTTGAAATTCAAAATTACAAAAGATACCCAAGGCATGAAAAATGGATGAATACCGAAATTGTAAATGTCCTAAAAATGGATAAACAAAGTGCAGAGAAACTAATTACGGAACAAAATCTCTAACCAGAAAGTAGAGCCTACTTGGCCCACGTATGTTGATGAGGTCAATGTTACTTTCCCAAGCGGCTCACTTTGAACGTTCGGCACGACAAAATATGAATCTCGATCAAATATTTAAATTTCAAAGCCATCGGTCTCAGCGTTACCCAAGGATTCGAGGATTAAAAAGCAAAGCCAAGAGAATCCTAGAAGAAGCAAAAGGTTATGAGGCAGAAATAGATCCTGATGGATGGTTTTATTATTATCACGTCCATCTGGATTGGGATGGAATTGGTGATTTGGGAGCACAGATACGGTTACTAACATTGGAAGCTCATCTGAACATTTTTAAAAAATATGTGGATGCATTAACTCAGTTTGACAAACCCTATCAAATCTTCATGAGTTTCTTTATCGAAGATGCAGGACAGGATGCAGTCTACGTCCACAGTGAAAACCCACATTCTGATTTCCCTGTAGTATTTGATGATGTTCAGTGGGATATTCCAGAGTTTGAATCATTTCTTAAATCCATGTGTCCAGAATACAAATTCATTGCTGGTAGAAGAGAAGAAAACATTGTTGTGTATGCAGAAGGTGTTGGAGAACAACTTAAACCAAACTAGCCGAACCAGAGCCTTGACCTTACTGAGAAAACGCCCGTTGATTAGGTCGATGTTTATGTGCACGGCAGGTCAACCTTAACGGGCGCTGGTGAAGAAAATGAGAACTGAATTATACACCTTCTTTGCATTGTCCAGTATTTTAAGCGGTTGCGCAGCAATCGTTGAAGATTCTCTACAAGGAGAAAATAGAAGAATGTATCACAATGGAGAAATATCCTATTCAGAATACCGCTGGAGACACAACCACCTCGACCAAGTTGACGAACAATTAAGAAACAAAAAATAACAGCGAACCAGTGGCTTTCCCTACCGTGAAAACGCCCGTTTGATTCGGTCACGCACGGCGGGTTATCCATAACACTCGCCGGATAAATGAATAATCGATCAATCTGAGGATCAACGAGTATGCAAAAGGAAAAACCAACTTCTACATTACTAAATAAACTCTATAAGGAATCTCTAATCCCGGCGTTGGTCTTTACGGTCATATGCTCATCGATTTTCTATTTTGCAAACTCTAGACATTTCTACTTTGTCCAAAGTGAAGAGATGATTCATGAACCTCACTACAAAATAATTCCTCCATCTGACCATTTGATTAATTCTGGAGAGAATTATTCGATACATGTAATGGTCAAAACACCACTTCAAGGACTAAAGGCCTCAACGATACCCATCCTTTTTTTAGTGATTCATTTATCAATCAAGGGATACATCAAAAAAGAAGTGGCGAACCGGTGTATGGAGCGTACCGGAAAAACGCCCGGTGATTAGATTGAAGTCTATGTACCCGGAAGCTCACGCTTAACGTTCATATGACTGCAGTTTTGTCAACAGGGTAAAAAATATACGACCTGACCTGAGCCCATAAACCTGGACCGTTTTAAATGAGAGTTTTTCGTGGCAAATAACCCGTAAGGAGAACCCAGAAAAGAAGCGACACGGTCTCAGGATCACGACAATAACGAATTATTTATTTTTTATATCCTGCCACGGACGGGAGGGGTCGGTGTCGAATGAGCCGTCGTGGAAGGTGCCGAACCATTTATCGAATGGAATAAGACACTCACCGAAATTATAGCGATAATAACGGTGATGCAGATAATGAAAATAAGAACCGGTCGGCACCTTGCCATTGAGAATCGGCCCTTCAAATCCGTGGTGTCCGCCCGCCGGCGTCAGCGCTGTGAGCTGAGCATTAAACAGCATATGCAGGGGGTGCGACGGGATGATCCAGTGAATCATAATGACACTGAAATAGCCGAAACATTCCACCGGATGCATGGCCAGCCCGGCCCAGGGTCCCGGATTGACATTGAGGTGATGCAGCGAGTGGTACCGTTTAAACATCGGCTTCCAGTGCAGAAAGCGATGAACCCAATAGAAATGAAACTCGCGCCAGACTGGAATCAGGAAAAACCAGGCGACAAACCAGACCGGATGCATGGCCCATTCCAGGAAAGGAATTTTTCCGTTGGCGTAGGCCCACATAAACAGTACTTCATAGGCCGTCCAGAACGGGACGGCGCTGCAACAGGTCCAGAAAATATTGTCAAGCACCTGATTTTTGAAGAGAAATTTTTTATTTCCTTTGTTCTGCCACCGAGGATCATATTTTTGTTTTGTGCCTTGAAGCTTCAGGATATAGAGCACCAGATGCCATGCCCCGCAGACCATCCAGATCAGGATTTCGTTCCGAATGAACATATAGAGGATCCAGTCCACGTTAAAAGTTCTGCATTGCTCGAGCGACGGCTGGAACCAGTACCATGTTGCCGCGGTCACGCCGAAAAAAAGAAGGTGCCACGGCCAGATATAACCCGGCCATCCCAACAGCCACTTCAGTATTACACCGATTTTCTGCGGCGTTTCAAAAAGCGGCGCATATTTCACCGGATACGGCGGGCGCCACTCCCCCTTGCTGTTGTATTCACCGAACTCACATTGCTCTGCCTTCTTTATATTCTTCATGATCATATTACTCACCTTTTAAATTAAAATAAGAGCCGAAATAGAGCACGGATGAATGTTACCCCGATCTTCCGTGATATATCGCGGCCTGAATCCTACCGCTGATTGAATTCCTTCACCGCATCAAAGGCCGCAATGGTGTTTTCCGCCGGGACCTCCGGAAGAATGTTGTGAATGGTATTGAAGATAAATCCCCCGCCCCGACCGAACAGTTCGCAGCGTTCCAGCACATGTTCCCGAACGCCGGCCGGCGTAGCCTTATTCAGAACCGAAGCCGTATCGCATCCCCCTCCCCAGAAACTGATCTGATCGCCGAATTCTTTTTTCAGACGCTCCGGCTCCATTTCGAAACAATTGGTCTGTACCGGATTGATGATGTCATACCCTGCTTCAATGAGATCGGGCATGATACGGTAAATCGATCCGCAGGAATGAAGAAAAGTTTTCATCTGCGAGTTTTCATGCACAAAGGCATTCAGTCGCGTGTGGTGCGGTTTAAACAGTTCACGATAGGTATCCGGCGGCATAAACAGTCCACCGGTTGTCCCCAGATCATCGCCGAAACGCAGAATATCGCAGCAGTCGCCCACTGCCTCGCACACTTTTTCCAGCGTCCGGAGATGGCGCTTCATCAGTTCGTCCAACAATCCCGTCACGGCTTCGGGCTCTGTCAGCAGATCCATCAGAAAATTATCGAGCTTTCTCAAAAACGTGCCCCACTCAAAGAGATTGCATCCGCAGACAATCATCAGGGCTTTATCGCTCTCGTCCCGCAACCGCAGGGTATTTTCACGCAACGTGGTCCAGAACTTCGGATCGTCGGCATGATCCCACGGGCTGTGCGCCATTGACTGCCAGAGAACCATGTTCATGGCGTCGTCAAGATGATCATAGCTTTCCGGATAATCCTCTTCATACGGAAACCAGGTCTGATCGAAAAAAGCACCGTCCGGCGGCATACGGGCAATCACTTCACCATTGCGTTCCACTTCCCACGCCCCATCCGAACGTTTCAGCGGGCGAAACCATTTGGGATACTGCGCCGGCGTTCCATCCGGCAGCGTAATGTCATACCAGTCCTCATCCGCCGTATTAAAGATTCGGCCGATATCCAGCACATCGCAACCCAAGGCATCCAGCACTTCCATTTCGGGCTGTGCCAGCTGTTGCACCACATCATAAATCCGAGTATGACCGCCCTGGATGCCCAGAGCCTTCTTGAGCTTATTGTAGCCCATGGCCGAAATTCCGGAACTCGGATTCGACCCCAGATCTACTGGAAGCTGATCGGCGGACTGATGATTGATTGCTGCAAGTACGCGTTCCCGTGATGTCATAATCATTCCTTGTTTAATCCTGATGAAAAACTTCTTCGGCTACAGACCAGATTTCACCCCGTCCCGCGGCATCGGGTAAGGGCAGCTGACAGGGATCCGTCTCTTTCCACCAGCGCTGAGTCTCTGGATCAGAAGCCATTTTCTGCATATCGGCTTCAAAATCCGACCCCGAGTATTCAAAATAGCTGAAGAGATAAAGGTTTCCGTCGATCTCTTTCATAAAAATTGAATAGTTCTGAATATGGCATTCTGAAATCATCCGTTGAACAGAAGGCCAGGATGCAGCATGCAGTTTTTTGTAGCAGTCGGCTTTTTCCGGTTTCAGCCCGGTGATTGATCCATAGCGTTTCATAACTCACGCCTGCAAAAAAGTTCGTTCCAGTTCCTCGATACTTTTTCCCTTGGTCTCCGGCAGAACGAAATGGATGACCGGAAGGTAGATTAACAGCATGAATGCAAATATATAAAAGATTGCAGCAGTCGGTATATTCGCCCGCATCACCGGAAACAGCTGAGCAACCAATGCACTGCTCAACCAGATGGAAAGGCTCGCCACAGAGATTGCTTTTCCGCGAATCCGGTTCGGAAAAACTTCCGAAATGAAAACAAATTTAACCGGTCCCAGTGAGCAGGAGAAGAAGGCAATGAAAGCATTCACCGCAATCACAATCGGCCACCCCGTATTCCCCATCAGAAAAAGTGTACCGACCACAACCTGAGAAATCATCGCTCCTGCAGAACCGATAAACAGCAGCTTCTTCCTCCCCCAGCTATCCATGAATTTAAGCGCAGCCATTGATGCGAAAAAGTTAACAACTGCGATTGTTCCGAATCCGCCCAATGCCCCGCCCAGTCCGAATCCGGCAGCCTCCAGAATATCCGGCCCGAAATAAAACATGGCTGCAGCACCACAGGCTTCGGCAAAAAAGCAGATTAATGCAGAATAGATCAGCGGCCTGCGAAGCCTGGGCGTAAACAGATCCCGCAGCCGTATATTGGATTCATCAATCAGTGTCGCTTCAATTTCCGCTTCAATCTCCGCAGCACGCTCTGCACCGTTGATTCGGGTCAGGACCTTAAACGCTTTTTCCTTCTGTCCGTTTTTGGAGAGCCAGCGCGGAGTCTCAGGCAGCACTGCTGTACAGATCAGAAACAGAATGCCCGGCACCGCCTCGGCGGAAAACATGATCCTCCAGTTCTGATCCACAGCAAACCACTTCCAGAAACGCGGAAGCATCTCATTGTTCTGATTAATCTCTGCATAGTAATAAATCCCCCAGTTGACCAGCACACAGGCCAGCAGTCCTATGGTAATCGTAAATTGATAAAGAGTGACCATGCGGCCGCGATGTTCCTCTGGAGCAACTTCTGAAATATACAAAGGACAAACCATGGTGGCCGCTCCGATACCGATACCACCGATCATGCGGGCTAAAATCAGATGTGTTGCATTAGCAGCGAGTCCACTCCAGACAGCGGAGATGAAAATCATAACCGAAGCCAGTACAACGAGACTTTTTCTTCCCATAGCATCAGCAATGAAACCGGCGATAAAAGAACCAAGCCCGCAACCGAGCAAAACACAGCTGACATAAAAACCCTGCTGAAAAGGGGAAAAGGAAAAGAGTTCCTTAACCTGCGAATTCGTTCCCGAAACCACAATGGCGTCGTATCCGAAAAGAATCCCTCCAGCACCGGCTATAATACAGATGAACCAAAGGTAAGCCGTCTGTTTATTAAGTTTCATATCCTCTTCGTCCTGAAACACCCATCTCCAGGGTGTTCAGGAACTGCTCTCCTTTATGAAGAGAGGAGTGGACCACAATCCGAGCAGTCTTGCTTCCATATCTGTCCAGTGGTAATTTTCCGACATGACTGAATTAACAGAAATCATCAGCTACGGGCATATTGAGAATAAAATGATGTACCCGCACAAGAATCCCGGCATGGAGCTCGTGCTCGTGGAACAGGGCCGTCTCGACTGGGCGGTCGAAGGCGTTCCTGAAGCCCTCAAACCGGGAACGCTGTTTTTCACTCTGCCCTGGCAGACGCACGGCAGCATGCATATTCGCGAACCGAAAAACCGGATCTACTTTATTCTGTTCGATCTCCCCGGAGCCGGGTTCCAGCCTTTGGAAAAAATCACGATGGCTGAACGGTTCGGATTTTCGGAAGAGGAGCTGAATTTTCTGAGCACCGCACTGGTCAATGCCCGTCGCCATGCCTGGCCGGCCTCGCAATTAGCCCGGCACAACCTTCCGGAAATTATTCACCGTCTGGACAATCGAAATCCGATCGACCACACCATTGCATTTTCCATGCTGCGCACCATCCTGCTGGAGCTCGCGGCAATCATTACCCGCGATTTTGAAATCAGCAGCAACACTTCCCGGACGATGCACCGTATTGAACAGTTTCTGAAATCATTACGTAAAACCCTCGACCATTCCTGGACGCTCAATGAAATGGCGGAAAGCTGTGGTGTAAAGCGTACCTATTTCTCAAACATAACCCTCAGACTGACCGGCTACGCCCCCTTGCAATATCTCAATCGGCTGCGCTTTGAACATGCCTGCCGGCTGCTGCGAGAAACCGACCGGTCAATTACCGATATCGGATTTGAATGCGGTTACAGCACCAGTCAGTATTTCGCCGAAACCTTTAAAAATGCTGCGCGCATGACCCCTTCCGAATACCGGAAAAGTCTCCCCGAACTGGAGCGAATTCTTCAGGCCAACTGGAAACACCCCGAACTGCGTACCATGGACGACGAACGAAAACGCCGCCGCATTTTCTCTTAACGCAGGCCGGGATCATCCAGCTGGGCACACACGGTATTTACCGGCACTTTTCCACGACTTTCCGTTCAACCGGAATCTGCAGTTCCACGGGAGCCAGTCCCTTCGATTCAATGCGAATCTGAACCGCTTCGGCACTGCCGCCTTTAACGATGGCCAAACACCGGCCCTCATCTGTACGGCGATGCTTCTTTTCGGTAAAGTGGTCTTCTGCCCCCATCGTTCCGAAATCCAAGCCCAACACTTCACCGCCCCGGACCGAAAACGAAAGTAACCGGTCATCATGTTTCACCGGAACACCGGCCTCATCGGTTAATTGAACTTCAACCTGAACAACACCTCCCGGCCGAATCGTTTCGCGATCAGCCGTCGCCTTAATACGCGCAGGTTCACCGGCGGTCTGGAGACTGAATTCACACACCGGTTTTCCATTGTTGATTCCCACGGCTTTGAGTTCCCCCGGCTCAAATTCAATATCGTACCAGTTCATAATCCGATTGGAAAAATCACTGAGTTTCTGTTTCCCGATTTTACGACCGTTCAGATAGAGCTCAACAAACTCACAGTTGGTGAACGTCACCAGATTGAGCGATTCCCCGTTTTTGAAATTCCAGATCATTCTGCGTGCCGGCGAACCCCAGCACCGGAATGATTCAATCGGTTTCATCTCATCATAAACCGCAATACTGACCGTCGGCCTATCCGACCAAAGCGCTTCGTAGAAATAACCGTTAACGGTTTTAAAGCTCGCCATATCCAGCAGTGCACTGCTTCCGCCATTGATTCGCGGCCAGTCTTTGCTTTTACTGACCTCTCCGAGATAACGCGTACCGCTCCAGAGAAACAATCCGGCATTAAACTCATTTTCCAGCACATCGAACCACGGGGATCGCTCCACGAGATCCCACCGCTTAAATTCCGTGCTGTTGTAATAGACATAGCTTTCCGTACTCACAAATGCTTTGCCGGGATTGCGGTGTCCGATCCGTTTCACCCACTGCTCGCCATAATTCATACCGATGAGATCCATGTACTGCGTCGATTCAAGAATATCATCCACCTTCTCTGAAGGATCTTTATCCAATCCGCGCTCCATGCCCGAAACCACGGGTCGCGTCGGATCGATGGTTCGCACAAAGTTACAGTATTCTTTCAGCCCTTGATTCTGTTTTTCACTGCCGGCCGGATAATTTTCATTCCCCACACTCCAGATAATAACCGATGGATGATTACGGTCCCGCCGAATGGTCTGTTCAAAATTTTTCTTCCATTCTTTGCGGAAGTTCGGTTCAGCGAATTTCGGATCATTCAGCGGATCGGCATTCGGGCGGATATGATGTTCCCATTTATCAACAAACTCATCCATCACCAGAAAACCCATGCGGTCGCAGAGATCCATAAATTCCGGTGCCATGGGATTATGCGCGGTACGGATGGCATTGCAGCCCAGCGCCTTCAGATTCCGCAGACGCCGCTCCCACATTTCCAGCGGCACCGCCGCGCCGACCGTGCCCATATCGTGATGAAGGCAGACCCCTTTGAGTTTCATGTTTTTGCCGTTCAGGAAAAAGCCCTTTTTACCGTCGAACCGGAAAGACCGGATGCCGAATGTACTGCGGTATACATCGACGGTCTTTCCGCCGACCTTCACCCGGCTTTCGGTGGAATAGAGCAGTGGTGAATCCACCGACCAGCGTTGCGGATTTTCGACAGTCAGAGACTGTTTCGCCTCAAACTCCGAAGTGATTTTTCCGGAAGATACCGCCCGTGCCACTTCCCGGCCCGCCGGATCGAATACGACGGTTTCAAGCTCGAATGTTTCCGCGCGACCCTTATTCGCCAATTCGGTTTTTACTGAAACTTCGGCCGAGCGATCTGTAATTTCCGGTGTCGTAATATAGGTGCCCCAATTCTTCACATGCACCGGAGTTTTCTTCGTCAGCCAGACCTGGCGATAGATTCCCGATCCGGAATACCACCGGCAGTTCGGCACATCGTGATTATCCACCCGAACCGCCACCACATTTTCCTGTCCCGGACGAACAAATTCCGTGATATCAAAATAGAAACTGGTATAGCCGTCAAACTGCCGCCCGACAAACGCTCCGTTCACATAAACTTCTGCGTGACGATAGACCCCGTCGAACTGAATTTCAAAAACCTTGCCCGCATCTTCCGCCGGCACGTCAACGGTTTTGCGGTACCAGGCAATACCGCCCGGCAGCCAGGCATTCCGGCCCGGATTCTCCTGACTGAATGCAAATTCCACACTCCAGTCATGCGGCACATCCAGTGTCCGCCAGCCTGAATCATCAAAATCAGCCCGTTTCGCCCCGGCCGGATCATTGAGAGAAAATTTCCAGTCGCTGGAAAAATTCAATCGTTCGGCGTGAACACTCAATACACAGGTGATGCCCAGAAAAATCAGTAAACGCTTCATCTTATTCCACTCCATTTTAGGGGTTGGATGTACGGACCAGTACAACGCCATGCGAAGGAATTTTTGCCGTGAAACTTCCGGCATAGGTTCCAATGTCTTTCTGTCGCCAGACATCACGCAGTTGTTTGCGGCCGCGGATTCCGGCCTTTTTCCAGTCGATGGAAACGGTCCGCGCCTTATCATCTTTATTCACAATTCCGATGGCCTTTTCCCCGTCCGCCAGATCTTTCACGAGAATTTCATACTCATCCTTCACCACCACAGACACCGCAGGAATTGCTTTTTCATCCTGATGAATAGCCAGCACCTCATCATTGCAGAGCAGGTTCTTCGTAAACTCATCCATCATCTCAATCGGACAGCCGATCAGCATCGGAGCGCTCCAAAGCGTCCATAACGAAATATGGGCATACTGCTCATCCGGAGTGAGACGCGAAGGCCGCGGCTCCTTGCCCTTATTACCTTCAACCACACGCCCCACCACGAGCATATCCGGATCCGGAAAATGGCCGGGACCGCCGCGCTGTCCTTCTTCAATCCAATGGCGATGGCGCTCCCACTGGTCAATAATATTCAGATGGGCCCCATCCTGGTCCCAGCGGTCTTTCAGGTCGCCGGCTGTACGCCAGCAATTTACTTCCTTTGCATAAAGTTCCGCGTGTTCAAGCGGTGCTGTATTCGACAGCGAATAAACGATATCCCGTCCGCTGTTTCTTAACGCATGAGCCATTCGCAGCGTGCTTTCCGGATCGTTCGGGTTCCAGTCATATTTCAGATAGTCGATGCCCCAGGCCGCCCACTGTTTTGCATCATTTTCATCAAATTTATATTTCGCCACCACCTGATGAGCCCTCTTTACCTCTTTCGACGCCGCATATTTTTCAGCGCTCCAGAAGCCGTCCTCATTCTCACTTGATCCGCCGACAAAACCGGCATAGGTGGTCACCCACGGAGAGGAATAGATTCCGATTTTAAGCCCCAGCGCATGCACTTCGTCACACATCTGTTTCATTTCAGGAAACTTTTCCGGATTGCCCTGAATGGCATTGAATTCCCCGCCGCGCTTTCCCTGCCAGGCATCATCAATATTGATATAGGTCCAGCCGAAATTTTTCAGCCCCTTGTCGACCATGGCGCGAGCAGAAGCCAGCACCTTTTCCTGATCGACCTGATGTCCCCAACAATTCCAGCTGTTCCAGCCCAACGGCGGCGTCAGACAGATTTCATCGGCGACTTTGATGGTCCATTCTTTCTCATCCAGCCCCGCTTCATTCTCCGCCTGAAGGACCACCTTGTAATCTCGTTTTTCCAGCGATTGGATTTTTCCGCTGATGGTTCCGGAACGCGGATCCACCGTCAGCCCTGCGGGCAGATTTTTCACGGCGAAAGACAACGGCGTTTTTCCCGTGGCCGGAATGGTGTAAAGAAAGGGCGATCCCGGACGAACCCCGAATACCGACGGACCGTGAATCATCGGTTGCTCTTTGACCGGCGGCGTCAGAATATACCGCCCTTCGCCGAAATTCGGCGCATAAATTCCGCCGGCCATCCCATTCAATACCAACCCCGTCAAAACGACGGCCATTACCGACTTACTTAAACGCATCATAATCCACTCCGTTAAATCATTTTTCTATGTTGCGTAAAGTTACGGAGATTTTACCTGCGGGAATATCGGCGATTTTGTAAATAACATACAGTTTTCCGCAAGCCGGTTCAGCGGTCAGCTCAGAGACTTCCGGTATTTCAGCGGCGGCAATCCATAGCGGAATTTAAATAAGCGGCTGAGGTGCTGCGCGTGGCAAAAACCACATTGGGCGGAAATATCTTCAACGGTCAAAGCCGATGATCTCAGCAGCTGCTCTGCGGCGGACAGCCTCAGCTCAATCATTTTCTGATGCACCGTCTTTCCTGTTGCCGCCCTGAAGCGAATTTCCAGCATGCGGCGCGTTAAGCCAACGCAGTCTGCAACCTCCATGGTTCCGAGAGAACGGGACAGATGATTTTTCATATATATTAACGCGTCACGAACCGGCTCATCGAGCACCGCAAAACTATTCGTACTTGCACGCACCGTCACCCCCTGCGGGCGGATCAGCCGTGTGCTCTTCGGCGGCTCTTTTCCATTGATCAACTCGTCCAGCAAACGAGCGGCTTCATAGCCCAGCCGCTCCAGATCATGATTTACACTGGAGAGCGGAACTTGGAGATATTCGCAAATAAGCGGATTATTATCCACACCCAGCACAGCAATTTCCCCGGGCACATCACAGCCCTCCTCCCTACACAGACTCAGCAACCAAGCCGCATCGGAATCCCGCCGCGCAAACACAGCGCAGGGCTTCGGCAGCGCCTTCAGTTTTTCCGCCATTCGTCCCCGGTTCCGGGCAAATTCGCCATCGAGCCGAATCACCGGCTTATTCAGTTTTTTCTGAAAACCTTCAAGTCGAGCCCGGCTGACAGCATCCCGCTCAAACGAAAACCAGGCAAAATTACGATGCCCGAATTCCAACAGATGTTCCGCCGCTATTTTTCCAATGGCTGGATGATCCGCAACGACCCGCGGCAACTTCACCTCCGACCGGTTTATCGAAATATCCACCACCGGCACCTCTGAGCAGCGCACAAACCGCTCCATTTCCGGATCGTTCGTCAAAGCACACAGAACACCATCGCCGCAAAAACGATCCGGCACGCCCGAACCTTCGATATACCCCCAATCAAGATACCATCCAAAATCATGCGCCGCCCGGGCAACACCGAGATGCGTCGCACTGTGCATGCCATCCACCAGGACCAATATGGTTTTAACGTTGTTCTTCAGTTTCGTTCTCCGCATTGCAATTATGCATTTATATATCTCATTTATGCATTTTATATAAACCCGGTTCTGATGACAGGATTCATCTGGAAAATTAAAACACGATCGCTGATGGTGCCGAATGAGGCGAAAAAGCTGATGAAACAAACATACACTCTTTTTTATGCACTTCTAACCTGCGCTCGGTGTGCGTCAGATCCGGCCAGAGACACCGCCGTGCGAGGATCAAGGATTGCGGATCCCGCCGAGACCCCTGAATAAACCCTATAAACAACGGTATCAATAATGATTTTACTCCAGGAATCCATGCGATGGTTCGGGCCGGGTGATCCGGTTTCACTGCACGATATACGACAATGCGGCTGTACGGGCGTTATGAGTTCGCTGCATCACATCGAATACGGGGAACTTTGGAGCCGCGAAGAAATCGCCACACGCAAAGCGGAAATTGAGGCAGAAAAACTGACCTGGCGGGCCGTTGAATCCGTGCCGGTCTCTGAGGCGATCAAAACCCGCACCGGCAATTTTGAACATCACATTGAAAACTATAAGCAAACAATCCGCAATCTGGGCGCCGAGAGCATCAACACAATCATCTACAACTTCATGCCCGTGCTCGACTGGACCCGGACCGATATGGCGTATACGCTGCCCGACGGCACGCAGACCCTTCTTTATGATCCGGTAATGTTTGCCGTTTTCGACATCCATCTGCTTCAGCGTCCCGGCGCAGAAAAAGCCTTTTCTTCCAGGATCCGGGAAAAAGCCGCAGCCTTTATTGATTCGATGTCGAAGGCGGAAAAGCAAACCTTTGAAAAAACCATTATCGATGTTTTTCCCGGCATGGACTTCAGCTTCACACTGGACGACATCCGGGCCATGCTTTCGACCTATAAACAAATCGATCGCTTCCAATTACTGGAACATCTGAAGCAGTTTCTTCAGGAAGTGATTCCGGTCTGCGAAGAAAACGGTGTGCGCATGGCCATCCATCCCGACGATCCCCCTTTCCCTGTTTTGGGATTGCCGCGCATCGTCTCCACCGAATCCGATCTGAAAAATATTACGGACCTGATCGACAGTCCGGCCAACGGCATCTGTTTCTGCACCGGCTCGCTGAGTCCCCGCGAAGACAATGACCTGCCCGGCATGGTCCAACGGCTGGGCCACCGAATCAATGCCTTTCATTTTCGCAGTACCCAGCGCAATCCGGACGGCTCGTTCTATGAAGCCAATCATCTTGAAGGCTCTGTCAACATGCCGGCCGTTGTAAAGGCCGCGCTTCAGGAAATGCAGAAAAGAAAAAATGCCGGACGCGAAGACTGGCAGCTTACCTTCCGTCCGGATCACGGAAGAACCATGCTTGACGATCTCAAAAAACCGCCGCTCAAAACCCCCGGCTATACCTGCATCGGCCGCCTCCGCGGCCTCGCCGAAATCCGCGGCCTGCAACTTGGCCTGCAGTCGACATAAATACGCTCAAACCGGGCCGGATATCTAGATTCAAGTAATCGGCCCGCATGCCCATGTCGCATTATTAATCCCCGGTCTGAGTCAGAAGTCGATGACGGCTGCCCGAATTTATATTGAGTTTCGCAGTACACCTGAAACGTATTGAATTTAAAGCCGGCTCAGACATTCCATACAGTATGGACGGCATTGCTTTTACATCCTTACTTTCCCGGCATCCCATCAGCACAGCCAAACAAACAAAGACTTACCCGCAATCTGACTCGATACCATCAAACCCGCGCATTCAAATATGCAATTTAAGCATAGTTCTTTGCAATATCAGCTATGGAAAACTCCCTCCCCAGACATTTATCTATAGCATGTTTTAACATACCTCAGATGCAGGATACTTAATCTCTATCTGAACAGCTGACCGATTCAATCAAGCGTGCCGAATCAGGAGGGGTTAACGGTTGGAATTCATCATATTAAAGAGATGAATCGCTTCCGCGGAGAGGCTTGTAAAAAACAAATATAGGTCCGCAGAGCAACGGGCTCTGCAGAGCTGATAAGTATCATGAGTACCGGCTCTAATCCTATAGCGTGTTGTGTGTTGTGCAGTGATCTTTGACATCTGGATATTGATTGATCAGACGACCTGAGGTTCTGCGGAGCCGAGGACCGCTATTTGCTCCGTTTCAACCCTGCATTCTCAACCGATCCTGCGATTACTTCGGGATAGATTCCGAAACATTTTTTAGATTCAGCACTTTCAGATTTCCGTTGAAGGGCTTGTCGAATCCTGAACGCACAACACCTTTATGTCCCCGCCTGATTAATCAATCCCCGGATAGAATGTCGGGTATATTTCGTAACCCACACCTAAGACACAGTTAATTGAATACCCGTAAAGGATGTCTCCTTTACAGGACGATACAAAATACAGGGAGTAAACTATGAAAAAAACAGGAAGGTTCGCCATTGCGATTCTTGTGGCTGCAACATGGATTTCAGATCCAGCAGAAGCAGTGATCGTCAATTACACAGCACCCGATTATTCAGATGGTGATTTAACCAACAGTACCGTCTGGGCCGGTGATGGCGGAAATATCATTTCCAACGCCGCAACCGACGGTGTTGTTTTATATTCAGCGGATGTACAATGGGTGGACAATGTGTTCAACGAACCCATTACGATGGCGTCTCCTGGCGACCGAATGACCCTGGCACAAAAATTCAAATATAATGCAACGGAACAATTCACCTCAGGAACCGGCGGATTAACCAGTTTAATATTTTTTGATAACTCAACGGTTTCTGCCAATACCATTCGAGTGGCACTTCGTCGCGGATCCACGGACAAGTTATTTCTCTTCCTGCAATACGGAAACACTGTGAGCAGCCCTTATATGGACGAGATCACCGCCGGCGTTACCAACGGAGTTGGAGAAAGCGACTGGCTTGATTTCCGGGCAACTTTGCAGAAAAATTACGGCACTGATGATTGGACGTTGGTTGCAACGGTAACAAACCTTACGACCGGAGCTGAAGTGCTGTCTCACGATTTCGGTGCGTTTGAACCGAAAGCTGCTTTGCAGGACGATGACATCATGTATGGCGGCATTAATTCCACCCGGAGTGATTCCGTTTGCAAGGCCAATAATCGTATGGTCGGCAGCTTTGAAGTTGCCTCCAGCTTCATTACCCCTCCTGCCCCGACAGAAGTCATTGTGCAGTGGAACAATGCCGGTGAAACCAACATTGTTTTTGATAACAGCATTTCCTTTAAAGACTGGGTCTCCACCAGTTACGAAGCGCATCAAGGCTTTGATGGCGGAACCAATGTGTACTATCCGGATGCATCCACCAACCGCACCCCCGGTGTGAATGCAACAGCAAGTAATACCGGCACGGTCATTATTCGCGATGGAGGCAACGGCGCCGATGCCATTGAACTGGGCCGTGGAGCAGGAGATGAATATGAAGGCATGCTGGTTTGGGAAGACTTCCTCGGAACTAACACAACGCTGGCCAGCTATTCGATCAATATTTATGGAACCGGAAAAGGCTACACCAACGGTGTAATTCGTTTTCTGATGCAAAAAGGAAGCGGCGAATGGTATGCCAGCGAAACCAACAATCTGCCCAAAGGCCAGTTGCTGCTATCGGATATTGATGCCGCTGCGATGACTTGGTATGAATTTTCTCCGCTGGTGGACGGTAAGGCGACGATCGGTTCTGTAGCAACACCAGATATGACAGACGTTTCAACCGTCGGTTATTATTTCGATCTCGGTGCCGGAGGGGCCTATTACGCGACACGTTGCTTCGGCTTTTCAGTCAGAGCCTCCGTCGGCGAAGTTCGTTCGGACAATGTATTTGCATACGATTTCAAAGGATGGAATAGCGAAACCGCGTTTTCAGATGCTCCGGGCTGGGACAGCCTGAACCAATGGGGCTGGGGATTTGTTAATTCAAATGCAACCGGAAACGCCCTGGTTCACCGCCCGAGTTCAACCAATTATACAGCAGCAAAACGAGGTTGGAACTGGCGTGGCGTCATGTATACCAACGGCCTTCCACATCAACTGGATGCCGGCGATGAAATCGAGTTCAGCGTAAATGCAAAAATGTTTGTGAGAGACAACCTGTCCAACCTGACTCTGGCTGATTTCTTCTTCACAACAAACGGCACATCGCTGGCTGAAAACACCTCGCCCTATGCTGAATCCATTCAATCCTTTGGAACCTACCCGGATGGACAGCTCGGTTTCCGAATCAATCAGGGAAGCTGGAATAATAGCGGTGCATGGCCGGATGGCGGACTCACAATCGGGCTCGACCCGGCCGCGCCTTCGACCCCTTCAGGCTCAATGAATCTCAATGATATCGGGGTGACGAATCTTAACAATCCCGGTTCTGACTATGAAACTGATGAACTTGTATATACCTACTCCGCACTGAAAACAACCAATGCCGGAGTGTGGGATGTCAGCTTCATTCTTTCAGACGCAAATGGTGCAGTTCTGAAAACCATTAACCAGAGCAGCTGGACCAACGAAGCACTATATAATGCTACGAATATTTATTTCGGCATGTATGCGGACCAAAACTTCGGAACAGAAGAAGGTCTTGAAATTCAAAACATGAACTGTCGCGTCATTCTTGGACCCGAGGTTGAAGAAGTGATTGTTGGCTGGGATAAGTTTATCATTGATTATCCAGGCATTGGAAGTGAGACAGACAATCCCGACAACGATGCGCTGGATAACTGGTCTGAATACATCTTCGGTGGTGTTCCAACCAATGGAAATGACATTGGAACACAACCCACATTTGATGGCTCAACCGGCGACTACACGTTCTATACCGTTAACACCGAACGTGAACTTCAGGCCCTCGTACTGACGAAAGAAAACCTCATCCTTGATCAGTGGGAAACCAACTCGGTGATTGATGTAAATGCGGGTGCGGATGATGGCACGTTCTATGTGAACTCTGTCAACTTCGATACCGCTTCATCGACAAATCAGCTCTTCATGAAGTTGATTATTGAACAGCAACCCTAACGTATTTCCGATTACGTGAACCGGCGCGCTCCCTTTGGGAGCGCGTTTTATGGTTAGGGAAATAACCGATAGGATCTCCATGATTAAAATGTGTAAATCAGTAACCCGTGCACTCTCACCAACTCTTGGACTTCTTGCATTAGGACAGGCGCATGCAGCGGCAGTTTATTTTGCGGCTCCTGATTATGTCAATGGAGATTTGATCAACCATATTAACTGGAACAAAGACAACGGAAATACCGTATTCGTCGACGAGCCTGGATACGACGGATCGCTTGGAATCGTCTCCCTATCCTCTTCCGGCGAATATATTGAAGGCATCTACAGCGAAGCCCTTCCAATGGTTGGACCGAACGATTCCGCCACGATCAAACTTCGTTTTCAATACACCTCCACAGGCACCTTATCCAGCAGCCAATCCGGCGTGATTGCTGCGCAGTTTAATGAAACATCCAGCGGCGGAGATATTATTACGCTGGCCGTACGCCGCAGAAACACAAACAAAATTCAACTGTATGGTTCCAATGCCGGTGGCGCAAATATCTTCTCTGCCCAGGTCGATGAAACTGCCGCGGGCATCACCAACATCACCGACACCAGCCATTGGCTGGAACTCACCGCCACCCTGACCAGGGGAAATACGACGAATGACTGGCTGCTGGGCGGGACATTAACCAATCTTACACTTGGCGGAACCCACGTGGTCACCCTGCCGGACACCGAAATAACTCCACCCTTCGACATCGTAAACGGCAACGCCGTTTATGGCGGAATTAATTCCCGCCGCACAGCATCCGACAATATGACGACCAACCGTATCGTCGACACCTTCGAAGTGGTTTCCAACTCTGAAACCTATATGCCCCTTGCGCTAGTCAGCTACGACACCGGTTATACCATTTCCAACGTTAAAACGGTGCAAACCGTAAGCAACTCGTTCATTATCGGCAGCAGCTATGAAGGCACGCTGCTGGCCATGGACTTTGCCGGAACCGCTCTTTGGACCAATGCGCTTTCAGGCTTCATGAACCGCGACCTCTGGTGCGATGATCTGACCGGCGACGGAACAGACGAGATTTTAACCGCAAATGCAGACGGAACCATTTACTGCCTTGATGCTGAAGGCAGCCTTCTGTGGCAGTTTAAAATGAATGATGCACCGATGAATTCGGTCTGTGTAGTCCACGATTCCAGCAACACGCCCTATGTCGTCTGCGGCGGCTATGATTTGAATATCTACTATCTTTCATCAACGGGAAACCTGGTTAAAACCATCGCCTCTTCGACCTACTCGATTGATATCGCGTGGTCCGGCATCCTTCCCCCCCGCCCGCCGGACTATATTCATACCGCCAACTTTCTACGCCCGATCCAAATCAACGGAACGGAAAATCTTGCCGTCCAAGGGGTACTTAACACCCATCAGGAATCGGGAAGTATTTACCTATTCGAAGTGCTGGCTGACCTGCCGTTTCGTTCCGACGATGTATTCACAAAAATGCGTGTGGGCGACTTCCGAGCAGTCGATCCTGACGGAGACGGAACGGACGAAATTCTCATGGGCGCCTCAGTCAACCGGCCTGATGGACGCATCGTCCGCTACGATCCGCTGACCGGTGCGCAGGTCGAATTCAATATCTATAATACGTTTAATGCGGAGTGTGGCCCCGGCTACCGGGTGGCCCAGACCGAACCCATTCCGGATGGAGAAGGAAGCTTTCAATACTTACTGCTCTATGGTGACAACATTATGCTGGTTCCGCCCGATCTGGACCCCGCCAACTCGACCATTCTCTCCACTCGTTATGCGTTCAACGATCTGTGCAAAGATCCCGTCTCGGGCCGAATTATCCTGGCCAGCGCACAGAGCGGCGGAAGCTGCATCCATTTAATCGACCCCTTGCATGCAGACTGGAAAATGGATTATGAAAACCTGACCCCTCCCGGTAAAATTGCAACAATCCTTGCCAATACAGCATCGGCAAGAAACCACCTGAACACTTTCACGAAACCGGCATGGGAGCGGAAACAGACCCCCATCTACATGATGACAGAAAACACAAAGGGGCTTGAATCACTCGCCTACAGCCTCACGAATACCTATGACTCTTTGATCTTCCTGAACAGCCACTATGAACTCGATGTACAATCCACTGAATGGCGCACGGCCATCTCCAACGAGGTCTACCGAAATAAACGAGACTCACGCAGAAACTATATCCTGACCCAGAACGAAGCTTTGAATGGCACCACGGGTGTCGAAGGTCTATTGGAAGCATTTGATGGATATCCGGGAATGACGACCTGGGGCGGTCATGGGAATGACCCCTACTTTTACGAACCGTCCACCTTACGCGCCACGATTGACGGCGCCACGAACAGCGTAACCGGCGGATTCAAAAAAACCGTTCTGGTCTGGCCTGAGATGAATGGTTCAGACACCAATTTCACCTATGTGATGGATAACCTATTCTATCCCCTAGCTGACTATGCATCGCCCCGGAATGCCAATATTTATGTGCGCAACAAAAACCTGTTCTGGCTGGCATCGGTCTACCTGCCCGCATGGCAACGTATGGTATCGGGTGAATTTTCCGATGTATTCGTGCCTTCTATGGAGGAAACCAGCGATAAAACACAGGACATGACCATTGCCGGACGAATCGGCATATGGGCCAGTGGAGCTGTCGACAGCTGGGGCACCCGTGCGGTGCCGGACAACGCAAGTTACGATCGCCTGCGTCAGTTTTCCACTCAGCGCCTGCCCAACCACTTTCTGCGGATGCTCGTTTATCACCTTTCCAGCGGTGCGCAGTATCTGAATAACTATGCGGTGGATCAGGAATACATCAGCATCTTTTGGGAACTGTTGGCCAAGGGCGCACTCTTTGTTCCCAAACCGCATGAAATCGTCAGTTTCAATCCGGTCCATCTCAGCATGACTGAACCGGATCACGAATTTGTTGAACATGCTGAGAATAGCAAATGGACCACCTACTGGGATGAAGCATGGGAAGATTCCAACAAAATGGTCTTCAACCGAATGAACGGCACATGGCCCGGTGCTCCGCTTACGGACTGGGATTTCTCGCGCTATGCCTCCGGCGTCAAAGAACGCCGCCTCGAATTTCTGCCACCCTATCAAAACGGAATGGTCATGATTACCCCGCCGCAACATGGCGTATTTGCTGATACAAATGCGGTACGCGGAAAAATGGCTGATCGCCTGCACCCGCTCTATAAAAATATTATGCAGGAATTTATCACCGACGGACGCAACTATATTTCGTCTGATGGAACTACAACGAACGCCGCGGAAACCTACTACACCACCGTATCGAATGCCATCGCCAGTGCCGCAAGTAAACTGCCGCTGACAGTTTCCGGCGATGTGGCCTGGGTTTGTGCTCAGACGTCCCCCACTCACTTACGCCTGACGCTCATCGACAGCGGCTACATTAACCCCAAAGCTCGTATCGCAACGGTGCACTTCAATACCGTAACTCCAGTCGGCATCACCGATCTGCTCGACGGCACAACCTATTCCCCGGCTTCAACAGTCAAAATCGATGTTCCGCTCGGGCTGTTCCGCTTCATCGATATCGAACTCGCCTCTCCCTTTTTTCCTGAAAACGGATGGGGCGACTATGCAAGTGAACACGGCCTTACCGGAAATCCGAAAGCGGATCAGGATAACGATGGCGAACTGGATATTCATGAATACGCCTGGGCCGGAAATCCAACCAACCCGGCTATAGTCGGATCCAAACCATCAATGGTATTTCAGCATAACAACGTAAGTCTCTTTACCCACCAGCTGAATCACACCAATCCCGGCATTACCTATGTAACCGAATGGAGCACCTCCTTGGTTTCCAACCATTGGAACAGCTCATGGAACATGATTACGAATTTTTCCATGGGCAATGCGGACTACACGCAAACACAATATCAGCTCACTGGTTCAACCAACGATTATCTGTTTTTCCGGCTTAAGATCACGCAACCCTAAAAAACAAATATCAAAATCGTATTTTGAAGGTTCACCATGATTTCACCAATGTTGCGACAGAGAATCAATATGCCCTCACCAAATGCAGCAATCAGCTGAAAAGTCCGCTGAATCAGATCACTGCCCTAAATCAAATTTCGCTTCGACCGCACCAGTCAGACTGAAATTCAGCAGTCTAAGCGATCTTCAAAAATTAATATCAGCAACAGGCCCTTTCTCAAATCGAAAGCAGCATTTCATAATGGAACCGAAAAAAACTATTCCAGCTCAAGTTTAAGAACGGTGGAAATTTCGTTCATTTCCACATCCGGAAGCTTGAAATTCAGAGAGTAGGTATCATCGTTCCAAGCGACCTCTTCGCCGCTGCCCAGCAGGGTTACACGTTTGATGGCTGAACGCGGCGTGTAACGGTGACGGCCGAGAGCTTTGATTTTCACTTCGGCTCCGGGCTCCGGCCGGCCCAGAAAAAAGATATACATGAATTTATCATCCTTGGAGACCGTGAAGCGTATATCTTCGGCGGTATATTTCACCGTGGCGGACTGGCCGTCGTGGGAGCTGTCACTGCTGCTGGCCGTTCCGGTTCCATAGATATCGAAGGGCCGCGTTCCATAGACGGCCTCCCCGTAACAGCTAAGCCAATTTCCGATTTTCGCCAGAATGGCACGTTGTTCATCATCAATCACTCCGTCGGCACGCGGCGCCACATTCAGCAGCACAATGCCGTTTTTACTCCAGACATCGATCATGTTGCGCACCACGAGTGCGGCATCTTTATAGCTGTGCCCTTCCACATACATCCAGCGGTTTTCACCCAGGGTGATATCGGTCATCCACGGCATCGGATGAATTTCCCGACGTCCGCCCTGCTCAAAATCAAGCACACTGAAACTCATCGGCATATCATTATGCTTATGACAGGTCACCACCTGCTGCCCTGTTTTTTCAGCATGGTTGAAATAGTAGGCGGCATAGTTCAGACGGTATTCTTCCGGCACCATATTCATCCACGAATCAAACCAGACAATATCCGGGGAATAGGCATCGATCACCTCTTTCAACTGATCCAGCCAGTATTGATTGAATTCATCCATCGTTTCAAAGTTGCCGAACAGTTTGCGGAGTTTCGGATCGGTTGTGGCCGTGGGATAATCCGGATGATACGGGTAGTGACTGTTAAAACTTTTATGCACGTGGTCGGGGGCCCACCGCTCCGGTTTATTACGGTTGCGCTGTCCGTTGCGTGCATGGTGAAACGTGGCGATGGTTTTCATATCGCACTTTTTCAGCTCATCAAACAAATCACCGAGCACATCTCGTTTCGGCCCCATATCGGCTGCGTTCCAGGGATTGACCTCGCTGTCCCACATAGCAAACCCGTCATGATGCTCGGCAACCGGCCCGGCAAATTTTGCCCCTGTTTTTTTAAACAGCTCCGCCCATTCTGCCGGATCAAAATGTTCCGCCGTGAAAAGCGGAATCATTTTTTCGTATCCAAACGTTTCAACCGGACCGAATTTTTTCGTGTGATATTTGTTTTCCGGACTGCCCGGGCGATAGATCGCGCTCGGATACCAGGCACTGCCGTAGGCCGCCACCGAATACGGCCCCCAGTGGAAATAAATGCCCAGCTTGGCATCCTGGAACCATTCCGGAGCCGCGGTGTGACCGGCAAGCGACTCGCGTACCGGCTGATACGTTGTCGCCATGACTGAGGCGGAAAACAATCCCAGCAGAATCAATATATTTTTTTTCATGAAATCTTCTGTGAAAGATTGATTATGTGTTGTCCCCAGGCCGCAGTTCCAACAGTTTTCCATACTCAACAATACCCTGCTCTTTGATCCAGGTATTGCATTTTTCCTCCAGCATTTTCACAATTTCCGGTTTTACGTCCGCTACGTTTTTCAGCTCGGAGGGATCATTTTCGAGATCATACAGTTCATACTGAATACCCGGTTTTTCCTGGGTCATGGTAAACCATCCGGGCTCAATCAGGAGTTTCCATTTTCCCTGCCAGATGACACTCTGCTGCCCTTTATCGTTAAAGAACAGATATTCAGCCGGTTTGCGTTTTTTACCTTCCAGTACCGGCAGCATGCTGCGGCTGGGCAGTGGTTCAGTTTTCTTTCCACGGAAGGTTTCCGGATATTCTGTACCGGCGAGTTCGAGACACGTCGGCAATACATCCCCCACCCAGACCTGCTCGTGCGAAATCGTTCCGGGTTTAATGTGCCCCGGCCAGGAGGCGATAAAGTGTGTTTTGCAGCCGCCCTCCCATAGCAGGGCTTTCACGCCGCGATACGGCGTGTTGAAGATGCTGTCCAGATGCGCCGCATTTCCGTTATCGGAAAAATAAAGAATCAGCGTGTTGTTCAATTCACCCTTTTTCCTGAGCGATTCAACCAGACGGCCGACGTTTTCATCCACTTTCTCAATCATCGCGGCGTGAATGGCCATTTGAAGCCGGAATTCATCGGACTTTTTCACATCAAACCAGGCCGGCTTGTAATCCAGGTCCGGATCGCACAGGCCCTGCGCTTTGAGCCCTTCAGCACGTGCGGCTTCTATGGCGCGGATGTCTTCATATTTCTTCAGATATTTCTGTACCAGCTCTTCCGGAGCCTGGAGCGGTTTATGCGGAGCGCGATAGGCCAGATAGAGGAAAAAGGGAGCCTTCTCTTTTCCCGAAGCGTCCGAAATCATTTCGATGGCGCGGTCGGTCACGCCGTCCGTGGCATACCATGCCTTTCCGGTTTTTCCATGATTCACCGTATAGGGCAGATCCTTGCGTTTCGAAAAACAGTGCATGGTATATTCACGATCATAGTTCAGTTTCGCATTTTCGTTCCCTTCCATAATCGGATGATACTGACCCGGCACGAAAAAGGAGCTGTCCTGCGCCCCATAGAGCCCGAAATATTCATCGAATCCACGCTGCAGCGGAAGTCCCAGAAAATCCTGCTCAATCTCTTCGTCGGTAAGCTCCCAGCCTTCGTGATACTGTTTCCAGACTTCGCGCCGGCCCGGGCGGGTTTTCATCAGGCTCCCGCCCATATGCCATTTACCCGACATCAGCGTACGATATCCCGCCTCTTTCAACAGTTCCGGCAGCAGTGGCGTATCATACGGCAGACGACCGCGGTGCGCCGCATACGGCATTTCCCGCACCCAGTCTCCGACCACACCGCCGCCGAAACCAACCTTGGCACAGTCGAGCCCCGAAAGCAGAGAAGCCCGGGTCGGACTGCAGCGTCCATTCGAATAAAAATTACTCAGTCGTATTCCGGACTCGGCCAGTTTATCAATATTGGGCGTATCAATTTCGCCGCCGAAACATCCAAGATCCGTGTACCCGGAATCATCGCTCATAATCACCACAATATTCGGTCGCGTATCCGCAGCCAATACACTCCAGCTGAACAGCAGCGACAACATCAGCAATAACCTTGTTTTCATACTCATTACTCCTTTGATCAAATTCCTGTTGTATCCATCGCACATCATTTACGAAGAACGTCCGGGGTTCAATGAACCGATCATCCAACTTGACACCGCGCCCGGTATCTGTTCTCGAAAAGACAGAATGCCTCGACCATCAAAATGTACCAGCCGCGCCTGGCCTTGTCCCCTGTCCCATTGATCAGCATCCGTCCCCCCTTCAACCCTCCGGACCGACGGAAAAAACGTCTGGAAACAGATCCCTTCAAAACCTTCCGATTTCAGGGATTGGAAAGCCGACCGTTTTCTTTATGTATCCGCTCAAGCTGCTGTGAGGAAAGCCCATGCCTATAGTGTTCCTCCGGTGTAAATTTAACAAAATGGTCCTTCATTTCCGGATCATGAATATCCCGGCTTAGGTCGCAATCAAAACGGACCAACACGGAATGGTTGTTTCCGTTGTACCCCCCGGCATAAGTGAAATGAGAAAGCCCCCATGTAATCCCGCGACCATCCTGCGTATCGGTAAACGCATCCGGCACAAACGGTCCGGCCGCCACCGGCATCATTTCCACATGTGCAACCACCTTGAAATTCACCCAGTCCTCAGCATATTGAATGGTATTCCGCTCCATGCCGTCTTTAATCACCAGCGCGGCAACGCCTTCCTTAAAGGGAAACAGCGTCGTTTCATGCCCCGAATTGATCACCGGATTCCGCGGATGTTTTTTAAACGGTCCCAGTGGATGCTCTGCAATTGCCAGCCCCTGCATGCGCACTTTGGATGGGAAAAACTCAGAACGCTTATCGAAATCGCTTTTGTAATACAGATAAATTTTTCCGTCATGCACCAGCGGATAGGGATCGTGAATGGAAAACTGATCCCACTCCCCCTCGGCTCCGTTCGGGATCACCACCTTGCCATACGGCGTCCAGGGTCCATCCGGCGAATCAGCCCAGGATACCGCGACGGGGCAGAAATCGCCACGGGTTCCACTCGCCTCCATAAAGGCCTGATAATAGAGATAATATTTTCCTTCCCATTCGAGAATATCGGTCGTCGTGACTGACCGCCAGCCGGGTTGCGGTTTCGGCGGCCGCGGCACAGCTACCCCCTGCTCCTCCCAGACAAAACCATCCTCCGAAACGGCATAATAAATATCCGCCAGATCCCAGTCGGCCGATGGAATAACCTCCGTGGCCTCCCGCGCCCGCGCCATGCCCACAGGTCTGTGACCCGTTGCGCGGCGCGTATACCAGACATAGTATTTCCCATTGGCAAAAATCACCTTGGAAGGATCGCGGCGGGATACTGTCCCGTCGCCACCGTTGTAATCAAAGCCCTTCAGTTCGGTATACTTAAACTGAGTATAGAGCTCCTGCGCTTCCGGGCGGAACCCTCCGTATTCATTATAACCCCGTTCCACAGCCGCACTTAACGGCCGTTCCGGTTTTTCCTCCGGAATAAGAAAAGGGAAAGCATTCATCTGATCTGCAGTTTCCGCCGCACAACCTGCCGACAGAAGCAGCAGCATACCTAATAATCCAACATCATTTTTCAACGTCATAATTGAGTCCTTATACCTTCCTGTCCGGAGGAATTGCGCTCTGTTTTATACGTCCGGGATGAATTCCCGGATTGAATGAAAACTGTACCGCCTCCCGATACTTTCTAATCAGGACGAATGTCAGCGCTGAATTCAAACACCTGCATGGCCAAACTAGATACATGACCGCCATCATCAGGAAAGATCACTTCAACCGTGTTGTTCTTCTCCAACAGGTCATACTCAACCGGAATCTCCACAACGCCGAAAAACTGATTTCGGGTCGCCTGATCATAGCCCCGCCAATCGGTCGGAACCTCAACCGACGTTCCGTTCACCCGAACGACGGGATGGAGCGAACGCCCGTGCTCCCGGCCCATACCCAGGCGCAAAACCGCCTCACCGTAAGAAGAAGCCCGCCTCACCCCCTCAATCCTGAAACGAACCGGCTCATCAGCCTTTATCGGTTGCAGATAGGTCGTTGCGTAATATTTCTTTTCCACAGAGACTTCATCCGTTTTAAGCGGGGCCCGATAAGAGAATTTCAGCATCGCAGTTGCAGAGGCCCCCAGCGTGATCCGTTCCAGCGAAGCGCGCTCAAATTCATCGATTACCGGCTCAAGATTTTCATCCGCATGCGCATGCTTAACCTCGACCCTCAACAGATCTTCAGCAGCTCCCAGCATACTGAGTTCCACCGTTTGCGGTCCCGTATGATCCAGACTGCTGACAACCGCAAACACATCGGCACCGTTCACATAGGCATCAACCTGAATATCCGGGTCAGAGGCGATGGTATCAACACGTGTTCCCTTAACCCCTTTCCACAGCTCCCAGAAATTAAGACGCGGTGTATAGGCCCAGGGACCGTCATTATCCTTCGGGCGGCCTTTCAGTTCATCCACATCATACAAGAGCCGTTTCGGATACGGATACCCGTCTTTACGCCCCCACTCCGCTTTCAGAACCATAAACGGGATAGCCTGGATAATCCGATCCGGACGTTCCAGCAGCTGCATCAGAATCGTATTGTAGGATCGGGTGCAGCGCCATGCCTCGTCCGGACTGTAGGGAAATCCGTTGCCCACACGCAGACAACCGTATTCCGAAATATTGAGCGGTTTCACCTCTCCCAGTTTAAGGAAGCTGTAGTGCTCCACCATATCCAGAATGGCTTCCACATTGCTTCCGCTGCGGTAGATACTGTTCTGCGGATCCTTGTTTTTGAGCGGATTGTCATAGAGATGCAGAGAAAAGAAATCCATATTCCCGCCGGCAATATCAATAAACTGCCGCCAGTTTTTATCCCAGTGTCCAAAATCATGATCTTCAAACCCCGGATGCGCAGCGGTATATCCGCCGATCAGAAGATCAGGATGCAACCGCTTAACACGCTCTGCCACCTTGTTGTGAAATTCGGAAATTTCCGCATAGGTTGTGTTATGCTCACGGGCATGAACAAAGGGTTCATTCACCACTTCAAGCATCGCCGGTTTCGGCGGACCGTCCGTTCCTCCGCTACCGGTAAAATGCGTCAGATACTGCTCATAAAAGTCGGCCAGCGCATCATAACTTCCGATCGCAAATCCATTCGCGTTTGTACTGCCGTCCGGGAACATTTTCGGTTGGCCGCCGATGGTCATTTTTTTACTGCGGTATTCCAGCGCATGGACCGCAGTGTTCTGCGCATACCGTTCCCGCTCCCGCTTTCCGAGCTGCTCAATACAGGCATGATCACACCAGCCCGGTTTATCCGGATCCTCCGAGGTCCACGACAGCGCCTCCGGCAAAGCCCCGCAGTCGCGCCCCAGATAAACATCGTATTCATTTAGAAACGTTTCCCGCTGTTCCTCGGAATCCCAGTCATGCTCGGTCGCCCGCGCATGCAGCACCATCCATTTTTCACGATCGAAAGCATCCACCCCGCCGACAGAATGCCGGACGTTCAGGTTGACCGTCACCGAAACCGGCTGTTCTTCCGCTATCCCGTTTTGATTCGCCGTAATAACCGCCGCAAAAAGACCGATCCACTTCATCTTCATCATTAACTCCGTATTTTTATTTAACATGCAGCTGATTCCACCCCTCAGTAATGACCGCTTCCATAAACAGATTTAATGCAACCTCATTCCCCCATTCTTCCGGAGTCCGGGCTCTGGCGACTTCATGCCGGACATTCTCCCGGATTTCCATGATGGCCGGTTTCCCGTTCCCCGAACCGTCGGGCGTGAGAGCAAGCATGCCGGCCGATAGTAAAACCCGTTTAATCGTCATGATTCCTCCGGTCACTTCCGACCGTTTAATCCGGCGTCAACCGTCTGCAGGGTCACACTACTGATCCGGCCGCCACTATCCGGAAACATGATCTCCACACTATTGTTCTTTTTAATCCGTTCAATAGGAACCGGAATTTCAAGCAGGCCGAAAAAGGCCGGACGCGTCGGCTGGTCACTGCCGCTGTAATGATCCGGAACCTCCAGCGCGGTTCCGTTGAAAACGACTTCAGGCCGACGGGAACGATCCGGTTCTCTCCCGAATCCGACACGCAGCACGGCCTCACCCGACGTTAGCGGCTGAACCTCATTCAGCGCAAACTCAACCGGGCGCCCGGCTGTAATCGGGCGGTTATAATCCGACGCATAAAACTTATGTTCCTCAACCGTTTCAGTAATGGCAATGGAATCGGCAAACGAACACGCAATAACAGCACTGGCCTCCGGTTTTAAGGTAAACGACTTCAATTCCTTCATAACCGTTTTCTCCTCCAGCAGCGGACCGTCTGCCACGCGGTACAGATGCTTAATCCGTGCGGATTCCATTCCGCTGGAAAGATTCAGATCAACCGTCTCCTCCACCGGATTCAGGTTACTCAGAATCACATAGGCTTTTTTACCATCCACATAGCTGTCGAGCAGCACATCAGGATTATCGGAAGCACTCTTCACCCGCGTTCCGTTCACATCCGACCACAGTTCATAAAACAACACCAGATCCGTGAAGATCCAGTCCTCGCCGAACCGGCCCGGACGCTCTTTCATCTGATGCATCAGACGACGGTTATACGGCACCCCGTTTTTGCGGCCCCATTCCGCCTTGGCGGTAATAAAAGGAATCGATTTAAGAATCATATTCGGTCGATCCAGCAACTGCAGTGTTAACGGCGTTGCAGCCTTAAGAAAATGCCAGTCACGCAACGCGGTCCAGACCCGGTTTTCCAGTTTATGATCCCGTCCGCCATATTCCGAAATAATAAACGGCTTAACCTCCCCCAGCCGGATCAGACTGTACTGTTCGATCATATCCAGCGTAGCTTCCAGACGGGACCCTTTATAATCATCACGCGCGCGATCCCCCCGGTTGTTGAAGTCATAGAAATGAAGCGAATAAAAATCCATCTGCTCGCCACAGGTATCGATAAACAGTTTCATCCGCTCATCCCACCGTGCGAAATCCCGTTCTTCAAAAATCGGAAACGCCATCGTCGGACCGCCAATCAGTACATCGGGATCAAACCGGCGAATCGCCTTCGCCGCGCCGTTATGAAATTCGAAAATGGATTTTGCGCTACGGATATCTCCGCGACGGCCGTCGATAAAATGATACAGCGGTTCATTCAGAATTTCGATAAACCCGGGACGCGACTGTCCCGCCGTCGGAGGCTCACCCGGGTTCCGGTAAAACTCCTGCAGAAAACGACCCATATATTCACCGACAGCGTCAGCACCGCCCAGCTCCCACTTCGTTTTCTCTTCCCCGGGGCTCGGCAGAAACGCATGGGGCTGTCCGCCGATCATAACATCGTTAACAGCGTCATATTTATGCAGATAGGCTTTGTGACTTCCATAGATGATTTTACGATGAATCCGCCCGGCGTTTTTCAGATATTCCGGATCCACATAACCCGGCCGGTCCGGATCTTCCGGAGCCTGCCGCAGGTATTCAATCATTGTTCCGTTATCGCGCCCGAAAGAAACATTCAGATCCGAGACCAATATATCCAGCAGTTCATCCTCACCCACCCAGTCAGGTTCCGAGAGATGTGAATGTGCATTGATATACTTATGGCGGTCAAAGGATGAAATCCCGCCCACTGAATATTTCATATTAAGCTGAATATCGACGGTTGTTCGGGCGTGACTCATCAGCCCCATAAACAGCACACTCAAAACAACGGTTTTGCCACTGATTATTTGCATTCGCTTATCCCTCGATAGATTTATACGTACTGGAGGTGAAAATCCGCTCATGCTGATGCCCGTCGAACCGGCGGATATACTGATCATTGCTGTTCATATATTCATGTGTCAGCCCCCATTCGAAAATGGTGAAAGGAATCGCTGAATCATCATTTTTACGCAGCAGCCCCATGGCATGCGGTGCATTCTGTATATACGCCAGAATTTCAAAATTGATGCCGTCAGGCGCCCACTGAATCGTATTGCGCTCCGGTCCGTCGGTGGTAATCAGCGACCCGATACCGCCGTTATAATGCCAGACCGCCACTTCATGTCCGCTGTTGGAAATCGGATTGAACGGTGATTTTTCATAAGGCCCGAACGGCGAATCAGACATCGCAACACCGTGCCGGATCTCACGCCCGCCGAAGTTGATCTCCCAGCCCATCTGTTCCCCTTTGTAATACAGATGAAACCTGCCGTTATAAAATGTGAGATAAGGATCATGTACCTTATGGCTGTCGAAATCGCCTTTTTTAATCACACTGAACCGGTCGTGCGGATCATTCCCCTTCCATATGCCGTTGTCCGCAGGACTCAGAATCGGTTCAGGATGCTTTATCCAGGGGCCATACGGCGATGCGGCCGACGCAATTCCGATCTGCTCTTTTGCACGCTGGATGTAGGGCGATTTTACCGTCTGGTAAACCAGATAGTAGGTTCCTTCATGGTTTAACACCTCCGGGGTAAACACGGAGCGATCATCAAAAGCTCCGGCTTCTCCCCGACCCACTGCACGTTGATCCTCGTTCCACGTAATGCCGTCCTCCGACGTCGCATGCCAGATTTCGGCATAATCCCAGGGCCACACTTTATCATCGAAATTATCGGTAAAACCCACACTCGGCCCCTCCGACTTCGTGTACCAGACATGATACACTCCATCCTCAAAAAGAACGGAACTCGGGTCGCGACGCGTGACGCCTTTCTCATAAGCCAGATCCCCCTTCAGGTCGCTGACAGAAAAGGTTCCGTACCAGTTGTTGCTGCGCTCCGGCCAGGCCAGCGCCCGTTTCGAGGCGGCACTTAAACAGTCCGGGTTGGTGATTCCCAGACGTTCCGATCTTTCATCGGTATATTCTGAAGACATAAGCATACTCACACGGTTTATATTCCGGCAGGATAATCTCGAGGCCAGCGCCTTCCTGCCCCCATTTCAACGGCCCTTCATGGCCGATCAGTTCAACTTCGGAAATACGGCCGTTGTAATGATGGCTGCCCAGTGAACGGATCGACAGCACGCCGGATTCCGGCCAGCTCAGCGCAATCGCATAAAGCTGTCCGTCACGGGTGGTATAACGGATATCACGATCCGTATACCCATCAAACGTCATATCCGCCAGATGCCCCTCCCGGGCTTTTGAAGGTCCTTCACCATAGATGATCCAGGGGCGGGTTCTATAGATCGCCTCACCATTCAGCTTCAGCCACCGGCCCATATTCTTCAGGCGCTGTTGCTGTTCTTCCGGAATCGTTCCATCCGGGTGAGGAGCAAGATTGAGCAGCAGACAGCCGTTCTTACTGACAATATCCACAAGATCGCCGATGAGCCGGTTTTCGTCATAGCACTCCAGATTCAGCGCCCAACTCCACGAAGTTCGCGAGATCGATGTATCCGTCAGCCAGGGTTCCGGATAAATCTCCGGCATCCGCGCCCGTTCCAGATCAACGGTACCGACACCCAGCGGAAAATCCGGCCGCTTGAAGGTCATCACCACATCCTGGTTCCGCTCTGCCGCATGATTATAATAATGGGCCAGCATCTGTTTCCGGACGGTTTCTGAAAGAATCTCCACCCGGTTGTCAAACCAGAGCAGATCCGGCGAATAACCCTCGACCACTTCCTTCACTTTCTCCAGCCAGATCCGTTCAAAGTCCGGACTCGGCATCGGATCACACGACTTCGTTTGAATACCTTCAATATGGCGTGCCGTTTTCGGCAGCCGGGGTCCGTACAGCGAGGCATTCGCCGGATCTGCACAGTCCGTATTCTCCAGCCAGGTCGGGAACCAGCCCCACAGCCAGGAATGATGCATACTCACCATAAACTTCATCCCCCGGCTCCGGACCGCCTGTTCCATTTCGGCCACCACATCGCGGCACGGCCCCTTTTTCGCGGCGTTCCAGGGATTTACGGTTGAATCCCACATGGCAAAACCATCTGCGTGTTCACCGACCGGTCCGGCAAACTGGGCCCCGGCTTCCTCAAACAGGTCCGCCCAGGCTTCAGCATTGAAATGTTCCCCTGTAAAACGCGGCACAAAATCCTTGTAGCCGAACTGATCCACCGGTCCGTAGGTTTCGCGATGGAACACATTATTCGGGTGTCCCTCTTCATACATGCCGCACCCATACCAGTCCGTATTCTCCGGCGCTCTGGTTGCAGAATAGACCCCCCAGTGCGCATAGATGCCGAACTTGGCATCGTGAAACCATTCCGGACATTGATAGGCCGACAGCGACTCCCAGTCCGATTTGAACCGTTGATCACTTTTCATAAACAAATTCCTTTACCGTCGGCATTTTTTCATCGGCGGTTTCTACGCCCGGCGTATGATTCAGACCGTCGAAATAACGAAGATAGTTGCAATTGCCGAATTTCACTTTCCGTGTAATCGCCTCTGCACCGATCTCCTTCAGTCTTGGAAGATCAACGCGCTCATCAGCAACCAGCAGCAGATATTTATTTTCCGAAACGACCGCACCTGCGGCATCCGTCATTTCAACTTCGATATGAAAACGGTCGCCCAGCTTTCCCGGAACCTTACACCTCACCGTTGCAAATTCTGCCGAGCTGTCCGGTTTAATTTCGCCGAGTTCGACCTCTTCCACAAACACATCTTCACAGCCTGATGAACGGAAGCAGACTTTCGCTTTACATCCGTGGAACGGTTCATAGCGGTCATTCACCACCCACAGCCGACCTTCGAAATCCTCCCCGGGCAGCCAGCGCCGTTTCTCATAATCCAGCGAAATCAGCAGCGGCTGATAGGCCAGACGCAGATATTCATACGACCGCTTCGGCTGCTGATAATAATCAACCACACCCCACTTCATATCCGGAGCGAAGGTAATGTAGTGACAGATGCAGAGTGCACTGGTTTTCGGTTTTCTCCGCCGGAAAAATTCAAGGGCATACTGAAAGTGAACCCCCTGCGTAATCTGTGTGGCCTCCACAAACTCCTGCAGTCCCCCCGTTGCCTGGGTACCGAGCACTTCAAAGTTCAGTGTCCGGAAAACATCAAAGTCGGTCCAGTGATGCCCCCAGCTCGGTCCGGGCGGCCACAGTTCTTCTTCCGGAATAAACTTTTTAATACTCTCCACATTCGGGCACGAGGAAATCGCCAGCTCAGGAACCGCCGCAAAATCCAGCTTACGGTAATACCGTTCAATGGTGTTCCGTCCTTCGCCGTAAAACAGTCCGTTGGCATGCACACTTTCTTTCGGTTTAAACCCCAGCGAAACCCCGACATCATCACTCAACGGCGAAACCGGAATATAATGCAGATCCGTGTAGGGTTTAACGACTTCACCCAGTTCATTCATCAGCTGCAGGTTGTGAGCCGGATCGGAGGCACTCATCAGAATCTCCTCACCGCCTTCAATGATCACCATGCACGGATGATTCCGAAGCTGTTTCACCACATCAACCGCATCCGAGAAAATCGCCTCTTTATAGGCCTCTTCTTCCGGCAGCGACAGACTCGCTATCGGCAGAATATCCTGCCAGACGGTGATTCCTTCGCGATTACACAACTCATAGAAATACGGTATTTCCGTCGGGTGCCACCCGAAAATCCGCAGGTTGTTCATATTGGCCGCTTTCGCCAGCCGAATCAGCTCCTCATACTTTTCATCCGTTGCACGGCCGAAAAAGATATCCGGCGGGCCGCCCCAGGTTCCGGAACGGATAAAATGACGTTTGCCGTTGATCATCAACGTCCACGGATATTCAACCTCATCCTCCGTAAAGCCCGGATTCATTTTCATTTCCAATTCGCGAATACCGAACAGCTGCTCCCGGGCATCGAGCGGTTTACCGTATTCTTTCAGGCAGACGCTCGCTGTATACAGGTTCTGCTCCCCCAGATCCCAGGGATACCAGAGTTTCGCATCCTCAATCCGAACCGAAATGCGGAACATATTGCGGCCGGACTGCAGCGTCTGCTGTACGGAAATTTCAACTTCCTCCGTCCGGACATTTTCGCCCTGAACCGCAACTACAACATCAACCGTACGCTCCGTTTTTCCGTGATGCAGAACTTCAATCTCAAGAACAACATCAGCAGACCCGTCATCCTGCACAGAGGTCTTTACATAAATATCTTCAATCCGGGCTTCGTCATAGGCCTCCAGATAAACCGGTTTCCAGATCCCGGACGGCACCACGCTCGTCCAGTAATCCCCATGCCAGGCAGGCTTTCTGCCGGCCACCCGGCTGTAACGCCGGGGCGCCGGATGCAGCCGGACCGCCAGAAGGTTACGACCGCGGGCAAGCTGTTCAAAACTCACGAGATCCGTAATATCAAATGAAAAGGCGGTGAACATCCCTTCATGCGAACCCATCGGCGTTCCATTCACAAACACGTCACAGGCATAGTCGACCCCTTCAAAGGTCACCTCAATCCGCTTCCCTTCCATTTCCGGCGGAACGTTAAAATGGCGCATATACCACCATTCATATTCATTCACCCATTTGGCTTTAAGACTGTTCCGGGCATAATGCGGATCCTCAATACGGCCGATGCGCCACAGATCGGTAAAAACATCACCCGGAACATGCGCATGCGACCAGTCCAGCATATCGCCCATATGATCATGGTTGATTTCCGGAAACTTCTGCTCCATACCCCGGCCCGGCAGACACCCTTCCAGCTTCCACAGAAAACCGCTCAGATCATGCTTCAGCCTTCCTCCGGCGTGTCCGGAGCGGGATACCGCATTTTCCTCCGTCATCACCTGCTTATCATTCATCACACTTTTCATCATCGTTCTCCAGTTTCTCCCGGAACCGTTTAATCAGGAAGCCACCGCTTTCCCGCGGCGCTCTTCCAGCTCTGCGCGGATCTCCATCATCTTTTCATGCGACAGCTTGTACTTCTGCAAAAGCAGGTATGCGATAGCCAGCGCGATAAACTTCGGCAGCACAAAGAAAAACCGCATCCGGAAAAGCATGCCCTCATCCTGCTGTTCCATAATGACCTCCTGCTCCATCTGACTTCTGAGCAGATGCACGGTTACTTCCGGAACATCCCCCTCATAGAACATGGCATCGGTCACCCGCATTTCCAGACTTCGACCGCTTCCGTCATCCGGAAAAGCTTTAAACATGCGGACAAAAACATTGTGCTCCGCCTTCTGTCCGGCACGCTCCCCTTCAGACATGGCTTCAAACTGTTCCTGTGCTTTTTCCTCAATCCGGGTAAGTACCGTCTCGTCTTCAATTTTATTGTCCAGCCCGACCGCAAACTGAATCAGGAGTCCACTCAATACTGCTGCAAGGGTCATGGCGGATTTTGTAAACCAGTTGGTCGTTGCCGAAATAATCCCCTCCCGCCGGCGGCCGGTCCGGTATTCATCCCAGTCACACACATCAGCCCGCATGGAAATAATCAGAATCCAGAATCCGACCTCGCCGATCGCCCAGAGCGGCCTGGTGACCAGAGCCAGCAGCGGACGCCCCGGAATCAGGGAGAAATACAGGCCCACCAGCGAAATCAGCATCGTGATCACACACCAGCTCATCAGGCGATGTTTATCAAATTTATCCGCCATGCGTTTGATCGCATAGGCCGCAAACAGGGAATACACAACGCGAAGCGTACCCTCTACCCCGCCGAGTACGGTTCCCGCAAACCGGTCACCGTCAAAAATATAATAAACGTTCACATAATACCCCAACGCACCGGCCGACATAATCGCCAGCAGATAGGTGCAGATGATCCCGATCACGATCATCAGCTGGGTATTTTTGAGCAGGTCCATAAACCCTTCCTTGAAGCTGGCTTTTTTCTTCTTCTGTTCCTCCTGTGCAATTTTACGGTAGCGCTCTTTACAGAAGATGCCGGGCAGCACTCCGGTGCTGATAACGATGACGGCAACCAGAATGCTGACCAGCCGCACGCCGTTGATATCACCGCCGACCCAAGGCTGCAGAGCCAGCCAGGTGGCCAGCGGGAAAAGCCAGCTCAGGCCGATATTGCCGAACTGATTCATGTAGGAACGAACCACAAAAATATTGGTGCGCTCATTATAGTCGGCCGTCAGCTCCGTACCCAGCGATTCATACGGCACCGAAAAAACAGAATAAAACGTAAAAAACAGCAGCAGAGCTCCCACCAGATAGGCCACAACCACACTCTGGTTCCAGTCGGGGGAAGCCAGCCAGATGACGGGATAAAACAGACCGGTCAGTATCGCCCCGGTAATAACAAACGGTTTCCGTCGGCCGAATTTAGACGTCCACTTATCAGATATGGATCCCACCAGCGGATCACTGATTGCGTCCCACAAACGGGCCAGGGCCAGAGCCCCGGTCACAATACTTGCCGGCACCTTCAGAAAATCATTAAAGAAGGGCAGAAAAAACAGATAGACAATCGAAACGTTCGCAAAATGGTCGGAAACAACCCCCAGACCATATGCAACTTTCTGATGCAGCAGCACCCGGTCTTCCGATTGGATCGAAGCTTCCCTACCCTGTTTTTTTTCATGTTCCGGTTTTTCCGACATGGCGAACTCCCTTATTGCACTGCATTGACTTCAACCGGTCCGGCTGAAAGGTTTAATTCATCCACCAGAGCCCTGACGCTCACGGTCCCTTCAACCACCAGCAGACATCGCCCCTGATCCGTAACCACACGATCCGACTGAAAGGGCTGCGTGCTGTAACAGGACCCGTTATCAATTCCCAGAATGCGACCGCCTCCATTGACCTCGAAACGGATTTCGTACTCCTCCGCTTTAACCGGAATACCCTGCGCATCCACCAGCCGGGCAATTACATGACAGCCGTCGACCTCCAGTATAACCGCCGAAGGTGCTCCGGCGGTTTTCAAACGATCCGATGCATCGGCCGCACGGGCCTCCAGCGTTCCGGCGGTATACGGCACCGCCCACTTATAGATACGGTCATCAAAATCCTTCAGGTGTTTAACACCGAGCGATTCCCCGTTCAGAAACAATTCCACCGACGCACAGTTGGAATACACCTCCACCGCAATCATCTCACCGTCGGCATAGTTCCAATGCGTGTTGACGTCGTGCCAGAACCAGGTTTTGGTTTTCCAGGCCTCGGAATCCTCTTCCCCGATAAACCCGGTCGCTGCATCAAAAATATAAGGTGATTTTTCCAGCGTCTGGGTTGTCAGGTGTACATGCGGCTCATCGCACCACAGCGTTTTCATCATGTGATACGATCCCTTTTCAAAACCGGCGCTGTTGAGCAGTCCCGACCGCTTGGAACGCATCGGCCAGCGACCGGCACATTCTCCCAGATAATCAATCCCGATCCACAGAAACGTCCCGGCCACAAACGGGCGTTCCATAACGGCTTTCCATTCATGCCACTGCCCCAGATTTTCGCAGCCCATCAATGGAAGGTCCGGATAATTTTCATGCCCATAATCATACATTACCCGGCGGTAGCTGAACCCGATGATATTCAGCGCATCCGCATAGCCGGAACGGTAGCTGGCCGACGGCAGAATGCAGTTGGCAATCACCGGACGCGTGGTATCCATTTCCTTCGTCCATTTTGAGAGCTTCAGCGCCGTTTCACCGATGTCATATTTTCCGCGCGGCAGTGTCGCCAGCTCATGATCAATCTCCTCCGGGCTATTCGGCGGCGTGGTCCAGAAATAATTGCCCGTTGCCTTCATTCCGAAAAAACCGGTCGCTTCGGCATTACGCGGATATGTCCATTCAATCTCATTACCGATACTCCACTGAATAATCGAAGGATGGTTCCGGTGCGCACGGATCACATCGTTCAGATCCCGCTCCGCCCACTCCTGAAAATGTTCCGTGTAACCGCGCGTAATATAATCATCATGCCGTTCATTCTGATTCAGCCGCTTGTCTTTCGGATAATCCCATTCATCGAAAAACTCCTCCTGAACCAGCAGCCCCATTTCATCACACAGCGAAATAAACTCTTCGGAACCCGGATTGTGAGCAATTCGGACCGCGTTACATCCGCCCTTTTTCAGAATTTCAAAGCGCCTGCGCCAGACATCCTTCGGTACGGCTGCACCGACACATCCCGCATCATGATGAAGACAGACCCCCTTGATTTTCAGATTCCGCCCGTTCAGAAAAAAACCTTCGTTCACATCAAAGCGGAATGTGCGAATGCCGAAAACCGTAGTGTATTCATCGACCGTTTTCCCCTCCCTGGAAATCGCCGTGATCGCTTTGTACAGATTCGGCGCATCAACATCCCAACGCCGCGGCTTCAAAACTTCCAAGGTCTGGAATGTTTCTGCTGATGCTTCTATTGCACCTTCGGCAACCTGGTTTCCATTCGGGTCAAAAATGGAAGTCGTCAACACCGCTCCTTCCGGATTGAGCACCTCAACCTGTATCTGGACCGCAGCCTTCTCGTCGGAAATCTCCGGCGTCGTCACAAAGGTGCCCCATACCGGAATATGTATTTTTGAAGTGCCGACCAGTTCCACATTGCGGTAGATGCCCGACCCGGTGTACCAGCGGCTGTCGCAGTAACGCGAATGATCCACCCGCACCGCAATCAGATTCTCCCCCTCAACCACCTGCTCTGAAATATCATAATAGAACGGTGAATATCCATAGGGATGAAAACCGATCTTCTGCCCGTTCACATACACCGTCGCATTGTTGTAAATTCCGTCAAAATGCAGATAGGTCACGTCGGTTTTCAGCGCTTGAAACGTTTTCCGGTACCAGCCTTCTCCACCGGGAAGCCAGCCGGTGGCCCCGTCGAAATCCTGACTGAACGGCGATTCCACGCTCCAGTCATGCGGCACCTGCACCGTGCGCCATGCCACACGCTCGTCAGACTCGTCCAGCTCAATCGCCGCTCCTCCGGCAAACCCCTGTTTTACAAATTTCCAAGCTCCGTTCAGTGATACCTTTTTTCTACTGCTCATTGAATATACCCCGTTGAAGTTGATCTATCCGTACCGACCTTTAAAACTGCAGCCGACGATGTTCTGTATTTTCCCCCGCGAATGGCTGCGAAAAGATATTCCGGTTTTCCATGGCGCATCAGTAACTGCGGGCGCTCAAAGCGATCATCCAGTCTGTTGCCCGTCGGCGGTTCTTTCAGATAGTGATGCGCCTGCAGATAACCGACCTGCGGTTCGCCCCAGCGGATCCCGTCAGCCGATTCAAAATAGAGTCCATACTGGTGATTCCAGTACCCCATATCACGCATCAGCATTTTAAACATTCCGTCTTCATACCAGACATAGGCATCCTCGCTCTGGGCATCTTCAACCACACGGCGAAGATCAAGAATCGGACCGCCCTGTTTTTCCCAAGGACCGTCAAGACTTTTGGCGATAGCCAGTCCATACCGGCGATAGGTGTTGCGCCAGTCATTTTCCCGGATATCCTTTTCCCGGTCGGTTACACACCACGATTTATAATACAGCCAATACTGGCCGTTCGGATGGCGTAGAAAAGCCGGATTGGATGTGATCATGGAATTCCAGGCCCCGGGATCCGGGTCCGGCTCAATAATCGGTTGATCCGACCGTTTCCACGGACCGTCCAGCGAATCAGACGTCGCCATCCCGACGCGTTTCGTGGCCGCCGTTCCATCCGAATTCCCCATATAAAACAGCACATATTTTCCGTCGACTTCATGAACGGTCGGATTGTGACAGGTCATGGCATCCCACCAGTCACCGCCGCGCCCCGTCACGGCAACATCCACGGTTTTATAGGGCCCGGCCGGATGATCCGCAACCGCATGGGCAATCTCACTGCAGCTGATCCAGCCCTGATGCGCCGCTTCGTTTTTCCAACGCGAATAAAATACGTGCACCTTTCCGTCCGGCCCGTAAATCGGCGAACAGCCCCAGACATTATAATCCGGATCATCCAGAATACGCCCGATGCCGCACAGACGCTTACTGAAATCTGAAAAGGTCTCTTCAATCATGTTGTTCATCTCCGCTCACCACTACCTTCCCAACCCCCGGCGCACCGGCTGTACCTCAGGATTCAGCGGAGAAGATAGGATGGATCTGAGATAAACACATATTGCATTATTTTATATTTATTGCATAAATGCGCATCATGCCTTCCATTAAAAAAGTGATGATGATCCAGAGTAATTACGACACCGAAACCCATAAGGGAATCGCGCGGGCGGCACAGGAACTTGGATGGCACCTTAATGTCAGCATGATGAATGCATTCCAGATTCCGAAACACTGGAAAGGCGACGGCATTATCTGTTCAATGGATAACAACAGACAGCTCGAGGAATTTATCCGAAATGCCGGTCTGCCCTGCGTGGATCTCTCTGAATGGCGGTCCGATCTTCACCTACCGCGGGTTTCGGCCGATAACAAACGTATCGGTCAGATGGCGGCCGAACACTTCCGGGCCTTCGGCCACCATTCGTTCGCCTACATCAGCTATCGGCAGCATCCCGTTTCTGAAGCACGCTATCAGGGCTTTAAAAAAGAGCTCATCGAAAACGGAATTGCCGCGCCGTCCCGATTGGTCGGCCGCCACTCCCAGGACGAAATTATGCAGTGGCTTGACACCCTGGCCAAACCGAGCTCCATCCTCGCCTATAACGACGTGGACGCCGCATGGCTGTTGAGCAACTGCATGGAAGCCGGCTACCGCGTACCTGAAGATTTTGCCATTCTCGGAGTCGACAACAATCTGCTGATCTGCGAACACCAGCCCGTTCCGCTTTCCAGTATCAACCACGATCACGAACGTATCGGCTACGAAGGCGCCCAACTGCTTGCACAGATCATGAACGGCATCCCGCCCAAACAGGGCATCATCTATATCGAACCCGCCGGAATCACCCAGCGCGCCAGCACCAATGCACTCGCGACCAACGATCCCCTGGTCCGGCAGGCCATGAGTTATCTCATCGAAAACCTGCGTCACGCCATCGGAACCCCGGAAATCGCCGCTGAGCTGGGCGTCTCACGTCGTACGCTGGAACAACGTTTCCGCGCAACACTCGGCAGCAGCATTCACCGCAAGCTGACCGAACAGCGTCTTAAAAAAGCCGAAAACCTGCTCTGCACCAGCCAGCACAGCGTCGAGGAAATTGCCGCGCTCTGCGGCTTCTGTCACGCCCCCCACCTCAGCCGGGTGTTCAAAAAAGAATACGGCCTTCCCCCGCTCGCCTACCGCAAAGCCAACACGCCCTGACGACAGGCGCGTGTACGCTTATTTCTCAGCCGGCTTCCAGGTGCGGATCCAGTCATATTTGGTGGTGCGCTCGTCGAGCGTTCCCGAAGCCACCAGTCCGCCGTCTTCCGGAATCGGATTCCAGTCATAGGTTTCGATCGCCATGTGCAGATAGGCCGGCCAGTCCCAGTGCGTTTCCGGATTAATGGAATATTTATATTCCCCATCCAGATAAAAACGGATTTCCTCCGGCGATTTCCACCATGCGCCGTACACAAAATAACGGCTGGAATTCTTTTCCTCCAGATATTCCCAGCCCTGCGCTTTCGTCTCTTTCGGTTCGCTGAAATAACGCCAGTGAATCGCGTTGGAATGAAAAATTCGGTTCCAGTTCTTCGCCCATTTATGGGTTAAATCGGTCGTACGGCCGACGCACTCCTGAATATCGAGTTCCAACGCTTCATCGGGACCGCCGATAGTCAGCATCCAGAAGGTGGAAGACATCTCGGTGGCATTGGCTTTCATCCGGCATTCGTAATACCATCCCACCTGTCCCGGCATAATCGACCGAACAATTCCCCCCGAATACGTGTAGGTTCCCTCCACGCCCTCATACGGCTCATCCAGCACATCCACTTTGACCCGCAGGTTGCCGTCCTTCACCCAGATATTATCTGCACGGAACAGCCCCGGCGGACGCCCTTCCCAGGTAAAACTGTTTCCGACAGGATCCACCTGCCATTTTTTCAAGTTTACTTTCCGGCCGTTAAATTCGTCCGACATGCCGTCAACCAGCTTCCACTTCATTCCTTCCGGCAAGGCGCTGTTTTCATCGGTAATCGTCGGGCCCGCCGGAGCATCCCGGAATGCACCCGACTGACAGGAAACCAGCAAAAGAGGCAACAGCAGACAGCCGCCCAGGTTTAAAATCGGATGTGGTTTTCGGTAATCCATTTCCATCTCCTTTAAAGTGCAGGCACAATTTCGGCCGGAATATCGAGTTTTTTATCATCCGCGCCTTTCGCAAAGGTGCTGATTTTATAACTGTTTTTCTGATTCCAGTCGCATTCCACCCGGCCGTCGCCCAGCACAATATTTCCCAGTTTCTGACGGAACCAGGCCGCAAGCTCACGATAGTGCGGATCATTCGCCACGTTGTTGCGTTCCAGCGGATCCCTGCGCAGATCGTACAGTGCCAGCTCGGCTTTCTCCACCGGACACTCCAGAGCCCATTTGATATCTTTGTTCAGATTCCCTTCCTGCGGCTTGCCGTTATTCGGACGGGTACGCATCGAAAATGCAAAATCCTCCGACCGCATATAAGCACGCGGCCCATAAATCAGGTTCATTTCGCCCAGTGCATATTCACGTTTAACGGCTTTCCCCGACAGCACTTCCGCCAGATCGTAACCATCCATATAATCATACTGCGGATCGTGGATATCCACGCCGGCAGCCGCGAGGATAGTCGGCATGAAATCGACATATTCCACGATACCGTCATACACCTTGCCCGCCGGAAATTTGGTTTTATCGGACGACACCACAATCGCCGCGTTATGAACCGATTCACGCCACGGGCTGAACTTGGTCTCAATCCCCTGTTCGCCCAGCTGCCAGCCGTGGTCCCCGACCGTATAAATAATCAGGTAATCCCTTTTATTTTCAGCACAGTATTTTTTGAACTCTTTTACGGCCTCTCCGATCAATTGATCTCCATGCGCACAGAATGCATAATAGTCCTGCACGGCCTGCTGGAATTTTTCGGGGGTATAAGCCCGGTTCGCTGAAATATCCTCCGGAGTCCCCAGCACCTTCATGCCCCGCGAAAGCTGCTGCAGTTGCGGCGGAAGTTTTTCAACTTCATCATTACTGAATTCCGGTACCCGATAACTCTTTTTCTGAAAACGATCGCGGAAGGATTTCGGCGGAAGCACCGGCGTATGCGGCAGGCGGAAACCGATTTCCGTCATCGCCGGCTTTGCCGTTGGAACGCCTTGCTGTTTCCGGCCGAAACAGGTGGAGTATTCCGTATCGGCATGATCCAGATAGCTTTTGAATTCCTTAACAATATAGGCGTCAATCGTCTTATCATCCGGTTGCGGATTAACCCCGCCATAGATCAGCTTTTTGCTGTAAAACCCTTCCGTATCAGCGCGGAGAATATCAAATTCCTTATCCGTCTTTCTGCGCTCCGCAATATCCTCTTCGGTCAGCGCGCCCGAATTCCGTTTAAGGAAATATTCCCGAATACTGCCATCGGGATACATTACTTTTTCCGTGGTTCCGTCCGGGCTATATCCTCCGGCATAAATATCGCCGAAACCGTTTGCCTGCAGATCGTGTTTAAAATGAACTTTAGTCCCGAACAGTCCGGCCGTCACATATTTACCGACTTCGGTGTAAATGTAGGAATCCGACTTACCGAATACCGCCGTGCTGTAGCCGTTCTTGCGCAGCGTCTGATGAATGATCGGTTTCACAAAATCCGGAAACTGATGCGTCAGTTCAAACTGATAATGCCCGTTGCGGAATGGATAGCGCCCGCTGTGCATGGAACCGCGCGACGGACCGCAGGCCGGCGAGTTGCAGATGGCGCGTGTAAACAGCACCCCTTCGTCAGCCAGCGCATCCACATTCGGCGACTCCACATAGCCCAGCGGACTTTCATCGGTTCCATAGACCGCCCGGTTAAAACAGGCCAGCGAATCGGGCCGCTGGTCATCCGTCACAATCCACAGCACATTCGGTCTTTTCTCCGCGGCATAAGCCGCCGCAATACATATTCCACTGAAAAGCAATACACTGATTTTTTTCTTCATCACTACACCCATACGTTTGATTAATTCCCCGTAACAAACAGCGTTGCCGCTTCCGAGTCACTTTTGAACCCGGCAATTCCGGTTTTGAAAAAATGAATTTTATCGATGCGGAATCCACTCGACCGTCCACAGATCCAGAAACAGTGATCGCCTGCTGATAAATCATAAACCGGTTCCGACACTCTGCCCTCTTTCGACCGGACCGCGCCATAGTTCTTATGAGCCGTATCCCACGTGAATCCGGAATTTTCATTCGCCGGAAAACCGGTTTTCCGCGTATTGCCATAGGGACTGACCGGATTGAGCCCCATCAGCGTATAACAACTGCTCCAATCATCCTTTAACCCGGCACCGTCATGTGCAGACTTCAGCGCCATACGGTACTTCCCGGGATTGGAAATCCGTATCGTATACATCAGCTCGCCCTGATGCTGGTGGCTGACGCCTTTGCCTTCCGGCGGTTCCCAGCGAATGGCCCCGGTTCCGTCGTTTTTCCAACCTCTGGAAAGCGGAACCGATTCCGCTTCGATCACCAGTTTTCCGTCCACTTCAAGAAATACCTGATCAGCAGCCGGAGGAATGACCTCAGGCTCCACCCCCGCCGGCGCAGCCGGTGTTTCCGGAACGCCGCCCGGCGCCGGAACCAAATCCGGCCCAAACCACTGCCGCATTTCCTGAATCGTCACCATTTCGTCATCGCCACTGATCCCCATCAGCCAGGCCAGCATCCCCGCATCCGAAACATCCGGCTTCCCGGCCCTGATGCGCTCATAAACCCAGTTGAGGTTGGGATCCGCATGATCACGTAGCCAGTAAAAGTCCGCATAGCCTTTCCCTTTCAGCCCGCTTCCGTCCCAACCGTTCTGATCTTTAATTCTCAAATATCCAATTTCCGGAACCAGTGCCTGCACGTCGTTCCAGTTCCGATGCCATAGACGCGCCTTGAAATATTCATTGTAATTATGGTGCGAAACCAGAATCACCCTTTTCCGCGCCTCAGGTTCCGCCGCTTCCAACGCCTGGAAAATCAGCTCCATCGGCCCCGCCACGATCAGATACAACGGATCAGCAGCCGTGGATTTATTGATCTCTTCAGTCAGATGCGCCACGGCACCCTGCGGATCAACAGCCGCATCGAAAAAGCGGTTTTTATCAAATCCCCACCGGGCCTGTCCGCCCATCGCCCCTTGCCACATCCGATTATTTCCCGGATCAATCCGTTTATAATTCAGGAAATTATTAAAGTCATAATGCACCAGATTTTCCTGCAGGCCCGCTTTTGCGAGCATCGCCAGCGAGATCGGCGAGGCACCGACATCGTCCGCATCCGCGTCCGGATTGCCGTCCGCACTGATCGCAATCCGGTTCGCCGTCGTCCACGGCGACTCCTCCGCATTGCTCACACCGATGCCTGCAAGCAGCAGCACGCTCAGGAATAGATCCCTTCTCATCTCCGAAATCCCAGCGGTTGACTTATTCTTCCGGTTTCAGCTCCGCAAATGTTCCCGGAACATCAGCCAGCAGTCGGCTGAGTTTCTTCTGCATTTTCTGGAGCTTGGCCTGATATTCCGGATTTTCCGCCAGATTCGTGGTTTCACGTGGATCGCGGTTAAGGTCGTAAAGCTGATCCGGATCAAAATAATTTTTTTCAAACGGCGGATGGTTCAGATAGAGCTGAAAACGTTCCATATGGTGGCCGCCCGGGGCCATGCCCATGTGCATGTATCTTGGATTTTCTTCCTCATGCCACATTTTCTTCGTCCAGGGAAACATCTTATGAATGTTCGCCAGAGACTCCCGATGTTCTTTCAGAATCTCTTCCTTCGGTCGATTCGTGTAGCTCTCCGGAACGCGGAATGCAAGATACTTGAAATTGTCGTCGGTTACCACCGCACGGGTAATTCCGATTTCCAGGAACATGGCGTCCCGCCAGTCGCTTACATTTTCACCCCGGCAAAGCGGCATCAGGCTCGCACCGTCCAGCACCATATCTTCCGGCGGAGTAACGCCGCAGAAATCAAAAATCGTCGGCGCAATATCAATATTAGCCACCAGCTCTTTTCGTTCTCCCGGTTTTACAACACCGGGCAGATTCACCATCATCGGCACATGTGCGCCCCCCTGGTAACAGGATCCTTTGCCCTGGTCATCCGTACTATTGTCGTTAAAGTAAATCACCAGCGTATTATCATCCAGCCCCAGCTCTTTCAGCTTATGCTGCACGGCTCCGACCACATCATCCAGCCAGGTGGCGGCAATCAGCTTTCCGTTCTCGCTTTCCGGAACACCGGCTTCACGGGCCCGACGCAGCACATCTTCACGCGGCGGCAGAACTCCCGGAGCAATCGGCTCATCCATCCAGCCCAGCGGCGTCAGACGCGGATCTTTTTTCAGATCGGCCGTACAATCCGGAACGTGCAGCAGGGTGGAGGCATAGTAGAGGACAAACGGCTCATCCTTATTTTCCTCGATAAAGTTCAGTGCATGCATGGTCTGCCACTCCGGCACATGCACATTACACCCGGTTTTCACCAGGTTCGGATCATCGTTTGGATTTCCGTGAAACGCCGCACCGACATAATCAAACCCGAATTCGGCAATGTCTTTGCAGTAGTATTCCTGATTATATTTCAGCACCTCAATAACTGCCGGATCTTTCGGATCATTATTCGGAACCGATTTGCGATAACCATGTTTTCCGCTGGATCCGACATGCCATTTTCCAACCATACCGGTCTTATAACCATTAGCCTGCATGACCCGCGGAAAGTTCCACTGCCCTTCTTCCATTCCCATATTCCACAGCACTTTTGTTACCCCTTCAGTACTGATTTCCTTTCGGAACTGCGGAGACTGACAACGGCTGGCATACTGGCCCGTCAAAGCCGAATAACGACTCGGGGAACACACACTGCTGGTGGCATACGCTCGCGAAAAATACGTCCCGCTCTGCGCCAGCTGATCAATATTCGGGGTATGCGCTTTCCCGTTAATGAACCCGAATGAATCCATCGGCTGATCATCGGTGTAGAAGATAACCACGTTGGGTTTTCGTTTAGCCGCACTTCCCGAAAGAACCGCGCCCGAAACAACCAGAAAAAGAATTATCCATTTTTTCATGACAGTATTCCTTAAAAATTAACCGGTGCTGTGCGCACGCCGCTCTTTCGAATTTTCACATACTTTTCAAACATTTTCTCTGCACGCGCTTTGTATTCCGGATGGTTGATCAGATTTTTTTTCGGACTTTCATTCGGATTGGACTCCAGATTATACAGTTCGATCGGATCCCATTTGCTCAGCTCATGATTGCTCTGGATAATCAGTTTCCATGGGCCTTCCCGATACATCACTTCAAACGTGGCCCCCGACTGCCAGGCCAGAAAATCGCGTGGTTTAAACGCCTGACCCAGCAGAAGCGGCAGAATATTAGTGGAATCCAGCGTATCCTCATCGCGCAGCTCTGTTCCGACAATCCGGGCTACCGTAGCCATCAGATCGTGCGTAACCACCAGCTCCCCGGAAAGCTGCCCGGGCTTGATATATTTCGGCCAATGCGCAACAAACGGAACCCGGTGTCCCCCTTCATGCGGTGCACTTTTCGCTCCGCGATAGTTGCCGCTCGGACGGTGTCCGGACTCCATGGTTCCCGGAACGTTCCAGGTCAAACCACCGTTATCGGTCATAAAAAAGATCAGCGTATTTTCAAATACTCCGTTGGCCTTCAGTGCATCCACAATACGCTTCACTTCAAGGTCCAGCACCTTGATGCATTCCATATGACGCGACGCCAGTGTTCCGCGAATTTTCACGCCGTCCATCTCGGCCGGCGGAATATGCGGGCGGTGCGCTTCGGGACTGCAGTAGTAGAGAAAGAACGGTTTTTTATTGGCATGCTGATTGATGAAACCCACCGCTTTGCTCGAAATAATATCGGGAATGCGCGAGGTATCCCAGCGGGAATCCCCCATCCCCGGCCCTTTGTCCGAGATCGTAAGAACCCCTTTTGCTCCAACGCCCTTTTTATCCGCTTCAGTCACCGTTTCAGGATCCCAACCGTTCTCTTCGTTGAAGCAGATGATTTCTGAAACGCCCTCTTCAAACGGAGCCCATTTCTCATTTTCATAGGCGAGATAAAGCGGCCCCTGAACTCCGGTCGGCAGCGCATAACTATACTCGAATCCCATATCGATCGGGCCGCCGTAAGCCACCTGCGTCATATCGGCATTCACAACTTTATCGTCTTTATCACTGCCCCGATAAAAGCCTTCGCCGTTCCGTTTTTTGAAATTCAGGCCCAGGTGCCATTTCCCGATAAACCCGGTGGCATACCCGCCGTCGCGCGCCACAGTGCCAAGCGTGGTGTCGCCTTTTTTTATGGCCCCTTCATGAAACGAATTCCAAACGCCCCAGGGCGCAAAGGAACGGTAGTTGTTTTTTCCACTCATAATCGCGTAGCGCGTCGGTGCGCAGAGCGAGGTGGAGGAATGGCCATCCGTAAACCACATGCCGTTTTCCGCCAGTGCATCAATATTCGGCGTTTCAAAAACCGGTTTCCCATCCATAAATTTATTGCGGTAAAAACTGATATCCCCGGAACCTACATCATCCGCCAGAATCACAACAATATTCGGCCGATCCGAAGCTGAAAAAGCCGGATCAATTCCTGTTAACAGCGCAAGGACAACAAATAACATACTTTTTTTCATCAAACTTCCCTTTCAAACGATTCAAGCAGCAAACAACTTTTCAGTTTTTATACCCGCTGTCACTTGGCTTATTGGATGGTTTTTTCGTGTCCAATTCACAGAATTTTACGATTTTACTGTGCGCCAAAATTCAACCCCGCCTGATTCCATCAGTGTGCCGGGGAGCAGGAGATACTGCGGAGAGGCATCGGCAGGATGCCCTCTGAACAGCCGTCAATATGCGGGGTTCAAACGGAAAATTCCTGAAAGAGTTTCGTAACTCATCGAGATACGCGTACGACAAACCGAAATCCCGTAACAGATGACATCGCCCGGCAGGATACAACCACCGTTCACCGTTTCTTTTGTCCGAACCGGATCGGTTCCATTTATCGCATCAGGTTTTAATACAGTGTAGCCGGAGGCCTCGTAGGAAAAACACGTTCACACTGTTTATTGATATAATTTCCAGGTTTCTGCCTTTTCAGATTTCCCAGATTTTTATAAAGCCATTCATTCGAAGTGCTGTAGCCAATTTCCCGGCCCCTTTCATCCGTAAGGATTACCAGATAGCCGGCATATTTTTCGCCGCGCGGTTCATTTTCAACTTCATAATTCTGCAGCACCACTTCCTGACTGCTTTTGAAACTGTGCGATTTTCCATTTTCCCGGGTCGGAACAAATGAAGTTTTCTGCCGGTCCAGCACGATGTACTTTGTGCCGAGCCGTTCCTGGCCGATGACAAACATTTCAGCATTTACACGGTAGGGGTAATCTCCTGATCCCTTTTGACTGAGCCTGAATCCATAATAACAGCGTAACTCCGGCGGACGGATATTGTTCACATCATAACTGTCCATCGCGAACGTCTTCTGGTTGTGATCTCGCACAAAATTGATATCAAATTCCGGTGGTAGCGAAAGACCGATATTATGCCGGCTGGTGTCAGTCATATTCTCCAAAGGCACCTTAACGGTTTTATTCCGCGCATTTTTGAATACAGCCATCCCGGCCATCACATTCACCAGTTCCGCTTCGAAATCGGTGCCATCCTGCAATTCCCACACACCGACTCCCGATACCTCCGGGGAGGGCTCAACCAGCGGAGGATTCTCCGAAGCTGCGGCAACGGCATTCTTTTCAGCAGAACTTCCGCCATAATCATTAAACACCGGCCCGTTGGTCAGACTCACCTCACCTTCAACCAGATCTTTGTAGATAATATCCATCATATCCCGGGATATCGGTGCCGTTTTAAATACAGGAAGAATCGGTCCACCCTGTTTACTTTCCGGGTACTCCACCCCCTGCTCCTCGACGGCCAGGCAGAAGTTCGCTTTACCTCCATTATCCCCGATAATAATTTCAAGATCCAACGGCACCCCCGGTTCCAAGGTAATCCAATCCCCCACGGCAGCCCGGCTGTTCCCCAGAATAAACCGGTAAGAATCCATGGATGAACTTTGCCAGAACGGCGTCACCGTGTCCGGCTCAACGTTTGACCAGCCGGTATCCGTATTCGCCCACTTTGCTCCAATAACGATTTCCCCATCGACCCGGACCAGCAGCGTTTCATCGGCTGCTGCCCAGAAGCGGAAAGTAATCCCCTCCGCATGAACCAGCTCGCCTTTATAATGCACCATCCACTGAGCCCCGCTCGCATCCTTGTCCCCGAATGCAGCCGGCGCAATCGATGATTGCGTCGTCGGCACAACCAACGATGTGGCATAGATTTTATTCGGTGACCGGAAAAATTTCGCCAAGGTGGATGGCCGCCAGCCTTTCCGAATAAAATCAATCATATTGGCACGGAAGGTCTCTTTATCATTTGAGATAAACCGGCCCTGTCGATCGAGCTTCAGGTCATAATACGTTCCTTCCAGATCGCTGCCGATCGACTGTGAGCTGCCCAGAACAGACAACTGCCCCAAATCCGGCATAATTTCAAAACCGCCGATATCACCGCTGAGGTTGTCCCCGATCCCCGAAAGCTCCGGCAACTGAATATCCGGCATACTGGCCTTCTGCACTTTGGTAACAATCCGATTGGTCGCTCGCGGTTTCGATGATTTCTTCACCTTCACTTTAGGCTTTTTCAGTTTCATCTTCGGCCGGTCAACCGGCTTGGGCGGAACAAACTTTTTCTCTTCCTTCTGAGTTACCGAAAAAACCACCAGCAGGCCTGCAAGCATGAACGCACCGGCATGAATGAGTATACTGATCAAAAAACCACTCGGCGCTCCTTTTGAAATACCCTTGGACTGCGTACGTTCTTTTCGCATAACCCCTCCAGTTAGCTTGTATTATAATTTACCTAACCATAAAGCTCACCTTACCAGCAATAGATCTTTTGAGCAGTTCCGGACAACCCTGAGGTCCCAGCTCCCACGCATTCGCGAATTTGGTTCCGGTCCCCGGAAGTTTATGGAACAGATACAGACCGCCGGTTTCCGGATAGTGCCACCAGGCATGCACCGGACTGGTCGGCCCGTGTTTATCCCGCTCACCCTCCGCATTGGCCGGGCGCAGCACTCCGACCGCCGCATAATCCGTATCCACCAGCAGTGATTTCCCGGATTTCAGATTCAGCTGCATCCAGTCGACGTTGCCGAAAATGCCTTTAAAGGGCGTTTCGCCCCAGTTCACACCGACGATATGATCGTTGTATTCATTGTCCCACAGCCCGAACTGCGGACCGCGCAGCCGGTTGCCCCAGATACGGTCCGGACCCTGCCCCAGCCACCGCTTGGAAGCCACCGCGGTTTCTTCCAGATCAAACCCGATTGCGGCATACACCAGCTCATTGGTCGGAGCCGAAAAATCATAATCCAGCACCGCCGAACCATCCGGCTGAACCGTCCAGCTGAATGACGCATCTTCGCAGATCGATCTGACGACTACGGAATTGCCCTTTTTCACAACCGAGGTTTTCCAGATACGGGAAAATTCCAAAGCACCGTCCAGTGTGCCCGCATAAAGTACGGGGCCCCGGCCGAATCCTTCAGCACTGCAGTTCAGTAATTGCCCGGTTTCAGGTGAAAACTTCCAGGTGGTTTTTCCGGCTTTGATTTCGAACAAGTTGTCTTCGGCCTGTCGCACGACAGCTTCGGCGCCTTTAATTTCCGGAGAACGAATGGGCCAGGCCCACTGCATAATTTCCCGCCCGTCGGAACTGAATGCACGCAATTCAAGTGCCGTAGCATTTTGCCAATTATCCGGAAACCGCAGTTTCAGCTCCCCCGTTTTTCCGGGTTTTATTTTAGGTCCTTTCACCCGTCCTTCGGCCTGCACGCTGCTTTTCGCTGTTTCAAACGGTCCGGTATGGTTCACGAGCTTCCACTCAAACGAACAGGCATCCAGGCGGGTTTCATAGAACTGGTTTTCCAGCGGAATTTTTCCGCTGAAATTATCCGGAAGCGTTTTCATGGCAATCTGTATCGGCGACCAGATTTCACGGATGGAATAATAGCTGGCCTCCTTCTCTCCGTTCGGCCCAACGATACCGTCCGCCGAATGATTGCCGTCAGTATCCAGCATGCCGTTGCGGTCTGTGCGGGCAATCGCCGCATCGGCCCAACACCAGAGCACCCCGCCCGCCGCGATCGGCGAAGCTTTAATCGCATCCCAGTAGTCCTGCAGTCCGGCCCCGTGACCCCCGTCATAAAGGCCATGCAGAAACTCGGTCGGCAGATAAACCTTATCGTGACTCAAACGCAGCTGGAATTCCTTCCAATCCGGATAATGCTTGGTATTCATCCCTTCAAAATAGGCCCATGGATGAATGATCGGACGATTCTGCAGATCGTAAAGATGATACAGTTCATCCACTTCCAGATTAAATCCGTTTTCATTGCCGTTCGCCCAGATAATCACCGACGGATGATTCTGATAGGTTGTAACCAGCTCATACACCAGATTACGTGCAACCGGTGTATCAATCACCGGATCATGCCAGTTGCACAGCTCCGTGATCACCATCAGACCCAGCTCATCACACGCCCTCATAAATTCCATAGTCGGCGGCATATGGGAACGTACCAGATTGGCATTCATCGCCTTGATCTCACGCGCTTCGCGCCAGACCCGCTCTGCATCAATCGCCCGGCCATGCTGCGGATCAAACACATTGCGATTCACCCCTTTGATCAGAATACGTTTTCCATTCAGATAAAGTCCGTCACCCAGCCGGTGCTCAAATGTCCGGAAACCGAAACGTTCAATCGTTGTAGACAGCACCTTCCCCTTGTGCTTCAACGTCAGTTTCACCTGATACAGGTTCGGATGTTCCGGCGACCACAGCGCCGGTTTTTTAATGTGGTTTTCAAAACGGATGCGACCGGCCGAACCATAAATGGGAGCTAACATCGGCTTTCCGACATTCTCCCCGTCCAGCGTCTGGATCTGCGCGGTAAGTTCATCCACGTATTCCTTAAACTCCTCGCGGAATTTGGTGGGCTGCTGCACCTGTGGAAAAACATCCATTTTAAACGTGCCGTCCATCTGCGCATCGATCGCCACCCGGTTCACAAATTCACGCGGCAGCACTTCCAGATAAACCGGCCGGTAGATCCCGCCGAATACCCAGTAATCCGCCTTACGCTCCGCCTGATCCAGACTGTCGTTATCCGGTTTCTTCTTCACCAGTACTTCGAGAGTATTTTCTTCACCGTATTTCAGCTTGGTTTTATCCAGAATATAGCGGAACGGAAGATAGCCGCCATAGTTCGGGAACCCGGCCTGCTTACCGTTAATCGTCACCTCGGTCTGCGTCATGGATCCTTCAAACACCAGACGCACATGTTTATCTTTCCATTCCTTCGGAACAAAAAAGGTGGTTTTATAGCGGCCCGTTTCGTCTGCTTTTTCTGCAGCCGGTTCATGGCCATAGTTGTATTCGCCGAACCCCTGCTGTTCCCAGTTCGACGGCACCGGAATCTTCGTCCACTCCCCGCTTTTCCGACCATTGGAACAAAAGAAATCCCATTCAACTGCATCCGACGGCCCTTTACCGCTCAGATAAACCCGCTCAGCAGTTGATGCTCCAAAGACGGGACTCATCATACCCAACACCAAACTGACTATCGCTAACCTGCATCTCATCGTGCTCTCCGTTTCTGACAATTCCTTTTTAATATGGATATATATGTTCAGTTTCCTTTTTCAACCGCACACCGAAACGGGCTCGAAGGCTGGTTTACCCGCCCGTTTTCATTTTTAATTACCCCTTCTTTGACCTGTAAAATAATCTGAGGTTTTCCCGTCGACTGCACCGTAACACTCACCGTTTTTCCACGATGTTCAATCGCCGTTACTTCAGCGCCATCGATGTATAAATCATCTTTCATCAACTTCATGGGCTCACTGCAAACCAGCTCAAATACCGCATCGCGTCCCGAAGTAACCGTCTTCGGCCCCTTGATCCAGACCGACATCAACGGCCGCCCTTCGTCTTTTGCCGCTTCGGATTCATAAAAATCCAATAGCGACTTCACTTTCTCCGGATATTTTTCCGCCAGATTTTTCTGCTCCCCGGGATCCGTCTCTAAATGATACAGCGCCCACGACTGCCCCTCATTAACCAGCTTCCAGCCTCCCCGGCGCACAGCGCGCCTGGACCACGGAATCTGTTTTCCGCGCGCCCAGTAAAAACCGCGCGGTTCCGCCGGCTCTCCCTTGAGCACAGGAAGAATATCCCTTCCATCAAGATTACTCGGAAGCTCCACCCCCGCTATTTTTCCAAAGGTTGGAAGCCAGTCGCAAATATGCACCGGATCATCAATCACACCTTTTCCCAGCACCCCCGGCCAACTGACAATGGTTGGAACACGAATTCCACCTTCATATACATGGGTTTTTCCGGAACGCAGTTCGCCGTTACTGCTGTACCCGGGTTTCAGATCCGGATTCGGTTCTGCGTACCCTCCTCCTTGATGTCCACCAGCCACTCCGCCATTGTCTGATGAATAGACCACTATTGTATTCTCCAGCACTCCGGTCTCTGCCAACGCCTGCAGCACCTGCCCGACGGCATCATCAAGATGATGCACCGAAGCCGCCATCAACCGACGACTTTCATCTTTTATTTTCTGAATTTTCCCTTCAGGGTCCTTAAACCATTTATCCTCTTCCGCCAGCGGGGTATGCACCGCAGTATACGCTAAATAGAGAAAAAAAGGCTGCTCTCGTTTCTGTTTTAAAAAGCGGATTGCATCTTTCGTGATAAGATCGGTCACATGGGTTCCCTCTTCATAGGGCTTTCCATTTTCATGCCCCGGAATCAGCTCACCGTTACGGTGCCAGGTGTTGACATAGTCTTTTTTGCGTAACCGGTAGCGATGGTCATACACTCCGACAGCACCTCCAAGTGATCCATAGGAATAATCAAATCCCCATAAATTCGGATGCTGTCCCGGAACCGAACCCAGGTGCCACTTTCCGATTAATGCAGTGTCGTACCCCTGTGCTTTGAGGAGACTCGCCAACGTTGGTGTCCCAAACGGAATAGCCTGTACATTATACCCCGCAATAATCGCCTGCGGACCGAACCGTTGCGCATAACGTCCAGTCAGAAACGAAACTCTGCTCGGAGTGCATTGCGGTGCCGCATAGTGATGCGTAAGCTCCAGGTTCTGTTCCGCCAGCCGGTCCAGATTCGGAGAATAAAGCGCCGGATCATGAAATCCGATATCCCCCCAGCCCTGATCATCCGATAGAATGAAAAGAAGGTTTGGACGTTTCTGCGCCGAATCAGCAACCGTCATCAGTACGAGAAAACTGAACGCAAGCAGCCATCCGGTCATCAGATATTTTTTTTTGTAATTCATATTCCTTCTCCGAACAACAAATACAAATCCTATTCAAAAGAGTGAAACGTAACACGGCCGGTGATCTGTTCAGACCGTTTTACGAGCCCACTCTGTGGACCCAGCAGCGAAATATCTTTTGATTTCGTGCCGACCGGCGGCAGCTTATGAAACAAGAACAACCCACCGGATTCGGGATAATCCCACATCGCATTGCTCGGACCGGTCGGATGCTTCCGGTCTCCTCGCGGACCTTCCGAATTTTTCGGAATCAGTACACCGACTTCAGCGGGAGCAGGCGATTTGATAAGCAGTGAATGCCCGCCTTTCAGGCTCAAGCGCATCCATTCCACATCACTGAATATTCCCTTGAATTCCGGATATTCCCAGGTCACCCCGGTGATGGCATCGTTGTATTCATTTTCCCACAGCCCATATTGCGGACCTTTCCGCCGGTTTCCCCAAATACGGAACGGACCATCACCCAGCCAGCGCTTGCTTTGAACCTCCTCTTCGGGCAGATCAAAACCAACTGCACAATAGATCACCGGAGATTCAATCGGAGCAAATGAATAGTCGAGTTGAACCAGGCCACCCGGCGCCAGCGTCCAGCGGAACGACGAAGCTCCATCACGACTCTTTGATTCAATTACTATGGCGTCGTTCTGTTTAACAACCGTGGCGTTCCAATCGAATGTAAAATCAAAGGCCTGATCAGAAATTCCGGCATAGAGATTCGGTCCGGAAACGGGCCCGACAACATGATCGCCGACCGTACAGTTTAACAACTGTCCGGTTTCCGGAGAAAAAGACCACAGCGTTTCGCCCATTTGAATATCAAAAGGTTTCCCCTTCAACGGTTCCGGCTTAACCCCCGCCATCGTTTTCCGTTCAGTCTGAGAAGTAGAAATCGGCCAGGTCCACTGCATAACCTCAACGCCATTCACGCCGAATGCGCGGAGTTTCAACGCATCAGCATTGCGCCAGTCGGCCGGAAGAGGTAGTTTAATTGCACCGGTTTTCCCCGGCTCTACATTCGGTCCCTGCAAGCGGCCCTTTTCCAGAACGTTTATCGAAGCCTTCGCGTCGTAGGGTCCGGAATAATCCACCAGTTCCCATTCCAGAGTACAGCGATTCAGCGAGGTATCGTAATAACGGTTTTCAACCGGCAGCGTTCCGGAAAAATCATTCGGCAGCGTTTCAACAGGAATCTGTATCGGCGACCAGATTTCGCGTACTGTAAAATAACTGGCTTCCTTTTCACCGTTCGGCCCAACCACCCCATCTGCAGAACGGTTTCCGAAAGTGTCCAGTTTTCCGCCCCGATCCGTCCGGGCAATCGCGGCATCTTTCCAGCACCAGAGAATGCCGCCGGCACCATAGGCTGACTTACGGATAGCCTCCCAATAATCCTCCAGCCCGGCTCCCATACCGCCATCGTATAATCCGTGCATAAACTCGGTAGGCATATAAACCCGCGGTCCGCGAAGCCGCTCAACCAACTGTTTATAAGCCGGATAATGCATCGTATCCAACGCCTCATTATGGAGCCACGGATGAAGCACAGGCCGACGCTGAATATCCAGAAGATGATACAACCCGCCCACCTCAAGATTGAACCCGCCTTCATTACCATTCGCCCAGAATAGGACACTCGGATGATTCTGATATTTAGCGACCAGTTCAAAAACAAGATTACGTGCAATCGGCGTATCAATCACAGGAGTACTCCAGGTGCAAAGCTCCACAATAACAAACAGGCCCAGCTCATCGCAGGCATTCATAAATTCAGTGGTGGCCGGCATATGGGAACGGACCATATTCACATTCATGGCCTTGATTGCACGGGCCTCATTCCACACGTCCTCTTTGTTCACCGCGCGAGCAGTTTGCGGATCAAACACATTCCGGTTCACGCCCTGAATACGAATCTTTTTCCCATTCAGATAAAGCCCGTCTTCCGGTCTCAGTTCAAACGTACGGAATCCGAAACGTTCCGTTTTTTCAAAAAGTACCCGACCCTCTTTTCGAAGACTGACTTTAACGGCATACAGATTCGGAAATTCCGGCGACCATAGATTCGGATTATTCACACGGCCTTCCAGACGTACCATTCCTGCCCCGCCGTACATACGTGCTGACATCATTTCGCCGACGGGCTCACCATCCAGCGTCTGGATTCGGGCAACCACCTCGTCCACCTGCTCCATAAGATGGCCCTTGCGCAGTTTCCCGTAATCATAAATCTGCGGAAAAACGTCCATTCTGAATGTGCCGTCAGCCTGCGCATCAATGGCAACACGATCAATGAACATTTTCGGCAACACCTCCAGATAGACCGGACGATAAATTCCGCCGAATACCCAGTAATCACCTTTCCGCTCCGCCCGGTCCAGACTCACATTCTCCGGACGCTTTTTAACCAGCACTTCAAGCTCGTTCACTTCGCCATATTTCAGCTCGTTTTCGTCCAGATTATACCGGAACGGAAGATACCCGCCTTCATTGGGCGCGCCGGCAACCTTACCATTAACTTTAACTGACGTCTCATTCATCGCCCCCTCAAAAACAATACGCACATGCTTGTCTTTCCACGCCTTCGGAACCAGGAATGTTGTCCGATAGGTGCCCGTTTCATCGTGCTCCCCTTTTGGTGTATCATGTCCATAGGCATAGCCGCCGAACCCCTGCTGCTCCCAATTCGACGGCACCGGAATCTTCGTCCACTCTCCGCTCTTCCGACCTTCCGAGCAGAAGAAATCCCACTCAACCGCATCCGACGGCCCTTTACCGCTCAGATAAACCCGCTCAGCATGCTGTGCCGAAGCGCCCCATGCAATCCATGCACCTAAAACAACCAGCACTTTTTTCATCACAATGTCACTCCCTGTTTCCAAATGGCAAAATCCCGATATCCGTTTTCTTCCGACCGCGTTTTACGTCCTGAGGCCACATCGACCAGATCGTCAAAAAACGCATCCCCCAGACCATCCATCGTCCGGCCTTCCATCAGCACACCTGCATTGAAATCAATCCAGTTTTTCTTCCGCTCGGCCAACGCCGAATTGGAAGCAATTTTCACCACCGGAACCGGTCCGCCCAACGGCGTGCCCCGCCCGGTGGTAAACAGCACCATATGACAGCCCGCCGCCGCCAGCGCAGTGACAGCCACAATGTCATTACCGGGACCCTCCAGCAGAGTCAGCCCGTTTTTCCGAACCCGCGCACCGTAACGCAGCACATCGTTCAACGGCGCGGTTCCGCCCTTCTGCACACAACCGAGCGATTTATCTTCCAGCGTCGTAATCCCGCCGGCCTTATTGCCCGGCGACGGATTTTCTCCCACCGGTTCACCGTGGGATAAAAAATATTCCTTGAAATCGTTCACCACATTCACCGCCTCATCGAACACGGCTTTTGATACGCACCGGTTGAACAGTATCGTTTCCGCACCGAATGCTTCAGGAATCTCGGTCAGCACGGCCGAACCACCGCGAGCAATCAAACGGTCCGAAACCGCGCCGACCAGCGCATTGGCTGTCAGCCCCGAAAAAGCATCCGACCCGCCGCACTTCAGACCGATCCGAAGTTTGGAAACCGGCACCGGCCCGCGCCGGTCTTTTGCCGCCGTTTCGCACAGTTCATGCAGCAATCTCCCGCATGCTTCCAGCTCGTCCTCCACCGCCTGTGTCACCAGAAATTTAACCCGGTCCCCATCCACTTCCCCGACCAGCTCCCGGAACTCTTTCATGGTGTTGTTTTCACACCCCAGACCAACCACCAGCACACCTCCGGCATTCGGATGCTTCACCAATGCCGAGAGAATCGTCCGCGAAGCTTCATGATCATCCCCCAGCTGGGAACAGCCGTACGGATGTGCCAGAACAACCACATCATCCACATTATCCGGCAAACCTTCCGCACAAAGCCGCGCCGCCGCCTTTTCCGCCAGCCCGTTCACACATCCGACCGTCGGAACAATCCAGAGTTCATTGCGTATCCCGACATCCCCATTGGCCCGAGGATACCCCATAAAGGTTTTTCCATCCGCAATACGTCCCGGCAGCCGGAAGTCCGGTTCATACGGATATTCCTGCACCCCGGACAACCCCGTCTTCACATTATGGTCATGCACCCAGTCACCGGCTTCGATCGTCTCGGTCGCATAGCCGATCGGAAAACCGTATTTAATGACCGCCTCTCCTTTTTCAATCGGAACCAGGGCTGTTTTATGCCCTCTTGGAATTTTATCCGAATCGTCGGAGATAACGACGGCGACGTTATCGCGTTCATTGATTTTAAGCGTCTTCATGATCCAACCAGTCTTTTACCGCTTCACGCATTCCTCCATGCAGAATCCGACCCAGCGCTTTTGAAACTTCCAGCTCGAATCCCGGCAGAGCCGTAAGATCCTCGCCCCAGAAATCCGTATGTTCCAGTACCCGCGCAACCACCTCAGACCCCGACCAGGCCGTTCGGAAGAATTCGAGAACCGCCGGATCATCCTTCGGTTCATAACTGTCCCGCAGATCTCCTTTATAAAAGGCAATCAGTGCCGCCATTGAAAAGGCAAGCAACGAAGGGACTTTGCCGAATTCAGCCATATAATTTTTCACCGAGGGCAACACCCGTACCTTCCATTTTGAAACCGAATTCAGACTGATGGAAAGCAGCTCATGCCGAATGAACGGATTCCTAAACCGTTCCAGTACCGCCCCTGCATAGACCTCCGCTTCTTCCCGTTCCACATCCAGTGTCGGAATAATCTCATTAAACAGAACCGCCTGCACGTACCTTCCGAAAAGCCCGTCCTCTACCATCTCACGTACAATATCCAGACCGCCCAGATAAGCCGCCAGCACACTTGATGTATGAGCACCGTTCAGAATACTGACCTTCAGATTCCGGTACGGCTGCATATCGTCCGTCCAAACCACATTCAGTCCCGCCTTATGAAACGGCAGCTCGGCTTTCAGCTCTTCAGGCCCTTCAATCACCAGCAGATGAAAAATCTCGCCCGTACAGATCAGATGATCCGTATACCCAAGTTCGCGCTGCATCGCCTCAGCTTCATCGTGCGGATAACCCGGCACAATACGGTCCACCAGCGTACTGAGAAAAATACAGTCGTTTTCAATCCAGGCCTCAAAATCCCCGCCCAGTTTCCAGTCCGCAGAATGCTTCAGAATGCACTCCTTCAATTTGCGGCCGTTATAGTTGATCAGTTCGCACGGCAGAAAAATCATCGCGGAATCTGCGGAGCCCCCAAGCTGTTCAAAACGCCGGACGAGCCAGGCGGTCAGTTTTGCCGGAAAGGTTGCGGGACAGGAATCCGGCGGTTCCACACGCTGATAGGCAATACCCGCCTCCGTCGTATTCGAAACCACAAAACGCATATCCGGATTGGCCGCTGTTTCCAGAAAACCTTCCCAGTCGGAATAAGGATTGATTCCCCGGCTGATTGAACGGATCACTTCATGATCGTCCACCTGTTCACCATTCTGAATTCCCCGCAGATAAAGTGTATAAAGACCCTGCTGTTCATTCAGCAAATCCACCTGCCCGTTTTCCAGCGGCTGAACCACCACAGCACTGCCTCCGAACACCCCGCTCTCGTTCATGCGGTGGAACATCCAGTCGATAAACGCCCGCAGAAAATTACCTTCCCCAAACTGCAGTACCCGTTCCGGCGGCAATGAAGCCGTCATCCTCTTTTGCTCAATTCGTTCCATCTTCACGTCCTTGTCCCCCTTTTTCCAGACCTTGGAATATTCAACAAACGAATACGTTACGCGGACGCGGACATAATTGGTATTGCATGGTTTATTATTTATTATTGCAAAATACGCCAGATGAGCCTTTGATCCGGAAATGCTGAATAAACGACGAGTCCTCCTGCTCCTGAACGCCTACGACCAGCCGACGCATCAGGCGGCCGTTGAAGCCGCCCGGAAATTTAACTGGCACCTCGATGCCAATCTGCTCACTCCGACCGGTATGATTAACCGATGGCGCGGTGACGGCATTCTGAGTTCGCTCACCGACAATCCGCGCACGGCCGGTTTTGTCCTTCAGCACCCGGAAATTCCCTGTGTCGATCTTTCCTCCTGGCGGAACGATATTCAACGGCCGCGCGTCGCCGCCGACAACACGGCCATCGGCCGGATTGCCGCACGTCACTTTCTCTCCTACGACCACCGCCACTTTGCCTGGTACGCCAGCACACCGACCCCGTTCGGCGAAGCCCGCCTGACGGCTTTCAGCGCTGAACTGCAGAAAAGCGGAAAAACGGTAATCCGCCTCGATGGAACCGGCAGCCTCAATTACAGCACCATGGCCGGCCGTTTACAGAACCTGCCCCGCCCCTGCGCCATCTTTACCGCCAACGATGCCGACGCCGCCTGGATTTCCGCCCTCTGTCTGGAAGCCGGATTTCAGGTTCCGCTCGATTTTTCCATTCTGGGTGTCGACAACAACCCGCTGGTCTGTGAAGTACAGGCCGTACCGATTTCCAGCATCGACCGCGACACCGCCGGCATGGTCCAGCAAGGCGCTGCACTGCTGCAGGCCGCCATGGACGGACGCCCCATTGTACCCGAAACCGTATTTATCCAACCCAAAGGGGTAATCACCCGCGCCAGCTCCGATGCCTTTGTTATGGCCGACGAACTGATCCGCCGCGCCATTCTCTATCTCCAGCAGAACCTCCCCGCAAAAATAGGCACCCCCGAAGTTGCCGCAGAACTCGGCATTTCACGCAGTCTGCTGAACCGACGCTTCCGGGAATCAACACAAACCACCCTCCACCAGACCCTCATGAAAATGCGCCTCAACAAAGCCGCCGAACTGCTGCTCTACACCAACTGGACCATCGAGCGTATTGCCGCCGAAACCGGCTTCACCCACGCCTCCCACCTCAGTAACAGCTTCAGAAAACATTTCGGACAAAGCCCCCAGACTTATCGGAAATCCCGATAAAAAAAGCCGCCCTGCAGGACGGCTTTTCAAACTTTGTAAATTTCCAATGATTGGAAATCAGAAACCGAGCTGTTTTTTATTCAGCCCTTTTTCGCCAACGGCTTTTTCGGGAGCCACTTCGGCGATGATGGCTTTCATCTCTTTCACGCGGTTGGGATAGATTTCGGCGAGGTTATGTTCCTCGGCCGGATCTTCCGTAAGATGGAACAGCAGACCCGGTTCCGGAACGGTGGTTTCTTTCCACCCGCTTCCGGCTTTCCAGGTCATGATGCCGAGGCGTTCGGTGACGCTGCCCGGCGGAATATATTTCCAGTTTCCTTTACGCACAGCAATCTGAGTCAGGGCTTCCTGAATTACATATTCCCGCCCTTCCAGCTTTTCCCCGAGAAATGTGGAAAGCAGCGGCTGTCCGTCCTGCCCCGCGTTTTTCGGCATCGGTTTTCCAATCAGCTCAGCAATGGACGCATAAAGGTCGACCTGGCTCACAATCGCATCGGAAATTCCCGGTTTGGATTTTCCGGGCCAGGTAACGATGAACGGAATACGCGTTCCGCCTTCCCAGCGGCTGTATTTTCCGCCGCGCCACGGGCCGGAAGCATCGTGCGTTCCCTGCCGCTCAATGCCCGCTTCCCAGTAGCCGTCGAACAGAACCGGACCGTTATCAGAGGTCACCACAATCAGCGTATTCTCATACTGCCCGGTTTCCTTCAGCGTCTGAACAATCCGGCCGACACACCAGTCAAAAACCGCCAGCGCATCGCCGCGCGCCCCGAGACTGGTAGAGCCCTGGAACCGAGGATGCACCACGCGCGGCACATGATTTTCGTTCAATGCATAATAGAGGAAAAAGGGATTTTCTTTGTTTTCACGAATAAACGCCTGCGCCTTACGAAGATACGTGTCAGCCATATCCTCATCTTTAAAACGGGCACTGTTTCCTCCGCTCATCCAACCGATACGACTGACCCCGTTCACAATGGTTTTACCATGCTGTTCATCGGCCTGCAGTTTCAGCAGATGCGGATGCGTGATGCCGGTCGGATCATTTCCAACCGGTTTCTGATAATTAACCTCAATCGGATCCGAGGGATCCAGCCCGACAACCCGGCCGTTTTTAATGAAAACCGACGGTACACGGTCAGCCGTTGCCGCCATGTGGAAGGATTCCTGGAAGCCGACTTCTCTGGGACCCGGCGCAATTTCACCGTTCCAGTCGAGCGGCTTATCCGGGGAACCGAGGCCCAGATGCCATTTTCCGGACAGCATGGTTTTATACCCGTTATCTGCCAGAAACTGTGCAATGGTCGGGCGCGACGGATCGATGATCAGCGGCGCATTGCCCGGCAGAATTTTTGCGGCTTTATTCCGGAAGGCATATTCGCCGGTCAGCATCGAATAACGTGATGGCGTACAGGTGGCCGCCGTGCAGTAGCCGCCGGTGAAACGAACCCCCTCTTCCGCCAGCGTGTCTATGGCCGCCGTATCGACCTCTCCGCCATAGCAGCTGAAATCACCGTAACCGATATCATCGCCGTAAATGAAAACGATGTTGGGTTTTTCCGCAACGGCGGAAAACGTGACGGCCGTCAAGGCCGACAGAATGAATTTGAATTTCATGGGATCTCTCCTTGTTATCTTAACGAACAGAAAAACGATAAATGGTCTTCGATTCAAAATGTTCTCCGGGCCGGAGAATGGTATTCGGGAATTCAGGTTTATTCGGGCTGTCCGGGAAATGCTGGGTTTCCAGACACAGCGCACTGCGCTTCCGGTAACGCTCACCCGACTTTCCCACCAGATCACCGCTCAGATAATTTGCGGTATAAAGTTGAATGCCGGGCTCCGTGGTAATGACCTCCATACATCTTCCGGATTCCGGATCATACAGCTCGGCGGAAACCGGGCCATCCGAAAGAACAAAAGTATGATCATACCCCATCCCGATCTGCAGCTGAGGATGTTCGGCATCTATATCGCGACCGACTGCCTTTGCCCGGAGAAAATCAAACGGAGTTCCGGACACGGGAAGTTTTCTGCCGGTTGGAATCGAAAACTCATCGGTTTCAAGAATACAGTCTGCATCGATTCGCAACGCATGATTCAGCACCGTCGACGCCCCCTCGCCCGCCAGATTGAAATAGGTATGATTCGTCAGATTGATCGGTGTCGCTTTATCCGTCGCAGCCCGATACTGAATGATCAACTCATCAGCATCGGTCAGCGTATATATAACCTGAACCTGCAGGGTGCCGGGATATCCCTCTTCCCCATCTCTTGAAACATAGCTGAAGCTGACGCTGTTATGCGTGGAAGCGCCGGTCCATTCGACTTTGTCAAACCCAACCATGCCGCCGTGCAGATGGTTCGGACCGTTATTTGCTGCCAATTCATATTCCCGGCCATCGAGGGCAAATTTTCCATTGGCAATCCGCCCGGCATACCGCCCGACAACACAGCCGAAATAGGGTTTCTTTTGCGCGGTTTTATAGGCATTGATATCCTCATAACCCAGCACAACATCAGCCATGCTGCCATCGCGATCCGGCACGTTTATGGAAGTGATACGCGCGCCATAGGAGGCCAGTTGAACCTCCATCCCACCGGAGTTTCTGAGGGTATAGTGCCCGGGTCTGTGCTCAACCGTTTTGTGAGAAACACAACCGGACAGCAACACCGCAAAACCGAGCACTGTACACTCCTTCACCATAATGATTTAGAATCCCCTGTTATCTTTCACAGACAGTGTCGGCTTCGTGGCCCCATCAGCAAGCACCCCTTTTTTGTTTTTTCCGATATAGGTATTTCCGGAGATTTCCACATGACGGCAGTTCTTCAGGTCAAACAGATAGGCATCACGCATCGGCTTGAAAGTATCGGTCTGTTTGATGGTATTACCTTTAAAAACAAATCCGTCCACCCGGTCGAGCCAGACAATCCGGTTATCAAATGTTTCAATAGTATTATTGATAAAACGAATATTCCGATCATAAGGAATCGTATCATCAAAAGTTTTTCCAAGCCGGGGCGTCACATTGAGCACCGCATGCTCCATCCCGCTCGAAGCACAGTCTTTAAATCGGTTATGCTGAATCAGCACATCCTCAACGGCACCGGATTCAAACCAGTGGAATGTTTCACCACGCAGAAAAACGGCCGACATGTGTGACGAAAAATCATTGTTCTCAATCAGAATCGGCCGCGGCGTTTTAATCACCACATTCCGGGCGCGGTGCTTTTCAAAATGGTTTCCGCGCATGGTGAACGTCGGATTCCAGGTCTTATTTTCCAGCACATCGCCTTTCTTCAGTTTTCCGGGAACCGGATTTGTAAACGTCAGTTCAATGAATCGGTCATTCAGCACTTTGACTCTGGATACCGTATTCACTTCACCGCGGGACGGATCAGGGTGATGAATAAACCAGCATTCGTCGCCGACTCCGGCAAATTCAAAACCGAGCTGCTGAAAATGCATCAGTCTGACGCGCACGCTGTGCTGATCAAGGACCTTATCCACTTCAACATAGGTTCCATGCACGTTAGTGGAATCATCAAGCATGCCTTTGAAACGAGCATTTTCCACCAGAATTTCCCCTTTGCAGTTCGCAAAGTGCGTTCCATCGGCGATGATCGAAACCACACGTTCGGAACCTTCCCGGACATAGACCCCGCCGCCCCGGATCGTTCCGGTGTCGCAACGTTCCAGCAGAAATCCCATGCCCAGCGCATGATGAATCACCACATTTTCAAACAGCAGATTTGAAGAGGAGATTCCCTGAAAAGCCGGCGCATAACGGTTTTTCTTTCCTTTGGAATTAAGGATCTGTCCCACCTTCGGCCAATGCTTAAGCTTTTCGTAAAAACGCAGATTTCCATTTTTCAGTTTCTGAACTTTTTCGGGCTGGCTGGTAAAGTCCCAGGCCCCGTATGCAACCTCTTTCGTCTCTTTGTTAAAAGCCAGGGTTGATCCAACGAGATTATAGGAAAAGCCGTCAATATCCGGAAAGCGCAAATGATTATTCCGGATCGTCCAGCTGAATCCATCCGTTGCCGGTTTGATCTCGCGCCAGCCTTCCTCTTCGTTAACGGCGACCACTTCTCCCTGAAAACAGAACGGAATATCCCAATCTACAACCACATCTTTAACCGTAACACGGCTGCAGTTTTCAAAGCGGAACGGAAACATCTGTCCATGGAAAATAAACTCGGAACCATTTCCCTCGATTTCAACGGAATCGAAACCATCGAACAGAAAAGCAATATTTTTCAACCCGTTATCATGGTTGGTGATATAGCAATACCGATGAAGTGCAAAATCCGGCCGAAAGCGGTATTCCCCCGCTGCAAATACCAGTTTGACATCACGATCCTTCACCTGTTCCAAGGCTGCACGCAACTCGGGCATACGATCACCCTTCGTCGGTTCAAAACGAATCACTTCCAAAGCCTGAACACATAACGGTCCGATGGCCAGAAACAAGGCCACCGCCGTTTTTACTCTTCTGTAGTTCATAGAATATCCTTTTTCATTTAAAGCCAAACAGTATACGGCGGATTTACAAGTTGAACACAAACGATCTTGCCAAAATCATATAAAAAACCGCCAAGAAAATCATTAACCGAAAAAACCCGCGCCATTCGGCACGGGCTTCAATCAACATTTTACAAAGACCGATAACTCAGTACCGGGCCCGTGGCGGCCCCTCAGGAAAGACGCGCTCACCCTGCTCATTCAAATAACGCCCTACCGGGAAATCCTTAAGTTTTTCATAGGCGTCTTCAATCCAGCCAGCAGTTGCTTTTTTCGCAATGATCTCACCGCGTTTATCCTTCACCACAATAAGATAGCCGTAATCTTTTTCTCCACGCACGGTAAAATCAGCTGACTCCCATTCCCGCGGCTCAATCTTGCGCAAATGAACCGTGTTCCCTGAAAAATTGTACTCCTTTTGATTTTCATCCAGCACAAAGGTTGATTCCTGACGATCCAACAGCAGATAGGTATCCGCATAATTCTGCACGCCGATGGCATAAAATTCTGCGGTCAATTCATGAGGATAGGCCTTCGGACTCTTCTTCCGGATTTTTCCCGTGTAAACCGCATCATATCCAACCACTTCATCCTTAACGCCATCACTGTAAGCGAATACAGGATCCTCTTTGTTGCTGACCGACACCTGCAGATCCGGGGGATTGCAGAGTTCAATATAGTTCAGGTCCTCTGCAGAGAGCATGCTCAGTGCGATTTTACGCTGTTTACCTTTTGCATCTTTCAGCACCACTTTATCGCCCATCCGGGTAACATATTCCGCTTCAAGCACCCCGCCACCGCTCGTACTCCAACTTCTCAGCTTTGATATTTTTTCAGGAATAGCCGGTTCAACCGTTTCTGCGGACACCATCTCAACCGTTGAATCATCTGACAGCGGGGAGGCCTCATTCTGCTCCGACGCATTGCTTGCAAAATCATTAAATACCGGACCGTTGGTGAGTGAAATTTCACCCGGAACCATGTCCCGCATGATCATATCCTGCAAATCATGTGAAGGATATGCTGTTTTGAACGCAGGCAAACGCGGCCCCCCCCCCGGCCGCGTTTCATAGTCCACCCCTTCTTCCTGGATGGCCAGCATCAGACAGCACAGGCCACCGGCATCCGAAATCAGAATTTCGATATCCTGCGGCTCATTGGCCTTCAGCGTCACCCAATCGCCAACCACCGCTGTCCAGTTGCCCATCCACCATTTCCGGTTATCCGCTGAAGAAGAGCGCCAGACATCGCCCATATACTCTTCTTCGGTGCCCTTCCACCAGCCGCCGAGCACCATCTCGTTATCGACTTTCACGCCAATGGTCATATCGGCCTGACAGACAAAACGGAACGTAATATCTTCCGGATACACAATCTGTCCTTTGTAGTGCACTATCCAGTACTGACTGTCACGGTCGCTTTCGCCAAATGACAACGGAGCAACGTTGGAGAACATTTCAGGAACCACAACCATAGAGCCGTATAGTTTTTTGGGAGAACGGTAATAACGCGACAGCGTCGATGTTTTCCATCCGCTCTTATAAAAGCGGTGAACAAGGTCTTTTAAAATATCACCGCTATAGGTAATGGGTCTTCCGGTCCGATCACGCATTATTGTATAGAATGTACCAACCAGGTCATTACCTGCTGACACATCATCACCGAGCACTGATGGCGCAACATCCAATGAGCCCAAATCAAATCCGCCGACATCACCAATGAGACCATCCGCCATACCCGACATTTCCGGAAGCTGGATATCCGGCATGGAAGCACGTTGCACCTTGGTAACGATGCGCGTAGTCGATCTCGGTTTTACCGATTTTTTGACCTTCACCTTCGGCTTCTTCAATTTCATTTTCGGCCGATCAACCGGTTTGGGCGGAACAAATTTTTTCTCTTCCTTTTGAACGACATTAAAAACCACCAGCATCCCGGCGAGCGCGAAAGCCGCCGCATGAATAGCAATACTGATAATGAAGCCGCTTGGAGCTCCCTTATTCACTTTTTTTGAACGCATTTTCTTTTTCATCATCATTCCCCAAATCAAATAATCAACACCGCAGGTGCAACCTTTTCTCTTTTTTTACACTATAAGTTTTACGCACTGTTGCGTATGGGGAATATAGCTATTTGCGCAATAAACATACGAAATCGGTACCTATCAAAAACTGCGAAATCTTCACTACCTCGGAATCGGAACGCATTTTTTTACATCCGAATTTCGCACATGTTTCGACACCGTACGTTGAAAACTATTTGCGTAATCACGAATATACATGCGATATATTGCCACATGTTACACTCAAATGAGACGCCGCGTATTGCCATCATGATGGGGACGCCTAACGACTGGGCCCGAAAAATTCTTAAAGGCATTCTATCCTATGCCAGCGAAGCGGGTTTCTGGGATGTATGGATCCGCCCCACGGCACCGGTTGAAATTAAACAGCTTCCTGCCGACTGGGAAGGGCACGGCGTCATTGGCAGAATCATCTCCCCCTCTTTGGCCGAGGAACTCAAACAGCGGAAGATCCCGGCCGTGAGTGTCGAGGACAGCTATCTAGAGGGCTACACCTTCCCTTATGTCAGGACCGATGACTCCATTTCCACTGCCATGGCCGCCGATTTCTTCATTGAACGCGGTTTTAAAAATCTGGCGTTTGCCGCACCGGACTATCTGGCCAACGTATCCTGGTATGCAGAAGAATACCGCCGGGTTCTTCACACACGCGGATTCCAATGCCCCGGCTTTTTCAGCACACGTCATGAACGTAATCTTCAGGAAAAATTGACTCACTGGCTCGCAGAACTCCCGAAACCGGTCGGCATCCTCGCCTATGCCGAGGGCATCGGCCGCCAAATCATCGAAGCCTGCCGCACCGCCGGCGTAAAAGTCCCGCACGACGTCGCCGTACTGAGTGGAAGCTATGATGAACTGATGTGCTACGCTTGCAATCCGCCGCTTTCCGGCATTCTGCTTCCCACAGAACAGATAGGCTATAAAGCCGCAAAACTGCTGCACCGGATGATGCTTGGTGAAGATGTCCCACACAAAACGACATTCCTACCCCCTCTTGGCATCAGGGAACACCTCTCCACCGACACCCTCGCAGTCGATGACCCTGCACTGGTCCCCCTTGTAAATTATCTTAAAGCCCACGCCTTTGAACCCCTCACCATGGACGATATTCTCAAATCCATCCCCATGAGCCGACGTACACTTGAGCGCCGCTTCCAGAAAGCCTTCGGTCGAACACCGTTCGATGAAATCAGACAGATCCGCATCAATCATGCCCGCAAACTGCTCGTTGAAACCGACAAACCGCTTCAAATTATTGCTGAAGAATGCGGTTACACCACCTACAACTACCTTGCTCAGGTTTTCAAACAGGTCACAGGCTGCAGCCCCAGCACATACCGCAAACGTATGCGCGTGTGACTTCCAAAGACTGGAATTCGTCTCTCCTCCCCAAAAAAACACCCGCCGGGAAACGGCGGGTGCTTACCATCGCATCCCGGAGGCGGGACGCAGTGGATTGTATTATGGCTATTCGACAACCGTTTTGAAGAAACGGATGGAACGGCCCGCAGTTGGAATGGCATTTGTTACCGCTTCAAACTCGGGAGCCCAACCCGCCCAGTCACCACCGGCAGAAACTTCGGTAAAGTCCACCCCTTCCACCAGCGTCTCATCGAAGCCTCCAATCACCAGGCTGTCGGCCGCCTTGAGGGTATAGGTCGGAGCCACCCCTTTCAGGCGCGGATAGATGTACACAAAGTCATCTCCATCCATATACATTCTGCGTTGCGTAATGCCGATATCCGTCCCATCCAGTGGGTCGCCACCCATGCCCCATTCGTATAGGTTATCAGCGCCATCGCCGTCCAGATCAGCACTTTCCACCGCATCCTCATTGTAGATCCCCTGCTCATCGCACCACTTTTGGAACACAGATGGTGAACTGCCGTAGAGCAACCGCATGTGATCCACCCAGGCATCATTACTGGCCGCTGCATTTTCAGCAAAAAAGCCGAAGGCATTGATATCATCAAAGCCGATTTCATCACCGGTGACATACGTTCCTTCCCGCACCATAAGGTTGGTATCTGTAGCTGATGCCAGAGTCACCGTCGTCCATCGCTCATCGCCCAGATCCAGACTCCGATCAGCATTCAACGAACTTTCGGCTACATACCAGGTCGAACCGTTGCGAACCGCAGGGAAACAGTACCACTGGTATTTGTCCCATTCTCCGGAAAGATCGTTTACTGTATTATCCAGCGAAGGACACTCCACCCAATACATGGCCGATGCACCTTCCGCGAAACGGAAGCGGGCCCCACCATTCCAGCGCAACTCCACATTCGGCCGGTTCGCCTCATAGGCACTGTTGGTCGGAGCCTGAATCACCGCTTTGAGATCCGGATGCGGCGGATTGGCATACCATGAATCCGATGCCCCGATAACTGAGTACGCCTCGACTCCTTCACCCTGCCAGTAATTCAACTCACCGGAAACCGTGGGTGCGCTTAGTCCAGTTGCCCAGTGATTGCCCGCCGACAATGCAACTTCACCGCCCCACTCAAGATGAAGCGTCCGGCCCAGCGCTCGAACCACCAATGGATCAGACAATGCACTTTCCCCCGCCGGATAAACGGAAGAAACTTTATAGAAATACGAACGAAGATCCGTCAATCCGGTGTCCAGGAAAAACTTATCGGTGGCCGGCACGCTGCTCAGCAACACATACGGTCCACCATTCGTTTCTGCACGGTAGATATTATAGCTCAACTCCTCACCGAAATTTTTCCAGTCCACGGTAATCTCAAGATTGCCCAGAGCACTGTCCAGACTATATGGCGGAAGCATAACGGGATCACTGGATGAGGTATAGGTTACGGAAAGGGAATCAACCGACACATCCACCTGCTGTTCGGCACTCGGTGCACCCCGACTCATACCGAAATAAACGAGCGGTTCACCCCATACAACCGTGGGCTTGCCCCACTCATTATCATCGGCCGTAGTATGCCATTGTCCTTCATAGGTCACTCCGGCAACCGTTGCCGTACACACCCCCATATAGGCAAGGTTATCCGTCGATTTACGGATCACATAGTCCAGCGTGATGGTATCCGTCGCAAAATCCGCTCCATTAGTAGCACTGATATCCATACCGGCAGGGTCCCAGCCCAGCTGTTCGCGGTTCAGAGCCAGCATGATATTTTCAGCCCAGTTGAAGTTGTTGATACTGATATCCACGCGTCCATCATCCCCTCCTACGCGGGCTGAAACCAGCACATCATCATCGCCTCCGACTTCCTTGTCACCATCAGTCGGATCCAGAACCGTATCCGGATTCGATGTAAGACCGAACATGAAGGTCTGGTATCCATTACCCAGCCGAGCAACTTCATACACATTGGTTACACCATCTGTGACATTCGTCTTAAACCCATCCGCTTCTGTTGAGAGAGAGAAGACCACAGTACCGCTCCAAGTGGCCGTTACCTCATTCGAGGTGGGCGCGGTATAATACACCTGATGAACTCCGCCGGTAGCTGTAAGTCCATATGTTTCAGCAACGCCGTCACCGGAAGAATCAATTTCAAACGCACCCGGAAGCGATGCGGAAAGTTGTTCCCATCCATTCTGCCCGGCCAAATCGCCATCTACATATGACGGATTATCTGAAGCTGCAAATGTGGTATCCAGAAAAGTCCCGGAAACAATCATCAGTGGCGTTCCCGAAACCGGCTCAGATTCCACATCCGCGGCACCCGCAGCTTTAGACACCACTTTATACCAGTAAACATTGCCGTTGATGGCCGTGCTGTCCGTAAAACGGTTTGTTGTAATTCCACTTCCTCCTGATACAGCAGTATAACCGCCGACTTCAGTATCAGACCGGAGAATATCATACGATTCCGCTTCAGTAACCGGATCCCAGGTCAGATTGACCGCACTATCTTCTCCCATAGCAGTAACCGCTGTAGCAACCAGAACCGGAGCATTGCCTGCTGATTTGATCAGACTGAGCGAATCAATTTGAATCCCTTTCCAGTACTGAACATCCTCATCCCACCAGCTGTAGCCCCTGGCCATCCCCATCATGTAATACGGGTCACTGGCCGCATAAGCCCCCGGCTTCTCCACAGAAACGGTTGAACCCGGATAATTCGAACCGGTCAGCGTATTCATCAGCGAAGCGGTGATGGTATAAAATCCGCTGTCCCGCGTTTTCCGCACATTCCACGTGATTTCCAATGGGTCCGAATCCAGCTCACTTCCGATCGTCATCCCCAGATCATCTGCAGTTACAGCCAGACACTCTACAAACGTTCCGCTTGCATCCGCCGTACCGATATAAAGTTTATCCGGCCAGCCGGTTTCAATAATCAGCGGCACATCATCGGAACTGGCATTCCTGAGCCCATTGGTCACAGTCGTTGAAGTACCGATTTTAAAGAATGCCCCATGGCGCCATTTGGTTCCGCTCCAGTTGAACGAGCACTCCATGCTGCCGTCCCATTCATCATCCATCGCATTGCCCGACGGCGTATTTCCCAGACTTACATAATAATCGAGTCCCGAACTGCCATCCCCGTTAGAAACCGCCATGTTGTTCGTCACGTTGAATGCTCCGGCGCCAGCACCGGAAGCCGCCACTTCCAGCCAATCGCCCTGCCCCGCCAGATCTCCATCCGAATAGGTCGAAAAATCGTCGGTAATGATACTCTGCCCCAACGCTGCGGAAACCATCCCCGAGCCGGCAAGCAGAGCAATGAACAAGGTATTCCTCTTCATTATGATACTCCCTTTAGTTTTGTTGATTCATCCCGTGGTCCACACCGGAAATTCCGGCACGCACCTCCTCTCGATCAAACTCAAGCTTCAGAAAGCCTTTGTCTGATGGTTGAATAAAATCACATTGCTGACGTTTTTCTATATGTCTTCGCGCATGAAAAATATGTGTTTCCGCCATGCACAATTTCGCCGATTAAAAAACACAAAACAGAAGATCCGGAGGGAAAATTTTACAGGGCCGCCTCTACCTTAAGCCGGAAAAAGAGCTGCTTTTCAGCGTCACCATTCAGCTTATAATCCAATTTATCCATTCCGGCATAGCCCGACGGGCGATTCGTGATCGATTCAAAACTGTTGGTCCATCCGCCAACCACCAGATTCGTCGCCCACTCCACATTATAGGAAACGCCTGAATTCGGATTGGTCAGCGCAACATGATAATAGTGAACCGAATCATCGAGTTGATATTCAACATCCGGCGCAATGCCGCGATCTGATGAATTCGTAGGATTCCCCCCCAAGGCATACTCCACAAAATCACTGACCCCGTTGGCATCCGCATCATCATTCGGATCCCCGCTCAGCCCATATGCAATAACAAAATTATCCCACCCGTTCTGAGGAAGTGCTGTAAATGCCGTAGCTTTAAAATAACGGGTTTCACTGGCACGGTATTTTATATTGGTCGATAATTGTTGAAAAGTGGCCAGATAACCCACCGCATTAATATCCTCCAGAGTAATAGAGGCACTTCCCCCCACCGACGCCACACCACCGACATGCGGCGTAAAATCAAACCAGCTCAGACTTTCCGGATCTTCCTCAGCAAAAAGTGTAAACGTATCGCTCGTATCCACCGCATCACTGGCATACCATTGGCCATCCATCTTACGCACCAGCCAGCGGAACTGCGAATCGGTATCGGCTGAATTATTCACCCGGGTTTCAATCTCAAGGCTCTTCAGAATATAGGCATTGGTAAGATAATTCTCCCACACCACCATAGCCGCGTAATCCGGATCATTTTTTGCCGTAGTAATATAATCGCCCAGCGTACCGCCATCAGTAATCTGCTTAACATTAAATGCATTTTTCGATGCGTGATTAAACACCGGAGAGCGACCACGGCTATCCGGATAATAATCCGGTCCCGGCAGCGGTGAAGCCGTATTTCCATAAGTATATGTAGTGAACGCCGGATAAGGGTTAAAGTTCTGTGTATTGGTCACAATACCGTCATCCCCGCCCGGTTTCCCCCACTGCACAATCGTTGAAAGTTGCGGCACAACATCCTGAGAAACCACCTCCAACAGACGCATCTCGAAAGGTTCCAGCACGAAAGAAGACGAATGCGCCTCCCCGGTCAGCATGTCCGTACAAACCGCCCCCTCCCCGTTTCGCATAACGAGAGACAATGATGCCGCCGAATGACCCAGATTCACAATGGAAACCACCGCATTGCCCGCTTCATTTGTCACACATTTCCACGCACAACCTTCAGTTCCAATCCCATTGGTTTCAGAAATCTCCACCGGCGGCAGGTCCACCCGAGCCAGCGCCTGCTCTTTCATATCAGCCAGCGAAACCGCAGAAATGAGCGTACCGGCAGAAGGGGCCAGCCCACCGATCCCCCGACCGTATTCATCCTTCCGAAGACTGTCAGAATCGATCACCACCGAGCCCCCGCCGTCGAGATATGCCTGCAGGGCCGCCACCTGATTGGTCGTTGCAAATTCAGTTTCATGCACCAGCACTACATCCCACAGGTCGTGCCCCTGCTTCGTCAGAATATTTTCTGTCACAAATCCGACCGGAACGCCTTCAAAATAGAGTTTTTCATAAAGCTCAAATATTTCATCCATATATTCAGGCTTGTTAATCGCCGACGTCTCGGAATAGAAAATACGAATCGGTTTACGCTGGCGCTGCATGGCCATCACCTCTTCCGAAAAGGTATTCAGGTCCAACATCGTCTGTGCGACTTCATTCACGACCTGCGGCTGGAAATTATTCGATCCCCACCATCCGGTACCCACGTTCACCCCCTTACGCGGCGACCCATCACTCTGCCGTGCCCAGAACCAGATCTGGCTCGCAGTCAGCCCGTGCAGATGCGCCAGCCAGCAGGTCGCCCGCGCATAGGCCGGATCCAGAAAAAGATCCCGCGAACCGCCGGTGGAAAGATAGTGTGCCTCCGAATTAAAAGTGATTTTTTCAGGACTGACCGACTTGAAAAAATCGTATGACATACACATTTCCCGCCAATCAAATGCATAGGTCCCCTGCCACCACAGCGCCTTGCCCCACCAGTTGGTGTGATCCGCCCCGGCGTCATTTCCGATGATTTCACTCAGCTCGGTCAATGCCTCCATATCCAACCCATGCCCACGGTCGTTTTCACTCCACAGATTCGGCATAACTTTCAGGTGCACTTTCGCCGCCGCATCATTCGCGCGAATTGCACTTTTAACCCAGGTATACCACTCCGTCACCCGCCACTGATTGAACCGCACCCAGTCATACCACTGCGGCGTACCCTGCAGTCCTTCATAAATCGGAACGTCCAGATCCACCGCATCAAAATCTGCAAACGACGTTCCCCATAGTGCATTGAGGTCGGCAACTGTTGCATGCCGATCCTGCAGCCACACCCGGAATTTATCCATCGTATATTCCGAAACCGGTCCGCGCGCCCAGCCCCAGTCATCCGGCTCCATCGAATCTTTTTCCTTGGTAGTGTAAAAATGCGGTTCATTGCAGAGCATATAACCCAGTTCAGAAAACTTTTTTCCGCTCATGAAAGGCACGCAGGCATCGAACAGAAAACTCAGCATCTCCCGCGCTCCCGGATTATCGATATCATACCCGGTATACGTATCTTCCCGCATCTGAAAGCCCGGACCGTATTCGGCTTCCGCCCAGTTCGGTGCCGCTTTATTTCCCAGAAAGATAAAACCCAGTGTGCCGGACGATTTATTCGTCAGATCATTCATCGTCCACTGATTAATATCCCCTGAAGCATTCGAAATCTTATTCGGATCAAAATAAAACCCATCCTGATTGCCATGATACTCCGTCAACCAGTCATCCCCCGGCTTCCAGGTATAATCCGCCACAAAGGCCGGCCGGCCGTTAAACGTAAGCTGATCCCCGTCATGTGTCACTTGAGCCCAGTCAATCTCCGGGGCCGGCTTACGCGAAATTTCCCCATTAATCAACCGGGTCAAATTCGACGTACTTTTGTCCAGCATGTGGATTACATCCTGCCGCTCAAACTCCGGCATATATTCCGCCCAATACTCCGGATCATCTTTGAATGATCCTGACTTGGAAAAAATATTGGAATTCACCGATGTATTCGCTTCATCCCAGTCAGCATAGAAAAGAAAAATATCTGCAGTACGCAGCATCGTCCGCTCCTGCAGCGTATGAATACCCTGTCCCTCCGCCTGCACCACCAAATTCGACAGCGCCGCCATTTTTGCCCGGGCATCCTCTTCCAGCCCAGCCTGTGCCGCCAATGTCATTCCGGACAGCAATAATGCGGTCCACTGATTAGAGCTTTTCATCGTGTTTACCTCTTCTTTTCACCTACGTTGATCGGCAGATACAGAACCCTTCCACCAGCTTCGAATGTTTCGTAAACGGGGAAAACACGCTATAGGCAATCCAGCAAAAGATGTATGTAATTTTGCCGTTGCCTTCATCGGCAGAAGCGCTATGAAGCCTGTGGAGAAACTCGAAAAAACAAACGGCTGACAAACACGAAAAAAACAAAGCCCGGACAATTACGTTTCCATGTTTTTTGAAGCCCTCCGCAAGTCCTATACATATAAAAAAATCCCCGCATCGGCAGAATGCGGAGATTCTAGAAGTACCGGGAAACAGCGCCGAATCTACAGGATCGCGCGGATGCCGTTGTGCTGTTTCATTTTTTCCAGCAACTTGGACATCTCTTCAACTTTCTCAGGATACTGATCGGCAAGATTTTTGGTTTCAGCCGGATCATCCTTAAGGTTGAACAAGGTGGCGTCGAACGGAGCAAGACCTTTGGGATATTTAACCTTCTGCGGCTCGATATATTTCCAGTCACCGTTCCGCAGAGCAAGACCGGTGGCCTCTTCAATCATATATTCAAGCCCCTCAGAATCACGTCCCATAAAGGCATCCAAAGTATTGCGACTGTCGATGCCTTCGTCATCGTCCAGCTCCACACCAAGAAGCTCTGCAAAAGAAGCCATAAAATCGATCTGATTGACCGTGGCATCGGAGGTGCCGGGCTTTATGCGCGCCGGCCATTTTATGATGAGCGGAACACGGGTGCCTCCCTCGTAGATCTGATACTTTCCGCCACTCCATTTTCCGGAAGCATCGTGGCCGCGGTCATTTTCGCCAATAGACGTTTTCAGCGTCGTTCCATCATCATAACCATCGTCATAAACCGGTCCGTTGTCGGAGGAGAAAATCACGATTGTATTCTCCGAAAGGCCGTGCTCTTCCAACGTCTGAAGAATCTGGCCCACCGTCCAATCAAACTGAACCATGGCATCACCGCGGTAGCCCAGTTTGGTAGCCCCTTTAAACCGCGGATTCGGTGCACGCGGAACATGAACATCCTGCGAAGCAAAATACAGGAAAAACGGCGCGTCTTTGTGGTCAGCGATATACGCTTTCATTTCATCCACAAAAACATCAGAAATGGTTTCATCATTCCAAAGCGCAGCTTTTCCGCCGGACTGATAGCCGATACGGCCGATGCCGTTAATCACACTGTTATCGTGACCGTGAGTGCTTTGATAATAAGTCATCGCTTCGCGATTGGTTTGTCCATCCGGATACGGGGTTGACCCCGGCACCTGCACATCGGCAAGAGTTTTCCCCACATAGAGCGGATCAGCGGGATCGAGATTCAGCACACGATGGTTTTTCAGAAAAACACAAGGTACACGGTCGTTCGTGGAAGGCAGGAGAAAAGAATAATCAAAGCCGATTTCAATCGGCCCAGGCTTTACATCGCCATTCCAGTTCACTTTTTTACCGGGTGTTCCAATGCCCAGATGCCATTTCCCGATGACAGCAGTCTGATAGCCGGCTCTGCTAAACAGCTGCGGAAGCGTCAGTTTATCAAGCGGAATAAGCAGCGGGGCATCGGGCGGCAGTACGCGGGCATTATAACGAAACGCATGAATGCCCGTCAGCATGGAAAAGCGCGAAGGCGTGCACGTGGCAGCCGAACTGTGGCCATCGCTGAAATTAATGCCCTCGGCAGCCAGCCGGTCAATATTCGGCGTCGGAATCATTTCTGCGCCGTTTACACCGATATCCGCAAACCCTACGTCGTCGCCGTAAATAACAACCACATTGGGACGCGACAAATCCGTCGGCTGCCGGCCCGCGGCAATCGAAATCCCTGCACTGAGCAGGGTCATTAAAAACAGAGCACTCTTCACCTTTTCCTCCGAAAGTTTATAATCAGGTTTTATTTAAAATTCAGGTTTCAGCTAACACTACGAATCAGCACCACCCCATGTGGACGCACGGCAGCAGAAAAATGATGATCGAATGTACCGATATCTTTCTGACGCCAGACATCCCGGAACCGTTGCGGTCCATTCAGCCCCACCGCCTTCCAATCAATCGAAACAGTCTGTTTCACGGTGCCTTTGTTGAACATACCGAACGCCCGACTGCCGTCCGCCAGCTCTTTAACCACCACTTCAATATCGTCCGCGAGATCAATGGAATATCCAGGAATGCCCCGCTCATCCTGATTAATGGCCAACACCTCGGAATTCGTCAGCAAACCGAGCGTAAAATCATCCATCATTTCAATCGGACAGCCGATCAGCAGCGGGCACGACCAAAGCGCCCACAGCGAAATATGGGCATACTGCTCATCAGCCCCCAAGCGTGACGGTACCGGCTCGCCCTTACACCCTTCCGCAGTCGTTAAATTTCCCACCACAAGCATATCGGCATCCGGAAAATGACCGGGACCGCCGCGTGCGCCAGTCTCCAGCCAGCGGCGATGCGCAGTCCACTGTTCAATCAGATTAAAGTGATAGCATTCGCCATCCCAAAGATCCTTCAGATCACCGGCTGTGCGCCAGCAGCTCACCTCTGTCTCAAACAGATCCGCATGTTCAACCGGAGCGGAATTCGACAGCGAAAAAACCATATCCCGCCCGCACGCCTTCAGGGCATCGGCCATACGCTGCGTACTGATACGGTCGTTGGGTTTCCAGTCATATTTCAGATAATCGAATCCCCATTCGGCCCACTGGCGGGCATCCTCCTGCTCAAAACAGTATTTCCCGATTCGGAAACGTGCCCGCTTTTCGACGATATCATCCGGCCCTAAATCACGCTCCCAGTCCCCGCCCGGAGAATCGGAGGAGCCGCCGATACGTCCGGCATAGGTGCTCATCCACGGCGAAGAATAAATGCCGATTTTCAGCCCAAGCGCATGAACATCTGCGCAAAGTTTTCCAAGGTCCGGAAAACGTTCCGGATCCGGCTGAATGGCATTATGTACTCCGCCGCGGCGGCCCTGCCAGGCATCATCAATATTGATATAGCTCCATCCGTAATTGATCAGACCGGTCTCGACCATGGCTCGGGCAGAGTCGAGCACGTGCTGCTGCGTCACCCGTGTCCGCCAGCAGTTCCATGAATTCCAGCCCAGCGGCGGAGTCAGACAGATTGTTTTTCCAACTTTGATCGTAAAGCGTTTTTCCGCACACCCCGCCTCATTTTCCGCTACCAGAAGAACGGGATAATCAACGGTTTTTAAATCAGCAATCGTTCCGCTGATCACCCCGTCGACTTCATCCAAGTTCAATCCTTCCGGAAGATTTTCCGCCGACAGACGCATCGGCCGGTTTCCCGTGACCGGAATTTTGTAGAGGAATGGAGCCCCGGGCCGAACCCCGTATATTGAAGGTCCGTTGATGATCGGCCGGGACGGCGCCGGTGGAGTCAGAATATATTTCCCGCCTCCGCACACCGGATCATATACCGGGAGCGATTCTGTCGCAACGCATCGCGCTCCCTCCTGAGTCATACACTTTGCCGTTCCATTCATATCGTCTATGGTGCGGTTTTGAGAGCAATAACACTATATGGTTTGCCGTAAAAGACATTCGTTATTCCGTCATAAAAAAAGGCGCCCCGAAGGACGCCTTTTTCGATACACTCCACTAATAGTTTATTTTACTTCGAGCTTAATAAACTTCTTGTTCTCTCCAGTTCCGAGGTTTGTGGTGTATTCACTCAGCTCACCATCATCCACCGTTACTGTAATGGTTTCATTGGTCGTCCACTCTCCGAGAAGCAGATCCGTAGTCGACACAACATAGGCTTCGATCGAGCTGTCGCCTACCAGTGAGACGGTATATACGCCGGTCGCTGCATCGAATTCGGGCTGTGCTCCCTGATCATTCGCTCCGGACGGAAGAACCGGATTGCCGCCGAATACATATTCGCCGAAGTTGCTGAGACCGTCTCCATCATCATCATCGCTATCAGCTCCCGTAACCCCCTGACCTGCGGCCCAGAGATCGTACGCGGTCGGCAGCGAACCGGTAATTCCGACCGCCTTGAAGGAACGAACCTGTACGGCCAGATATCCGCCAGAACCCTGAACAACAGCGTAATAACCTACCGCCGCAATATCTTCCGTATCAATTACCGCAGCAGCACCGACGGACGCCGTTCCGCCATCGTGCGGCGTGAATTCATACCAGGACAGACTGGAGAGCGATCCGTTTAGCGTGGCATATGCTTTAACCACCTCAAAAGCTTCACTGGCATACCAGTTTCCGCTGGAGGCACTTTTCACCAGGAAGCGTACCGCACCGTTTGTGGCACTGTTCTGAGTGCGGATATCCAGCTCGAGGTTCTGAACCAGCGTCGGTTCCTGCAGGAAGTCTTCCCAGGTCACCATAGCTTCATATTCTTCCACTCCTTTGCCGAAATGAATGGCATCACCGTCTTCAATATCATAGACCTGTGCCCCGCCATATGCCGCACCGCAGGCATAGTTAAAGAGCGGCGAACGATCCGTGTTGTTGGGATAATAATCCGCACCGACGACCGGACTGTTGGTTTCGCCATCCACATAAGTTGTCGGATAAGGCGCCTCGCCGAGGGTGACATTTGCCGTAACAATATCGAGCTCTCCGCCCGGTGCCCCCCACTGCAGCAGCGTCGTTGAAGTCGGTCCCGGAACCGCCGTTGCTTTGAAGTAGCGCACATTGAACGCCTGGAACTTGCCATTCGTGATTCCACCCATCAGACCGTAAACACCAACAGCCTTAACATCGGTCATATCGATGTCTTCAATCGTCGTACCGACGGTTGCTGATCCTGCGGTAATCGGAGTAAAATCATACCAGCTCAGCGCATCCGCCTCCACATCGGCACCGGAAGTGAATCCCTTATCAAAAACGGTCGGCTCACTGGCGTACCATTCGCCGGTTCCTTTCTGGATCACGAAACGGTATGTGGAATTACTTTCTGCAATGAAGCCCGCGCCGGTTCCCTGAACCTCAGCGGCCAGCGTTTTAACGAATGTGTTGTTCGTCAGAAAGTTTTCCCAGACCACCATGCCTTCATAGAACTCTTTATTTTTACCCAGCTGTATGTAATCGCCTCCGTTTTTCACAAAAGCCGTTCCGTACGCTTCAGATACCGCAAGATTGTAATCCGGAGTACGGTCTGTGCTGTTGGTGTAATAAGCCACATTGGTCGGGCTGTGAACAGCACCTGCGGTGTACGTCGTGGGATAAGGTTTTCCGTTGGAAGTATCATTGGTAACGATGCCCGCATCGCCGCCGATATTCCCCCACTGCACAATCACCGGCGGAGGTTCCGGGGGAACAAACGTATTAAACGAGAAAGAATGGACCGTACGGTTAGTGACAGCTGCATTACTGTCGCTTTGTCCTACTCCGATAGAACCGTAAAGCTCAGAAGCATCAAAACTCAGTCCGCTTTCCGTAAAGCCGCCAATTTCAACTCCGGTATCCAGGTTGGTTACCACAGCGGTCCCCGTCCAGTCATTCGTTGTTTCACCGGCGATCAGCTGAAAAGTCAGCTGAATACGATCGCTTACCAGATCCGAGCTGCCCTCATCATCTCCACGCACAATACCCACATCCGCAGTTGAAAAGGTGTCACTGGCACTGCCGGACGCTCCGGTCACATTGTCACCTCCACCAGAACCCCAGTCGGTCTGCAGGTCGATGTCAAACCCTGTTCCATTGCGATCAAATGAAAGCACGAGCTGATTATTCAGACTGTCCACCTCATTGGTATCGGCAAAACCGGTATTAAAGAATGGCTTCCGGAGTGCATTCGTTACATTGAAAGAATCCTGAAAAGTGAATGTGGCGGACACCCTGTACGCCTTGCCCTCAGTAAACACACCCTGTTCGGCCGTATACACCGCATTGTTATAGCCATCTTCGGTACAGCTGCCGGCAACGGCATCAACAGTCCATTGGGCCGCACTCCAGTTGCTGTTGTTATCCAGGGGCCCGGTCACATACCCCTCGGCGGCAGTAAAATTGACGGTAGCGGCCTGTACCGCTGCAGCCTGCACCAGACCCAGGCCCAATGCGAAAGCATATCGTGTTCTAATTTTCATCCTGATATTTCCTTTTGGAGTTATACGGATTCGCATCCGTTTATCATATGGAAGGAGCGTTTCTGCTAATGCAGATTGCCTAAAAAAGGAAATAAGAGCGTATTCTGAGCGATCAGGCTATACGGCATATTGCAAGAAAGATGCGAAATCTTGCCAGCCAGACAAAATCCCCGCCTATGTCCCGTTCTGTCGCAGCACCACCACCCCGCCTCCAGCGAGGTATATATGGCGGTTATCCGCATAAACAATACGTTTTAACCTATAGCTAACCCTCTAAAAAACCCGTTATCTTCAATCAATCTGTCATAAAAGATTTTAATTAAGGAGGGATGACCATGCACAAGTCAAAGAGGAAAATTCGGATATCCAGCAGAAAGCTCTGCAGCCTTGCAACGGTGATGCTGCTTCCAATGATTGGAAAAGTCTATGGCGATTTTCTCGTCGACGGTCCCTTCTCATCCGGCATCACCGAAGCGAACACCGGAAGTAATGAAACCTCCTTCGATGAACTCGATGCCGGCTGGGACCATAAAGGCAGCTGGGATCTCAGCAACGGAAGTGCATCGAACACCGCAACCCGCTCGCAGGCTGGACTGGCTCAGGTGGTTTCCATCGGATCCGCCTCTGGAAATGTTGTGCACTTATCCATCGACTGGATGCCTCCATCCGACGCCACCGGCACACAGCTTAATCTGACTTATCAGGTCATTGCCTGGAAAAAAACGGGTACACCGGAAAGCGGCAAATTTTTTGTCGGCATCAATTACGCCTCACCAAAAATCGGCACACTGGACGGCACAACGGCCTACACCGACCTGCTGAACGGCACCTACAGCACCACCGAAGCCAATCAATCGCGCGGAACATTCACCGGAACAGCCGGCCTGAACCAGACCTTTTCGGTTGATCTGCCGTTATCCTCTTTCAGCAGCGGGCTGGATGATATCAGCGAATATGACTATATCGGAATCCGCTTGGCCACAGAAAACGGCAGTGGCGGTATAGTGGACAATGTCATGCTTTCAACCGGCATCGATCATAATATGCCGCAACCGTTGACCTCTATCGATACCGGCTGGACCATCCAGAAAGTACGTACAGCCGCCGTCGATACAAATACCCTGCTCATCGGAAGCAGCTACGAAGGGGCCCTGATCGGCATGACCTGGGACGGCACCGCCCTCTGGACCAACCACCTCTCGGGCTACATGAATCATGATCTCTGGTGCGACGATCTCACCGGCGACGGCACCGACGAAATTCTCGTTGCCAATGCCGACGGACGGGTCTACTGCGTCGACAGCTCCACCGGTTCCAATGTCTGGAATTATGTGCCGAATGACGGCGGACATCTTCCGCCGATGTATGCCGTCTGCACGGTGCATTCCAATGGGACGCCTTATGTCGTCTGCGGCGCTTTCGACAAATTCATTCACTATATCGATGCGGCGGGAGCTCCGGTTAAATCGGTGGATTCTCATCCCTACTCCATTGCCAACACCTGGGGGAATACCGCGCCGCCGGATAAATATCATAATGCCAACTTCCTGCGCCCGTTCATAACCAACGGCGTCGAAAAGCTGGCTCTGCTCGGCAGCATGAGCCACATGCAGGATAATGGTGTTTTCTACCTCTTTGATCCGCTCGCCGATATGCCGTATCTAACGGTGGATGTGAACGGCCCGAAAGTTTCCGGCGACCTGCGTGTGATGGATCCCGACGGCGACGGAAACGACGAGCTCATCATCGGCTCCTCCGCCCTCAACGGAGACTCGATCGTGCATTTTGATCCGCGCTCCGGCGAACAGAATGAGTGGGTAATCACCGGCAACAAAGGCTCTGCGGGCTACCGTGTAACACAGGTGGCCAGCTATCCCGACGGCGACAGTTTTAAATATTTTGTACTCTGCGGCGCCACCCTCTCCATCGCCACACCCAGCGGCGACAGCAACATCGTCAGCTCAGCCGCAAACTATCAGTGCTCCTATGCCTTCAACGATCTCTGGCAGGATCCGGATTCCGGAAAAATCGTACTTGCCTCGGCCCAAAGCGGCGGCAGCTGTATCCACATCATCGACACCCGGCATTCCAACTGGCTGCCCGCCTTTGAAGCGCTGAATCCTCCCGGAAAAATTGCCGCCATTATCGCCAATACGGCTCAGACGAAAGCGCAGCTCAGCACCTTCACCAAACCGGCATGGGAGCGCGATCCGGTGGAAGTCATTCTGACGGCCGCCAGCCCGACTCATCCCGTCGCCCAGGATGTCATATCCTATTCGGACACGCCGGTTTTCATGAACTATTACTGGGACAGCTTTGCACAGGATCCCGACGATTGGAACCGCGATACCGTGCTAGCAACCAATCCCGAGTACCGTGACAAACGCGACAGCCGTCGCAGCTACACCAAAACCGAAGCATGGATTCTTTCTCAGGTAGGGGCCGAGGATGACGGCGGCGAAGGCATCGCCATGTGGGGCGGTCACGGCAACGATCCCTACTATTACAGTCTGGATACGCTTAAAGGCATCATTGATCTGCAGAACGGCGAAAAAACCTGCCTCATCTGGCCGGAAATGAACGGATCATCCGAAGCCTTCGCAAAGGTTATGGAAGACCGTTTTTATCCGTTGGCAGAATACGCCCGGACCAACAACGCCAATATTTTCATCCGTAACAAAAATATCTTCTGGCAGGGCGCGGTTTACCTCCCGGCCTGGGAGCGCATACGCAACGGCGAATTTTCAGAAGTATTCACTTCGCTGCTGGAAGAAACTACAGACAAAACCTGCGAGTTGAGTGTGGTTGGACGTATGGGCCTGTGGGCCAGCGGGGCACTCGACAGCTGGGGTATGCGCTGCTCCCGCGACAACCCCAGCTTCGACCGCGCGCGCCAACACTCCTACCAGCGCCTTCCGAACCATTTTCTGCGTAATATGGTTTACAATCTGGCCGGCGGAGCAACCATGCTGAACGTTACATATGTGGATGCCGACTACCAAAGCCTCGCCTGGGAACTCGTCGCCAAAGGTGCGCTGTTTGTGCCGAAACGTGAAGAAATTGTCAGTTTCAACCCGGTTCATCTCAGCATGCATGATCCGGATGAACACTATCTCGAGGACGGTGAAAACAACAAATGGACCACCTTCTACGATCAGTCCTTCGAACAGAACAACCCGTTTGTATTCAGCCGCATGAACGGAACCTGGCCGGCCGCCCCGAACACCGCATGGGATTTCTCGCGCTATGCCGCCGGCGTGAAAGACCGCCGTCAGAATTTTATTCCGCCCTATCCGAACGGCACCGTACTGGTGACCCCGGTGCAGGACGGCGTATTTGCCAACACCAATGCCGCCCGCGGCCGCATGACTGATCATCTTCATCCCATGTATAAAAACATTATGCAGGAGTTTATCAGCAACGGGCGGTATTATATTTCCAGCGACGGCACCGCAACCAACGCTGCGGATACGTTCTACACCACTGTGGCCAACGCCATCACCAACAGCGCATCCCGCCTGCCCGTCACCGTCAGCGGCGATATTGCCTGGATCGTAGCGCAGACCTCCCCCACCCATCTGCGTCTCACCCTGGTCGACAGCGGATACCTCAATCCGAAAAGCCGCACCGCAACCGTCCGTTTCAATACCGTTTCGCCGATTGCCGTGACCGATGTCCTGGACGGCACCGTTTTCCCGGTGTCCGGGAACTCCGCCACAATCAATGTCCCGCTCGGACTCTGGCGCTTTATCGACCTCGAGCTGAGCGAACCTTTTTTTCCGGACAACGGATGGGGCGAATTTTCCAGCACAAACGGACTCCCCGGAAACTCCTGGGCCGACACCGACGGCGACGGCGCAGCGGATCAAATCGAATATGCCCTCAACGGCGATCCGAAAGATGCCGGCTCCATGCCGCTCTCCCCCCGGATTAATTTTTATCCGGACAGCTCCGTCGGCTTCGCGCATCCTCAGCTGGTCCACAGCAACCCCGGCATCGGCTATATTCAGGAATGGACCACAAACCTCGTTTCAGGCCCCTGGCTCACCAACTGGTCGTCCTATTCGAGCGCAGCCACTACCAATCCTGCTTATAACCTTGCCGAACAGACTCTCGACGGTTCAGCCAAAGAAAAACTTTTTTTCCGACTTCAAATCACGCAGCCCTAATCCGCTCAAAAACGAACGCTGACGGAAAAACATATATAATTGGCAACCATGCATATTTATCAACCCTGTGGCTTCCGTCAGTATGACCGTGTTGAAGTCAGGTATAATGAAGCAAAAATAAATAAGGGGCATAATATGAAAAAATTGATACTCGGGCTCTCAGTTGCTGCCGCTGTTTTCAGCGCACAGGCAACAGTAGTGAGCTTTGACGAAGCCGGCTACACCGCCGGTGCGCTGGACGAGCAGGGAGCCACCGGAGGCAGCACCTGGAATGCCAGCGGAAACACCGTCGACCCAACCGGCGGCGGATCGGTCGTATTAGCCACGGGAACGGACACCTGGAAATACGGTGTATTCCGCGAAAACCTTCGGGCCGATTCAGGCAACAACGATTTCACGGTATCTCAGACCATTTCGTGGACTGAAAATGCCGAAACCGGAAACAATGATGCGTTCAGTCTGCTCTTTAACGATACGCTAAATGGAACCAGCACAATGCGTGCTTATCTGAACCGATCGGGTACCGACAGCTACAAACTCGGCATTAAAACCGACCTCGGCGAAGACCTGGGCGGCTCTACGTTTTCCGAGACTTTGTTTGGTCTGGATGACCTCGGCGACACAACCAGTGATTCCATTAAATTTTCCTTTAACCTGGTTGCGGGAGCCTCCTCAAATGACTGGTCCTACACGATCTCTCTTTATAATGAGACCACTGCCAGTGATATCGGAGTGATCTCCGACAGCGAAATCACAACGTCCGAGGCTCTCTTTACCGCAGGCAACCTGTATGGCGGATTCAGCTCGTCGCGTAACGAATCGACCCACGGTCTGACAGATCGCGTAATAACCTCCTTTGAAGTCGCAGCCGTTCCGGAACCGGCCACACTGGGAATGATTTCCGCTATCGGAATCGGCATCCTGTTTATCCGTCGCAGATTCATGATGTAAACTGAAAGCTCATTTTCACAGGAAAGGCGCAACACTGAGTTGCGTCTTTTTTTTGTGGCAAAATATCATATAAACCAAACGCAAGAGTGCATGTTATTTGCGTCCAAATCCCCTGTTGCATCGCGTTCCTTTCGCAAAACAACGAGGATTCATTTAATGATCAACAAGAAATGCGTTTTAACAACGGCACTGGTGATTACAACAGGTGCGGCATTGGCCTCCGCCATCACCAGCATTGAAACCGGGCACACCATGTCCAAAGTCCGGACCGCTCGGAAAAACGGGACAACCTATATCGTCGGGAGCGACTACAACGGCACCATCATGGCCATTTCCCCGAACGGTTCCATCGGCTGGAAAAACAAACTCTCGGGCTTTATGAACCGCGACGTATGGTGCGCCGACATCACGGGCGATGCATCCGATGAAATTCTTGCCGCCAACGCGGATGGTTCTATCTACTGCCTGGACTCCGATGGAAAACTGCTCTGGTCGTTCAAACCGTCCGATGCGCCGATGAATGCCGTGACCGTGATTCATAAAGACCGGACCCCCTACGTGGTCTGCGGCGGGTTCGATATGAACCTCTATTATCTTACAGTCGACGGCAAACTCATCAAAACCATTGATTCCAAGGTCTATTCCAAAGAAAAGCCATGGGGAAAATCCTATAAATCCCGACCGGAGGACTTTAAACACGTCGCCAACTTTATCCGCCCGCTGAAACGCCAGGACGGCTCTGAAGTGCTGCTGGTGCACGGCGTCATCTGGAGCAACAGCGCGGGGGGACACTTTTACTGCTTTGAACCGCTGGAAGAGAAGCCGTTCAACCAACTGAAAAAATCGGCCGGCGGCGTTGGCGATCTTAAAACGGCCGATCTTGACGGCGATGGCAATGAGGAGATTCTCTACGGTGCCACGTCCATGATTCAGGATGCTCACGTCAGCTCCTTCGATATCGATAAAGCGAAAAATCATACCTTCAAAATCAGTTCACTCCGTCGTGAGATCGACGGATTCGGTTATCGCGTTGCCCAGCCCGAACTCATCCGCGAGAACGGTGAAGATAAACTCTTTGTTCTTTTCGGCTCCCGCATTCTGCTGATGCCGACCGACCTCAATGCGGACCCGAAAAAAACCGAAGTGCTGAGCAACCGCTTTGCCTATAACGATCTGTGGAAACCGGATGACAAAAATCTCATCATTCTCGCCAGTGCACAGAGCGGCGGCAGCTGCATCCACATCATCAACCTCGATTCCAAATACTGGAAAACCGCATACGAAAATCTGGTTCCCCCCGGTAACATCACCGAAATACTTGAACAAACCGCGCAGGCCCGCGAACAGCTGAAGAGCTACACCAAACCCGAATGGGAAACTGACCGCCCTGTGGTCACCTTCATGACGGAAAGTCGAAAAGGCAGTGGCGGCCCCTATATTGAAGCCATCGAAAAATCGGGATACCCCAGCCCGGTCTTTCTGGGCGGGAAACATCTGCCGCGTGTTGAAAATGTCGACCGTTCGGACTTCCATCCGGACTATCAGACGAAACGTGACCGCCGCAAAAAATATGTCCTCAGCGAAAAAGAAATGACCAAAGAGCTGACGGACTGTTTCGCCGGCATTCCCGGCATTGCCTATTGGGGCGGCCATGGAAATGATCCGTTCCAGACCAGTCTGCAAACGCAGAAAAACGTCTTCGATTATGCGAAGAAACAGAACAAAAAAGTGGTAACCATTTATCCGGAACTCGAACAGCACGATGCCGCCTTTGCATGGGTTATGGAGCATCATTTTTATCCGATGGCCGCCTATGCCCAAAAAACAGGCGCGGCAAAAATCTTTGTCCGCACCAAGCATGCCTTCTGGAACGGCATCGTCTATATGCCCTTCTGGGCCGGACTGATTTCCGGGGAATATGCCGATGTATTTATCCCGGCTCTGGAGGAAACCACCGATAAAACCATGGAGCAGAGCGTTGCTTCCCGCCTGGGCATCTGGACGGCCGGTTCGGTCGACCAATGGGGAGCCCGTTGCGCCCGGGATAACACCAGCTTTGATCGAACCCGCCAGCATTCGCACCAGATGCTGCCCAACCATTTTCTGCGGCAGATGATCTACAACATTTCCTGCGGTGCAACCTACCTCAACAACTTCGCGGTCGATCAGGATTACATGTCGATTCTCTGGGAACTCATTGCCAAAGGGGCTCTTTATGTCCCGGAACGCGACGAACTCCTCAGTCTCAACCCGGTGCACCTCAGCATGAAAAAACCTGATGAACGATTCATCAACTATGGAAACAATGTCAAATGGATGACCTTTTTCAATCAGGCCGACGAGGACGCCAACCCCATGGTCTTCCAGCGCCTGAATGGCTCATGGCCGGGAGCTCCTGTCGTGGAATGGGATTATTCCCGCTATGCCGCCGGAGCCCATGAGCGGCGCCTCAACTTTCTTCCAACCTTTGAAAACGGCGTGGTCATGATCACTCCGCCCCAATCCGGAGTTTTTGCCGATCCGGATGCGCCGCGCGGAAAAATGGAAGATCATCTGCATCCGATATATAAAGGACTTCTGAAAGAATATATTACCGACGGACGGAACTACTATTCCGCCGATGGAACCCGGACCTTCAAGGCTGACGAATATTATAAAACCATCGAAGCCGACATCCGTGAAGCCGCCGAAAAACTGCCGCTTACAGTCGGTGGTGACGTCGCCTGGGTGGCGGCACAGTCCGCTCCGAACCACATCCGCCTCACGCTGCTCGACAGCGGCTACATCAATCCCTCGGCCAAAACGGCCGTCGTACATATCCAGGGATTGGAAATTGCAAAAATGACCGACCTGCTCAGCGGGGAAATATTTGATCCGGCCGATTCATCGACGGTCAAGATCGACATACCTGTCGGCATGTTCCGCTTCATTGATGTGGAACTGAAAAAACCCCTCGCTAAATAATTAAGAAACAAATATCCGCACACTGGAACAGCGTCGCCCCGACAGCCGTAATCCAAACGGCTTCGGGGCGATCTCTTTGTTTTTTTCACCCCCTGAAAACTTCTCCGGAGTCAGCCTATCCGCCGGCAGTTCAGGCGCAGGATCAAACGTTTCAGCGGTAGCTTTCCCGAAGCAGGTTCATCATGTAAACATTGGTATCCCATTGATCGCACAACGGTTGCAATGTGTACGGCACCGACGGAATATAGGGCCACGGTCCGAATTCCGGGCAAATAATAAGATCTTCATTCGCGGCTTTTTTACATTCCACAATCTGATCCCACCAGCCGAGATGCGCATTCAAGGCATCGGAAAATTCCGGCGCACGCGGATCGGAAACCTGCGGACCTTCCTGGAATCCGACACGGGCATGAATATGGTCCGCCCGGCTGATCGCCAGCGCCACGCTGTCCTGCTGATCCTCCAGCAGCGTTTCCGAAACACAGCACCAGTGTGAGGCATCAAAGGTGATCCGCAGTTCCGGGTCAGCTTCCAGAAAACGGTGCATAACAGCGGCGGAATATGAGAATTTTCCGCGGTGCGTTTCATGGATAATATTAACGCCGGAGACCTCGCTCATCTCTTTCGCTGCGGCGATGATGCGCTGATTATCTTCAAAACTGAACCAGTCACGACCGGTCTGTGAATTAATATAAAGCGGCTCTGTCCCGATGATCCACTCCAGCTGCTGTTTATATTCTTCGATGTGGGCCTCCACATCGGGATTGACGGTTTGCCAGTGCTGGCCGACATGCGCAATACCACGGCTTTTCATGGCTTCAACCCGTTGCTTGCGCTGCGTTTCATCGCCCCTGTCATACGAAAGTTCGATACCGTCATACCCGGCCTCCAGCACTTGGTCGCAAAATGCTTCAAACGGCATTTCAACACTGCCCCAGAGCGGACAGAAATAACTGATTTTCATGAATAAACTCCTGTTAATGCGAGCCGTTATACCCAAATGCGCAGCAAAATAAAATCCGGATAATATGATCAAATTTCATATTTATCCGGATTCAACGATCCGGCGACATCCCTGAAAACTATTCTTCCGGAACCCGGAAGCGATGTATCTCAGGACAGTACAATCGTGCAACGAGAATTACGCCCACAGCGCCGATCAGAAAATAGGGCGGAAAATACTGGGCCCCGGCAATAAACATTTCGTCGGAGCCCGCTTCAATCGACCGGTTGTTTTCCAGAAATTTAAGCAGTTGGGCATAGACGATCCCGATGAAACCGTAACCGAGGTTCAGCGCCATGCCCTTGAAACTCAGCACGGTGGCACGAATGGAATTCGTGGTGATGCGATTAAGATAAAATGAGATGGCAAATGCGGTAATTGAAAAAGCCGCGGAAAGCAGAATCATAAAAACTACCCCCAGAAACGGTATAAAAAAAGACGCACCCGTAAATCCGGCAATACCCAGCAGCAGCGCAATCACAAAAACCCGACCCGGCGTTTTGTGGTCGACCAGCTTCCTCGCCAATGGAGCGATCACAAAATTCAGCAGCGACATCCCCGCACCGATCAATCCCAGTGCAAATTCGGGATAATGAATCAACCGGTAATATTCGGAATTCAGCGTAATAAACATCCGGATCACACTGTCCAGAAAGGCGCCGGCCAAAATCACGACAAGTGCAAACGGCGTCTGAAAGATCCACCGGCCGGCCTGAACGGTCTGGCGAAATGCATCGCCCACGGCAAGCTGCTCCTCTTTATCCGGCCTTGCCGATTCGTGAAATCCCAGACAGTTGATCCAGCAGAGAATCGAAGTGATAAATGTCAGAAACAACGGCAGCCGCACCGTAAATTCCTTACTGATCTCAAGCCCCGTCCATGCAGAAAGAAGCGTTGGATCATACACCAGCCCGCCAATAATCATGGCAAACATAAAGGCTGCTGAGCGCCATTTGGTAACCGATTCAAGAACTCGCGACCACTGGTCCTGCATGCCCGCATCTTCAAGGCTTTCATACACCAGCGCTTCGTCCGATCCGCTCGCCGCCGCCTCGCCCAGCCCGCTCAGCACCCGGTTCAGCGCCAGCAACCAAAACAGCAACGCGGGATTTCCCCGCGGCGCAAAAGCCCAAACCGCCATTTCGGCAACCATCAGGCCGGAAGTTAGAATCAGCAGCTTTTTCCGTCCCATCAAATCCGATAACGCCCCCGACGGCACCTCCGCCAGAATAATTGTGGCCGCCCAGATTGCATTCAGCATCGCAAACTGATCCAGCGTCATCCCGAAATCCAGAAAAATTACCGCAAAGACCGGATAATAAAAACGCGCGTTGAACAGCAGTCGGAACGTAATAAAACGCCGAACATTATTTTTTGCAATACTCTGTAAATCCCTGACCATATTTTTATTCATGGGAGGCCGCCTGAATCGCAGCGATACCTCAGCGTACCGTCGGCATTCTTCCGGCCTTGTTGTGAACAGCAGGCAGAGCAAACAGCACCAGCGTGCCGAGCACCAGCAGGAAATACGGATTAAACCCCAATCCGGCCGGCAGGAATCCGATTGCGCCGGCCGCGGCGGCGGCGATCAGCGCATACGGCATCTGCGTCTTCACATGCTCCATCGGCTCAATGTCGCAGGAAATGGAGGAGACAATCGTCGTGTCGCTGAACGGCGAACAGTGATCACCGAAAACAGCACCGCTGAAAACGGCGGCGATGGTTGCATAGATTAACGGTGTAATCTCGCCGTCCGCCAGTCCGATCGCCGATGGCAGCGCCAGCGGCATCAGAATCCCCATGGTGCCCCACGACGTTCCCGTGATGAACGAGATTAAAGCACCTGTGATAAAGACCAGCATTGGAAAAACAGCCGGAGGGACATTCCCCTTCAGCAGGGCTGTCAACACCTCATGGGCATTCAGCGCCTTCAGCACACTGCTCAGCAGCCAAGCCGCAATCAGAATCAGCACCGGTTTAAACAGATGCCCCACGCCCTGCCCGAAAACCAGGGCCGCATGGGAGCCGCCGGCTTTGATCCTCTTTGCATTCATCGCCAATGCAATCCCGCACGCCAGCACACTCACCATCACCAGCACCCGCGCCGCATCGGCATTGCCGTACGCCGCCGAAACCTTTGCCAGTGTCAACGGCCAGATGCCGCCTTCAACCCCTTCGATATATAAACCGCCCAAAAGACCCATAATTAAAAAAAACAGCGGGATCAGGGCCGACCTTATTTTTTTCCGCGACGAAACAGAAAAATCGGGATCGTTTGGTCTTTGGTCTTTTTGAACCGCATGGTGATCATTCTTTATTTTTCCGATCTTCCAATCCCTGGAAATCACTACGACCAGAAGGATCAGCGTAAACCAGCAGTAAAAATTAAACGGGATCGATTTTAAAAACAGGCCGAACGGCTGGGCATCGAGCCCGGCCTGCGCCAGCCCTTCTTTAATCATTGCCAGCTGATAGGCGATCCAGGTTGAGATCACCGCCACGCACGCCACTGCAGAGCTGGTCGAATCGACGATATACGCCAGGCGCTGCTTTGAAACTCCGGCCCGTTCCGCCATCGGACTGATGGATTTGCCCACCAGCATACTGTTCGCCAACCCGTCGAAGAAACAAACCAGCCCCAAAAAATACGCACTCCACTGCACACACCGGTCCGACTGTTTTCCGGAAGCCAGCCGCCGTTCCGTCAGCGCCTGCAGTCCGCCGCCTTTTTCAATCAGCGCCGCAAACCCGCCCAGCAAAAGTGTAAATGCCAGCACGCTCAGATTCCACACACTTCCAAGCACTGGAAAAAGATGATCCGTAAAAAGAGAAACGGACGCCTGAACCGGATGACCGTCATTCAGCAGAATCAGCCCCGCCCCGGTCCCCAACAGCAGCCCCGTAATCGTCCGGTTCAGCAAAAATACCGACACCAGCGCCACCACACTCGGCCAAAGTGCACGCCCGGGAAAATCGAAAAAAACAACTCCCCATGAAAACAGAAAAAAAACGCTTACAGTTATTACACGCATAATCATGATTTCAAACCATCCGGATTTTTTGGCCGACCAGATCAGGGATTCCAGTTCCAGAACCAGTCTTTAACCTGTGCCCTGTGCACGAAGCCGCTGGCTCCGGGATAGGTGCTGACAATCTCCACCTGAAGGCGCGCCGCACTTTCCGGATCCCACCCTTTTTTGGGCGTGGCCGTGAAAACGAACGGAAAAAGATTTCCGTCTATAGAAAGGCTGGCCCTCTGTGTCTGAAAATCAATCTGCATCCGGACGTCGTGCCAATCGGTATCCGGCTCAAGGAACCCCACCGTCACCCATTCGTTCGTCCCGAACCCGGTCCACACCTGCACATCACCGAATTCATCGGTCCATGGATTCAGGATCCATTGAAATGCCCCGCCATAATCCAGCTGTTCCTCTCCGTTCCAGATGAAGAGCCCGCCTTCCAGGGTTTGCGCATTGAGAACCGGATTGGTGGTTGCCGGAAGATACGGCAGTCGGAAAGAATATCCGCAGTCATGAACAAAATTGGCGGCGGTGTCATCGTAAATGCGGTTAAGCAGAATGTGGTGAGCCATAATTCGGCGCTGGCTGCCGTTGGCCTCCAGTTCGCTGTATTCAGCAAAATGCGTGGTTTCAATATCGTTGGTCGTTACAGCAGACACTCCGTCCGGCGCGTAGATTCCATCTCCGAGCGCAGTCGTCCACCCGGCAAGGTTTACCCCGGAATGTCGGTTCGTGGACACCAGTACCCTATAGAACATCGGCACCGGAACCGACATCGTTTCGTTGGTGATCGGAATCTGGCGGAGCGTCCCCCAGTCTGAACGCCAGTCGCCGGCAGTCAGGCTGGGCGACCACTGCACCGTCCCTACCGCATTGCTTAGACGATTCGTCCAATTGAGAGAACCATTGCCATTAAATCCGGTAATTCTCACCTGTGCCACTGCATTCGGAGCACCGCCGATGAATAACCAGAAGAAAAGCGACGCCGTCAGGTATCTGAGCAGACGGCCCGTAACGCCCCTGCACGGGCCGAACGTTCGAAAACCGGTCATCCATTTTCCTCTGTTTTTATAATAAGTCCGATGTCGGCATCAAAAATGCACAATTTAATCAGGTTTCACCTTACCCTAAAGTCCAACGAGAACAAGGCCTACACTGCAACGGATTTACAGAGTATGCTCTACAAAATAAAACACCCGATACTGAGAGTAAAAAGATATGAAGAAAGTAATTTTCCTATTGGCGGCGCTTCTGGCGTCCGGAACCCTGCAGGCAGGCGTGATTGTGGACAGCCTGGATAATACGGATAATATTTCATATACGTTCGGCGCGGCATCAGTTTCGGACAATGGCGGAAGCGGTATTGTAACCCTGCAGAAAACGAGTACGAATTATGTGGATACCGGCATGGACTGGCAGCTGGGAGGCGCATCCGGCGGAAGCATGGATATCAATGCCTATACGAGTGCCAGCATCACTCCGGAGGGACCGGTCAACGGCGGATATTATAATGTAAACATCCTCCTCTATGATGCGCTGGGCGATTATATCGCTGAACAGGCCTGGATCACCGATACGCAGGACACCGAAACCCAAACGGTGGTTCTGGCCGACCTTATTAATGCATCCGCCTACGCCGAAAGCGGTGTGGCCAGCTGGGCCTTGCGGATTCGCGCCAACCTTCCCCACGACGTGGAGAACAGTGGATTTGGATTTACAGAGATTGCAGTAAACAACATTCCTGAACCCGTTTCACTGGCCCTGATCGGGATCTTTGGAGGCGGCGCACTCTTTGTCAGACGTCTACTTATGTAGATCGAGCCGGGCGGCAGTTAGGATTCCGCCCGATAATCCCTGGCCTCCCTCCGTGCGTGGAGATACATCTCCACCCCGCATCATGCCTTAATCGCTTCTTCGACAAGTTTGAGGGTGGAGTCGAAGGAGTAGGTGGCCAGAAGAAAAGCTCCCTGATGGCAGAAGATGCCGTCGGATATCCCCGCCGCCTGGTTAAAGTCATCATCCATCAAACCCGCCCAGGCCTGCGGAAAATCTTTGCGGTTACTGTATTCCCCGAGAGCTGACGGCACAGCCTGTGCGAAGGTCTTTTTGCCTTTGGAAAAAACGGCATACAGAATGGACTCGTTGCCTTCGCTGTTAAACAGATGTTCCTGCCACTTGCAGTTTTCCGGAACAATAATATACGCCCGTTTTTCGGCCAAAGCCTCGTTTAATGCCAACGCCAACCCCGCGCGACTGTGAATCCATCGTTTAGCCCGGCTAATCGCCGCCAGCAGCAGCTGGCGCGCCCGCACCACTTCCCCTTCAAATACGTCATCGGCCTTAAACGGATTGTCCGGATTCATCATTGAAATGGACGTCGTTAATGACACTTCCCGCACATCGGAAAAATCGTCCAGCGGCGCGGAGAGCTTTACCCCGTTATCGATGGCGTCAAATTGACGGATCAGGGTTTTGCACACTTGCTCCGCAAGTTTTGAATCGCCGCAGATTTCTGCGCCATAGTGCTTCCAGATCAAACCGATGGATGACATCTTCAACCCGTCATCATAGGTCGGACCGTTCTTAAAATGATGGTCATACTTTTTTTCAGCATGATCATACGTTCCACCCACATCCACGAGATAGTCGCACTGAGCCCAAACCTCCGGATCGCGGGAACGCCGGATTTCATACTCCGGGTGAAGTATCGATAAAGCCGCCACGGCAAATACATCGTCCGCATGAAAATTTCCGCTGTGAGTTCCAAGTATCGTTTTCAAAATTCGTCTCCCTTTTAAATCAGGGCGCGCATCAAACCACAAAGAAGCAAAGAACACAAAGGCAGCGGCGCAGATGTTTTCAATCGGGATCAGGAATATTTAAACGAAAGGTCTTTTTCAACGATTGGAACGTCTCCGTCCCCTCCTGCGATAAAATCCATTCCCCCTGAACGCTGCAGCCGGCTCTTCGCTGAAAAGGCCTGACAGGGCATGCAGAACAAGGTACAAAACGAGCCCTCAATTTACCTATGGAGCCCTTTGGTTATGAAATGTATATCCTGGAATGTGAATGGAATCCGCGCCGTCATGAAAAAGGGATTTCCCGATTTTTTAGACGCCCATGCCCCCGACGTCCTGTGTCTGCAGGAAATCAAAGTGCATAACGATGATCTGCCCGGGGAAATTCAGAGCACTGCCACCGACCGCGGCTATACCGGCTTCTGGAACGGCGCCGATCGAAAAGGCTACAGCGGTACTGCCACCCTCTCTAAAACGGAACCCCTATCCTACGAGACCCGTATGGGCGATGACCGCTTTGACCTGGAAGGCCGTTTCCAATGTCTGGAATTTCAGGAGTTCTTCCTCATCAACACCTATGTGCCCAATGTGAAGAGCGACCTCTCCCGCCTCGCCGAACGTCAGGAATTCGATGCGCTGATGCGCGATAAAATCCAGGAACTGGAAGCCGCCAAACCGGTTGTACTCTGCGGCGATATGAATGTGGCCCATCAGCCCATCGATCTCGCACGCCCCAAGCCCAACGAAGGCAAAGCCGGCTATACCGACGAAGAACGCGCCGGCATGACCGACTATATTCAGGCCGGACTGATCGACACCTTCCGCTCCCTGAACCCCGAAACCGTGCGTTACTCCTGGTGGAGCTATCGCGGCCAGGCCCGCGCCAACAACGTGGGATGGCGGATCGACTATTTCCTCGCCAGCCAAAACCTGCAGCCCCGCATTCAGTCGGCCGACATCCACTGCGATGTCACCGGCTCCGACCACTGCCCCATCGAACTCATCACCGACCTTGGGTAGAGTTCGGCCGCGCCGATTTTTTTAACTACTGAAAACACAAAGGGCACTGAGTTCCTAACCTTGGAACTTGGATAGATTTAAGTAAAAAGGGCCGCGCTTCTTCATGAACCTTGTGCAGCGAGAAAACATTAGAATCTCGGGCTTACACCTTCTTTTTTTCCGACCTTTTCCCCTGTTAAATAAAAGAATTCAGATCAGTCCGGATAGAACGGGAAACTTCCATGGATATCGCGTCAGATGCTGCAAGTAATATTGCTGCAACTTTTGCAACCCCTTTATTATTTGAACAACACGCCTCATTGATTTTTGGCACGGTTAGCCGCGCTCCGGTATACTGTCGATCCGTTCTGCCGTATGTTTGAAAATATTCATCAGTGTGGATTCTTCCAGTTTTCGCCGCGCCTGACAATACGCAGAGGAGGATAAAGCAGGAACCTTCATCCCGCATACCGCGGCCAATGCCTGTGTCTTTCTTACCACTTCCATACAGCCACCGTCGGCATCGATCACCTGGCAAAAGAACGCCCAAAAGGTGCTTTCCTTACTGAAGATCCTTTGCCTCGAATGGTGCCTGCCTTTCGATGGCCGTAGCCTTTGCTCCGGTACACACTTTCTGAAACACACCGCAAGCTGGGAGAGGCTTTTTTCTTTCAGCGCACGTAATTGCTGCGCAAGCCTGTCGGCTTCACCCCGGCTCTTTTTACCCAAAGTGCCCCTGTGAAAACCGTTGAAAAAGGGAGTCTGATTGTGCATGCGAAAGTTTATCAGAACCGCCCCGGAAGTTGGAGGATTTACTATGCAAATCATCCTCTATTTCACCTTTAAATCAGTGCCACTCGGGTCAGTCCGATATTTTAATATTCCCACTGGCGTTGCCCGCCAAACTACCTTTTCCAAGGATTGGAACTTCTCTGATTTCCTCCGTGCCTCTAGCGAAGCGGGTGGTTAAATGCGATCTATAGCACCGCATCGGTATGCTGATGATGTCCCGCCCCCCCATCCTCTTGGTATGAAAGGGCTCTTTTCCCGAATACCGTTTTGTGTAAGGATCACTCTTCTTGAGACAAAATATATTTAAAGGATTTTTATGAGCACATCCCCTCGCTTACCGCATGTTGTCGCCGGCCAAACCGAAAACCCGAAACTCACTATTGTCTGGATGCATGGGCTCGGTGCTGACGGACATGATTTTTCGCCGATTGTTCCGGAGCTGAAACGTCAGCTGAGCGCGCCGGTAAAATTTATCTTTCCGCATGCGCCGGTGCGGCCGGTTACGCTGAACGGCGGCATGCCGATGCCGGCGTGGTATGACATTAAAGGCATCGGAACACCCCGCGATTTTTCGGAAGATGATCTGGAGGAGAGCCGCCAACAGATTGAAGCCTTTATCGATGCGGAACTCAAAAACGGCATGCGGCCGGATCAGATTCTTCTCGTCGGATTTTCCCAGGGCGCGGCTGTCGCCTTCCATACCGGCCTGCGCTATGCCGCACCGCTCGCCGGCATCATCGCCCTATCCGGCTATATCCCGGTGCCAAGCGAAGATGGCAGTGATTATCCGGAGACCAATAAAGCCATACCGATTCTGATTGCTCACGGGACACTCGACCCGGTTGTTCCGCCCGTGCTGGCCGATCAGGCGCTGGAGCATTTAAAAGAACAGGGATTTCCCTGTTCATTTAAAACCTACCCGATGGAGCATTCGGTCTGCCCGGAGGAGATTGATGACATCGCGGCCTTCATCGATGCGCTCCTCTGAGGTTCTCGCACAACGACATTTTTATCCCGCGCAAAGATCACGGAGCATTCGTGCAGCACCTCTGCGCGCCCAGTCTCTCTGCGAAGAATTTTATATATATTAAGCAACCATGAACGCGCACTGCTGCTAAGGAATATTATGCCGAATCCGATCCCTTTTGATAATACCTACGCCCGGTTGCCGGAGCGTTTTTACGTTAAACAAAATGCCGCCGCAGTTCCGTCACCCGTGTTGCTGCGTGCCAATGCTGAATTGGCGGAAGAACTGGGGATTGATCCCGCCTGGCTGGAAACTCCGGAAGCGTTGAATGTGTTTTCGGGGAATGGCACGGCGGAAGGATCCGAGCCGCTGGCGCAGGCGTATGCCGGGCACCAGTTTGGCGGGTTTTCCCCGCAACTCGGCGATGGCCGGGCGCTTCTGCTCGGCGAAGTGATCGATCAAAACGGCGGCCGGCGGGATATTCAGCTAAAGGGTTCCGGCCGCACACCGTTCTCGCGCGGTGGCGACGGAAAATCGGCGCTGGGGCCGGTGCTGCGCGAATATATCGTGAGCGAGGCGATGCATGCGCTCGGTGTACCGACTACGCGTGCGCTGGCGGCGGTAGCGACCGGTGAATCCGTACTGCGTCAGGAAGGTCCGGAACCCGGCGGCATTTTCACGCGTGTGGCATCCAGCCATATCCGTGTCGGCACATTCCAATATTTTTATGGCCGCAACGATGAAGAGGCACTGCGCGAACTGGCGGACTACACCATAGCCCGCCACTACCCGGATGCGGCGGATGCCGAAGATCCCTATCTTTCGCTGCTGGAGCACGTAATTGCGGCTCAGGCCAAACTGATTCCGCATTGGATGTCGCTCGGCTTTATTCATGGTGTAATGAATACCGACAACACGGCGATATCGGGGGAAACGATCGATTACGGCCCATGCGCTTTTATGGATGATTTTCATCCGCAGTGTGTATTCAGTTCCATCGATCGCGATAGACGCTATGCCTGGGGCAGTCAGCCGGATATGGCGCGGTGGAATTTAAACCGTTTTGCGGAAACCTTGCTTTCCCTGATTTCAGGGGACAGCGAGGCCGCGCTGGAAAAAGCCAAACATGCCCTCGATGCCTTCGCTGGAATTTTCCGTAAAGAATACGACAACCGGTTCCGTGCAAAGTTTGGCCTGACCGCCGATGCCCCTCTGGACGTTGTTCGAAGCGGCTTTTCATTACTCACGAAACAGCAGATCGATTTCACCCTTTTTTTCCGCCATTTAACTTCCGGGAACCACGATGCTTTACATGGCCTGTTCAGCGACCCCGCGCCGTTCGACGCCTGGTATGCATCCTGGAATGCAGCCACGAAATCGAATCCGGATATTGAGGCCATGAAAAAAGCCAACCCGATTCTGATCCCGCGTAATCATCGTATTGAGCAGGCGATCCAGGCAGCGTATCAAAATGACTTCGCCCCCTTCCATCAACTGGTGGATGCACTGGCCAAACCGTATGAAGACCGCGCGGAATATGCCGCATACGAACGGGCTCCCAAGCCGGACGAAATCGTACATCAGACCTTCTGCGGGACATAGCGGCCAATCATTGCCCACAGAGTTTCCGGGTATTTTTATCTCCCGCAGAAAATGCCGTGAGCCTGCTCTTGCACCTTAGCGCGGAAGTTTTATCCTGCCCGATTCCGGCGGGCATCGACGCGATACAACAGGGCGGGCAGGATGCCGGCGATACATTTTCGGATCGCAAACTTCTAACAGTGGCGTGCGCTACAGCGGGTCAGGATAGCGGTATTCTTTTCCGAGATAATTGAGGAATACCACATCGTCCCCTTCGCGACGGATCTGCTCTTTTCCAAGGATTGGAACTTTTCCGCCGCCGCCGGGAGCATCAATGACATATTGCGGGACGGCTAGGCCGCAGATATGGCCGTGCAGGGATTGGATGAGCTGGATCCCCTTTTCCACCGTGGTGCGGAAATGCTCTGAACCCTGGACGGGGTCGCACTGCAACAGGTAATAGGGTTTCACGTTGATTTCAAGCAGGCCGTAAAACAGATTAACAAGCGATGGCGTATCGTCATTCACCCCTTTTAAGAGAACGGTCTGACTGACCATTCCGATCCCGTGGTCGGACAGTTTTCGGCAGGCGGACTGTGTTTCAGGCGAAAGCTCGTCAGCATGAATAAAGTGCAGGCTGAGCCAGACACGGTGTTTCCGAAGCACGGAACAAAGTTCGTCGGTGATGCGTTGCGGCAGAACGACGGGCACTTTGGAGCCGATGCGTACCATCCGGACATGCGGAATGTTCCGAACTCTGGAAAGCAGTTCTTCAAGCACCGAGTCAGTCATCGTGAGCGGATCGCCGCCCGAAATCAGAACATCGCGGATTTCGGTGTGCTCTTCAATATACCGGAAGGTTTCATCAAAGGTGGAAACATCAAATGCCAAAGGTTTGCCGACCATGCGGGAACGGGTGCAGTAGCGGCAGTAGGTGGAACAGAACGTGGTGGCAAGAAAAAGCACTTTATCAGGATACGTGTGAATCAGGTGCGGCGTGGCGCGGTGATTCTCCTCGCCCAGCGGATCGGCCAGCTCGCCGGTACCGACCCGGTTTTCGGCGGCAGTGGGTATAACGGTTTTTCTCAGGGCCTCGCTCTTGCGGATTAACCCGGCGTAGTGCGGGGTGACAGCAAAAGAGAGCGGGATTTCACCCTCGAACGCGGCGCGCTCGCCGGCGGTGAGGTTGATATATTCCTCGAGCTGTGCCCGGGAGGCGATGCGGTTGGCGATCTGCCATTTCCAATCGTTGGAAAAAATTTTACTGCTCATGTTTTCTATTTAGACCGAATTAACAGGACGTGCGGGATTAGGTGCTTTTAAAATCCGGTTAATCTTGTTGATCCAGTCAGAATACCTTTCATGTTGCGGACGGTTGACATGATAAAAACGGTCGGCATTATAGGCGGATGTCTACAGAGAAAAACCAGATCGAATTGCAATTAAAACAGGTTCAGGCTGCCATGCTGCACTGCCTGAAGGACACCAATCTGAACCGCCTGATTCCGGATAACAAGAATATTCTCGGCAGCGGCAAAATGCTCCGATCGCAGCTGGTGCTGGCGCTGGGTGCGGCCAACGGGATTCCGGAAAAGGAACTGATCAACGCGGCGGCCGCTGTAGACATGATCCATGGGGCCAGCCTGCTGCATGACGATGTGATTGACGGCGGCATTATCCGCCGGGGTGCCCCGACCTTCTGGAAAAAATACGGGGTCAACGGTGCAATTCTGTTCGGCGATGTCCTGATGTTTAAAGCGTTGTCGCTTCTGGTGGCTGTAAACCGTGTGGATCTGCTGAGCGAGCTGATCGACCGCACGGGCGAAGTCTGCCGTTCCGAAGTCGAACAGGAACTGATCCTGCGCGGCTCACCGGGCACCTGGGAAGAATGCGAACTGGTCGGCCGTTATAAAACCGGCTCCCTTTTTGCGTTTGCGGCGGTGGCCGGCGGAAACCGGGAAAAAGAACAGACGGATGCGCTGCGCGAGGCGGGCTATATTCTGGGTACAGCCTATCAGCTGGCCGACGATGTTCTGGATGCCTCCGGAAACGAGGAAATTTCGGGAAAAACGCTCGGAACGGATGATAAACGCGGCAAAACCACGGCGATTACGGCCACGAAAAACGCTCCGGAAGATCCGGTTGCCTATCTCTTCCAGCTCTTGGAAAATGCCTTAAATCTGCTGAAAAAATGGCCTGAAATACATGGGGCATGGGATAGGTTTTTAAAGATGACCATGGTCCCTGTATTGGAAAAACACGTCAACGCATCCGTTGATTAGCAACGGTTAACGATTTCCAAACGAATCGTGAGCGTATTTGTAATAATTTTGACTTTCCGCAATACAGTCAAATCGGTATAGAGATACCCATTAAACCGTTTTTTCTTTTTTCAAGGGAGAACTTCCAAGGGCAGAAATAGCATTCGATGTATTTTTATCTAATTTGTCTCATGACATTTTGACTGAATAGCGATAGGTTTCTGCGCTTTTCAGCAACAAGGTAAGATTTTGTACAAGAAATCCGAGGAGTGAAAATAGCGTGGCTAACTTCAAAATTAAAAAAGGCTTCGATGTCAAAGTGGTCGGAAAACCGTCCGCCAACATCGAAGAATATGCGAGCCAGCAGCTTTTCACGGTCTACCCTTCCGAATTTGAAGGGCTGAAGCTTCGCCTTAAGGTTAAGGCAGGCGACACTGTGAAGCGCGGCGACGTATTGTTCGAAAACAAGAAAAACGAAAAGATGGTTTTTCGTTCACCCTGCGCCGGCACGGTCAAGGCAATCAATCTGGGCGCACGGCGCTTTCCGGTTGAAATCCAGATCGAAAAGGATCCGCAGAGCCAGGACCGTGTTACGTTCGAGACCTATACCCGCGACAGTGTGGGACAGCTCTCCCGCGAACAAGTGGCGGATCATCTGCTGAACACCGGCGTCTGGCCGTTGATCAAGCAGCGTCCCTTCAACAAGATGGCCGATCCGGACACAGCGCCGAAGGCGGTCTTCATCAATGCCTGCAACTCCGCACCGTTCCAAGCGGATTTCAGCGTTGTCCTTAAAGGAGACGAAGAGGCGTTCCAAACCGGCATTAATGCGTTGGCAAAGCTGACCGAAGGCAAAGTTCACCTTTGTAAATCGGCCGGCTCCGACGTACCGGACTTTAAAAATGCGGAAAGCCACACGTTTGCCGGCAAACATCCCTCCGGCAACACCAGCGTACACATCAACCGGATCAGCCCGATTCTGCCGCATGACACGGTTTATACCGTTTCAGCTCAGGATGTAATCCTGATCGGTAAAACCCTGCTGACCGGGGAGCTTCCGAAAACCAAGATTATCGCGCTTGCGGGCCCTGCGGTTAAGGAAGAGTTCCGCAAATATTATAAGGTGGAGATTGCTGCATCGCTGGAATCCTTGCTGAATAAAGCCATTGAGGGGGATGAAGTCCGCCTGATCAACGGAAATATTCTCTGGGGAGACAAACTGAAGGCCGATACGTGCGTGCCGTTCTACGGTTCGGAAATTTTCGCGCTCGAAGAAGACCGTTCGCGCCACCTGATGGGCTGGACGATGCCCGGCTTGTTTCAGTACAGCGCACACCGGGTGAATGTTTCTTCGTTCTTCGGATTTTCCCATGACTGGAAACTCGGCACCAGCCTGCACGGTTCGCACCGCGCCATGGTGGTTACCGGCTGGCTGGATAAATTCCAGCCGCTGAACATCATGACCGACTTTCTGATGCGTGCCGCTCTGGCTCATGACACCGATGAAATGATTCAGCTCGGTATCCTTGAAACCGATCCGGAAGATTTTGCACTGGCTTCCTTTGTTGACCCGCACAAGACCGACATCTGCGGTATCATCAAGCGCGGCCTGGAAGAGATCGAGGAGGAAGGAATTTAATGAAAGCCCTATTCGACTTTATGGATAAGAACATTGCTCCGCTTTTTGAAAAAGGCGGCAAGTTCGAGCGCCTCTATCCCCTGTGGGAAGCGGGCGACACCTTTAACCGCACGCCTGGCGATGTTACCCCGAGTGCTCCGCACGTTCGTGACTCCATCGATCAGAAACGGCTGATGATCTTCGTCATCTATGCCCTGATTCCGTGTATTCTTTTCGGAATCTGGAACGCGGGCAACCAGTTCAATCTGGCCAACGGCATTGAGGCAACATTCGGAGCTGATATGGCCCGCGGTGCACTGATGGTTCTTCCGATCATCTTTGTTTCGTACGCAGTCGGCGGCATCTGGGAAGTGCTCTTCGCGGTTATACGACGACACGAGATCAACGAAGGCTTCCTGGTCACCGGCATGCTGTTCCCGCTGACACTGGCCCCGACGATTCCACTCTGGCAGGTTGCTGTGGGTATCTCGTTCGGCATCGTAATCGGCAAGGAAATATTCGGCGGCGTGGGATACAATATCCTGAACCCGGCCCTGACCGCCCGTGCGTTCCTGTTCTTCGCCTATCCGGCGCAGATATCGGGCGACAAGGTCTGGGTCGGCTCACTCGCAGAATCCCCTTCCATCGTCAACTCCATCCTCGGTCACTCCGGTGAATATGTTGATGGGGTAACCCAGGCCACTCCGCTGGCAGTTGCTGCAGCAGCAAAAGGGAGCGGAATGGCGGCGGTCGATGCTTTGAACCATGCGGGATACACCATTCAGAACCTCACCGTCGGCAACATTCCGGGCTCAATCGGCTCCACGTCGGCGATTGCCGTTCTGATCGGTATGGGCTTCCTGATCCTGACCGGTATTGCCTCCTGGCGCGTTATGCTCAGCGGCATTCTGGGATGCGGTCTGATGGGCCTGCTTTTCAATGTACTGCCGCTCGATAACGAGTTTGCGGCCCTGCCCTACTATTACCATATTGCCATGGGCGGCTTCCTCTTCGGCATCGTATTCATGGCCACTGACCCGGTTTCGGCGTCAGCGACCAATACCGGCAAGTTCATCTACGGCTTCCTGATCGGAGCCCTGACCGTACTGATCCGCGTGGCCAATCCGGCCTATCCGGAAGGGGCCATGCTGGCTATCCTGTTCATGAACGTGATGGCTCCGCTGGTGGACCACTTTGTGGTTCAGGGACACATCAAAAAACGTACTGCTTATGCGAGGGCTTTGAACAATGCGTGAAGATACTAGAACCTTGGTTTTTGCAGCGGGCACCTGCCTGGTTGTGAGCCTGTTGCTCTCCGTGACGGCCGCAGCACTCAAGCCGGCGCAGGTTGCAAATGAAAAGCTGGATGTGAAGAAAAACATCATCAAAGCATTCGGCATTGATATTTCCGATAAAGCGGAATGGACACCGGAGAAGATTGAAGAAACCTTCGCAACCTTCATTGCTGATGCCTCTTCCGACGACCTGCTGGTCTACACCTGGACGGACGAAGGCGCAGAGGCCCCTTCCAAATATGCCTTCCCGATTTCGGGCAAAGGGCTCTGGGGCGATATTTATGGGTACCTTGCTCTGCAGGATGACCTGGAAACGATCGCCGGTATCAGTTTCTACAAACACGTCGAGACCCCCGGTCTCGGTGCTGAAATTGAGAAGCCGTGGTTCCAGAACGACTTCAAGGGCAAAAAGCTCTATGAAGACAACGGAACCCCGACTGAATTCAGAGTGGTTAAGCCCGGCGCCGAAAAAGACGAGTCCGCGGTGGACGGCATCTCGGGCGCAACGCTGACCGGAAAAGGTGTACAGGCTTTCATTCGAAAGGATGCCGCCACGTATGCAGAATATTTCAAATCGCTTAAGGAGGACGACTAATGGCTTCCGCTGCTAAAAAAATGTTGCTGGATCCGTTTTCGGATAACAACCCGATTACCGTTCAGGTACTCGGCATCTGCTCCGCACTCGCGGTAACCGTCAAGCTCGACACCGCCATCGTGATGACGCTGGCATTGACCTCGGTTGTGACGCTCTCCAACCTGGTGATCTCGTTGCTGCGAAACGTTATCCCCGCCGGCATTCGAATGATTGTCGAAATGGCGGTGATTGCATCTCTGGTTATTATTGCCGACCAGTTGCTGAAAGCGTTTCTCTTTGATATCTCGAAACAGCTTTCGGTTTTTGTGGGCCTGATTATCACGAACTGTATCGTGATGGGACGCGCCGAAGCCTTCGCCCTGCAGAATGGACCGAAAGAGTCATTGCTCGACGGTCTCGGCAACGGCATCGGCTACGGCATCATCCTGATCGCGGTTGCGGCTATTCGCGAATTTATCGGCTTCGGTACCCTGTATAATTTCCCGGTTCTTCCGGAAAATTACATGGGCAACGGCCTGGTGCTGCTGGCACCGGGAGCATTTATCATCCTGGGCCTGCTCATCTGGCTGCAGCGCACCATTACCAAATATGTGGAGGAGTAAGCCATGGATCTGATCAGTTTAGCTGTTGAATCAATCTTCATTCAAAACATCCTGTTGGCATCGTTCCTGGGGATGTGTTCCTTCCTCGCGTGTTCGAAGAAGGTCGATACGGCCATCGGTCTCGGTTTCGCGGTAATTTTCGTTCTGACGATTACCGTACCGGCCAACTGGGCCATCTATACCTTCCTGCTGAAGCCGGGCGCACTTGCCTGGGCGGGGCTTCCGGATCTGGACCTGAGCTTCCTGAACTTCATCTGCTTCATTGCAACGATCGCCTCCATGGTACAGCTCGTTGAGATGATTCTGGATAAGTTTTTCCCGGCGCTCTACCACGCACTGGGCATCTTCCTGCCGCTGATTACGGTAAACTGCGCCATCCTCGGGGGTTCGCTCTTTATGGTGGAACGCAGCTACGGGTTTGCGGAATCCGTCGTCTACGGCGCAAGCTCCGGCACCGGCTGGTTGCTGGCTATTGCGGCTATGGCAGCCATTCGTAAAAAACTGCGCTACTCCCATCTGCCGGACGGCCTCAAGGGACTGGGGATCACCATGATCATGACCGGCCTGATGGCGATGGCATTTATGTGCTTCGCGGGGATCAGCCTTTAACCGGGAACAGGAATTATGGAAAACGTAACGTATATTATTTCAAGTGTCGTCGTCTTCACATTGGTGATCATGACGCTGGTCGCCCTGTTGATGATTGCGGCGAAGAAGCTGGTTCCGCAGGGTCTGGTTAAGCTCAACATCAACGAAGGCAACCGCGAGGTGGAAGTCAAGCCGGGGTCGTCCCTGCTGTCGGCTCTGGCCACCGACAAAATCTTCCTTCCGTCCGCCTGCGGCGGCGGCGGAACCTGCGCCATGTGTAAATGCAAGGTGCTCGAAGGCGGCGGAGACCTGCTGCCGACGGAAGCCGGTCAGGTCACCAAAGCCGAAGCCAAAGAAGGGGTTCGCCTCGCCTGCCAGCTCAAGGTCAAGGAAGACATGAAGCTCGATATTGAGCCGTCCATCCTCGACATTAAGAAGTACGAGTGCACCGTTCGCTCCAACGACAATGTGGCTACCTTTATTAAAGAGCTCGTCGTGGAACTGCCGAAAGGAGAAAAACTCGACTTCCGTGCGGGGGGCTACATTCAGATCGATGTCCCGGCTTACAAAGATCTTTCATACAAGAATTTTGATATCGCTGACGAATATCGCAGCGATTGGGATAAATTCAATGTATGGGACAATGTCGCCTCGAACGACGAGCCCTGCTTCCGGGCCTATTCGATGGCCAACTTCCCGCTGGAAGATGACATCATCATGCTCAACATCCGTATCGCGTCTCCGCCTCCGGGCTCGAGCTATCCGCCAGGCATCTGCTCCAGCTATGTGTTTGACCTGAAACCCGGAGACAAGATCACGATCTCGGGTCCGTACGGTGAGTTCTTCGCGCAGGAAACGGATCGCGAAATGTGCTTCATCGGCGGCGGTGCCGGTATGGCACCAATGCGTTCCCACATCTACGATCAGCTCAAACGCATCGGTACCGACCGTAAGCTCACCTTCTGGTACGGGGGCCGTTCGCTGACCGAGCTGTTCTATGTGGAAGAATTCCGGGAACTTGAAAAACAATTCCCTAACTTCGAATTCCACATCGCGCTCAGTGATCCGCTCCCTGAAGATAACTGGGACGGACCGACCGGATTCATCCATCAGGTTGTGCTCGATAACTACCTCGACCAGCATGAGGATCCGACCGAGATTGAATACTACCTCTGCGGACCGCCGATCATGCTCAAATGCGTGAAGGATATGTGCCACGACCTCGGTGTTGAACCCGAGATGATTCTGGCCGACGACTTCGGCATTTAAGTTCCTGCGGCTGAAAGATTCAGCCAATGGAAAAAGAAGCCCGCCCTGAAATTCAGGCGGGCTTTTTTCGTGGCCGTGGGCCGTCATGGTTTGGTTTGACCTCCCCTTGTTCACGACATAAAGTGGCCGGTATAAATAAGGCCATCAACTGGAGGCAACGGTGTCTGATCATAAAAAACGGAAAAAAGGCTATAAGAAAAACGGAAAGCTTGAACGAGAATACTATGAAACTGAACTTCGGCGTCTTCAGGTTGAGCTGGTCAAAATGCAGGAATGGATCAAACATAAAGGCCTTAAAGTCGTGGTTCTGTTCGAAGGCCGCGATGCCGCAGGAAAAGGCGGCACCATCAAACGTATTACCGAATGCCTGAATCCCCGCGTCTGCAATGTGGTTGCAAAAGGGAAGCCGACCGAACGCGAAGAAAAACAATGGTATTTCCAGCGCTACGTTCCCCACCTGCCCGCCGAAGGCGAAATGGTCCTTTTCGACCGCTCATGGTACAACTGTCCTGTGGTCGACCGCGTGATGGGTTTTGTGACCGAAGAGGAGGTAAAGGAATTTTTCATTGCCTGCCCTCAATTTGAAACCATGCTCATCCGCGCCAATACCTATCTTGTCAAATACTGGTTTTCGGTCAGTGACGAGGAACAGGAGCGCCGCTTTAAAGACCGGATGGAGGATCCCACCAAACGTTGGAAAATCAGCCCCATCGATATGAAATCACGCCGGAAATGGGTGGAATATTCCAAGGCCAAAGATGAGATGTTCGAAAAAACCGATATTCCCGAATGCCCGTGGTGGGTGGTGGAAGCTGATGATAAAAAGAAAGCACGACTGAACTGCATATCCCACCTGCTCAGCCAGATTCCCTACGAGGATATCACCCCGGAACAGATCGAACTTCCTCCTCGGCAGGATTACGGCGACTACAAACGGCCGCCTCATTCCCAACAGAACTTCATTCCCCACATCTATTAATTTTCAAAAGCCAGTCCGTCCGAAGTCCATGGACTTCAGCTCCGGATCACCTTGAATTTTCAACGGCTTCGTTAGGCGAGTCGGTCGTCGGCAATATGCCAATCGAGATCTTCGATGACACTGAGTTCAACAATGTTTTCTGCTTTATCCAACAGTTCCTGACACTCCGGACTCAGATTGAGCAGATGCAGAAATTTGCCCTGATCCGCATAACGCTCAGTAATATTATTGATCGCTTCGATGGCGGAATGGTCGTACACCCGTGCTTTTTCAAAGTCGATCACCACATCCTGCGGATCATTCAGCGGATCAAACAGATCTTTAAAGGACTGGGCCGAACCGAAAAACAGTGCACTTTCGAGTTTATAGATTTTTGCCCCGTTTTCCGCTTTGTCGATTTTCGCATGGATTTTCTTCCCGTGCTCCCACGCAAATGCCAATGCGGAAACAATGATGCCCACGAGTACAGCAATCGCAAGGTCGTGCAGCACGGTGACAACGGAAACGAGAATAATAATAAAAATGTCCATTTTCGGCACACTGCCGAACAGACGCAGGCTCGACCATTCGAAGGTACCGATAACCACCATGAACATAACGCCGACCAGCGCAGCCAGCGGGATGATTTCCACCAGCGGTGCGGCTACCAGCAGAATCAGCAGCAGAAACATTGCCGCGGAAATACCGGAAAGACGCCCGCGGCCGCCACCGCGGATATTGATCATACTCTGGCCGATCATGGCGCAGCCGCCCATGCCCCCGAAAAATCCATTCACCAGATTGGCGAGGCCCTGACCGATACACTCTTTGTTTCCCCGCCCGCGGGTTTCGGTAATTTCATCCACCAGCGTCAATGTCATCAGCGATTCAATGAGACCGACAGCCGCCGCCAATGCGGAATACGGTAAAATCAGCTTAAGATTTTCCCACGAAAAAGAAACTTCCGGAATTCCGAAGGTTGGAAAACCGGCGGCAATGGTTTCTTTGGTCGGATCCATACCCTGCACAAAATCAAGTACATTGCGTGAAGTATGAATTCCCATTTTATCAAAGACCAGAGAGAGAACCGTCACCACAACAATGCCGGCCAGCGTCGCCGGAACGGCTTTGGTGAGTTTCGGCAGAAAAAAGCTGATGGCCATCGTCAGAGCAATCATACCGCCCATAAAGGCCAGATCGGCCCCCGGGAGCAGATGTGCGTCTTCACCATGGCCGACATAAAACATTTCAAACTGCGATTTAAAGATAATGATAGCCAGGCCGTTTACAAATCCCAGCATCACCGGATGCGGTACCATACGAATAAATTTACCCAGTTTAAATATTCCGAACAGCATCTGAAATATCCCCATCAGGATCACTGCGGCAAAAAGATAGCCCTCTTTGGTCACTCCTTCGGGCAGGATCCCCGGCTGAGCCAGCTCGATCATCAGCGGAGCGAAAATGACGGCAACCGCACCGGTCGCCCCGGAGATCATTCCCGGACGTCCGCCGAAGATCGCCGTAATCAGTCCCATCATAAAAGCGGCATAAAGACCAATGACCGGATCCACCTTTGCCACAAACGAAAAGGCCACTGCTTCGGGTACGAGAGCCAGAGCCACAGTCAGACCGGAAAGCAGGTCGTTTTTTACATTCCGCGGACGTTCGATCTTCAGTTTGAACAGCGTGTTGGTTTTGGTCATGAAATTTTCCGTTTTGTGGTTGATGTATTCCTGCCCCATAAAAGCGCGCGACTATCCCAGAATAAAAAGCCATGGCGAGTTTTTTAACCGACTTTTCCGCCCGCAGGTTTTGCATTTTTCCAAGGATTGGAAGCCGGTGGCGTTGACACCTTCGGACCGTTTGAATACATTGCGCCCTTTACTTGCGAACCCGAAGCACAAGACGAAGGAGACTCCACCATGGCCGCAAAAAAAGATACTCCGAAAGATCCCGCCTCTGCACTCAGCGCAGTCGTTTCACAGATTCAGAAACAGTACGGGGAGGGTGCCATCGTCAAACTCGGAGATGCCTCAGCCAATCAGCACATTGAATCGATTTCCACCGGCGCGTTAACCGTTGACCTGGCCTTGGGCATCGGCGGTCTCCCGCGCGGCCGCATCGTCGAGATCTACGGTCCGGAATCCTCCGGTAAAACCACCCTGGTTTCCCACGTGATTGCCAACGCGCAGAAGGCCGGAGGCTCCGCAGCGTTCATTGACACCGAGCATGCGCTCGACCCGGGCTATGCCAAAAAAATCGGTGTAGACATTGATAACCTGCTGGTTTCCCAGCCGGATTCCGGAGAAGAAGCACTCAACATTTGTGAAGCACTCGTGAAGAGTAATTCACTCGACGTGGTGGTGGTCGACTCAGTGGCCGCCCTCGCCCCGCGCGCTGAACTCGATGGCGAAATGGGCCAGTCCCACGTCGGCCTGCAGGCCCGCCTGATGTCGCAGGCGCTGCGCAAACTCGTTTCCGCCATCAACCACTCCCGCTGCATCTGTATTTTCACCAACCAGATCCGTGAAAAAGTGGGCGTCATGTTCGGCAGTCCGGAAACCACCCCCGGCGGCCGCGCACTGAAATTCTACTCCTCGGTCCGCCTCGATATCCGCCGTATCGGCCAACTGAAAGATTCCTCCGGCAATGTCTACGGCAACCGCACCCGCGTAAAAGTGGTGAAAAACAAGGTGGCCGCCCCCTTCACGCAGGCGGAGTTTGACATCCTTTATGCTGAAGGCATCTCCTACACCGGCTCGGTGATTGATGCAGCGATTGACGCCGGTATTATTGACAAAAAAGGCTCCTGGCTTTCCATGGACGGTACGCAGCTGGGGCAAGGCCGCGATGCCGCCGTAAGGGCGCTGAAGGAAGACAAGGAACTCTGTGATTCGGTTATTGAACGAATTCATAAAACCCGCGAAGAAACTGCCGAGAAATAAACCATGCATGCTGTTCCAAACCCCAAAGCCACTACAAACACTGCAGTGAGCTTTGCGGTTCCGGCTCGCGCTCTGTGCACCGCTGCGGTGATTTTCCTCTCAGGATGCGATACGGAAAAGACCTCCGCCGCCGATCTCCCGGCGTTTGACGGACAGAAGGCCTATGCCGAGGTCGAGGCGCTGGTGCAGTTCTCCCCCCGCGATGCGGGGACTTCCGGAGGCTGGAAGGCGGCAAAACATATTTTCCAACGGCTGGAAAATTTCGGTATTGATGCCGAAATGGATGAATTTACCGATATCACCCCGGAGGGTGAAAAAACGATGATCAACGTCATCGGCATGATTCCCGGGAAACAAAAAGAATGGATCATTCTCGGCTCTCATTTCGACACCATGCCCGGCATTGACAACTTCCAAGGTGCCAACGATTCGGGGTCAAGTACCGGCGTCCTGCTGGAGCTTGCCCGCATGATCCAAACCTCAAAGGTCCAACCGGATATCGGCCTGATCTTTGCCTTTTTTGATGGAGAAGAAGGCATCTCCGACTACATTCCCGGCGACGGACTCCACGGCAGCCGCCATATGGCCCGCCAGCTGGTGCAGCGAGGTGATCACCTGAAAATCCGCGCCATGATCCTGCTGGATATGGTCGGAGACCATGACCTGAAATTCACCCTGCCCTACAACAGCTCCAGAGATCTGGTGCAGGAAACGTTCAAAGCAGCCCATACTCTGGGCTGTCGCGACCGATTCACTCTTTCAAGATCGATTATCACCGACGACCATGTGCCGTTTCTGGATATCGGCATTCCGGCGATTGACCTCATTGATTTCAAGTTCGGCTCCGAGCCCGGACTGAACGACCTCTGGCATACCGAGGCCGATAATCTGCAAAACATTAGTGCAGAGAGCCTTGAAATCACGGGCAACATCACCCTACAATTGTTTAAACAGATTGCATTTGAGCAAAACAGGGAGTAATCGCATCATCATTTAAATATTTTATTAATGAAGGGGCTTGTCAGACCCAATCAAACCATTTATATCGATAGCTCTTTTACCAAAAAAATCGGAGACGGAGAGTACCATGGCAGAAGAAATGAAGCACCTGATCGAGCAGATTCAGAAAGAAGGGATAGAAAAAGCCAACACCGAGGCGGATTCCATTATCTCTCTGGCCAAAGAGAAGGCCGCAAAAATTGTCGCCGACGCGGAAGCGAAAGCGCAGGAAAGCCTGAAGCAGGCCGAAATCGAATCTGCCGCATTTGCCGACCGGTCCGTGAAAACCCTCGAGCAGGCTGCACGTGATCTGCTGATCACTGTCGGCCAGGGATGCGAAAAAGTGGTAACCGAAACGCTGGGCAAAGAAGTCGACACTGCACTCAGCGGCGACCTGCTTCAAAAGATGATTGCCGATGTGATCACCCAGAGCGGAAACAATGCCACGGTAACCGTCAGCGAAGCCGATAAGTCCGCCCTCGCCACCTATTGTTCAAGCTTGGCCTCCTCATCCGGAAAAAGCGTTGAGCTCGTTTCCGACAATGAAGTGCTCAGCGGTTTCAAAGTGGTTTTCGAAGGTAAGAGCGTTTCTCTCGACTACACCGGCGAAGCGGTGGCCGATGCTCTTGCGGCCTATCTTCGTCCTGAACTTGCAAAAATTGTGAGCGGCATCGCCCGTGAACAGATTTCCAACTAACGGTAGCGGATGATGGCCTACTACTCACTTGTAGCCAGTCTGCCGAGTCTCCAGATCGGGGACGAGCCTCCGGTATCCGTTGAACAGTATATTGAAAACTGTTCGCAATGGATAACTGAACGCGAAACAGGCATTCTGAAAGCGGTCCTGCTCAATGAGCCCGTTGCCGCCCCCTGCCCGCTCTGCAAAGCCTGGCATAATCTGGAAACACAGCTGCGCAACGCCGTGGCCCGCCACCGCGGCCAGAAACTCGGCGTCGATTTCAAGGAATACATCCAGCCGCACGAAGGGTTCAGCGGAACAGTAGAGGTGCTGGTGAAAGATGCCTTCACCCGCAGCGATCCACTTGAACTCGAGCAGGAGCTCGACCGTGCACGATGGCAGCTGGCCGAAGAATTAATCGGCGAAGACACCTTCGGATTCAGCAAGGTGCTGGCTTACGGGATCCAGCTTAAAATTGTTGAACGCTGGAACAGTATGGACGTTTCGGTCGGCAAGGGAAACATCGAGGCCGTCATTACAGCAAACACTGAAAAAGAAGAGGTCGCGGAAACCGAATAATCCGCGGCTGTTGCTTTTATTGGGATAGAGGAAAAAGATTATGAGCGAAAACATCGGTAAAGTAATCGGGGTAAACGGCAACCTGCTGAAGGTTGAGTTTGATAAACCCGTGATCCAGAACGAAGTGGCCTACGCCTGTGTCGGCTCCGGCGACCTTAAGCTGAAAGCGGAGGTTATCCGTGTGCGAGGCAACAGCGCCGAACTGCAGGTATTTGAAGATACGATCGGCCTGAAAGTCGGCGACCCGGTTGAATTCACCGGCGACCTGCTTTCTGTGGAACTCGGTCCCGGCCTGCTGACACAGGTTTTTGACGGCCTTCAGAATCCTCTCCCCCGTCTGGCTGAAGAATCGGGATTCTTCCTGCAGCGCGGCAAATACCTCGATCCGCTTCCTCGCGATAAAAAATGGAATTACACCCCTGTCGTAAACGTCGGCGACACCGTAATTGCCGGCGACACGCTGGGAACGGTTCCGGAAGGGCTCTATGATCACAAGATCATGACCCCGTTCAACCTCCGCGGTAAGTGGAAAGTGAAAGAAGCCGCTCCGGCCGGCGAATATACCGTTGAGCAGGTTATCGCAACGCTCGAAGACGATAAAGGCAACACCCGCGATTGCAAAATCATGCAGATCTGGCCGGTGAAAATGCCGATCAAATGTTACTCGGAACGGCTCCGTCCAACCGAATCCATGGCTTCCGGCATGCGGACCATCGATACCTTTTTCCCGGTTGCCAAAGGCGGCACCTTCTGTGTTCCGGGTCCGTTCGGTGCAGGTAAAACCGTACTGCAGCAGATTATATCACGTAATGCCGATGTGGATATTGTGATCATTGCAGCCTGCGGCGAACGTGCCGGAGAGGTGGTCGAAACACTCCGAGAATTCCCGGAACTGACCGACCCGCGTACAGGAAAATCGCTGATGGAACGTACGCTCATCATTTGTAACACCTCATCCATGCCGGTAGCGGCCCGTGAAGCATCCGTCTACACCGGCGTAACGCTGGCCGAATACTACCGCCAAATGGGACTCGACGTTCTGTTGCTGGCTGACTCTACCTCCCGCTGGGCGCAGGCTCTGCGCGAAATGTCCGGTCGTCTGGAAGAAATTCCCGGCGAGGAAGCCTTCCCGGCTTATCTGGAATCCGTGATTGCCTCATTCTATGAACGTGGCGGAGTGGTGAAACTCAACAATGGCGAAACCGGCTCGGTCACCATTGGCGGAACCGTTTCACCGGCCGGCGGTAACTTCGAAGAACCGGTAACGCAGGCCACCCTGAAAGTGGTCGGCGCTTTCCACGGTCTTTCGCGTGCCCGTTCCGATGCCCGCCGCTACCCGGCAATCGACCCGCTCGATTCCTGGAGCAAATATCCTTCTGTCGTTCCACTGGATAAGGTTTCCAAAGCCCGGAAAATCCTGCGCGACGGTTCAGAAGTCGGCCAGATGATGAAAGTGGTCGGTGAAGAAGGCACCTCAATAGATGACTTCGTGCTGTACTTGAAATCAGAATATATCGATGCCACCTATCTCCAGCAGAACGCTTTCAACGAAACCGATGCGGCCAACTCGGTCGAACGTCAGGAATATGTTTTTGACCGGTTGCTTAAACTGCTGGATACCAAAATGAAATTTAAGGACAAAGGGGAAGCCCGTTCGTTCTTCCAGCAGCTCACGCAGACCTGCCGCGACTGGAACAACAGTGAATTCCAGTCCGATGACTTTAAGAGAATTGAAGAGGAAATGAGTAAAGCGCTCGCGGAGGTTTCTGACTATGCAGAATAAAGTGTATCACCGTATTGAACAGATCACCGGTAACGTGATCGTGGTTAAAGCTGACGGCGTCATCAACGGCGAGCTTGCTCTGGTTGATTCCAATCACGGCGTGTCAATGGCTCAGGTCATCCGCCTCGACAGAGAAGACGTATATCTGCAGGTGTTCTCCGGCGGTCGAGGTGTCGGCACCGACTCCAAGGTCCGTTTCCTGGGCCGAACCATGCAGATTCCGTTTTCTGACAATCTGCTCGGCCGTGTATTCTCCGGTTCCGGCGAACCGCGTGACAACGGCCCGGAAATCGAAGAAAACATGATCGAAATCGGCGGTCCTTCTGTTAACCCGGCAAAACGTATCATTCCGCGGAATATGGTGCGTACCGGCATTCCGATGATCGATGTGTTCAACACCCTCGTCGAATCGCAGAAGCTGCCGATTTTCTCGGTGGCCGGCGAGCCCTATAACGACCTGCTTGCGCAGATCGCCCTGCAGGCCGAAGTGGATGTGATTATCCTCGGCGGCATGGGCCTCAAATACGACGATTATCTTTTCTTCCGTGACAAGCTGGACGAAAGCGGCGCCCTTTCCCGCACCGTGATGTTCGTCCACACGGCATCCGACCCGACGGTTGAATGTCTGCTTGTTCCCGATGTTTCGCTGGCGGTGGCCGAACAGTACGCCCAGGAAGACAAACGGGTACTTGTGCTGCTGACCGACATGACCAACTTTGCCGACTCCATGAAGGAAGTGGCGATTACCATGGAACAGATTCCATCGAACCGCGGCTATCCCGGCGATTTATACTCCCAGCTCGCGGCCCGTTACGAAAAAGCCGTGGACTTTGAAGGCAGCGGCTCCATCACCCTGCTCGCAGTGACGACGATGCCGGGCGATGACGTGACCCATCCGGTTCCGGATAACACCGGTTACATCACCGAAGGTCAGTTCTATCTCAAGAACGGACGTATTGAACCCTTCGGCTCGCTCTCCCGTCTGAAACAGCAGGTGAACGACCGGACCCGCGAAGACCACCGGGTTATCATGGACACCATGATTCAGCTCTACGCAAACTATAAAGAAACCCTCGAAAAACAGTCGATGGGATTCCGAATGTCCGACTGGGATACCAAGCTGCTTAAATACGGTGAAAAATTTGAAACCAGCATGATGGATATCACCGTCAACACCCCGCTCGAAGAAGCCCTCGACAACGGCTGGAAAATCCTGGCCGACTGTTTTGAACCTTCAGAAACCGGTATTCAATCCAAGTACACTGACCAATTCTGGCCGAAGGGTTAATGAGGATGAATCCACAGATTTCACTGATTAGCACGGATTTAATAATCAGGGAAATCTGCGTAATCTGTGGATAGGAAATCATGGCAAAAATTAAATTAACCAAAAACGAGCTCAAGACGCAGCGCGATTCGCTTAAGCGGTTCCAGCGCTACCTGCCGACGCTCCAGCTCAAAAAGCAGCAGCTTCAGATGGAGATGCGCCGCCTCGATCAGGAAATTGAGGAAAAACGCGACGAAGAGCAGGAAGCCCGCGCGCAGCTCAGCTCATGGATTCAGCTCTATTCCGAACCGATTGATCTGGGTCCTTATGCTGAACTGGAAACGCTGAAGACGTCTCATGGCAATATTGCCGGGGTAAATATTCCGATTCTGGACGATCTGGTTTTCAAAGAGATCCCAATGAACCTCTTCGAAACCGAAGCCTGGACCGATGAAGGGGTCAACACCCTCAAACAGTTGACCCGTCTGCGGGTGGAACGCCAGATTCTGGAAGAACAGCACCGTCTGCTTGGTGAGGAACTGCGGACCACCACCCAGCGCGTGAACCTCTTCGAAAAAGTCAAGATTCCGGAAGCGAAGGAAAATATCCGCGTCATCCGTATTTTCATGGGGGATCAGCAGACTGCCGCCGTGGCCCGATCCAAAATCGCGAAGGGGAAAAACGCATGATCGTAAAAATGAAGAAACTTACGCTCCTGTGCACCCGTTCGCAACAGGACGCTACGCTGGAAAAACTGCGCGCCCTCAAAGTCGTGCACATTGAACACGTACAGGCACCTTCCAGCGGAAAACTGGAAGAAGCCCGCAACCACCTGCTGTATGTACAGCGTGCCCAGGAAGTACTGCGCGCCCGTCCCGACACCGATCCGACCGGCAAAGATGCCGACCAGCTGGTTGATGCCGTATGGAAGCTTCTCGAAACAGAGAAACAGCTGCAGGAACAGCTGCAGGGCCTCAAACATGAAATTGAGCGTATTTCCCCGTTTGGAGAATTTGATCCGCGCGACCTCAAAAAGCTGCAGGCCGAAGGGGTTTATGCAAAGCTTTATAAGCTGTCGCTCAAAGAACCCTGCGAAATCCCGGACAGCGTCGCCATTGAAGAAATCAGCCGCGACAAAACAGACCGGTATGTTTTTGCGGTATCCCGCGAAATGTTCACCCTTCCGGCTCACGAAATCCGGCTGCCCGACCGTTCCCTGAGCCGCCTTCAGCGTCATCTCGAAAAAACGGAAAAAGGCCTCGAAGAAACGGAAGCCGAATTGCAGAGCTATGCGGGCGATAAAGCCCTCGTCGATAAAATTGCAGACGCCGCCGCCGACAAAGTGACCTATCTGGAAACGCAGGCCGGTATGGGCACCGACTCGGCCATCGTTTATCTTAAAGGGTTTTATCCAGCAGACCGCGAGAGCGAGATCGAAACAGCGGCTGCCGAGTATGGCTGGGGTCTGACCTTTGAGGATGTTACCGACGAAGATGAAGCCCCCACCCTCCTGCGCAACCCGAAGTGGGTCAAACCGATTCAGGCCGTACTGGATGTAATCGGCGTTGTCCCCGGATACAAAGAGCTGGACGTCAGTGCCATCTTTCTGATTTTCCTCAGCATCTTCTTCGCCTTCCTCATCGGCGATGCCGGCTACGGTCTGCTGTTCATCGGACTCACACTGTTTGGCAAGGTGAAGACGAAAGGTAATGAAGCCGCTCAGCCGGGGCTGAACCTGCTGCTGATCATGAGTACCTGTTGCGTGATCTTCGGAGGACTTACCGGAAACTATTTCGGCATTCCAACCGAAAGCCTTCCGGCGCCGCTTCAGGCAATCACCAATGACTTCATGACCGGACTCTCTACAGAGACCGGACTCCGCGATCCGGATGTGGCAGCAAACAACATCATGTTCATCTGTTTTGTCATCGGTGCTGTCCACATCACCATTGCTCACGTCTGGAACTTTATCCGAAAAATAAACAGTGTTTCCTGCCTCTCAGATCTCGGCTGGATTCTCTCCACCTGGGGACTGTTCTTCCTGGTCCTGGAAATGGTGATCGGCGCTGATGCCATTCCGATTCCTATGATGTCGAAAAATATCCTCGGCGGAATGGTCGGTTCCGGCGCACTCCTGATCCTGATCAGTCTGCTGGCCAAAAAAGAGTTCTTCGGCCTGGTTACACTGGCGCTCGATCTGATCAACAACTTCGTGGACATCATTTCATATGTACGTCTCTATGCAGTGGGTGCGGCTTCGCTCGCCATCGCCGTTGCGTTCAATGAAATGGCTCTGGGTATGGGCTTCAAAGGGCTCGCATCGCTCGGTGCCGCCCTCATCCTGTTTCTCGGTCACGGACTGAACATCATTCTTTGTGCAATGGGTATCCTGGTACACGGCATTCGCCTGAACACTTTGGAATTCTCGGGACACGCCGGTGTGGAATGGGGCGGTATTCACTACAACCCGTTTAAGAAGAAAAACGAAACTTTAAATAATTAGAATCGACAATAGGAGGTAATACAATGGACATCGCAATCACAGCAGCAGAAGCAACAAAAATCGGAGCTGCAATGGCACTCGGATTCGGCGCAATCGGATCAGCACTGGGTACAGGAACCGCAGGGATGGCCGGTATCGGCGCATGGAAAAAATGCTACCTGCAGGGCAAAGCCGCTCCCTTCATCCTGCTCGTATTCATTGGTGCTCCGCTGTCGCAGACCATATACGGCATGCTGCTCATGAACTTCATTCTGAATGCCGCTGAACCGAGCAATGCCCATCTTTATGCCGGCATTATCGGCGGTATTGCCATGGGCTTCTCTGCTTGGTATCAGGGTAAAGCCGGTGCGGCAGGTTCTGACGCTCTTGCCGAAACCGGACAGGGATTCGGTAACTACCTCACCGTTCTCGGTATCGTGGAAACCGTGGCCCTCTTCGTGATGATTTTCATCCAGAAAGCCCTCTAAATTTTCCAATGATTGGAAACAGAAAACGCCCGTCGCTTCCGCGACCGGGCGTTTTTTCGTTTTTATCCCGTGTTACGGGACCTGCCAAATCAATATTTAGACCGAATATAATCTTCTAAACATAATACACGGTCATTATGGTCCTTTCTACAATCCGAAAGGCCTCATAATGAATTCTAATTTTTTCAGCTTTTTCATACGCCTGCTCTTTTCGGCCGGCCTCCTGCTGGTCCACACTCCGGCTCTGGCTCTTGTGGTTTTGAATACGGAAGATGCCGGACCAGGAAGCCTGCGGCAGGCCATTCTTGATGCAGCCCTGGATGAAGTCATCACCTTCTCCACCAATCTTTCAGGCCAAACCATTCATCTCACCGGCGGTGAGCTGACTCTTGGAAAAAATGAAACAATTGATGCCTCCGCTCTGGCGGAGGGGATCATTTTGGATGCAGCACATTTGTCACGGATTTTCGTGATTTCAAATTCGTCGAGCAATCACCTACATGGATTGACGATTCAAAATGGCACTTACAATTCGCAGAGCAGAGGGGCCGGCGGTATCTTCTGTTATGGGTATGTCGAGCTGACGGACTGCACCGTCCAGTCCAATGACAGAGGCATTTACACGTCCTACGGCGAAGTCTCTCTGGTTCGCTCGACCATTTCCGGAAATTCAGATCTCGGCATGTACAATTACAACGGGATCATTAACACCTTCCAAACGGAAATCTCTGATAATCCAGACGGTGGAATATTTAACGAAACAGGCACGATTGCCATCGATCAATCAACCGTTGCACGGAATACATCATCATCGGGTGGCGGACTGAAAAGCATCACCGGTCCTATCAAGATTACCCAATCCACCTTCGCAGATAATTTTTCAACCAATTCAGGCGGCGCGCTATCGATCACTTCCGGCGACCTGACCATTCTTCAATCAACATTTTCCTCGAATGCATCGAGCAATTCAGGCGGTGCGATTTATTTTAACAGCGGAACATTCAATATCACCAACTCGATCGTATGCGGAAATAGCGCTCCGGTGTCGCCCAACATCGATGGAACCCTGAATTCGAGTCACAATAATTTAATTGATATCGATGCTCTTCTCACCCCGCTTGGTGATTATGGTGGCCCGACTCCATCCATGCCGCCTCAACCGGGAAGCCCGGCCATTGATACCGGAACATCGCTTCACTTTTCGACCGATCAACGTGGATACTCCCGCATATATGGTGAAGCTAAAGCTAATTATTCTTTCTCTAATACCAATTTAGTCGGAGTCATGATTGTGACAGAAGGCAGTGCTCCTGAAACCGGAACCATCACCAATAATAGTTTTCTTCTCACGCCGGAAACCGAGTGGCAGAAATCATCGCTGATTCTTCCGGACCTTGGCCTGATGGCTGGTTTTTCTGCCTCCTTTAAATATCGTTATACGGCACCTTCCAATAGCGTATATAATCCAGCAGACGGCATGAGTTTTTCTTTTGGTCCGGCCCCGACTGTTCCTGTTGGAGAAAACGGTATCACCACCGATGGACATGCCGTCAGCTTTAACCTGTACAACGGGAACCATCCAACGGATGCCGCGTTCCGGTATATTCGCACCACCGACGATCCGCTAACATTTACCTCCCCGATTCCATTCGGTCGGTTCACTGACGCGAACAAATGGCACGATATCGAGATTCAACTCGATCCTGAAGGCATACTGAATGTTTGGTTTAACGGATCGAATGTACTGGAAAATATTCAAACCGATTATAGTCCCACCCCCGGCGACCGCTTTACATTTGGTGCGCGTACCGCCAGCGGTTTTTCCGAACAACGTATTGATGAAATCCGCGTCACCGTCGGAAGGCAGGATATTGGAGCGGCGGAGTGGACCCCGCTAGAGGATCCGATTTGGGTCACGATTCTCGATGATGTTGTAGACACTATTTTCACAAACGGCATCTCTTTGCGCGAAGCGATTCAGTACAACCGTTCAATTGGAGGCGGCTGCAGCATCGGATTTGATCCGGCGCTGAACGGACAGATCTTGGCCCAAACGAACAGCCAGTTCACCATCAACCAAAATTTAACGATTGATGCATCCAACCTCCCTAACAAGATCCAGCTGTACTGAACAAATCCATCACGATCTACCTTTTTCACGATCAATGGTTCATCCACAGAAGTGACGATTGACTCGCTGATCTTGCGTGGCCGAAATCGAGCCTTAGACACGCAGGGAGGTGCCATCTTATTACAATACGCAACCCTCAAGCTTAATAATTGTAACCTAAATGGAAATGTCGCGATAAACGGCGGAGCCATTTATAATAAACAAGGCATCCTTAATTTAACAAACTGCTCGCTATCTTCGAACCGGGCGCGGGAAGCGGGCGGCGGCATTTACAATGGGTACGGCACGCTGAATCTGAACGACTGCCTTATCGATGGGAATTATATAACGGATGCATATGGCATCGGAGGCGGAATTTATAACGTGGGCGGTTCTGTTGAACTGAATAAGACCCACCTACGTGCTAATAGCGCGCAATATCGCGGAGGAGGCATATTTTCTGCCAGTGGAGCCATCGTCGGCAAGCAGTTGCTGATTGAAGAGAATACAGCAGAAACCAGTGGCGACGGAGGCATCGCCATCGGAGGAGGAGATTTTACGTTGGTGAATTCGGCCGTCATCAATAATGATGCCGATGCTGCCGGCGGAGGATACTTATCGCTCGACTCTTCCCCTTCCATCATGAGCAACGTAACCTTTGCCTTGAATACATCGGGTGGCTATGGAAGTGCGATATCAGCGATCGATGGCGGGCTCAAATTGTATAGTTGCACGATCGCTGAAAATGTCGGTTATGGGGCTAATTCCGTGGGCGTTTACAATCAAGGATTTATCACAGCCTATAATTCCATCATTGCGAATAACATTGGGTATGGCGGAGCAAGCGCCAACTATAACAACTCGCCCAGTGTTGTGATTGGAACGCATAATTTAATTAATGGAGCCCCCATGCTCGCGGCTCCGAGCTTCTACGGTAGTGAAACGATCACGATGCCACCGCTGCCGGGTTCGCCGGCCATTGATGGCGGATATAGCCGTGCAAATACCCTTGCTGTCGATCAACGCGATGCTCCGCGGATATCTGGAACCCATATCGATATAGGAGCGGTGGAAATCCAGCAACTGGTGGTGAATACTACTACCGATGAAAACGATGGTATTGCAACCTCCAACGTTTCCCTGCGCGATGCCGTCGACTATAACTCTGCGGTCGCCTTTTCAAAAATCACGTTCGATCCAGCGTTGCAGAATCAAACTATTCTGCTGACGAACGGACGGCTCGATGTAACTGAAAGCGTCACGATTGATGCCTCCGCCCTTCCCGGCGGCATGATCATCGATGGAAATGGAGTACTGAACAGCAATCGTATTTTCGGTATATACAGCAATACAACGAACCGGTTCGATTCACTCATTCTGAGCAACGGTTGGGCTCAGGGCGTAGGTAACGGTGGCGGTGCAATTTCCATCCTCCCAAATGCCGCCCTCACCCTCAACAACTCAACGCTCACCGGAAACTGGGGCAGCCTGGGTGGAGCCCTCTTAAATCAGGGTGACCTCATAATCAACAACTCTATTTTTAAGAACAATTCGGCTTCTTCCGGAGCCGGCCTGGCTCATTATGGGCCGACCAACACGGCCTCCCTGCTCATTCAGGATTCTCTGTTCACCAACAATTATGCCTATACCATAGGCGGCGGCCTTTATATCTACAGCGGCGATTCAACCCTCACCAACACGGTCATTTCAGACAACAGTGCAAATAATGCAATCGATATCCGCGGCGGCGGAGGTGTATTCATCCGCGAAGGCAGCCACAACCTGCAGGCCCTGCAGCTGGAAAATAATGCCGCCGTAACAGGCGGAGGAGGCCTCTATCTTGCGGATGGTTCGCTCGACATTTCTGATTCGGAGGTTGAAAACAACGCCGCGCGCAATGGCGGCGGGCTTTATCTTGCGGCAGGCAACCACGCCATCAGCAATACAGCCATCCATGTAAACACCGCCACGTTGGGAAATGGCGGCGGCATATATGCAGCAGCGGGTTCCGTGTCTGTCCGGAATTCAAGCGTTAATGGCAACCGGATCTCAAGCAGTTCAGGCGCAGGCGGTGGTATATACAGCGACTCCGCCGCCTTCACCATCGCAACCTCCACCGTCTCGCAGAATTTTACCGCCGGAGCAGGCGGTGGAATCTACCTGAATGCATCCCCGGGCTCACTCAACTTGACCCAAAGCACCTTAGCCGGAAACCACGCCTCACGCAAAGGCGGTGCGCTCTACTTGAACGCAGGTGCTTCAGACATCAGCAGCAGTACGGTCGCGCATAATCGGGCCACAATGGACGGCGGAGGTTTTTATTTACATACCGATACGCTGGAGTTGGATCATGTCACGATAGCGGATAACATTGCCGTCAGGCACGGCGGGGCGATCTATAATTCAAACGCAGTCCTCCGCGCTCAGCACACCACCATTGCCACAAACCGGGCTTATCAGGGTTATGGCGGCATCTACAATCTGGCCGGCACAACTGAACTGAATCATGTTCTGGCCGTCGGAAACTTGAACAGCAGCAATACCACCGTCGGGATTACCGGAAGCTATTCAGGCACTCATAATATTATCGACGGACCGGCCCTGCTGGCTCCGCTTGGAAACTATGGCGGTCTCACCGAAACGATGCCCCCGCTGATGGGTTCCTCCGCCATCGACACTGGAGTTGCCGATGAAAATACCCCCAACGAGGATCAGCGGGGTATGCCGCGTGTGATGCGAAGCGGCATGGCCGTTACACCGCGACTCGATATTGGCGCGGTCGAATTCAATGGCTGGCTGGTCGGTGAAGATCTTTCCCTGACCGACCCCGCATATTTACTGCCGGGCAGTATCTATGATGCTGCAACCGTCTTTCCTGTCGGCTTTGATCCCATCGCCGCCGGCATGCAGACCATACTGTCACCTTCCGGCCGGCAAAATCTAATTGCCCAGGGGGAATCCAATGTCACGGATAGCCCGGAAGTTTACGGGCTATATACCGAAGCTGCATTTCAGGCACTGGCGCTCGACCGGCCCTTCCTGACCTATAACGCCGCAAGCAACTCCTTCACGCTCTCCATCGGCATTCTGAAAACCCCGGACCTCATCAGCTCACCGTTCACCAACCTCACCGGATTCACCGCCACCCCCTATCCCGGCGATGGCCGGATTGACATCGAATTCACGGCCCCGAATGCCGATGCCCGTTTCTACGAAGTCTACGGTTCCGAACCACCCGGCCCGTAGAGACGGTGAAGTCGGGCATCGAAGCCGATGCCCCTCTATTTTATGCTATCCCCACTTCCCTTTGCCCATGTGGCCCTGCATTTCGGTCATCGCCAGCTTCATCTGCAGGTAGGACATTTTCAGGCACTGCTCGAACACGTTAACGCATCCCGGATCCAGCGCATCTTCGATACCGTCTTCACAGACCCGTTCAATCTGGCGCGCGAGATCAATCAGTTGCGCATGCAGGGCATTCGTATGACGCGAACGCTCAATCAATCCCGCCGCCTTTTCATCCAGTGCGGTGAATTTTTCAGCCGGAGCCCCGCATTTCGGGCAGGTATCGCAGACTTCATCCCCATCATGAATGTAACCGCATACTTCGCACTTCCATTTTTTCATTACGTCTCCTTGGTTAGTGTGCGGAAATCCTAAAACGAACAGAAAAATTTACAAGGTACCACCGGCACATTTCACTTTTTAAGACAAAATCTCATGTGCAATACTCGGCTCATGAAATTACAAACCGTCATACAGATCTTGGAAAATATCGCCCCGCTGAATCTGGCGGAAGAGTGGGATAACGTCGGACTGCTGATCCATCCGCTCAAACCGCGGAACGTGAAAAAAATCCTGCTGACGATCGACCTGACCGAAGCCGTCGCGGATGAAGCGATTGCAGGAAAAACAGACCTGATCATCGCTTATCACCCGATTCTCTTTCACGGTGCAAAACGGCTCTCTGCCGGAAATGCCTACGACCGCACCGTCATGAAGCTGATTCAGAAAAACATCGCGGTTTATTCTCCCCACACCGCACTGGATGCCGTAATCGGCGGTGTAAATGACTGGCTGGCCGATGGCGTAGGCGACGGCGACGTTTCGGTTCTCCACCCCTTGGAAAACTCCGATGCGGGCCAAGGGCGTCTGGTGGAGCTTAAAAAACCGGTGAAACTGAAAACGCTGACCGCGCGGATCAAAAAACACCTCGGGCTCAAATCGGTCCGGATCGCCTCTGCCGCTGAAGACACCCCGATTTCAACCGTTGCCCTCTGCGCCGGGGCCGGGACCGAAGCCTTCAAAGGCGTCAAAGCCGACTGCTACCTCACCGGGGAAATGAGCCACCATAACGTGCTGGCCGCCACGCTGGGCGGCTCTCATGTGATTCTGTGCGAACACACCAACACCGAACGGGGCTATCTTCCAACCTTTGGAAAAATCCTCAAAAAGGCACTGGAAGCCGGCGTGGACATCCAATGCTCGGAAATTGACGCCGATCCCATAATCATTGGATAATCTCGCGCAAAGACGCTAAGTCGCCAAGTATCCAATCCAACAAGCTTTGCACCTCTGCGCCTTTGCGCAATTTATTACCAATAATTGCTCCAAGAGGCTTGTTTGAAAAGGCGTATGAGGGTTTAATCCGCGCATTATTTTTCAGAAAGGGATGCTTTAATGAGTGAAGACAAGAAAAAATCAGCTTACGCCGAAGCCGGTGTAGATATCGATGTCATGATGGGCTCGCTGCAGAACATCAAAAAAGACGTGGCCTCCACCAATACCGAGGGTGTCGTCAGCGAAATCGGCTCCTTTGGCGGCCTGTTTAAATCGCCGGGCGAAGGCAGCCTGATCGTCAGCTCCGTCGATGGTGTCGGCACCAAACTGAAAGTCGCCAATATGGCCGGCATTCACAACACAGTCGGTCAGGATCTGGTGAATCACTGCACCAACGACATTCTCGTTCAGGGCGCCAAACCCCTCTTCTTCCTCGATTACCTCGGCACCGCCTCATTGGCTCCGGAAGTTTTCGAAGCAGTCGTCAGCGGCTTCTGCAAAGCCTGCCGCGAAAACGGCGCCGCCCTGCTCGGCGGAGAAACTGCTGAAATGCCCGGCCTCTATCCGGAAGGTGAATACGACCTTGTCGGCACCATCGTCGGTACCGTCGAGCGCGATAAAGTGATTACCGGCGAAAAAATTACCGAAGGCGATGTTTTGATCGGTCTGCCCTCCACTGGATTGCAGACCAACGGCTACTCCCTGGCCCGCAAAGTGATTTTTGAAAAAGCCGGCAAAAAGCTGGATGATATGGTTCCGGGCACGGACGTCACCTTCCAGGATGCGCTGCTGGCCATCCATTCCTCTTTTTTGCATCCCGTTATGGCGTTGCTCGAAAAGGTGGATGTGCACGGCATGGCGCATATTACCGGCGGCGGGCTTTACGACAACGTACCGCGGGTACTGCCCGAAACACTCGATGCCCGGTTTGACCGCTCCACCTGGGAAGTTCCGGCCATCTACAAATTCATCGAAGAAGAAGGCGATGTGGATCACGAAGAAATGTTCCGCGTCTTCAACATGGGCATCGGCTACGTCATCATGGTTGCTAAAGACGATGTCGATTCCACCCTCGAAATCCTGAAAGCCAGCAATCAGGAAGCCCTCATCATCGGCGAAGTTGTTCCAGGCTCCGGAAAATCGGTATTGATCAACTGATTCTTCCAATCTCTGGAAAAAGCAAAAGGCGTCCCGCAAAAGCGGCGGCGCCTTTTGCTTTTACCGGAAAACCCCAATCCGTTCTGCGTAGAATGTATCAGAAAATTAAATTTTCCGGATTTTCCGAACATAACGTCTGAATTTCTGTCGACACATTGGCGTTCGAAAATACGGAACCACAGCTCCGAGAATCACATTGCTAACCATAAACCGCATCATTCTGCCAGCCTATACATCCCTCCAGCCACGTTGCTGTTTCCGATAGACCGAAGGCGAAACCCCGGTTACCCGCTTAAAAATCTGAGTCAGATAATTATATGTGGCATACCCGCATGCTTCCGCAATTTCCTGCATAGACAGGTCTGTTTCGGCCAAAAGTTTTCGGGCTTTATCAATTCGCATCCGGCGTATTTCCTCCAATGGAGTTCGCCCGAATACCAGCTTAAACTTCCGCTCAAGCACACGACGTCCCATCGGCACCGCCTTCAGCACATCAGCAACACTAATTTCTTCATACGCGTGCTTCCGCATGAAATCCATCACCTCAACCAACCTGGGATCCGCCACAGCCACGGTATCGGTCGACAACCGGCTCTCCACCCCGCTGGGCGGAATATAGATCGGTTGCATCGACACCGTTTTCCCCTGCATCATCTCATGCAGCAGCTGCGCCGCTTTGTAGCCAGTCTGCTCGGCCGGTGTAACGATTCCGGAAAGTGCCGGATAACATGCTTCACACAGCAGCTCGTCAAAATCTCCACCCAGCACCGCCACATCATGCGGAACGGATATATTTTCATGCAAGCACGCATCAATAATATTACGCCCGATCGCTGCCCCCCAGGTCAGAATGCCCACCGGCTTCGGCAATGACACCAACCAGCTCCAAAGCTCCCTCTGAATCTCATCCGAAGCACGTGTTTCATCCTCAAGCGATATCGGGCAGGTCCGACAGGGAAACCCTTCGTCTGTCAGCACCCTTTCAAAAGCACATAGATGCCGTTCAACCACCGGCTGAACAACAGGACCTGCATAGGCAAAGTTTTTAAATCCCCGATCCATAAAATGCTGCATGGCCATCCGTGCCCCGGCCTTCGTATCCGTCGTAACGCGCGGCGAAAGAAAATCATGAATCTGCACCCCGGAAACATTAACCACCGGAAGACTGCTGTCTTTCAATTTACTCGCAATGCCCGGATTGGAGATACGCGCAATGACCCCATCGCCCTTCCATCCTGGAGGCAGGTCATGAATGCTTTCCCGGTCAGCAGCCTTAACCCATACATGCCATGGCCCATGTTCATGAACATAGGAGAGAATGCCACGAACCACTCGCCGCCCCCAGCCGGTTGCAGTATCAACCAGAATAGCAATGTTAGGAATATTTGAATTATGTGCCATGCATCTGTCTTTTCGCAGGAATCAAACCTTAATTCCAGTCCTACCGTCCTTTTTATTTCGCATCAAGACCACCAAGCCTCCTGTAATAAACGGAATCAGAATGCCCACCATGCGGTCTGTGATTCGCATATGGAAATGAACAATTTCGACCAATGACGCAATCAGTTCAACTCCTGTAAGGAGCAGGGCTCGCGCGGTCGCCCTCAGCCCGACCAAAGCGACCTTATTTTTTCAGGGACGGAAAGTTGAATTCCGGGTGTGGTGACGGGGTGCGGGACTTACGGATAATTGCATCCATTTCAGCCACAACCTCCGGATATAGACCCGCCAAATTGCGAGACTCGGTCGGATCGGTCGACAGATCATACAGCTCCAAGGTGGAATCAGGATCTTGAGTCACATTATAACGTACTGCTTTCCACTTGCCTTTGCGCAACGCAACGCGCCCGCCGCGTGCGTGAAACTCCCAATACAGGTTATCATGACGTTGCTGTCCCGGTTGATCCAGCAACGTCGGCAGTATGGAAATACCATCCGTCTTAACCGTAAGCGGGACCTTCACGATCTCCGCTACCGTCGGCAGGAAATCCCAAAATGCGGAAATATGGTCCGATTCCGAACCGGCCTTAATTTTCCCCGGCCAAGTTGCAATCATCGGCACCCGCACACCGCCTTCATAGAGATCACGCTTTTTACCACGAAATCCGCCAGTCGAATTAAAGTAGGCCGCATCGTGTCCACCTGTACTGTGCGCTCCGTTATCGGACGCGAATATCACCAGCGTATGCTGTGCAATGCCCAGCGTTTCAAGCTCAACCATCACTTCGCCGACATACGTGTCCATAATATCGACCATGGCCACAAACGCGGCGTGCCCTTCCGGCTGAGCGCAGTAATAACCTCCATCATACGAACTTTCCGGAAGATATTTCCCGCGGTATTTATTCATATACTCTTCCGGCGCGATCATATCCGCGTGCGGCTGCACGAGTGCATAATAAACAAAAAACGGGCGGTCCTTGTTTTCGCGAATGAAGTCCAACGTCTCTTTATGAATAAAGTCCGGCGCATAATCCTTGTGAAACGAACCGACATTTCCCCAGAGGAAATCGCGCTCGGTATCGCTCCAAAGCCATGCCGGATAATAGCTGTGCGCCATATACTGGCAATTATAGCCGTAAAAACGATCAAACCCGACGTTCAATGGATCACTTGTACTTCCCGGATATCCAAGCCCCCACTTTCCGAATATGCCGGTTCTATATCCGGCCTTCTTCAGATGCTCAGCCATGGTATACGTGCCTTTCAGCATCGGCATCTGCCCTTCCGGCGGACGCTCCAGATTACCGCGTACTGCGGCATACCCCTGATGCAGTCCCGTCAATAAAGAACATCGAGATGGCGCACAAACTGTACTGCCAGAATAGTGCTGCGTAAACGTCATCCCCTTCTCAGCGAGCGCATCGATATTCGGCGTCTGAAACTTTTTTTGCCCGTAACAGCTCAAATCCCCATATCCCAAATCATCTGCCAGAATATAAATAATGTTCGGCAATACAGTTGATTCATCAGTGCGCTCGGCGCAGACATTCGAAGCAAAAAAACCAACAGACAGGAAAATCAGAATGACCAACTTTTTCATAGCGTTTCTCAGCGGTTAGATGGTTGCGGAGGATTCGGTTCTGCGGATCAGAAAAAAGACGAGACCGGAGATACCAAACAGTACCAGAGAGAAGGTGAACAGCACTTTCCCTTCCGCACGGTTGAACAGAGCAAGAGCCGACATCATGATCCCGATCACCGCCAGGGTAACCACGACCATTTTGGCGGGCATATTGGAGGATTTCTGAGTTGGGACTTCATGAAAATCGGCTTTCGACTTCATAACGCGTTCCCATCCGGGGTGCTCATGTTTTTCAAATAGCTCCAGAATCACCAGCACAATGAATGGAACGAGAATTCCCACCATCAGATCAGAAATCCGCATATGTGCTCCCACAAATTCAATCAAGGGTTGCAGGAAGCCGACTCCGGTCAGGAAACCTCCGTTTGCGACACCGAATTTCACCAGTGCGGCCGCAGCAAATCCAATGAGGGTCGTTGCCCACACGGCTTTCATACCAATCTTTTTGGAAAACAAACCCCAGATGGTTGGTAAAACCAAGGGTCCGGTCAGCAAGGTGGTTAGATCAAGAATGAAGCGGGTATATCCGTAACGCGGGATCAACAGCGCCCCTGCAATGACCAGCATTCCCAGAACCACGGTGAACACCCGTCCGGTCGTAACCAGCTGCTTGTCCGTTGCAGATTTGTTGATCAGCCGCTGATACACCTCAGTCGTAAAGGCACCTGCAAAGACATTCAGCTGTGTGGTGGCCATACTCGCAGTGGCGGAGGCCATGGCCGCAACCATCAGGCCCATCATGCCGGCGGGAAGCACATACTGACAGGCAAGAATATAGGCCTGTTCCTGATCCACGCTCGGATTCAAAATCCGGAAAACCAGCGGGGGCATCATCCAGAAGATCGGGCTCACCAAATACATCACCCCGAAAATATACGCAGCCTTTTTGGCATCTTTGGCGGAAGGCACACAGGTATAGCGCTGTACAAACGCCCATTCGCCACCAATCTTGAAGAAGTGGATCACCACCCAACCGACAAGGAACCACCAAGTGAAATCCGAGGCCACCGGTGAGGTAAAGCCTTCGGGTGCCGCATCAATAAAGGCCCCCCAGCCACCGGCTTTCCCCAGGATCAGGGGAACGACAAAAATCACGGACACGGTCAAAATGACAAATTGGAGCACGTCGGTCATCAGTACCGCCCACAGTCCACCGGAAAAAGTGATCAGGATCACCATCACACAGATCGTGACCGAGGTGAAGGGAACGGACAGCTGTCCCGTGGCCGGATCTGCAAGGATGTGCCCCTCAGGTAGTGGCATGAGCGCGCAAACAATTTTCGCCAGCGCATATACCGCGCCCCCCATCCCGAAGATACCGATGATTCCCTGAAACCAAGTGTAGAACTGGACAATAGATCCTCCGAAACGCAACTGTAGAAATTCCGCCGCGGAGTTTACTCCAAGCTTGCGCCAGTATCCTGCCAGAAACCAGCCAACCAACAGCGCGGATATGCCATAACACATACTGATGGCAACGGCCACAAACCCGAACTTGTAGGCAATGCCCCCCCAGACGACAAAGGTGCCCGCTGAAAACATGGTCATGAAACCAGAGAGCCCCGAAACCCACCACGGGGACTGTCCGCCTGCGGCAAACATATCCTTGGAGTTCTTCATCTTTCCGGCAAAGACCATTCCGGAACCAACGATGCCGAGGATATATAAAACAATAACGATGTAATCGATGAGCGACATAAGCTCTATCCTGCCTTTATTTCCATCCGTTTAACCGATGGAGCAATCTTCCACAAATTGGATGCTACAAGCGAAATAAGTCCATCATCGGAAACGGGGCTTTCTCCTCGTACCAGAACAAATATTCAACCAACTCCTCAAGTTCCAAACTTAAACGGCCATCCTCTATATTCACAGAGGAAATCATTTCACTGCAAAGATACTTATCCGGAGCGCCGCTTACCGCCCAGCCGAATTGTTTAGACGACAGCAGAAAAAATCGATCACTGAAGATGTTCATTTTAATGTCGATCCGCTCACACTTCGTCTTTTGGTTAAGCGTGATACCCGACAAATTTTCCAAAACTGTACTGATATCTATCTGGCTCCATCCACTGATCAGTATGGGCAGGGAGAGACTGACTTAAGATTTAGGACCACGGGTTAATTTAGGTTTTGGCGCATGACTCCTCAAATGAGAAGGTAAAAGAGTTATGAAAATAACAGAACCGAAAGTCCGGCTCAGACTTCAGCCATATGAACGTTAAACCCGATGCTCTCGCAATCTTCGATCCGATCAATTTTCCCCGAAATCACTGTATCAGCAATAGCTGAAACAGCATTCCGCTCCGAAGAATAAAAATAATCTCATAACCCCATCCCCCACTGGCATATATTTTTAAGCAGAGATTTGAAAAGCAGGCCGCCAAGTCCTTTTTGTAATGCATCAGGGCTGAATATGAAAAAAGCGCCCTCCGAATGAACGGAGAACGCTTTATCAGAAAGCTGATCCGAAGATCAGCTGTCCGGATTTACCTTAGGCATTCAGACGAGCTTCGAGCTTGTCGAGCTGTTCCGTCATCTTCGCCGGCAGTTTGTCGCCCAACTTGGCGAGGTATGCACGAGCGTCAGCCACGGTCGCTTTGTAAGCATCCTTGTCGACCTTCATCAGTTTTTCCCAGGCATCAGCCGAAAGGTCCAGACCGTCGAGGTTGATGTCGCCATCTTCCGGCATCAGGCCGATCGCTGTTTCGCGGGCACCGACTTTTCCGTCTACACGGTCGCACATCCATTTCAGTACGCGGCTGTTTTCACCGAAGCCAGGCCAGATGAATCCATTTTCATCTTTCTGGAACCAGTTCACATAGAAAACCTTCGGAGCTTTGTCTCCGAGTTTTTCACCCATATCGAACCAATGCTGCATGTAGTCGCCGGCGTGGTAGCCGATGAACGGCGTCATGGCGAACGGGTCGAAGCGCAGGGAAACATTACCGAGGTCGAGCGCAGCAGCGGTCGGCTCGGAGGAAGCGGTTGCCCCCATGAATACGCCCTGTTCGAAGTCAAAGGCTTCGTGAACCAGCGGAACGGTGGAAGTACGTTTACCACCGAATACGAAGATATCAATCGGAACACCGGCCGGATCTTCCCAGTCCGGGCAGATCGACGGACAGTTTCTTGCAGGTGCCGTGAAGCGGCTGTTCGGGTGTGCACCCTTGAGCGGCTTGCCGTTTTCATCTTTCATGTCCGGCGTCCACGGGCGGTTCAGCCAATCCGTACCTTTTTCGATCGGCACATTCATGTCTTCCCACCAGACATCCAGATCCGGTGTCACAACCACGTTGGTATAGATGCAGTCTTTGTCGAGAGAGGCCATGGCCATCGGGTTGGTTTCTTTGGAAGTGAACGGAGCCACACCAAAGAAGCCGGCTTCCGGGTTGATGGCATACAGACGGCCGTCATCACCCTGTTTCATCCAGGCGATGTCATCACCGATCGTTTCCACTTTCCAGCCCGGTACGGTGGACTGCAGCATGGCGAGATTGGTTTTACCGCAGGCAGACGGGAACGCCGCAGCCACGTGATATTTTTTACCTTCCGGGCTGATGAAGCGCAGAATGAGCATGTGTTCAGCCATCCAGCCTTCACGGCCGGCCATGGCGGATGCAATACGCAGCGCCAGGCATTTCTTACCCAGCAGCGCGTTTCCACCGTATCCAGAACCGTAGGACCAGATCAGGTTTTCGTCGGGGAAATGGGCAATATATTTGTCTTCGATCGGGGCGCACGGCCAGCGGCAGTCTTTTTCGCCTTCGGCCAGCGGAGAACCTACGGAATGCAGACAGGGAATGAAGAAATCTTCTTTCTCAATCAAACGCAGAACTTCTGTAGAAACTCGCGTCATGATATGCATGTTCGTGACCACATAAGGCGAATCGGTGATTTCAATCGCATTCTTAGCAATCGGAGAACCGATCGGACCCATGGAGAACGGAATCACATACATTGTACGGCCTTTCATGCAGCCGGTGTAGAGTTCTGTCATGGTCTTTTTCAGCTCATTCGGGTCCACCCAGTTATTGGTCGGGCCGGAATCTTCTTCCTTAACGGAAGCAATGAAAGTACGGCTTTCAACACGGGCAACATCAGAAGGATCGGAGTTAAACGCATAAGAATTCGGGCGTTTTTCTTCATTCAGCTTGATCGCCATTCCTGTTTCAACCATCTCGGCCATCAGGCGGTCATATTCTTCTTTGGAACCGTCACACCATACCACCTGATCCGGTGTGCACATGGTTTCTACTTCAGCTACCCAGTCCAGCAGCTTCTGATTCGTTGTGGGAGCACTCATTTTGTAACCTCCTAAGTTATATTACACCCAATTTTCGGTAAAAGCGGAAATCATAAGCGACCAACGCTCAAAGTCAAATCAATCAGTAAAAAAATACCTATTGCGAGTAAGGAATAATATACAAAAAACCATCATATTATTCACGTTTGAATCACGCGCCGAATAACGGTTTTCAGCAGTTACCGCTTGTAAACAGCCAGCGAATTTTGGCTCTCTGTTTTCATGCGTACTGCAAAAGCCAGAGAATGGGAAAAGAAGTTAAAACATGTTTTCGATGAAATCGACCGCATTCTTGAAACTGAATATAGCGGATATTTTACACGGCATCCCAACCGCCCCCCCGAAGGCACAACTTCGAATCCCGAAATGGATGGCCTTATTAATGTCGGGGCCTCCTATTCCGCAGGATTCGGCTCTGAATTCGGTCCCGGCTACGTGGTAAGCATCCGCATTTCCACCCTCGGTCGCGTACCCGACACCGTCAAACAGGAGATGCGCGACAACGTACAGCACCTTCTTCAGGAAAAACTGCCGTCCGTTTTTCCTGAGAACCAACTGTTTGTCGATCAAGAGAAAAACCACCTCCGCATTCACGGAGATCTAAGTCTCGACTGAACAAAAAAAAAGCCGCTGCGTTAACAGCGGCGGCTTTCAATTCCCGGCATTGAATTATTCGCCGTCGAGGAACCCCTCGAGCTTCCGAATACGGGTCGGATGGCGCATTTTACGCAGTGCTTTCGCCTCAATCTGCCGAATACGTTCACGCGTTACGTTGAACTTCCGACCAACTTCTTCCAGCGTACGCGGATAACCATCCACCAAGCCGAAACGGAGCGTCAGCACTTCCTGCTCCCGGTCGGTTAACGTCATCAGCACATCACCGATTTTCTCTTTCAGCAGACTGAAAGCGGTCATTTCATCCGGTTTTTCGGCCGACTTATCCTCGATGAAATCACCGAAATGGGTATCGTCGGAATCTCCGATCGGGCTCTGCAGTGAAATCGGTTGCTGCGCAATTTTAAGAATAGCGCGAACACGTTCCACCGGCAGATCCATCTCATCCGCCAGCTCTTCCGGCGAGGCTTCGCGCCCGAACTCCTGAAGCAGCTGTTTCTGGATACGCATCAGCTTGTTGATGGTTTCAATCATGTGAACCGGAATACGGATCGTACGAGCCTGGTCGGCAATTGACCGGGTGATCGCCTGGCGAATCCACCACGTTGCATAGGTGGAGAATTTATACCCGCGACGGTACTCAAACTTTTCCACCGCTTTCATCAGGCCCATATTGCCTTCCTGAATCAGATCGAGGAACGAGAGGCCGCGGTTAGTATATTTTTTCGCAATCGAAATCACCAGACGCAGGTTGGCCTCAATCATTTCCGTTTTAGCTTTCAGACCCTTCCGGAGCCAGACCCGCAGGTCCGCATAGTGCTTTTCAAACTCCTTCTGCTCCATATTCAAATACGTTTCAAGCTCTTTGATCTCTTTGCGAACTGCACGCAAATCAGCATTTGCACTTTTTGCGCGGCTCTTTTTCAGGCGGTCCACTTCGCTGAGCAGATGCTCCATCTTGTGATGATATTTATCCACTTCAGGAACCACATCCTCAATGGCTTTCTGTTTGAAGTGCAGTTGCTTAAAATAATCCGAAAGCCGTCCCTGCGCCTTGTCGAAATTTTTCAAAGCTTTCTTTTCTTCAGGACTGCCCTTCTTCGCTTTGGTGTATTCCAGATAGTACTTCAGCTTCAGATCACTGTTCCGATCGATTCCCTTGAGTACTTTCGGCAGATCATTGAAATAGTCCTCACGGCACTCCACATGTTTATCGGAGATAATGCGGTCAAAACGCTCCTTACCCTGCTCCAGACGCTCAATGACACCGAGATAAGCATCTTTGGCACACCCCAGACGATTGAACATACTGGTGGTTGCAATTTCCGCCTCTTCGATCCGCATGGAGATTTCCACCTCCTGCTCACGCGTCAGCAACGGCACCTGACCCATCTGCTTAAGGTACATTCTGACCGGGTCGTCCAGCACATCCGAACGTGCACTCTGTTTGTCAGCCTGTTCTTTTTCGAGCCGTGCCTGATATTCTTCAACATCATCCTGCTTGATAATGTCGATTTCCATACTTTGGAGAAGCCCCACAATTTTATCGATGTCTTCGACAACAACCAGATCTTCCGGAAAGGCTTCATTGATATCTTCAAAGGTCAGAAAGCCATGTTCAGAGGCCAGCGCCATCAGTTCTTTGATGCGGTCATTGCGCTCTTCGCGATCCATCAGAGAAACACCGCCCGCCGTGGCCTCATCAACAGCAGCAACCGTGGCGGCAACTCTCTGCTCCTGCGTTTTCGGCACTTCAGCAACCACAGGTTTCGATTCCGCCGCTTCGGTTTTTTTCACCGCTTTCTTTTTTGCCGGTGCTTTTTTCGCAGCCGTTTTTTTTGCCGGGGCCTTCTTTGCAGCTTTTTTTGCCGGAGTCAGCTTTGAGCCGGGAGCGGCGGCTTTCTTCGAAACTTTGATCGGTTTGGTTGTTTCCTTTTCGGACGCGGGCTTATTGGAGTTTTTTGTGGTGTCAGCAGTTTTATTCGCAGAGGTCTTCTTTTTCGAAACAGCCATGTTGATCCTTATTTATAAAAGTATACAGTCCACCTATTATAGTGAAGAAAGCGAGTAATTAACAGCAACACCGACCCCGGCGTCAATGTTAACCTTCATAATTTTCAGCATGAGCCTGCCGGTTTATTCGCTTGAAGAATTTCCCCGCAACAAACACTATTTGCCGAATGAAATTCACATTCCGATCATATCCTGCCCACCCCTGGATTGCCAACTGGTCGATTGAGCCGCGCGACTGCAGTGCCAGCTACCGCTCGAGCAGTTCCGGCCGTTTTTTCCGAACTCAGGAAACCCCCGGCCGCATTACCGCCAATACCGACGTCCCGGAATGGACCCTGCACATGGATCTTCCGAACAACTGCCGCATCAATCTGCTGTTCAACGGATTCTGCGCTTACCAAAACCGGAAAAACAAAAGAGCCGGCATCGAAATTCTTTCTCCGGAACCGGGGGTCGTCTGGGGACATTTCGAAGGTATTCCATCACCGACTCTGCGATCCGATCTTCCGATAACTCAGGAAGACCGCTTCCAATGGCTTGAAATCGGAGATGACCTTGTTTTACTGGCAGTACAAAACCAGCAGTTCTGTCTGATCACCAAATCACATCTGCGCCCTGAAGCAGAGCGTATTGCAAAGCAGTACCTTTCTGAAGATTTTGATGCCGCCATTCTGAGTGAGTTTCAGCAACGCTCCGGCGCATCAGCCCTTTTCGAAGAGATGCAGCATCACGATGCGCTGGCCGTCATCAGCGCCGAATCCATGTTTAAAGCACTGCGTCCTCCCGAGGGCAGCATTCCTCTCCACTGGTGTCAGGCCTCCTTCTCCGATCATCTGATGATGGATATCAACGAAATCCCGGCATTGACCCGCGCCTGGACCCTGATCGATCCCGAAATGGCTGAAGAACTTATGCTCTGTGCTCTGAAAATTCAGACCAGCGCAGGAGCCATTGCCGTGAATTATGCCCCGCACACGACCCACTCGACTTTGGAAGCGCCCAAACCGCTGCTAGCCCAGACCGCCGAAACCGTTTGGAGCATCCGAAACAATGATGATTTTCTAAAAGCCGTTATCCCTCTGATCCGCCGGCATATTCAATGGTTGCTGCACCACTTCGACCCCAAACGAACCGGTATTCACTGCTGGAAGCATTCTGCCGAGAGCCTCTCCCCCAAGCTGTATGAATCCGATTTGGCAACCGTCGATTTATCCACTCTGCTGCTTTGTGAAATCGATGCCCTGAACCGGATGCGGAAGGCATCTTCCATCCACGCATCCGAGGCTGTTTTTTTTGAAACCGAACGAACCGCTCTCGAAAACAACCTGATGAACCGCTTCTGGAATCCGCAAGAAAATGCATTCACCCGGGCCGTGTTGCGGGATAAGGAAGGAACGCTGCGCGGATTTCCAGCATTCACCCCGCTTCTCTGGCCCGACCTTTCGGATACCTATAAAACCCATGTGATCGAACGTGTACACGAATCCGGAAAACTCCCCGGCGGCCTCAGCGTCCTGACCTGGCGCAAATCAGCTATGGACGACGATTCCTTCCCGCTGTTACAGCAGTTGCTGGTTTTTCAGGCCCTGAAAACAGCAGACCCAAACGGTCAGCTGCTCAACGATTTTTCACGCATCACGTTACAAGGTTTTGTGGAATGGCACGGGCTGGTTATCGAGCAGGAAAAATGCTTACCAATCAATCCCGTCCTCGGGGCCTTCATCATGAATGTACAGGCGATCCGGCAATACCGCTATCACGCCAAAGGCGCCATTACCGGGTATTTCTTCAAAATGATGCGCAAAGTCAAAGCCGACCGCTTCGACCTGATCGTTATTGCCGCCACCCTCTTCGCCATTGTCAGCGTCCGCCTGATCTACAGCGTCCTGAACGCACCTCCGCCCCTTGAAATGCTCGAAGCCCAGATGACCAGTGCCTATGTAGAAAGAGACATTGAAGGCACACTGTCCAGCTGTATGGCCATCATAAAATATTTTCCCGATGATGCTGACAATGCCATGCTCCTTGCCGCCAACCTATCCATCCTGCAGGAACAATATACCGAGGCCTCCGCACTTTACGAAAAGGTCCGCAAAAAATATCCGGACAGTCCTGGAGCCATGATCGGCCTCGGCCTGGCCTATCAGCTGCAGGGCCGCTTTAAGGAAGCTGATCAGAATTATTATGAGTTCTGCTACATCTTCGAAGAAGTATTCCCCTCACTGGTCGATCAGATCAACAGCTTCCGCCAACTGATGGCGGAGGGGTTTAAGGCACCTCCAAAATGGCGGGATATTTATGGATATCAGCTGATGCATGAACTAGAGTAACGCGCATTATCTGTTCAGAAAGGTTCTACCATGAAATTGAAAGCATTCATTTTTTCAGCCCTGGCGCTTCTCATGCTCTCCGGCTGTAAAGACCCGGAAAGCAAAGCCAACGGAAAAAAGGCCGACCCGGCCTTTATGTTCTGGTGCTTCCGCAAGGAAATCGTCTCCGCCGCTTATCACATTCCCGATATGAAAACACCGGCGGAAGCCTCCTACATTCAGAACCGCCTCAAATCCATCCCCGGCTACGAAGGAAGCACATATGACCTGTCAACCCAGACTATGACGATCAGATACCAAAGCAGTACCATCCGGAAAATGAATTTTGAAGAAGCCATTGCTCTAGCCGGTTTCGCGGTAAACCACCGCCCCGCCAATCCCCACACTAAAATCCCTGCAGGAGTCAAATAACCATGAAAATTTCCGTATCCTCAGCCCCGCTGACCGACATCAAAAAAGATGCCGTCATTCTTTTTTTCCAGGAATTGGAAAACCTGCTTCCCGCCGGAAACACCAAGCTTGCTAAACAGGTTGACGCCCTCGTAAAAACATCGCCCTTCAAAGGAAAAGCCGGCCAGACCGCTGTTTTTCCAATGAATGGAAAACAGATCATTGTTACCGGCATCGGAGAGCCCGGACGGTTTCATCACGCCCTGCTCGAACAGGCGGCCGCTGCCGCCGTACGCACCGGAAAAGCCGCCGGCCTGAAATCCTTTGCCATGGCATCCACCATCAAGCTCAAGGGCCTTTCCGAATCCGACTACCACCTTCTCGCCGGCCGCGGAGCCGCCTGGGGAACCTACTCCTATGACATCAATAAATCCGATGCAAAAAAAGCCCCGGCCTGCTCCCTGGCTTTCTGCGGAAAAGTAAAATCGCGCAACGCCATCAAAACCGCTGAAGCACAGGGCGAGGCGCTCGTTTCCACGGCAGATGTCGCCAATATGCCGGGCAATCAAGCCACCCCCGAATCCATTGCCGACTGGGCGAAGAAAATGGCCAAAGAAACCGGCCTCGGCTGCCGGATTATGAACACAGCCGCGCTGGAGAAAAAAGGGTGTGGCGGAATCCTCGGCGTTTCCCAGGGCAGTGCCAAAGAACCGCGCATGATCATACTCGAACACAAGGGCACGGACACGAAAGCCAAACCCATCGTGCTCGTGGGCAAAACGCTCACCTTCGATTCCGGCGGTATTTCACTGAAACCCGGAAAAGGCATGGGCTGGATGCGTTACGATAAATGCGGCGGCATGGCTGTGCTGGCCGCCATGCAGATGATCGGAAAAATAAAACCCGCAACCCCCGTCATCGGAATTCTGGGTGCCGCCGAAAACATGCCCGGTTCCAACGCCATCCGTCCGGGGGATATTCTCACCGCCTACAAAGGAAAAACCGTTGAAGTACTCAACACCGATGCCGAAGGCCGGCTGGTTCTCATGGATGCCCTCGGCTTGGCTGCGGATTATAAACCACAGGCCATTGTCGATCTCGCCACGCTCACCGGGGCCTGCATCGTAGCCCTCGGCTCATCCGCCTCGGCCATTCTCGGAAACGATCAGAAACTGGTCGACACACTGATTAAAAACGGCGAACTCGCGGGCGAACGTCTCTGGCAGCTGCCGCTCTATAAAGAATATACGGACGATATGAAATCCGACTTTGCCGATTTATCCAACCTCAGCAAATCCGGTGGAGCCGGTACGGCGACAGCGGCAGCGTTTCTGCAGGAATTCGTTCCGGACGACATTCCGTGGGCGCATCTCGACATTGCCGGTACGGCCTGGCTGGAATCGCCCAAGCCCTATCAAGCTCCGGGAGCCACCTTATTCGGCGCCCGGCTGCTGGCACAATGGCTGGTCGCTCTGGACTAATCCCCGGCCCCAAACCGCAGCCAACGCAGTGCGTGAGTGAACCCCGAGGTTCGTATATATCTGTTCCAAATATTTGCCAACCGTTCGGGGCGAAATACGTAGCACCTCGGCAATTTCACGATTGCTTTTTCCGGTAGTGAGTAATTCGGCCACCTGATATTGCCGTCTGGTTAATGGACTGAGCATGTTTTGCAAAACCGCCCCTCTTTCTGAGGACGCTTCAGTCGTCATTCTATTTTGACCCGATAAAGCGCACTGAAATTTGACCCAGCGCAGCTGCTTCCAGCATTTCCATGCAATTTGAATATGCGGAGTAATCAACGCCGCCATAGCAACATCAGCGGCGGCGTAAGCGGAATCTCTGGAAAAAGCAATACCGATCCGTTCCTCATGGTCGCCCCCCCCATCCAGATCTGGTCCTCAATACCAATGGGCTTATATACCTCATTATAAAGATGGGTTATGCAGGAACATTCAGCAGGAGCGCTCAGGGCTCAGACACAACCCAGATGACAGACTTCGAATACCCCTTCACCGTCACGAACGGGGCAATGATTGCCATCGACACCCTGCTTAGCAACTCATCCAGTGCAGGAAAATGGATCAGCGGCAATTCGGGGCAAGCCTACGGCGGCACCATGGCCGGTACGTGTGCCGTTGGAAATGGCGGATTCGTGATCGCCCCGGACTTTACGGACAGCCGAGTGGAGTATACCATGGAAATCATTTCCGGAAACGGCACCTTCCTGCCCTGCGGCGACAACACCCCGTCCGAAGCAGAACCCGCCGGAACCATAAGCCCCGGCAAAAACCCCGGTGACGTGAACCTGGTGCTCGCCGGCGAAGAGGGCATCACCTATCAGGTTGAAACCTCCACCAATCTGACCGACTGGACCACCTGGTTTTATCTGACAGGAAAAGGCGATTCCTCCGAACACGCCATCGATCCATCCGGAACCAATGCCTGCTTCTATCGCATAACCACGCTCAAGAAATAGCCGCACACAGTTGACACGCGCGTTGGGTCGAATACCATTCGTGCCATGGAATTGGACTGGCATACACTTAGCACATTCGGCAGCTATTCAGCAGCCGCACTGTTATGCATTCTTGGATTTGTGCTTTCCTGCCTTTCTCTATCCGGAACCTGGTTGGTGCTGACGGCCACAGGCCTGGTAGCCTGGTCGCGCTGGCCCGGGTTTCCCGGCCCGGGAACCCTGATTCTTTTTATCGTGCTCTGCATCGGTGTTGAGGTGCTCGAGGCCTTCGCCGGTGCATGGGGGGTGCAGAAACGCGGCGGCTCCAAAGCCACCGGATGGGCCGCGGTCGGCGGCGGTTTCCTGGGCATGATCCTCGGCGGCTTTATCCCGCTTCCAATCCTTGGAAATCTCATGGGGATGTTTGCCGGAAGTTTCGGGCTCGCCTTTCTTGTTGAACATAATCGCATCAAAAAAGCGAATCATGCCGCCCACGTGGCAACCGGAGCTGTACTTGCCCGCCTGGGCGTCATTTTTCTCAAAGTCGGCATCACCATTTTCATGACCCTCTTTCTGGCCTTCGGCATCGCTCTGACAACAAAATGAAAAAAATTGCTTACTACATCACGGCCCATGGCTACGGACACGGGGCCCGCTCCTGCGACATTCTGAATGCCCTGAAAAGCGCCGCACCGGAAGTTCCAATCCTTGTAAAAACCGACCTGCCCGTGGAATTCATGAAAAGCCGCCTGCTTCCCGGCATCGAACTGCGTCCCGGCGCCTTTGATGTCGGCCTGATTCAGAACGATTCCATACAGGTCGATCTCGAGGCCTCCATTCAGGCCCTGACTGAGCTTTACAGCCGTGAAGAGGAGCTGATTCAACAGGAGCGACGCTTTCTCCGCGATGAAAATATCAGCACCGTGGTGGCCGATATCCCGGCCATTCCCCTTGCCGCGGCACAACAGGAACAGCTTCCAAATATTGGATGCAGCAACTTCGGCTGGAACTGGATCTATTCCGAGTTTGCGGAGATCGACAAACGCTGGCAGGTCTTTGTGGATAAGTTTGCCCAAGTCTACAGCCGAACCGATCTTCTGCTCAGACAGCCGTTCTCCGAACCCATGGACGCTTTTCCCAAGAAAATCGACCTCCCACTGCTCGCCAAACCCGGAACGCCGCAACGCAACCGGATCGCCCGGGCTGCCGGAGCCGACCCCGCCAAGCCCTGGGTCCTGCTCTCCTTCACCTCCCTCAACCTCGACCTCCCGGCCCTGAAAAAAATTTCACACCTTCGAAGGTGTGAAATATTCACTGTTGAACCGCTCGACTGGAGTCCGGCGGGCATACACTGTCTGACGCGAGATCTCGTCCGCTTTGCCGATATTGTGGCGTCGGTGGATGTTGTGGTGACCAAACCCGGCTTCGGGATCGTTTCGGAATGCATTGCCAACAACAAACCGATCATCTATTCCGACCGAAAAAACTTCCTCGAATATCCGGTGCTGGTCGAAGCCATCGAACGGTATTGCCGCCACGCCTTTATCCCTAATGCCGAACTTTATTCCGGCGACCTCGAACGCGCCCTCATCGATGCGGAAAGCGCTCCGGAACCACCGGAAAAAATGCCGGGCGGCGGTGCCGAATCTGCCGCAGACCATATTCTGAGATTTGCCGGAAAGACGTCTATTTCCATTGACTGAACGGATGCTTCGAAAGATAGCCGTTAAAATACCGCTCATCTTCAGAAACTTCTTCTCCGGCCCAGACCGGTTTTTCAAAGTGCTGGGTTTCAGATTCCAGCTCCACCTCCGCCATCACCAGCCCGGCATTCAATCCCTCGAACACGTCGAGTTCCCAGGTAAGCCCGTCATGCTCAATATAGTGACGCGTCTTTTCCACCAGCTGCTCGCAGAGCATCAGCATATAATTGGCGTCGGCGAGATCGATTTCGTACTCAAATTCCATGCGCGAAAATCCATCCGTTGCACCCTTCACCGTCAGAAATCCCTGATCGCCCATCACGCGGACGCGGACCGTTTTTTTCGGATCCGTAACCAGATAACCCTGCCGGCAGATGCTGGATTCAACGACGGAACTTTTCCAAGCGTCGGAAACCACCAGAAACTTACGTTCAATTTCAACGGCCATTTTTAAAACACCTTTGTAAGTCGTGTGCTGTCCGGAATCATCTCTTCTTTCAGCATATCAAACAAACGCTGCGCAATCGGACCGGGTTTCCCGTCGCCGACGGGATTACCTTCAAAATCAATGACCGGCGTAATATTCGGCGTGGTTCCATAGACATGCATTTCTGCAGCGGAACGAACCGCCCCGAGATTGATCGGCCGGAATTCGGCAGTGGTCAATACGCGCTCGGCTTTCAGCTGCTGTGCAAATTCCATGGCCCGGCGCGCAGTAGTGCCGGCCAGCACCCGGTCGGGCGGCGGCATAAACAGCTCTTTGCCCCGTGTAACGATCCCGAAGTTTTCGGTGGCGCCTTCCGCAAGAAAACGGTTTTCATCCAGCGCAACCGTGAAGTCAACGCCCATATCCACCGCTTCTTTTTTCATAAGTACATTGGGCAGATAGTTGCAGGTTTTAACCTGCGCAAAGATCCCCGGTTTGATCGGCACCTTACTCAGCCGAACGCTGACGCCCTCCGGAAGCCGGTCAATTTTTGCGCCCTGCATTTCGTATACAACAATGTAAAGCTCCGGCCCGGCACAGGAATAGGGATTGACCCCCATCGTACCGACTCCCCGTGAGAGTAATAAACGCACAAGCGCATTGGGCTGACCGCCCGCGCGTACTGTCTGCACTATGATCTGCCCCATTTCATCGAAGCTGACCGGAAGCGCAATACCGAGAACTCCACACGATTTTTCCAGCCGTTCCAGATGATCCTGCAAATTGTAAAGACGCCCGCCGACACACTTGAACGATTCAAATACGCCGTCGCCCCGATGTACCATATGATCATCCACCGGAACCGTCATCATCGATGGATCCGTCACAATACAGTCGGTGACCGAAGAATACATGGCATAGAGTTTTTTCTCCCGTTTCGGAAGACGGGCAATCCATTCTTCGCGGTTGACGACAGGTTTTACGAATGATTCTGACATGATGCTCCTTAAATTTGAAACAGATGATCATTGCTTAAATCGCTGCAAATTGGAATTAATTTCAAACATCGCCAATGGGAACATTGTGCTAAATAAAAATAAATGGGGATTTTCGTTATGAAAGACATTATCAAGAAACGGGTACTTGTAACCGGAGGAGCCGGCTTTCTGGGATCTTTTCTCTGTGAACGGCTGCTAGACGAAGGGTGCGATGTCATCTGTATGGATAATTTCTTCACCGGACGAAAAGCCAACATTGCGCATCTGATGGGCAATCCGTATTTTGAACTGATGCGTCACGATGTGACGTTTCCTTTTTATGTTGAGGTCGACGAAATCTACAACCTCGCCTGCCCCGCCTCACCGGTTCACTATCAGTTTGACCCCGTACAGACCACAAAAACCAGCGTTCACGGGGCCATCAATGTACTCGGACTGGCCAAACGTCTGAAAGCCAAGGTGTTTCAGGCATCAACTTCAGAAGTCTACGGCGACCCCGATGTCCACCCGCAGCCGGAATCCTACTGGGGCCACGTCAACCCTATCGGCATCCGCTCCTGCTACGATGAAGGAAAACGCTGCGCCGAAACCCTCTTTTTTGATTACTGGCGCCAACACAACCTGCGCATTAAAGTGGTCCGCATCTTCAACACCTATGGTCCGCGCATGCATCCGCACGACGGCCGGGTGGTTTCCAACTTTATCATGCAGGCCCTGCGTGGTGAGGATATCACGATTTACGGCGACGGAACACAGACCCGCTCGTTCTGTTATGTTTCCGACCTGATTGAGGGCTGGATCCGTCTGATGAACTCTCCGGACGATGTCACCGGCCCCATCAATATCGGAAATCCCGGTGAATTCACCATGATTGAACTGGCGGAAAATGTGATCGAGCTGACCGGCTCATCCTCAAAACTGGTGTATGAGCCCCTGCCTGCCGACGACCCGAAACAGCGCAAACCCGATATCACACTGGCCAAAGAAAAACTCGGCTGGGAACCGAATGTACCTCTGCGTGAAGGCCTCGCCAAAACCATCGAATATTTCGACGGCCTGCTGAAGCAGTAAACGGTTATTCTCCGATAATCTTGACGAGGGCGCGCTTGTCGCGCATCCCGTCGAGCTCATAATAGAAAATCGATTCCCACGGACCGAAATCCAATTTTCCGTCCGTGACGGCCACCACCACTTCGCGGCCCATCACGGTGCGCTTCAGGTGAGCATCGGCATTATCCTCATACCCATTGTGTGCATACTGGTCATAAGGTTTTTCCGGCGCCAGTTTTTCCAACCAGCGTTCGTAGTCGGAATGCAGTCCGCTTTCATTGTCATTAATAAAAACCGACGCTGTAATGTGCATGGCATTCACCAGGCACAGCCCTTCCCGGATCCCGGATTCGCGCAGACATTCTTCAATTTCCGGCGTAATATGAACGATCTGCCGCCGTTTCGGCGCTTTAAACCAGAGTTCTTTTCGGTACGATTTCATTCAACTCCCTTGAGATATTCATCGAGCGGCACCAGCATTTCATTGAGATACAACTGCTTCATCAATTCACAGTCAAGGCGATGGCCGGCTTTGTAGGATTTAATGTGACCGACAAACTGGCCATTCGGAATCAAGGCAATCGCGGCCAGCAGATCCAGCACAGAACGGTGCCAGACCGCTTCCAGCGCTTTACCTTCGTGAACCAGACGCGGTTCATTGATGTAGCGTTTTTTACCGGCGATCGATACGTTTTTCTTATTGTAGCCCAGATTCCGCACATCAGCGAACAGCTTGCCGATGGTCCGACAGTACCAGACTTTGGCATTTGATGTGTTTGTCCGAGCAACCGATGCCATTTCCGTCAGCTCTTTGCAAACCGGAAAAATAATGCGCTGCTGCCCCAAAGCCGTATTGAAATTGATTGCCGCATCAATGGTCAATTGCGGATTATCCGGATTCAGCGGCGGAGCCAGCGTAACAAAGTCCCCATAGGTTCCGCCCACGGTAATCGGCTTTTTGACGGTAAAATAGTTCACCGGTTTTTCCGAATTTTCCACACCGCACGATTTAATGGCCTCCACCACATCCAGACTGCCCTGCTCAAATAACGGCGGATCCCCGGAATCGAATTTAATAACCATATTATCGATGCCCATCCCCATACGCAGCGAAATCAGATGTTCCACCATACGCACATAGTTGTGCGGATTACCTGAACGCAACACAATATTGCTGACAATCTGGCCCGTCGTCCAGACATTGGCAATGCCCACCCGGATGGGCAGCGAATTCGGGAGATCGGCGCGGTCGAGCCACCAGCCCTCCAGATTGGACGGCGCAAGTGTGATCGTCCGCATCGCTTTACCCATGAACGTTCCGGGACCGGAAATCGTTGTTTCTCCGCCCAGAGTAGTCTGCGTTTTACGCAACGGCTCAACCGGTTTATCGCTCAAATCCCAGTCCACCGGGATCGCGTTCATCTCTGCATACGAAGCCTTAATCGCCTCTTCATCGCCCATCAAAATGGTGCCTGATTCTGTCATAAAACGGTTCCGTCCATAGTTATAAATTGATCAAATGAATGACCCGTTTTTAGATTTTTCGTTCAAACTAGGCAATCAAAACCAAACAGGTACCGTTGTTTAGATTCCCAAAAGCATTTCCCGTTTTTCATAGGCATTCCGATGAGTTGCCATCCCCGCCCCCCCTGTGATACATCTTTCCGTCTGTTGATCAGAACGCATACGCAAAGCAGGGATTCAAATTGAAAGACGGGAAAGTCATACGTTCCGCCGGGGTGGTTGGAAGTTTCACATTACTGAGTCGCGGACTGGGCATGTTGCGCGACATCATCATTGCCTACCACTTCGGCACCTCCATCTGGGCTTCGGCATTTTTTGTGGCCTTCACCCTGCCCAACCTGTTCCGCCGGCTTTTCGGCGAAGGAGCACTTTCCGCCGCGTTTGTCCCGATCTTCATTGAAACGCGCACAAAAGAAGGCGATCAGTCCGCATGGAACATGGCTGCCAAAGTGGTCACCATGACCGCTGCCCTGCTTTCAAGTATCGCCATCATCGGGGTTCTGCTCTTTTCTGTCCTGACCCGGCTCCCCTGTTTTTCCGATAAATGGATCACCACCTTCGAACTGTCACGCATCATGTTCCCCTATGTGGTTTTCATCTGCCTGGCCGCGCTCTCCATGGCGGTGCTCAATTCCTACCGGCACTTCGCCACGTCCGCCTTTGCCCCCTGCCTGCTCAACCTGATCCTCATCGTCATCATGCTCGCCGTTTTTCCCGTGGTGGGAAAAGAGCCCTCTATCCGTGCAACGGCGCTGGCGTGGGGCGTCCTGCTGGCCGGAATTTCCCAGATCGCCATTCAGCTGCCGGCACTGAAACGTTTCGGCTGTCCCTTCAAATTTTCCAACCGCTGGAACGATCCCAAAATCCGGAAAATGCTGTTGCTCATGGGCCCGGCGGCACTCGGCATGGCAGTCACCCAGTTCAACGTACTGATCGACCGGCTGCTCGCCCTCTGGATCGGCGACTGGGCCCCGGCCGCCCTGTTTTACAGCGAACGTATGATCTATTTCCCCCTAGGCATCATTGCCACCGCCATGGGCACGGTACTGCTGCCGACCTTTTCCACCCAGCGCGCCGAAGACAATCATGCCGCCATGAGCACCACCATCACCCACTCCCTGCGGCACCTCTCCTTCATTATGCTTCCCGCCGCGCTCGGACTCCTCGTCCTCGCGCCCGATATCCTCTCCTGCATCTTTGAATGGGGCGGCCGTTTTTCCGAATATTCCACCTTACTGAGTGCCCGCGCCCTGATGTTCTATGCGCCCGGCCTGCTGGTCTTCAGTGCCGCCAAAGTGTTTGTTCCCGCCTTTTATGCCATGCAGGACACCCGGACCCCTGTACGCATCGGCATTTACATCGTACTCATTAATCTGGCACTCAACATTATTTTCATTCTGATCCTGCCCGAATACTGGAAACACGCCGGCATGGCCTTCTCAACGGTGCTCGCCGAAGCCGTCGGCATGAGCGTACTCGGCATACTGCTGACCCGCCGCGTCAAAAATATCGAATGGCCGTCTATTCTGCGCAGCTCGCTCCGGCACCTGCTGAGCGCGCTCCTCATGGCCGCCGCCGCCTGGTTGACCGCCCGGCTTCTGCTTCCGGTCTTTGGAAATATGCTGCCGCTGAAACTGGCGAACATGGCCTCGCTGACCACCGCTATGGCCATCGGAGCCCTGACTTATTTCCTGCTCTCACTCGCGCTTCGCGCTCCGGAACTGCGCGAACTGAAATCCGCTCTTCTGCGCAGGTAAACCCATGGCCGATCACTTTGCCCAACTCTGCCGGCTCACCGGACAGGCCGTTACCGATTACCGCATGATTGAAGATGGCGACCGCCTCCTCGTCGGCATCAGCGGCGGCGTAGACTCCATGATGCTCATGCATCTGCTCACCCGGCTGCAGCAGCGCGCACCCGTAAAATTCGAGCTGTTCGGCATCCATATTGACGAAGGTTTCAAGGGGCTCAACCCTCAGCCCCTCGTCCATTATGCCGAAGCCAACGGCTGGCCGATCAAGGTGGTCCGGGCCCCGATCGCTGAACTGATTCTCGAAAAGAAAGCCGATGAACGCCCCTGCGCGCTTTGTTCGCGGTTGCGGCGGGGTTTTATTCATGGCTATGCGGAAGAGATCAAAGCGGATAAGCTGGTACTCGGCCATCACCGCGACGATCTGTGCGTCAGCCTTCTAATGGGGCTCTTCCGCGGAACCGGCCTGAAAACCATGGGCCCCAATGTGTCTGGCGACGGCGGGAAACTGCGCGTCATCCGTCCCATGTGCTATGCCCCGAAAGATCTCATCGAATCCGCCGCAGAACCGTTCGATTTTCCGGACCTCGGAAACTGCGATTATGCAGAACAGCTCGAAACTTCAGGCGACCGCGCCCGCTTAGAGCGCCTGCTGAAAACCCTAGAAACCGATTTTCCAGGCCTTGGAAAAAGTATGCTCCACTCAATGAAAGATCTACGGCCCGGCCATCTGCTGGATAAAAAATATCTCAAACTGAATTAATCCTTCTTTTCACAATTCAGTTTTTTATACTCGGCGCATGAAATGTGTTCTTGCGCTTGATCAAGGTACCACCTCATCCCGATCGATCCTTTTCGACCATGCCGGGAATATCCGTGCGGCTGCTCAGAAAGAGTTCAAACAGATCTATCCCCGGCCCGGCTGGGTGGAACACGATCCCGAACAGATTTGGCAAACCCAGCAGTTCACCGCAAAAAAAGCCATGCATGAGGCCGGCGTACACTGCGAAGACACCGTCGCTCTCGGTATCACCAACCAGCGCGAAACCGTCGTGGTCTGGAACCGGAAAACCGGGGAGCCGGTTTATAACGCCATCGTCTGGCAGGACCGCCGGACTGCAGATTTCTGCGCAAAACTCAAAACCGACGGACTCGCCGACACCTTCCACAAAAAAACCGGACTCTTTCTCGATCCCTACTTTTCAGGCACCAAAATCCGCTGGATTCTCGACCATGTCGACGGTGCCCGAAAACAGGCGGAACGCGGAGAACTCGCCTTCGGCACCATCGATTCCTGGCTCATCTGGAAACTGACCCGGGGCGGCGCACACATAACCGATGTCAGCAATGCCTCGCGTACGCTGCTTTTCAATATCCACACCCTGCAATGGGACAGCGAACTGCTGGAACTGCTGGATATTCCCCCCTCAATGATGCCGAAAGTCCGATCCTCCAGCGAGGTCTACGGAACGGTCAATAAATTCCTCTGCGAATGCGGCGTCAGAATTTCCGGCATGGCCGGCGATCAGCACGCTGCACTTTTCGGCCAGGCCTGTTTTGAACCCGGCTCCTCCAAAAACACCTATGGTACCGGATGCTTCCTGCTCATGAACACCGGCTCCGAAGCCGTCACCTCGAATAACCAGCTCCTGACCACGCTGGCCTGGAAGCGCGGCAAAGAAATCAACTATGCCCTCGAAGGCAGCATTTTCATCGGCGGCGCAGTGGTCCAATGGCTCCGCGATGAAATGGGCCTCATTCAAAAAGCATCCGACATTTCAAAACTCGCGGCTGAAGTCCCCGACACCGGCGGCGTCTATTTTGTTCCCGCCTTTGCCGGACTCGGCGCACCCCACTGGGATCCCGCCGCACGCGGGACCCTCATCGGCCTGACCCGAGGCACCGGAAAAGCGCACATCGCCCGGGCGGCACAGGAAGCCATCTGTTTCCAGTCTCTGGAAGTGCTGCGTGCCATGGAAAAAGACTGCGGCACACCGTTGCCTTCCTTACGCGTGGATGGCGGTGCCTCTGTCGATAACCTGCTGTTGCAGATTCAGGCCGACCTGCTCCAGGTTCCGGTCGAACGCCCCGCCATGGTTGAAACCACCGCCTTTGGAGCCGCAGCCCTTGCCGGACTGGCCGTCGGATTCTGGGAATCGACCGACGAAATTTCCAATGTCCGGAAAACCGACCGCATCTTTGAACCGTCTATCAGCAAAGATGAAGCGGAATCGCGTTTCGCCAGATGGAAACAGGCGGTCGAGCGCTGTAAAAACTGGGAGAACGGAACATGATTATCGGTGTGCCGAAAGAAGTGAAACCAGACGAATACCGAATTGCCATGCTGCCGGTGGGGGCGCAGCTGCTGGTGCAGGACGGTCACACGGTAATTATTGAAAAAAATGCCGGTCTCGGAAGTGGATTTTCGAACGACGATTACGCGGACGCCGGCGCCGAAATTATCGAGTCCGCAGAAGATCTGTTCCGCCGCGCGCAAATGATCGTAAAAGTCAAGGAACCTCAACCGGATGAAATCGGCCGCTTAAGGGCGAATCAGGTGCTGTTCTGCTATTTCCACTTTGCCAGCTCACATAAATTGACCCTCCAGTGCATGAAAAAGAACATTTCCGCCGTAGCCTACGAAACACTGACCGATGAACACGGTCGCCTGCCCCTGCTGACCCCCATGAGTGAAGTGGCGGGTAAACTGTCGATACAGGAAGGCGCCAAGTGCCTGGAAAAACCGATGATGGGCCGCGGTATCCTGCTCGGAGGCGTCCCCGGCGTTCCCCCGGCCAATGTACTGGTGCTGGGCGGAGGCGTGGTGGGTATCAATGCGGCTCGGGTCGCTGCCGGGCTCGGCGCAAACGTCACGATCATGGATATCAATCTTGACCGGCTGCGACAACTGGATGAGATGATGCCCCCGAACGTAACCACGGTTTTCTGTGAACCGCATGCCATCGAACGCTATGCCGTTCAGGCCGATCTGGTGGTGGGCTCGGTCCTGATTCCCGGTGCACGGGCTCCCAAGCTGATATCGCGCGAACTGGTATCCAACATGAAAAAGGGTTCAGTGATTGTCGATGTATGCATCGATCAAGGAGGATGCAGTGAAACCAGCAGACCGACTACCCATGGAGATCCGGTATATGTGGTGGATGAAGTAGTCCATTACTGCGTCACCAACATGCCCGGAGCGGTTGGCCGCACCAGCAGCTCGGCTCTTTGTAATGCCACGCTGGCCTACTGCCGCGAACTCGCCAGCCTCGGACTCCAGGGATTTCTCGACAAAAGTCCGGGCAGGGCCGCGGCCCTGAATATGCAAAACGGCCGAATCATCTGCACAGCCGTTGCTGAAGCATTTCCGGATCTTGAAAACGAAGTTCGGTTTGTTTCATCCGGCAGGGTTGAATAACTTTTCTATCGATTCAATGCGCGTCGTGGTTTAAGTTCTGCGACTTATTTTCAGGAGAACTATCATGATAAAAGCAAAAATCGTTGGTGCCGGAGGATACGGTGGAGTCGGGATTACCGAACTGCTGCTGAAACATCCGGAAGTGGAAATCGGATGTCTGGTGAGCTTGTCGGACACCGGACGAAAAATGAGCGATGTGTTTCCTCACCTGCGCGGTTTTTGCGATGAAGTGATTGTCTCCCCGGATGATCCGAAAACCAGAGAATTGTATGATGTGGTTTTTTATTCGACCCCCGACGGAGTCGGCATGAAGAGTGCAGCCGCAGAACTGGAGCGCGGTGCCAAAGTCATCGATTACAGTGGCGATTTCCGGTTCGGTACAGCAGATCGTTATGCAGAATATGCTAATTTCATCGGGCTCGATCCGGTGCACAAATCGCCGGAGCTTCTGCCGAACACCGAATACGGACTGCCGGAGCTTCATCCCATTGACGAGTCGCACAGACTGGTAGGCAATCCCGGCTGTTTTGCCGTGAGCTGTATTCTCGGTCTGGCGCCTGCAGTGGCGGCCGGAATTATCGATCCGAAGAGCATCATTGCCGACTGTAAAACCGGTGTTTCCGGAGCAGGAAAAAAGCCAAATGCAGCATTTCACTATCCCAACCGTTACGACAACATGAATGCCTACAGACTTGCCGGACACCAGCATACCGTCGAGGTCGAACAGGAACTGAGCCTGCTCAGCCAAGAACAGGTGCAGATGACTTTTACCGCCCAGGTCGTTCCGGTCTGCCGCGGCATCATGTCCAGCCTCTACGCCTCCCTTCACGGCCAAAAAGCAAACGAGGTCGTCGAAATCTATCGTGAATACCACAAAAACAACCGTTTTGTCCGGGTTCAGGATGCCGGCACGCCGGCAAGTATCGCTGATGTACGGGGAACAAACTACTGCAACCTTACGGTGGATGCAGACGAACGCAACAACCGCCTGCGGGTGATTTCGCACATCGACAACCTGATGAAAGGTCAGGCGGGCAATGCCCTGCAAAACATGAACCTTATGTTTGGCTTTGATTCTGGCACAACACTTGCGAATCCTGGTCAGTATCCTTAAAGAGATACGGCTAACGGGGTTTAAGAATGAATCGGATAATTAGATTGGCGACAGCAGTCGCCGCATTGATTGCCTATCTGGCAACTTTACGATTCATTCTCCCCCCAGACCAGCCCTACTTTATTCTGGGCATCGGCATGGTGGCATTGATTACATGGTTGTTGGGCACAATACCCGGCATCATTGCACTTGGAGCATTAATTCCCCTGACGCACCTCGTTTATCAACAATTCACCGTCTCGGCCAGCTATGTGCATTTTGCCAGCTCACCGGCTTATCTGGGGCTCCAGCTGGCCCTGGCTCTCGGGATCGGTCATATGCGGCGCGAAAAAATGCGTTTGCAGAAAATCGCCACAGAACTTCTGGAGTCCAATGCTCACCTGCAGGATGTGCTTTCCCAAGTTCAGGAACTCGGTGGCGTCCACAATCTGTGCAGCGGATGCAAAAAAATTCAGGACGATTCCGGCGTCTGGCAATCCATCGACCGTTTCCTGAAATCCAAAACCAAGATGAAATTCAGTCACGGTATGTGCCCGGACTGTGCTGATAAGTTCAGATCCCCGCCTCACTCCACCAGTTCGTGACGCATACTGTGCCCAATGTGGCAGGTGATTTCATAGGGAATGGTGCCGGCCAATCTCGCCAGATTTTCCACACTGTTGGGCGCGGCTGGATCAGATGAAATCACTTCCACCTCATCCCCCACCTGCACATTGGGAATATCCGTCACATCCACCGTCATCTGGTCCATCGAAACCCGCCCGCGCACCGGGGCATCCATGCCGTTAATGCGCACCACGGCCTTATTGGAAAGATTCCGGAAATAGCCGTCCCCATAACCGATGGGCACCACACCCACCCGGCTGTCGCGATCGTAGACATGCGTCAAACCGTACCCGCTGCAACCCCCTGCAGGTATCCGTTTCACGGCAATCAATTTGGCCTTAACCGACATACACGGCCTGAGATCAACCGAATTTTGAATTTCATCCGATGGCTTACACCCGTATACCGCAATCCCCGGGCGGACCATATCGAAATGGGTATCCGGAAGATCCAGCGTCGCCGCCGAATTTGCCGCATGAATTCTAATCCCCTTTCCAGCCACCGGAAGAATGGCACGGAACCGTTCCAATTGCCGGAATGTCGCGGAACGATCCGCCTCATCCGCCGTTGCAAAATGGGTATAAATACCGGTCAGCTCCACTTCCGGCGTTTCACAAATCAGCTCAATCAGCCGGGGGGCCTGTTCTGAGGGAACCCCCAGACGTCCCATTCCGGTATCCACTTTCAGATGCACCCGCGCAGTTTTTCCAACCCGCACGGCAGCCGCCCGAATTGAATCCAGCGCAGATTTCGACATCACAGTCTGAGTAATCTCCTGCCACACCAGTTCATCCTGCACCGCAAAATCATCAAAATAAGCGGAGAGAAAACACAGGATAAATCCGTGACATCCCTTGCGCCGCAGTTCCAGAGCTTCCTGCGGTGCCGCAACGGCAAAACCGTCGGCACACTCCGTCAACACCGGAAACAGCACATCCATGCCATGGCCGAAACAGTCGTCCTTCACCACCGGGCAAAGTTTCACACGTTCACCAATCAAGCTCCGCAGTGCAGCCAGATTGTGCCGCACGGCGGATTCAGAAATTGAAGCAGTTAAATAGTTTTTCATCGTTTCCAATGGCAGGAAAATTCGTCCTGCCTTTTTCTTGCAGACGCGGGGCACGCGGAGGGCTTAACCCACGAATAAATAAAAAAAGCTTCCAGAAACTGGAAGCTTTTTGTTGTAGCCGTTTTTCCAAAGCTTGGAAAGACTAAGCACAGCACAACTGGGTATCATGATCCGTTTCAAACGCTTCGATATCCTCAACAAACATGAGCGATTCACCGATATCATCGAGCCCTTGCAGCAGTTTGTTTTTCACCGCCTGGTCCACATCGAAAGAGAATACATCTTCACCGAAGGTCACCGTTTGCTCTTCAAGATTCACGGTGGCTTCAAGCGGTTCATCCGCTTCCGCAAGACTGAAGATTCTATCAACTTCTTCACTGGTCAGCTGAACGGTCAGCACTCCGTTTTTCGAGCAGTTATTGCGGAAAATATCCGCAAAGCCCGGGATATCGCCTTCAATCGGTGCAATCACCACTTTAAAACCCTGCTGCGCGACGGCCCACACCGCATGCTCCCGGCTCGATCCGCAACCGAAGTTGTTACGGCCGATCAGAATCGAGGCCCCCTGCGTTTTCGGCTGATTCAGGATAAAGTCCGGATTGTCCGACCCATCCGCATTATAGCGCCAGTCCGAAAACAGCGCCGGACCAAAGCCCGTCCGTTTGATGGATTTCAGGTGTTCTTTCGGTATCAGCGCATCGGTATCAATATTAGCACGGTCTACCGCGCAGACCACGCCTGTGAATGTTTCAAATTTTTCCATTTCTAAACTCCAGATTTCAGAACCACGAATCTCCACTGATTTTCTCAACCAGTGCCGATTAGTGCTGATTAGTGGTTAACCTTCCAGTTCGCGGACATCTACAAAACGGCCGTTAATAGCCGCTGCGGCCGCCATCGCCGGACTGACCAGATGAGTGCGTCCGCCACGCCCCTGACGCCCCTCGAAGTTTCGGTTCGAAGTGGAAGCGCAACGTTCCTGCTCCGCCAGTTTATCCGGATTCATCGCCAGACACATCGAACAGCCCGCATAGCGCCACTGTGCACCCGCCTCGTGAAAAATACGGTCGAGCTTTTCGGCTTCAGCCTGATAACGGACTTTTTCAGAGCCCGGAACCACCAGCACCCGAACACCGTCAGCAACCCTTTTGCCCTCCATCACTTTTGCCGCTTCACGTAAATCTTCGATACGGCCGTTGGTGCAGCTGCCGATGAATACCGCATCCACTTTGATATCGGTCATTTTCTGTCCCGGCTCAAGTCCCATATAATCGAGCGCCGCACGAACATCTTCCGGAGCATATTCTGCAACCGCATCCAATTGCGGAACTTCCTGATTCACACCGGTAACCATGCCCGGACTCGTGCCCCACGTCACCTGCGGTTCAATTTTCGTAACGTCGATCACCAGCTCCTTATCAAAGGTTGCATCGTCATCGGTAAACAGCGTTTTCCAGTAAGCGATCGATTTTTCAAGCGCTTCGTCTTTCGGAGCAAACGGACGGTCTTCGGCCGTAACATAATCAATCGTTGTCTGGTCCGGAGCAATCAGGCCCGAACGCGCACCGGCCTCAATCGCCATGTTGCAGACCGTCAGGCGCCCCTCCATCGAAAGCGATTCAATCGCTTCCCCGCAGAACTCAAACGCGCAGCCGGTTCCGCCGGCCGTGCCGATTTTACCGCAAAGTTCGAGCACAAGATCCTTCGCCGTAACACCGGTCGGAATTTTGCCCTTATATTCCACCTTATACTGCAGTGGTTTCGTCTGACGCAGGGTCTGTGTGGCCAACACGTGTTCGACTTCCGACGTACCGATGCCGAAAGCAATGGCCCCGAAAGCCCCATGCGTTGCCGTATGTGAATCGCCGCACACAATCGTGGTGCCCGGCAGCGTGATGCCCTGCTCCGGACCGATAATGTGGACAACGCCCTGTTTGTCGGACTCCATGCCGTAGAAGGTGATGCCGTGGTCCGCGCAGTTGTTCTGCAAGGCATCCACCTGCGCTTTAGCGATCGGATCCGTGATTTCCGAGCGGCTGTCCGTCGGCACGTTATGATCGGTCGTTGCGAACGTCAGTTCCGGATGGCGCACCTTGCGGTTCTGCAGACGCAGCCCTTCGAAAGCCTGCGGGCTCGTCACTTCATGAACGAGATGGCGGTCAATATAAAGCAGCACCTCGCCGCCCGGAAGTTCCTTGACGACATGCCGATCCCAGATTTTTTCAAACAGTGTTTTTCCCATAATGATTACCTTGGTTTAAGCGAACCGGGGATTATAGAGATGCCGAAAAGGCGTTCAAGTCATTCTTTGGCCGTTATTTGACTGATTTTTTCAAGCAGAAAGAAACTGCAGAAGAACTCCGATTATGCACTGCACCTGTTCACTCCACATATCTCATATCGTTTTTTCAGCCCTTGGAAAATCCTCACTCTTTTCTTCCGAAACCTCCGAAGAGTGGATACTGCAGGTGCCCTTTTATTCCTTATCGGCAGATTCCTGATTGTTCAGTTCGTTAAACTTCGCCGCCATCGTCGGATTGCGCCGGGTTAATTTTTTCACCGTCACCTTCTGCGCCTTGTCATTGGCGAGACGCAGATTCCGGTCCGTGCCCAACAGCGCATCTTTCGTTTTCTGAAGATGGGTAATGGATTTATCGATCTCATCAATAGCGGTTTGGAATTTCCGGGAGGCCAGATCGTAGTTTTTCCCGAATGCCGTTTTGAATTTTTCGAGATCGCTTTCAAAACTGGTGATGTCGACATTCTGCGCTTTGACCAGTTCAAGCTCGGTCTTGTATCCCAGCGAGTTCATCGCCGCATTACGCAACAGGGTAATCATCGGCAGAAAAAACTGAGGACGAACCACATACATTTTTGGATAGCGGTGAAATACATCAACAATGCCCGTGTTGTAAAGCTCACTTTCCGGCTCTAGCAAAGAGACCAGCACCGCATACTCGCACCCTTTTTCATTACGATCCTTGTCGAGTTCCTTGAGAAAATCCTCGTTCTTTTTCTTCGTGGCCGTGGTGTCGATCTCATTCTTCATCTCAAACATGATCGAAACGATTTCAGTGCCGGCCTCATCCTGATCACGGAAAATATAATCGCCCTTGCTGCCGGAACTCGCGTCATTGTCCTTCTCAAAATAAGCCCGCGGAAACGCCGTTGCCCGAATCCGGTTGAATTCGGTCTCACAATGCTGCTCGAGCGTTTCGCCCACCATCTTGGTCGACAGACGGGCCTTCATATCCCGAAGGCGCTCAATCGCATCATCGCGGTCTTTAATCTGCGTCTCGTACTTGTCTTTGAGCGACTTCTCGGCGAGCTGCTTTTCAAGCGCGGCCTGCTGCAGACCGCTCTTCAGTTTATCGCGCTCCTTCTCGACATCGCTGACCGCCTCCGTGATCGCCAACTGCTGAGCTACCGCATTTGCATCCAGTTGCCCTTTCAGCTCCTGAATCTCAGCATCCTTTTTCGCCGCGGTCTTCTGCAGCTGCTGCGACAGCCTGCTCTCGGCCAGCTGCTTCGCCTGCTTCAGTTCGTTCGCCAATTCGTCGCGTTCCTTTTCAACGGTGCTCAGGGCCTGAGTCACTGCAAGCTGCGTCTCCACCGCACCGGCATCCAGTTTCGCCCTCAGCTGTTGAATCTCAGCGTCCTTGGCGGCGGCCGCCTTCTGCATCTCGCTGCCGGCTTTTTCCTTCGCCAGCTCAACCGCATTGCGTTTTTCCGTCTCTGCCAGTTTCAGCCGTTCATCCAGCTGCTGCTCGAACTCACTGTCACGAACCTGCTTCAGAATATTCGCGTACCCCGCATCATCGAGCGCAAATTCCTTCCCGCAATGCGGGCATTTTATTTTTCCGGCTTCCATAATGCTGACCTCTCCCTGCCACGATTCCGCCATTCACTCTCCGCGTCAGTCAACCCAACCAACGTAGAATGGAGACCTTATCGGGATTCCAAAAGCAGAACAAAATAATTTAAACGAAACGAGCCACCCCGGGGATCGGGGCGGCTCGGATATGACGAATGAAACGACGTTCCCGTCGTCCGCTGGCGGGGTCGCGGCCCCCGCCCTACATGCAGCGGCAGTTCATGACCGCGGATTTACAGCTCGGCGAGTGCGGCGTTGAAGGTTTCGCTGGGGCGCATGGCCGCGTTGGCGGCTTTTTCGTCCGGACGATAGTAGCCGCCGAGGTCCACAGGTTTACCCTGGCAGTCGATCAGCTCAGCCACGATTTTCTCTTCGTTGGCTTCGAGCGTTTCGGCCAGTTTGGCAAAGCGGGCTTTCAAGTCGGCATCCTGCTCCTGCGCGGCGAGGGCTTCGGCCCAGTAGAGCGCGAGGTAGAAATGGCTGCCGCGGTTATCAAGCTCACCGGCTTTGCGGGACGGCGATTTATTTTCCTCGAGGAACTTGGCATTGGCCAGATCCAGCGTGTCGGCGAGAATCTGTGCCTTTTCGTTGCCATAGACCGTCGCCAGATGTTCCAGCGAAACACCAAGGGCGAGGAATTCGCCGAGCGAATCCCAGCGCAGATGGTTTTCAGCCACGAACTGCTGAACGTGTTTCGGAGCAGAACCGCCGGCACCGGTTTCGAACAGGCCGCCGCCGTTCATCAGCGGAACAATGGAAAGCATCTTGGCGCTGGTGCCGAGCTCGAGGATCGGGAACAGGTCGGTCAGGTAGTCGCGCAACACGTTACCGGTGACAGAGATGGTGTCTTTTCCGGCCTTCGCGCGTTCCAGCGTCAGGCGAGTGGCTTCGACCGGCGGAAGAATCCGGATATCCAGGCCTTCGGTATCATGGTCTTTCAGGTAGGTATTCACCTTTTCGATCAGCTGCCCATCATGGGCGCGATTGGGGTCGAGCCAGAAGATGGCCGGAGTACCGGTGGCGCGGGCGCGGGTGACGGCGAGTTTGACCCAGTCCTGAATCGGCGCGTCTTTCACCTGGCAGGCACGCCAGACATCGCCGGCTTCCACGTCATGAGCAATCAGCACGTTGCCGTCGGCATCGACGACCTGCACCGTTCCAGCCTTTGGAATTTCGAAGGTTTTATCGTGCGAGCCGTATTCCTCGGCTTTCTGGGCCATGAGTCCGACGTTCGGAACCGTGCCCATGGTGGACGGGTCAAATGCGCCGTTCTGCTTGCAGAAATCGACGGTTTCGGCATAGACGCCGGCGTAGCAGCGGTCGGGAATGATGAAGTTGGTATCCTGCTGTTTGCCATCTTTGTTCCACATCTGACCCGAAGAGCGGATGGCGGCCGGCATGGAGGCGTCGATAATGACGTCGGAGGGTACGTGCAGGTTGGTGATGCCTTTGTCGGAGTCGACCATGGCGAGATCCGGCGCAGCGTTGTACCAGGCCTTGATTTCGGATTCGATAGACGCGCGGGTTCCAGGCGTCAGACGGTCGAGTTTGGCATAGAGATCGCCGATGCCGTTGTTCGGATCAAAACCGGCTTCAGCCAGCTCGTCGGCATAGCGTTCGAGAATCGGCTTATAGAATACTTTTACGCAGTGGCCGAAAATGATCGGGTCGGACACCTTCATCATGGTGGCTTTCATGTGAAGCGAAAAGAGGGTGCCGGCTTCCTTGGTGGCGACGAACTGTTCCGCCAGGAATTTTTCCAGTGCTTTGGCGCTAATGAAGGTACCGTCGATGACTTCGCCGGCGAGCAGCGGCAGCTGCTCTTTCAGCACAACGGTCTCGCCATCTTCGGCCTTCAGCTCAATGCGGACTGTGGTGGGTTCAGCCACCGTGACCGATTTTTCGTTGCCGTAGAAATCGTTTTCATCCATTGAGGAAACGACAGATTTGGAATCGGCCGACCACGCGCCCATGCGGTGCGGATTGTTTTTGGCATACTGTTTTACAGCCGAGGCGGCGCGGCGGTCGGAGTTGCCTTCGCGCAGGACCGGGTTGACGGCGGAGCCCTTCACCTTTTCATATTTCGGCAACGCGGCCGGATCGTCATATTCCGGCAGGTTGTACCCCAGCGCCTGCAGTTCGGCGATACACGCCTTCATCTGCGGGATGGAAGCGGAAATGTTGGGCAGTTTGATAATGTTCGCTTCCGGCTTTTTGGCGAGTTCACCGAGTTCAGCAAGAGCATCGCCGACTTTCTGGTCGTCCGTCAGGCATTCCGGAAACTGAGCCAAAATGCGGCCGGCCAGCGAAATATCGCGGGTTTCCACCGCTACTCCTGCAGCCGCGGTATAGGCTTCAATAATCGGGAGAAGGGAACGGGTTGCCAGCGCGGGCGCTTCGTCGGTGATGGTGTAGATAATCTTTTCGCTCATGAATTATATTCCGTCGTTTATGGTGAAAAATAAGCTGAAGTGTCTAAGGGAAACCGGCGGGGATGTCGAGATCTTTCCAAAGCTTGGAAACTTCAAAAATCCGTATTTTTACTCCGCATTTTTCAAGATTTGAAGAGACAGCGGCTTCGATTCACAGTCCTGTTTCGGCACACCGTTTTCAGAAGCTTGTCAATCGATTTTCAGCACCACCGCAGAGGAGGTATTGTATTTTCCGCCGCGGAAGGCACAGAAAAGATATTCGGGTTTCCCGTCTTTAATCAGCAACTGAGGGCGTTCAAAGCGGCCTTCACGATCAAGTCCATTGGGAGCTTCATCAAAATAATGCACCGCCTCTTTGTAAGCGATCTCGGGCTCGCTCCAGCTGATTCCGTCGTCGGAATGAATAATCAGTCCGTATTCATGGTTATAGAAGCCCATGTCGCGCAGGATCATATGATACTGCCCGTCTTCCCGCCAGACATAGCCGTCCTCGCACTGCACACGGATATCGATCAGGGAATAATCGACAATCGGATTCCCCTCAAATTTGGTATAGGGCCCAGTGAGGTTATCCGCCATGGCAACACCGTAGCGCCGGTTTCCTCCGGTTGGAAGCGTCGCATAATCCCAGCCTTTATAATAAAGCCAATAACGCCCGTCTTCGTGCTGCACAAAAGCCGGATTACTGGTCACCATATCATCCCATGACCCCGGTGCCCCGACATCAACCATCGGCTGATCCCCCACCCGTTCCCACGGGCCGTCCAAGCTGTTCGCCACCGCCATACCGACGCGTTTGGTTTCAACCAGTGCCTGGAAATACGGTGCATATTCATCGCTGTCCATTTCCATGATTTCATCCAGCGAGACATCAAGGGCTGCTCCGCTGGATCCCATATAAAGCATGACATACCGACCATCCACTTTATAGACGGTCGGATTATGAATGGACCACGAGTCCCAGGAATCGTCACGCTCCCCCTTCAGCACCGTTCCCAGATCGGTGTACGGTCCTTCCGGAGAATCCGCCACCGCATGGCCGACCTCGCAGGCCGCCACCCAACCAAGATGGTCGTACGCGTTCAGCCATTTGGAATAAAAGACATGCACCCGGCCTTGATCATCATAGATGGGTGAGCAGCACCAGACGTTATAATCCGGATCCTCAAGAATTCTTCCCACCGGGCTGAGCTTTCCCGCAAACTCCGAAATTTTCTCTTCCCGGTTAAACAGTTCTTTTTCTGACATCGCCACACCTCTCCTGCATCTAAAAAAACAGCCCCGCCGAAAAAGCGGGACTGGAAAAACTCATCCGTTAAAAGCGATCAACGGCTGTACTGAAACGTTTATCCGATCTTCAGAACGACCCCCGAAGAGGTGTTGTATTTCCCACCGCGAAAAGCACAGAACAGGTATTCCGGATGACCGTCCTTACCCATCAGAAGCTGCGGCCGTTCAAACCGTCCTTCACGATCAAGTCCATTGGCATCCTCATCAAAATATTCATGCGAATTGCGGTAGGCGATCTGAGGATCAGACCAGCGCACCCCATCCTCCGACTCAAAATAGAGACCGTATTCATGGTTCCAGTAGCCCATATCGCGCATAATCATTTTAATCAGACCATCCTCCATCCAGATGTAGGCATCTTCGCTCTGGGCATTTTCGCCAACATATTTCAGGTTGATCATCGGTCCGTCTCCCTGCTTCACCCAGGGTCCGTCCAGCGATTTTGCAATCGTGAGTCCATATTGACGGTTGGTATTCTCGCCGGTCCAGGTGCCCAGTTCATTCGCCAGCTCAATATCCTGCTCCCAGTCGGCAATACACCACGTCTTGTAATAAAGACGCAGCTCATCATCGGACACTTTAAGAAAAGCCGGATTGGTCGTGCACATTGAATTCCAGGCCCGGGGATCCGGATCCGGTTTGATAATCGGCTCCGGTGATCTTTCCCACGGCCCATCCAGCGAATCCGCCGTCGCCATACCGACCCGCTTCGTGTAAACGGTGCCGTCGGAGACCCCCAGATAGAACAGGACATATTTATCGCCCACTTTATGAATGGTCGGATTGTGGCAACTGCCGGAATCCCACCAGTCGCCGCCGCGCGGGGCCACGGCCACGCCGACGGTTTCATACGGTCCGGCCGGATCGTCTGCGACGGCATGCGCAATCTCGCAGCACGTCAGCCAGCCGTCATGATCGGCTTCATTGAGCCAGCGCGAATAGAACACATGGATTTTCCCGTCCGGACCGTAGATCGGCGAACAGCCCCAGATATTATAATCCGGACTTTCAAGGATCCGGCCGACACCGGTCAGATTTCTGCAGAAATCCGATTCCACTTCCGGCTTAGCGTTGATTTTGTTTGCCGTAGCACTTGTCATATCTATTCCCCCATTACAACCTCAACAACCACTTCCCCGCCGCTTACCGTAGCCGGGTCGATGATGTTGCCTTCAATTTCCACACCGTTCACTGTCACGGACTTCACGCCCTTCACGACACCGTCCGGATTTGCAACAGAAATTATGTAGGTACGGCCGCGATATTCGCGGGTGACGCTATAGCTTTTCCAGTCCGCCGGAATGCACGGATCGATTTCCAGTCCCCGGAGTCCCGGGCGCACACCGAGCAGATACTGAGTACCCACCAGGTCCATCCACGCCGCTGTTCCGGTCACCTGCGTAACATTCGCCCAGCCATGACGTTTGTTTTCCGGTCCGATGATGTTGGAAACATAGGCATACGGCTCCGCTTCATAGCGTTCGAGACCGATGTTGTTCAGCGCCGTATGCGGAATCATATCGCCGAAAATCTTCCAGGCATCTTCCGCGCGGCCCAGTTTCGACAGCGCGATAATCACCCAGCCGTTGGCCTGACAGAAAACCGCGCCGTTTTCCGCACAGCCCGGATTGTAACCGGTAAACGGATCGGGATCGTGCGGGTAGGTTTTAAAGCCCGGATGAACCAGGCGCAGGCCGAAGTCGGTTGCGGTATATTTGATCGCATTATCCATACCGCTGTTGTTTTGCTCTTCAGTACCCACACCGGCCCAGACCGACCAGGATTGCGGATTGATGAAAATTTTTCCGTATTCCGCCTCTTTGGTACCGACGATATCACCCTCATCGGTATAGCCCCGGCGCCAGTATTCGCCGTCCCACGCATGATCCTCAAGATTCTTCACCATACGGCTGAGACAATCCTGCAAGCGGTCCAGATCCTTCTGCGGCTTTCCGGCTGCTTTACCGATTTCGATCATCTGGCGCAGAATAATCACATACTGCTGGCCGCAGAAAATCGACTCGCCTTTACCGGCACGCGAGAACCGCAGGATAATATCATTCCAGTCGCCGTCAAACGTCAGCGGGAAGCCTTTTTCCCCGAGGTTGTTTTCGGTGAAATCCACCCCGCGCATCAGATGTTCCCAGACGGTTGCGGAACCATACGTGGTCCAGTTGTCCTCCTCCGACAGCCACGGCACATCCTTTTCGAGCAGGCTGTAATCGCCGGTTTCCGAGAGAATCGCATAAACCACCATCGGCATCCACAAATGGTCATCGGCATGCTTGGAGGCCCCGCGCGACATCGCCGGACCGTCCTCCGGATAGCAGGTGTGCAGGGCATGCCCGTCTTCAAACTGCTGTGAAAGCAGATAGAGGCACATATCCGTCGCCCACTTCGGATCGCGGTAGGCTACGCCGACCATATCAGTGGCGGTATCGCGATAACCGAATCCGCGGTAGCCCGGCGCATGCCAGGAGGTGGAGCGCGAATAACGACCGTTATGCACGGTTTGGATCGGGCTCCAGATATTGATCTGACGCTGGATATCCTTGTTCGGAATTTCACAGTCAAATTTACTGAGGTGATTACTCCACCAGTTTTCCAAGGCCTGGAACTGGCCGTCGATTTTTTCCAGAGACCGGAAGGTTTCCAAATCCTGTTTAATATTGGCCATCGTCTCTTTGTGTTTGATCAGGCCGCCCGGGGCCACGCCGAGTGTGAATACCACCCGTTCGGTTTCGCCCGGTTTGACGGTAACGCTGACCTGTCCGGCCGTGCAGGGATGTCCGCACTCGATGGTATCATTACCGCAGTGCCCCTTTTCGACACCGATCGGATTCTGTTCCCAGCGGTATGGGCCGAGGAACTTTTCGCGATCGCCGGACCAGGAGTCCATTTTGCGGTCGGCCGCCATCCAGATCAGCGGAACATCCTCCACAAACGGTTGCGGCGTGTGCTGATAGCGATAGATAACGGCATCCATATCTTCATCATAGAACGTGGTCACCTGCGACTGAATGTAGTAGCCGTAGAACAGGTCGGTGGTCCACTCCAGCTGGGCGAGATCGGCATAGGCAAAGAGGTCGAGTTCCTTTTCCTCCCCGGAATCGTTTTTAATTTCCAGATCATAGCAAAGTGCATCCGTGTCCATTGCGCAGAACAGCTTCAGCGTGGCGGTTACCCCGTTTTTGGTGCCGACAAATTTTGACCAGCCGGCGTGATGCTCGGCATACCAGTCGTCGAGCGGAGTCTCACACGGACGGAAGGTCGGCGACCAGGTGGTGCCGTCTTTTTCGCGCACATAGGTATAAAAACCCGGACCGTCCATCGGCACATTCTGATAGCGATAGTGCGTCATCCGATAGGTGATCGGGCTTTTCCACCAAGCCATACCGCCCCCCGCCTGCGACACAAAAGCATGCAAACGACCGTTTGAAAGATAGTTAATCCACGGCGTCGGAAGATCGCTGCGGTTTATGCGGATTGACTTCTCCTCATCATTAAATGCGTATACGTTGTTATCGTTCATATAAATTCCCAATTATTCGTTATAAATTCGCTGGACAACATGAGCAACCCCTGCCCATATTGACGCTTCATGTTAATGTAAACATCCTAGAGGTTATGCAGGATATGCCGGAACTTGTCTATAGTTTTTTAGTGATTATGTTAAGCATAACAGTAAAAAATGACGGAAGAGGGGCAGAGCAGTCTCTTGGAGATCAATTTACGCAATGGAGAGAATAATTATGAAACTGAATCAGACCGAACCGATTTCATCGGATTTTGAGAAACACCTGAAGCCTGTCGGCCGAATTCTGGAAGATCCCGACTACAATATCTGGGGCTGCTCCCCCATCTGGGGCGACGACGGAAAAGTACACGTATTTTACAGCCGCTGGAAAAACGAAGCCGCCCACCAGGGCTGGATCACCTGCTGCGAAATAGCCCACGCTGTGGCCGATTCTCCGGAAGACGAATTTGAAACGGTCGATGTTGCCGTCACCGGCCGCGGCGGCGATTGGTGGGACGCCATGACCTGCCACAACCCGACCATTCATAAAGTCGGTGACAAATATGTACTCTTTTACATGGGCACACAGGACGGCACCGTTTACACCAAACGCGTCGGCATGGCCACATCGGATTCACTGTACGGCCCGTGGGAACGCACGGATAAACCGCTGATTGAGCCCGACCCGGATCCCAATGCCTGGAATTCGGTCTGCACCACCAACCCGGCCTTTGTACAGAATCCGAACGGCGAACTCTGGCTGTACTATAAATCGTGGCGCGCCACCGACTGGGAAAAAGACCTCGAAGGCGGACTGCGCGTAGCGACGGCCGATGTCGGACGTCACACGAACCGCCAATACGGCCTGGCCAAAGCCACTTCCCTCGAAGGTCCCTGGGAAAAAGTCGGCGACGGACCGATTATCGACCTCAGCCACCTCGGTGAAAATGCACAGTCTGAAGATGCCTACATCTGGATTGAGGATGGTAAATTTAAGATGATCATGCGCGACATGGGCTACTGGAATCATGAATACGGCCTAATGTTTGAATCCGACGACGGCATCAAGTGGGGCGAACCCACCGTGGCCTTTTACGAAGGGCGCAAATACCTCCCGGAACCGCCGAACGGCATCGAGCGCGAAGGCCGTTTTGAGCGCACCCAGGTGCTGCTGAAAGACGGAAAACCGGATTATGTCTTCTTCGCCATGGTCGGCGGAAAATACAACACCTCCTCCGGTGCGGTGCTCAAAATCGACTAAACGGATTCGGGCCATACCGAAAAACAAAAAGACCGGACGGGGCAACCCTATCCGGTCTTTTTGTGCTTTTCCGGAAACCTGAATGAAAAAACACTCAACGCAGTGCTAACTTCGGGAAGCAATGCCCCTTTGCATTGAAAACAAACGTTTTAAAACAGATCAAAACCTGAGATTCGTGCATATTTTTAACTTCGCGTTATTCACTCGGTCGTGGTTAAACAACGCGCTGATTTTTTGGAGATAAGTATATGAGAGAAATTTTATCCATGAACCCCGGCTGGCGCTTTATCCAGCAGGACGTAAAGAAGCAGGGTTTCCAGTCCATTCACGAAACACTGTATGCCAATCCCGCCTGGATGAAATCCGGAAACCACGGCCTCTCCGAAGTCGGCTATAACGATCTCGACTGGCAGCCGGTCGATCTGCCCCACGACTTTCTTCAGGAAAATCCGTTTACGCCCGACGCCGAAGTCGGCCACGGCTCCATTCAGAAAGGGATCGGCTGGTACCGTAAAACCTTCGTTGTACCGGCATCCGATGAAGGCCGCCGTATCCGGCTTGAATTCGACGGAATTTTCCGCGATTCCGAAGTCTGGATTAACGGCCACTTTCTGCACCGGCATCTCAGCGGATACACCAGTTTTCCCATCGATGCCTCCGACGTGCTGAATTATGGAAAACACAACGTCATCGCCGTTCGCTGCGATGCCAACCTGCCCGAACTATGGTCCTACGAAGGCGGCGGCATTTACCGCGATGTCCGCCTGGTGAAAACCCACCCCGTACATGTCCCCTATTCCGGCATTTTTGTGCACACCGAAAACAACATGGTGAAGATTGAAACCGCCGTTCGCAACGATCTCGACACCGACCTGAACATTTCCCTGCAGTCCACCATCATCAATGCCGAAGACCACGCCGAAATCGTCAACGAAACCGACCTGAAAATCGAAGCGGAAAACACCGCTACGGGGTTCCAGACGCTGGAACTTTCCAATCCCCGGAACTGGCACCCGGACGATCCGTATCTTTACACACTGGTCACCAGCATCCGCATCGAGGGTGAAATTGTTGACGAAGTCCGCACTCCCTTCGGAATAAAGGATGTTCGATTCGATGGAAAAAAAGGCTTTTTCCTCAACGGAAAACCCCTGAAAATCCGCGGCATCTGCAACCATCAGGATCACGCCGGCGTCGGCACCGCCATTCCCGATGCCCTGCAGGAATGGCGTATGATTCAGATGAAAAACATGGGAGTCAACGCACTGCGCTGTGCGCATAATCCGCCCACCCCGGCGCTGCTCGACATCTGCGACCGACTCGGCATCATGGTAATGGACGAAACGCGGCTTACGGGTTCTTCGCCGGAGCTGCTCCAGCAGCTCGAAGACCTGATAAAACGCGACCGGAATCACGCGTCAATCATCATGTGGTCGCTCGGCAATGAAGAAATGAAAGTGCAGTCCACCAACGTCGGCATCAAACAGCTGAAAAAAATGCAGCATCTGGTTCACCGGCTCGATCCCACCCGGCCGGCGGTATATTCCATGAACTGCAACTGGCTCAGTATTGCCCGTTTTCATGACAGCGAAAATTTTCATCTCGATGTCTTCGGCGCCAACTATACCCTCACCCCCGACGGCGTGGACGACGGGCAATACGACAAATTCCATGAACGCTATCCGGACTGGCCCATCATCGGCAGCGAAACCGGCGGATCGTTTGCGACCCGTGGGCTGTACGATACTGAATATTACAATGGAAAGCCGATGGAACTGAATGACTTCGGCCACGGCGGAATCTGCTGGGAAAACGAACACCTCAAAGGGATGGCCAGCGCGTATAACAACGGCCTAACGCCATGGGGATCCACCATCGACCAAACCTGGAAAGCCTGCGCCGACCGCGATTTCCTGGCGGCCACCTTCCTCTGGACAGGCTTTGACTATCGCGGCGAAACCTACCCCTTCGACTGGCCGGCCACGGTCACCCGCTTTGGCCTGATGGATCTGTGCGGCTTCCCTAAGGATGCCTATTTCTACTACAAAGCCTGGTGGAACACGGAGCCGCTGCTCCACCTCTTCCCGCACTGGAACTGGGCGGGTAAAGAGGGACTGCCCATTAAAGTCCGCGCCTACACCAACTGTGCAGAAGTGGAACTGGTTTTAAACGGAAAAACGCTCACCCGCCAACCCGTGGAAACCAACGGTTATTTTGAGACGATGGCCGACTATCAGCCCGGCAGACTCGAAGCGATCGGCTACGACACCGACGGAAAAGAAATTTTACGGACGGTCAACGAAACTGTCGGCGATCCGGCGGCCATCCGCCTGACGGCCGAAGCCGACGGCACGTTTGTGGTGAAAGCCGAAATCATGGATGCCGAAGGCCGCTTTGTCCCCACCGCCTCTAACAAAATCCGCTACACGATTGAAGGCGATGCCGGAATTCTGGGAACCGGCAACGGCAATCCAACCAGCCACGAACCGCCGAAAGGCACGGAAAGTTCCGCCTTTTTCGGCCTGAGCCAGGCCATCGTGCAGATGACCGGTGAAAAAGCCGTGCTTCGGGCGGAAGCTGACGGCCTCGAATCCGCAGAAGTTGAACTGCGTTCCAGCCATTGGAAAAAGCCGCCGCATGTGCCCGGTATCCTCGAAAAAGTGGAACCCATTGAAATTGCCTGGAATCCGGTAGATGGCATCCTGTAACCGCAACCCAGGCGGGCTGCCTGGCAAACGTAAAGGAGACGGTTAAAATGGGCCGGAAGAAATTTCATGGTGATCCTGCGCGGTTTGATGTGCTGGCGGAATTTGTCTATGACCGGTTCGGCAGCGGCATTCAGTATATTGCCGATGTGGCCGGCGGTCAGGGCATGCTCAGCCGCGTATTGCGAAAACACTATAATTACGACGCCGAGGTGATTGACCCTCGCGGTTGGACCATGAAGGGCGTGCCGAACCGGGAGGCGGAATATCTTTCGTCCATGGCCGATTATTATGACCTGATTATCGGCCTCCACTGCGATGAAGCTACGCGGCCCGTGGCCGAATCGGCACTGATCCGACCCGTACTGGTTATTCCCTGCTGCAATTTCTGGTCAAAGGAAAAACTGGGGCGTGACGAACTGGTGGAGGCCATTGAAGATTACTATGTCCGCCATCAGGTTTCTTTCGAGCGGATCACCTTTAATTTCAAGGGCCCGAAAAATATTGGAATCCTTTCCTGTCCAACAAAGCCGTCGCAGGAACGTTTCAAAGCAAACAACTTTGAGACCGATCACAATGACTAAACTTTTTTCCAATCTATGGAAACTGCCCACCCTGGGCGTTTTTCTCACCGGCACAGCGTTTGCGGAGCCGCCGCCGGCCCCCAAAGGATTCATGTGGGTGGTCAATGAGGATTTTACCGATGAATTCAACGGCGATGCGCTGAACTCGGAAAAGTGGTATGATCACCATCCGCGCTGGCGGGGACGTCCGCCGGCCCGGTTTATGCCGGAAAATGTCTCGGTCAAAGACGGTATGCTGCAGCTGACCAACGGAACGCTGGATGAATCGATCAGCAGCAGGCATGGCGAGTTCACTCTGGGCGGCGCGGCCGTCGTTTCAAAAAAAACAGAAGCCTATTTCGGTTATTATGAATGCCGTTTGCGCGCATCGAGCATTTCCATGTCGTCCACGTTCTGGATGAGCAATTCAGGCCAGCATTATCCGGGGGTTGGAAGGATTTCGCAGGAACTCGATATTCAGGAAACGGTCGGCGGTTCAAAGCGAAACGAAAAATTTGCCCGCTATATGAACTCCAACACCCATGTCTGGCACGGCGGCGACAGTGATCACATTGGAAACAAAGCCGAACTGCCCACTAAATCCGACGAGGCGTTTTATGTCTACGGCTGCTGGTGGGAGGATGCCTCGAAGTGCCATTTTTATCTGAACAACGAACATGTCGGCACCGTTGAATTCGACACCACACTCACCGAGGAGCCCTTTCGTCATCCGATGCATATCAATATGGTGACCGAAACCTACGACTGGGAAACGCCGCCGACGCCGGAGGAAATCAACGATCCCTCCCGCAACACCACGTATATCGATTGGGTGCGCGCCTATGTGCTGGTTCCAACCGACGGCTCCCTGGCCGACTGGCAACTTAAAAAACTGAAAGAGCAACCGCGCGAATGGAAATCCGCCAACGGGAAAAGCTCCACAAAGGCAAAACTGGTTAAGGCCAAACACGGCTATGCCTACCTCCGGAAAAAGGGCGGCAAAGAAATCCGGGTCCCCGTCAAACTGCTTTGTAAAGAAGATCGCGAACTGCTCGAAAAAGTCATGGCATCGAACTGACCGTTGAATTGTATAAATTCCTGAAAAACATCAACGTTTTCCGGTGGATTCAACCTACGTTTTCTCCAATCATTTCAGCTCACTTTAGAACATTGGAGAGAGATGATGGCTGACCCGATTCCCGATCAGAATAATATTAAATCCGTATCCGCCGAGGGCGAAGGCGAACAGCGCCTGAGCATTGAAAAACTGCAGGAGTTCATGCAGTGGAAATACGGCATGTTCATCCACTGGGGCATGTCGACGTTCGACGGACTCGAACTCAGCGCCTGCGAACCGATCGAAACCTACAACCCCACCGACCTGAATGTGGACGAATGGATTTCCGTGGCACGCGATGCCGGAATGAAGTATGCCGTCCTCACCACCAAGCATGTGGCCGGGCATGCGCTCTGGCCCAGCGCCTATGGCGACTACTCCGTCAAAAACAGCAAAAACACCACCGATGTCGTCGGCGAATATGTCAACGCCTGCCGCGAAAAAGGCATCAAAGTCGGCTTCTACTACTGCGCATGGGATAACACCAACCTGTTCGGCATGCCGGTGACGAAAGACTGGAACGAATATGCACTCGGCATGACCACCACCAATGATGCCTTCCGCGAATTCATGTGGAACCAGTGCGATGAACTGATCGACACCTACAATCCGGATTATTTCTGGGTGGATATGCCCAAAGTGCTTCCGCTCGATAAACGGATTGAATTTTATGACCGCGTTACCGAGCGAAAACCGGAAATGTTCTTTGCCTACAACCACTCCTGCCAAAACGGCACGACGTTCGATCACACCTTTGCCTGGCCGTCAGACATCATGACGCTGGAACGCAATTTCCCGAACGCCTACAACGGCCACGCGAAACAGGATTATTTTCAATGGAAGGAAATCCTCGGTAAAAACTATTACATTCCGGGAGAAACCAACGACACCATCGGCCGCGAATGGTTCTACGCGGAAGACGATGCCGTTCGTTCCGACAAGGATCTGCTTGGCATGTATATGGGCACCACCGGCCGGGGCGTCAACTTCCTGCTGAACTGTCCGCCGGATAAACGAGGCCGCATGCCGCAGCGCTGGATCGATGCGCTGATGCGCCTGCGCAAAAATATCGATCTCGTCGGACTCGATTAGTTTCCTCAATCATCAAATGAGTCAAAAGGTCAGCCGAACGCCGGTTGACCTTTTTTTTGCGTATACGTATTCTAATTGATTATGAAACCGATCCTGCTCCTGACTTTTCTGACCACCGCCATTAGCGCATTCACCGGCGAACAGCCGAACTTACTGTTTATCATGCTCGACGATCTCGGGGCCGGCCACTGCCAGTTTTACAACGATAACCTGACCGTCGACCAATTTGACCCTTACTTTAAAGAGCGCGTTGCCCGGACCCAGGAATATACCCCGGAACAGGCACTGGAGCTTTCAAAAAAAGCGATGCCGGCGCTGACGAAACTGGCCCGCGGCGGAGCCTATTTTCAACGGGCTTATGCCGCCAGCAGCCTGTGTGCCCCCTCCCGGCTGGCTATTGCCACCGGGAAAATTCCACCCGCCGCCGGCGTCTACACCAATATGGATGTGGAAAGCGGCGGCATTAAACCGGGCGAGCACCTCGCCCATAAACTGCACGATGCCGGATACGCCACGGCACATATCGGAAAATGGCATGTGGGCAAACGGGATCAGCAGGTGATTCAGGATGCTCTGGCAAAACACGGCATCACCGAAACCGTATGGTGGGGACAGCTGGGCAAGAAATATCCGGGAATCTGGAACGAAGCCTGGGAAGCCGGCTACTACGGCTCCGTGGTTCCCGAGCAGAATCCGCTGAATAACGGCTTCGACTACTATTACGGCTACAACAACTGGGCCAGCCAGTTTTATGATTCCACGCTCGTCTGGGAAAACACTGAACACGCCGGACGTCAAAGCGGATACAACACCGAGGTCTTCACCGACAAGGCACTGAATTTCATCAGAAAACAGAACGGGAAACCGTTTTACATCCAACTCCACTATCATGCCGTACACGACTATCTGGAACCCAATGCCCCGAAAAAATACTGGAAAGGATTTCAGTCTACGTCCTACAACCTTTCCAATTTTTATGCGCACCTCAATGCGGCAGACCAGAATATCAAACGAATACTCGATTACCTGGAATCGACCGGCCAATTGGAAAACACCTTGATTGCATTCACTTCCGACAACGGCGCCATGTCGGGTGAAGCGAGCGTACTGCCGGGCAACGCCCCCTATACCGGCCACAAAGGAATGTTCCGCCAGGGCGGTATTCGTGTTCCGCTGATGTTTTACTGGAAAAAAGGAATCAAACCGCAGGGAGCGCTCGAGCAGCTCGCTTCCAGCATGGATATTATTCCAACCTTTATCGCCGCCGCCGGCCTGACCCCGCCGGAACAGATTGATGCAAAAAGCCTGTTGAATATACTCTCCGGAAAAGATCCTTCGGAAGTTCACGACCAGTTGATCTGGGCCGGAATTCACGCCCGGGCCTGGGGCTTCAACCGCCACCGTTCGCTCGTCGGAAAAAATGCAGAACGCACAAAAGCCCCCGGCGGCTGGGCGGTTTTAAAGGGCGAACATGTGCTGCGCTATACCGGAACCATCGAAGCCGGTATCTATGAAGATCAACCGGACGGCTGCCCGGACCGCCTCGAGCTTTTCAACATCCGACAGGATCCAGCCGAAACCCGGAATATTATCGACCAGAACCCGGAACTGGCGGAAACCCTGAAAGCGGAATACCTCAAACGCGCCGCGGATTTTCCCCCTCCTGTTGTCTGGAAGAAAGAGAAGTGGCAGGAACTGGTTCCTTAAACTTCAGCAAAAATTACAGGATCATCCATGCAGACCATCCTGTAATTTCGTCCCGACGACTAATCGTTCCAGTGTTCGTCAATGATCTCCTGAATATGGGGGTAGTCGGCATCGGTTTCGTTCAGTTCTGACCGAAGCGTTTTGAGTTTTGCCTTCAGCTTTTTCCGAATCTCAGCATATTCCGGATTATCGTAAACGTTATTCATCTCTTTCGGATCCTGCTTCAGATCATAGAGTTCCCACGCCGCCGGCGTGCGCCACTCCGATCGGGTACCCCAGTCTTTCCGTCCATTGGGATACACATCGGCCCCATAGAAAAAGATCAGTTTATAGCGTTTGGTGCGTACCCCGAAATGTCCCGGATTCGCATGTTTGTGCGCCATATGCATCCAATAGCGGTAATAGGTCGCCTCGCGCCAGCCGTCGGGCTCGACGCCGGTTTCCACAATCGATTTAAAGGAGTGACCCTGCATGTAGTCCGGAGTTCTCACACCGGCATACTCCAGCATCGTCGGCGCAAAATCGGTATTATTGATCAGCGAATCAACGACGGTTCCCGGCTTAACGGTTTCGGGATAACGCATAATGAACGGCATACGCATGCCCTCTTCATACATCCAGCGTTTATCGATATAATCGTGCTCTCCCAGGAAAAAGCCCTGATCGCCGGTGTAGAAAATGACGGTGTTATCCCACAGATCGTTTTTCTTTAGATAATCAAACAGCCGCTTCAGGTTGTCGTCCACCCCTTTCACACAGCGAAGGTAGCGTTTAAGGTAGGCCTGATAAGCCTGATGCGTGTATTCACGGTCCGGCAGATCCGGATCGATCTTCATGTGCATGCCCATATTCCGGATCGTATTCCGCTTGGAAACCGAAGAGCCGATGTCGTGAATCAGCGCATCATCTTTGCCGCGCGTTCCTTCCGAGCCATGATTGCCCGGATCGTAGAGACTTTCCGGTTCGGGTATCAGTTCATCCTCCAGCCAGGAATCATAACGCGGCGCATTTTCGAACAGGTCATGCGGGGCTTTATAGTGATGCATCAGAAAAAACGGCTGCTCTTTATTCCAGCCGTTGGAAAGCCAGTCGAGCGAGATATCGGTAATCACATCGGAACTGTGCCCTTTATGTTTCACGGTCTTAATGCCCGGAGCCCCGTGCTTGCCGAATTTCATTCCGGTTTCAATGAATTCGGGATCAAAATAAGTTCCCTGCTGACCCGCCGCGACCAGAACTTTGTAATAATCAAACGTTGCCGGTTCTTCCTTGAGATGCCACTTACCGATCATAGCGGTCTGATAGCCCGCCTTTTTCATTTCAATCGAAAGATACTGTCGCTCCGGCGGAAGTGCACCGGACAGATCGAGCACTCCGTTGGTTTGCGAATACTGCCCCGTCATAATGCACGCGCGGCTCGGTGTGCAAATGGCGTTGGTGCAGAAAACGGAATCAAAACGCGCGCCCTCTTTGGCCAGCTGATCAATATTCGGCGTCGGGTTGAACTTTGCCAGCCGCGATCCGTAGCAGCCGAAGCCCTGCGTCGTATGGTCGTCGGACATGATAAACAGAATATTGGGCTTTTTCCGAACCCTGGAAACGGCGACAGCTTTCGAAGCCAGCAGTCCGCTGACGATGGCGGTTCGAGTGAAAATCCTTCTGTTCATCATGTGTCCAATCCCCGGGTTCTGATTCGTCTGTTAATGTAAACATGTATATTTGACTTTTACAGACGCAGACAAGAAATTAATGCATTTTACTCCATCAGGTAAATTGTACTAACGGACAGGCTTTTCCAAGGTCCGGAAGGCTCTCGGCTGCATGGCGGAAAAAACAGATATCTAAAGAACAATGGAATTAAAAAGGGAATCAGGGCACAAAAATCGTCCCTGCAATGCGCAGGCGGACCTGCATGATCAAACAAAGGAATACCGATGAAAAATAAACTGCTTATTTCCGCTCTTCTCGTAAGTTCTATAGCCTTGGCCGGCGCGGCCCGGATGCCGGAAAAAAAACCGAACATTATCTTCCTGCTGACCGATGACCAGCGCTGGGATTCCGTCGGATTTATGGGCCAGAAAATCGGGAAAACCCCGAATCTGGATCAACTGGCATCCGACGGCGTGGTGTTTGACAACGCCTTTGTCACCACGGCCATCTGCACACCGAGCCGCGCCTGCTACATGCTCGGCCAGTTTGAACGCAGACACGGCATCGACTTTAACTCCGGCACATCCATGTCGGCCGAAGCCTGGGCCAAATCCTATCCGGTGCTGGTGCGCAATGCCGGATATTTCACCGGCTATATCGGTAAAAATCACCTGCCGATCGGCGACAAAGGCTATCGCACCGGTCTGATGGACCGCAGCTTCGACTTCTGGTATGCCGGCCATCACCACATCGGTTTCTATCCGAAGGACTACCACAAAATTTTCGACAACGCCCAATCCGATACGCAGGCGGAAATCCTTACCGAAGGCGTCGATGCCTTCCTCGATCCGCAATCCAATGAAGCCTTCATGAGCAATGCCATTCAGTTTCTGCAGAAACGCGATCAATCCAAACCCTTCATGCTCTCGATCTGCATGAACCTGCCCCACGGCTTCAGCACGCAGAGCATGAAAATGAAGCCGACCGACGATGCGCTCTACCGTACCGCCTATCGCGAATATCAGGATACCCTGCCCCTGCCCCCTCACTACATTCCCAAACGTGATCTGAAAGAAAACAAGCTTCCGAATGATCTGCTGCTGCAGGATCTGCGGCAGACCGGCTACAACTGGGTCGAAGACGAAGCACAGACCCGTGAACGCATGATCCGGGTCATGCAGGCGGTCACCGGCATCGACCGCCTCGTCGGTAATATGCGCGAGACACTCGAAAAACTCGGCATCGCCGAAAACACCGTCATCATTTATGCCTCCGACCACGGCCTCTTCAACGGCGAATTCGGTCTCGGCGGAAAATCACTTTGCTATGAAACCTGTATGAAGGTGCCCATGGTGATTTACGACCCGCGCAAAAAAGGCGGATTCCGCTGCGACGAACTGGTGCAGTCCATCGATGTTGCCCCGACCATTCTCTCCATCGCCGGCGTCGAAACACCGGAAACCATGCAGGGAAAAGATATGACCCCCCTGATCGCCGGCGAAAAAACCGACTGGCGCGATGCCGCCTTCGGCGAAAACCTCTGGTCAACCATCTTCGGCAATCCACGTTGCGAAACGGTGCGGACAAAGGATTTCCGCTACATCCGCTACTTTAAAAACGACAACCGTGTGCGTCGCGAAAACACTCCGCAGAAAGACTGGTATCGGGTTTCACAGGAATCGGCCGATCTCTACGCAAAATGGCTCACGGCCTCGATTAAAGGGGAGAAAGCAGTGTACGAAGAACTCTACAAAACCTCGGAAGATCCGTACGAAGCCAACAACCTGATCAACGATCCGGCCTATGCCGATGTGCTGAAAGAACTGCGGGCAAAATGCAAAGAGCTGGTTGCAGAAGCCAAAGGCGATATCAACACGCCGCCGGCCACGGTCCGCGTTACACACGAAGATTTGAAAACACACTACCGGAAATGGGAATAACCATGAAATTTCTGATCGCCCTTCTGCTGGGAACCGCTGTGACCGCATCGGCCTACGTTCATGATATCCGTGACTATGGCGCGGTCGGTGATGGAAAAACACTCTGTACCGCCGCGGTACAGAAAGCCATCAACAAAGCGTCGTCCAGCGGAGGTGGCGAAGTGCTGGTGACCGCCGGAAGCTATATGATCGGCACCATCTATATGAAGGACAACGTGACCCTTCATATCACCGGCGGCTCCAAGCTGATCGCCAGCCCGAACATTCGGCACTTTGCTGCTGACACGCATAAAAACATGTACAAAAACGAGCCGCACATGGATCGTTGCCTGATTTTTGCGCGCGGCGTCCACAACATTGCATTCAAGGGAAGCGGAGCCATCGACGGCAACGGCTCCTGGAATAATTTCAATCAGGAAACCGGACGGCCCATGATGATCCGGCTGATGAACTGCACCAACATCCGGATGCATGACCTTACCCTGAAAAATCCGGCCGCATGGACCTCGGCCTGGCTGTACTGTCAGGATATTGTGGTCGATGGTATCACCATTCGCAGCCGGGTGAACAACAACGGCGACGGACTCGACTTTGACGGCTGCGAAAAAGTCCGCGTCAGCAACTGTACATTCGATACTTCGGACGATTCCATTTGTCTTCAGGCTTCGCGCAAAGACAAAGCCTGTCGCGATATCGTCATCAACAATTGTATCTTCGTCAGCAAATGGGCGGGGATCCGCATCGGGCTGCTCTCCCTGGGCGATTTCGAAAACGTTACGGTGAACAACTGCATCTTCAGAGATATCGAGGATGCCGGTCTGAAAATACAGATGTGCGAAGGCGGGACGATGAAAAACATGACGTTCTCCAACCTGGTAATGAGCAACGTGCCCCGTCCTGTTTTTATGACGTTCGGCCAGCAGCGCTGCTGTGTGGACACCCCGAAAGGTGAACTGCAGCCGATGAAAGAAATGAAAGGATTTGTATTCGACGGCATACGGATCGATTCCTCCACCTGCGGAAAAGATTCCGCCATCGTCATCACCGGCATGCCCGGACATCCGATCAAAGACCTGGTTTTCAGCGATATCCAGATGACCACGGGCGGCGGCGGAACTTCCGCAGATGCCGCCAATGAACTGAAGGAACTGACCCCGGACATACTTGACGGCTGGTGGCCGGAATACAGCCGCCTCGACGCCACCGTTCCGGCCTTTGGAATCTATGCCCGCCACGTCGACGGTCTGGTGCTCAGCAATGTGAATATGAAAACCGCCAAACCGGACCAACGTCCGGCGACCCGGTTTGTTGATGTCAAAAACCTAAGAAATGAAATCCAATGAAAAAATTCCTCTGCAGTGCCCTTCTCATCACGTCTGCGGTATCCGCGGCACCCAAACCGAATATCGTATTGATTATGGCCGACGATCTCGGCCTCGGCGATATCAGCCACCATGTACGCACGTTTCAGAACAAAACACCGGTGGTTGAAACTCCCAACATCGACGCGCTGGCACAGCAGGGCCTCTGGTTTACCGACGGCCATTCCGCCACGGCACTTTGCTCGCCGACCCGATACTGCGTCATGAGCGGCAACAATAATTACCGTTCCTACGCCCCGTGGGGCGTCTGGGGCACCTTCCGCGAAACAGCCTTCCGCGACGGCGAGGTCACCCTGGGCTCCGTAGTCAAAACGGCCGGCTATCAAACCGGGTTTATCGGAAAGTGGCATCTCGGCGGCGATTTTCTCGACCGGAAAACCGGGGAGCTTTACCGCGGAGCCGACCGCGACAACCCGGAGTCGCAGGTCGACCTTTCCCGTTTCGTCGGCCATGGACCGAAATTCTGCGGATTTGATTATGACTTCACGCTGCCCTGCGGGATTCAGGGCCCCATCTATCTCGCCTACGAAAATGAACAGTGGTATCCGATCAAACAGGACTCCGAAATCGTTTTCATGAATAACGAAAATGCGATTCACCCCAAAGATCTGACCAGCAAAGGCTTCGGTTTCGGCGATTCAAACTGGGACACACGGAACATCGGCGATCTCATCTCCCGTAAAGCTGTCGATTTCATCGATGAAAAGGCGAAAAAAGACGCCCCGTTTTTTCTCTATTACTGCTCGCCCATGGTCCATGTCCCCCACTGCCCGCCGGACGAATTTGACGGAGTGAAAGTCAACGGAGCCACGCCTTCGCGCCACATGGATATGATCGTTGAACTCGACCTGCAGGTCAAACGCATCGTCGATGCCCTGAAAGCAAACGGGGTGTATAAAAACACCCTGCTGGTATTCACCTCGGACAACGGCGGCCTCCAGGTCGATCCGGAAACCATGGCTACCCGGCACCGCTCGAACGGCGGCTGGGCCGGTTGCAAAAATTCACCGCTTGAAGGCGGTCACCGCGTCCCCTTCTTTGCGCTGTGGCCGGGACATATCCAGCCCGGCGTTTCCAGCGAATTTATTTCCAACACCGATATGCTTGCCACGTTTGCCGCACTCGTCGGCACACCGGTTCCTAAAAATGAAGCACAGGACTCCAATAACCTGCTGCCCCTGCTGACCCACCGGATGGATCAATTTGTCCAGCGCGATTTCATCGTGCTGCAGGCCGGAGCAAATAACGAAGTGATCTATCGCAAAGATCCCTGGAAACTCATTATCCAATCCGACCACCATTGCTCCTTCTGGAAACCCAAAGCTCTTTACAATCTGGAAGAAAATCCGACCGAAAATCACAAAAAGAATCTCATTAAAAATCCGGAATACAACGATCTGGTCGAAAAGATGAAACAGGAATATCTCGATATCCGCACCAGCGGAGTCCGCACCGCCCCGTATAATTTCCAATGATCGGAAGTTCCGGAAGCTGAAACGGCGAGACGAAAGAGAGCCGGAAAATGCGCCCGGAATCATTCCGGGAAACCGGGGGCGGTTTCATCAAAACCGCCCCGATCAATTAAAGGCCGCTTCCGATTCTCGCCTGCGGAAAAGCGGAAAGGCCGATGGTGAACATAATCTGGTGTTCATTCTCATCGTAGAAATGATAGCCCAGTCCGTAACGCATGCAGCACCAGTTGGCATAAACCATGCCGGCAATCTCTTCCAACTCGTCCTCTTTATCGTTGTAGCGGGCATAACCTTCGAAGCTAAGATCAGATTTTGGAAACAGTTCAAACCGCGGCGTCCAGAGTGATTCACGCTGCGCACGGTAGAGATGCTCAATACTCAGAATCAGATCGTCATAATCATAGGAATAGCGCGTATTGAAAAAGGGAACCTCTCCTGAATTCCAATCCACCACTCCTTCAACATCCACCATTGCACGCTTTGTCAGCGGCATCCGTGCATCAATAAAGAGCGAATCAAAATCGTTGCCGCTTCCATGATCCTCCATCAGGTAGTACGTATACAGGTCGAGATCAATAAACCGCGAAACCCGGTTATCCCGCTTCGTCTGCAGAATATTCCGAAGGCCGACCTTCACTTTATTTTCATCCTGCAGCATATCCACATCATCGAACTGATAAAGATCTGAGCTGTCGACGTCGCTGTCCTGATAAATATAATCCGCATACGGCTGGATTTTATGGCGCAGCCCTTTGCCGTACCAGCGCTCGCGCTCCGACAGCACCTTCGTCGCCTCGAACGAAACCTGCATTCCGGCTCCCGGAATCTGCCGTATCTCTTCACCGCCGGCCGCAGAATCGCTGTAATAGGTTCCCCGATACGTCGCGCGCGGAACCACGCTCAGCACGCCCCAGCGCTGCGGCAGATAAACCGAGTTCAGCGAATCCAGCCGGGTTGCATCATATTCCGCCACCGGGTCGAGCGTCCCCGAAACCCGGTCGAGCTGAGCCACCGCATTTTCACTCTGAAAATAAAACGGCGTACCCGGGATCCGGGTGCGGTAGGCATCCAGCGAATATTCATACCGGTCGGTGTTGTTATAAAAATCGTTCAGCCGTTTATTCACAAAGGCCTCGGTGCCCAGATAAGTATTGCCGTAATCGAGCGAAAAATAGTTTTCCGGCTGGGCATACGAGCGGTATTCCCCTTTAAAAAACTCCTCGATCACCGCCGGATCACTGAGATAGTTCCACTTGGTATTCGCATAAAACGTGTCGTCAAAATACTGATGATGCTCCAGCTTCAGCCGGTATCGGTCATTGCTGATTTCATCGCCGACGGCTCCGTCCGGTGCAGGGTCGGCCGGATCATACCGCGCATATTTATCCTGATCCTTCAGATAGAACCCATGGAAGGTGCCTTTGGCGTTGGGATAATTCCAGTTTAATCCCTGCCCCAGACCGACGCCGCGTTCCGTGTAAAGATTCAGATCCGTCTCCGATTCAACATGCTCCGTCAGAGGAATCGTCGCTTTGGTCAGCAGAAACAGCCCCCATTCAGAACCGAACCCGCCCTGAAATGAAAAAATCGGTTTGCTCAGCTTCTGCCGCCAGTACGGCACATAAAATACCGGCACCTTTCCGACATACACCGTAACCCCTTTTGCTTTCAGATACTCATCATCAACAAGGTAAGCCTCTTTCGCCGTCACATGAAAGTGAGGATGATCCTTGGGGCATGTAGTGAACTCCGCTCCCTGCAGGCGGAATTCATTGGTGGAAACCCGCTCCACCTGATCCACACTCATAAGCACCGGATCAAAATTAAGAGTCGAAGGACCGAAATCCCCCACTTGCGTAATATAGTTGTATTCCAGCTCCGAACCGCGCCATTCAATATTTCCGCGTTTGAAAAAAATGCCGCCTTCCATTTTCAAATCGCCATTGGCGGTATTGCCTTCAACCCGGTCCGCACGAACAACCACATTTTCAAAACGACCGGTTACTCCGCCGCTGGCAATGAGGGTGTCGTTGGTGAATTCAAGACTGGCAGCCGTCAAATCAAACGGCTCATCCGGAATCTCTTTCGGCAGATCAAGATCGGCTGCCACTGCAGCGGCGGCAATCCCGAAACAACAGAAAAGCAGTGCCGGTCTAGCCCTCGACATCCTGTCCGCCTTTCGTAAAGGGAATCGGACGCGACCGCGGGGCATCGGGGGTGCGAGCCTGGGTCGGCATCGCCAGAATTTTTTTCAGTTCTTCAATGCGCTCATACGCTTTCGGCACCAGCTTACTCTTCGGATATTCCTCGATCATCTTTTCATAATAGATAATCGCGGCTTCCGGCTCTTTCGGCACCTTGGCATAAAACGCCCCCTCATCAAAAACCTGCTTTGCCTTCACTTCATAAAGCGAATTCCGCAGCCTGATGATTTCCGTCCGGTATTCCGATTTCGGATACGTTGAAAGAAAAACGGTGGATGCCGTCAGCATACGGTCCAGAATCTCCGGAGCCGCGGGATATTCCTTGCGCAGCTTCCGATAGCACTCAATCTGCTGCCACGCCGCCTCCTCCGCAAACGCACTGTCAGGATAGCGATAGCCCAGCACTTCGTAGGCACTGATCGCCAATTCATACTCACTCGCGCCCTGATTGCATTGGCCCACCATAAACTGAGCTTCCGGCGCACGGCTCCATTGCGGACCGTTACGCACCACTTTTTCAAAATACTCCACTGCATATTCCGGAGCCCGATATCCTCCGAAAACCCAGCGCAGACGACGGTGGTTCATAATTTTCACCGCAATCTCATACTGCGCCTCCAGCGCCGAGTCATAATGCTCCATCTGCCCCGAATAATTATCGATCAGATACTGATACGCCGTAAATGCAGCCTTCCACTCCTTGCGCTCAAAAAGCATATCCGCCCGCGCCCGTGCAGCCCAGGGCGCTTCTTTGCTGTTTGGCCACCGGCGGTACAAATACATCATCCGGCGCTCAGCCGCTTTCAGCCGGCCCTTTTCACGGGTTTCCTGCGCCAGCTGCCACTGAGCAGTCGGATTGTCCATTTTTTTATCGAACGCCGAACGCCACGTAAACTGGCCCTTATCCTCAACCCAGTAAACCGTTTCGTCTTTCGACTGCTCCGTCATGTCCGCCACCGACACCTTCGTGTCGGCGCCGACCTCCGACGCCTCGATTTTTTTGGCCTCCGACTGCGCATGAAGCGCCGGCGGGCCGGTCATCAGAAACAAAAGCGAAGCCAGTAGAGTTGTACGTGAAAATTGCATAATCCGGATAATGTAAATCAGGGTTGAATTTCGGGCAATGGAAATACGTGACAAGTGATTCAGCGGCGAATCTTCCAATTACTGGAAAAATGATCACACCGCATGCATCACGTTCAACATTTAATAACTCTTTGCAAAAACCACGCGGCCGGGGCTCGGCTTGCCGCAGCAGATGCAGGCCCCTTCGCCGCTCTCAGCACGATCGAACGGAATACAACGAATCGTCACCGACAGCTCATCGTTGATTTTATCCTCGCACTCACCGCTTTCGCACCAGTGGCTCAACGCAAAACCGCCATGGGCTTCCGGGCGGTTTTTATTCTCCGGCGTAAAGAACGCCTTAAACTCATCATAAGCGTCGATTTCCCGGGTATGTTCCGCCCGATGGTCCAGCGCCCGCTGCAGCAGACTGTTCTGAATATCATCCAGCGTTTCCACAATGTTCGCCACAAATTCATCTTTATCAACGCCCTGCTTCTGCATCGTATCGCGGCGCGCCATGAAGACCGAATTATTCGCCATATCGCGCGGGCCCACCTCCGCTTTAATCGGAATCCCCTTCTTCACCCAGCTCCAGCCCTTTTCGCCGGCATTGATATCGCGGGAATCAATCACCACCTCCACATCGCGTTCGTGGAAACGCTGTTTCCGAAGGTTGGAAGCAATCTCCTCGCAATACGCCAGAATCGCTTCGCGGTCCTCCTCTTTGCGGATAATCGGCAGCAGCACCACATGACTCGGCGCCAGGCGCGGCGGCATAATCATGCCGTCGTCATCGCCATGCGTCATAATCATGCCGCCGATCAAACGCGTCGAAACGCCCCACGACGTCGTCCACGCATATTCCAGATTGCCCTCGCGGCTGCTGTACTGAATCTTCGACGCCTTCGCAAAATTCTGACCCAGAAAATGGCTCGTACCCGCCTGCAGCGCCTTGCGGTCCTGCATCATCGCCTCAATACACAACGTGCTCACCGCCCCCGGGAACCGCTCGCCGGCGGTCTTTTCGCCCGTCAGCACCGGCATCGCCATATACTCCTCGGCAAAGGTTTTATACACCTCAAGCATTTTGCGGGTTTCTTCCCAGGCTTCGGCTTCCGTCTCATGGGCCGTATGCCCTTCCTGCCACAGAAATTCCGCCGTACGCAGAAACAGGCGCGTACGCATTTCCCAGCGCACCACATTCGCCCACTGATTAATCAGCAGCGGCAGATCGCGATAGCTCTCCACCCATTTCGCAAACGTCGATCCGATAATCGTCTCCGACGTCGGCCGCACCACCAGCGGCTCCTCCAGCTCGCCCGCCGGAACCAGCCCGCCATCCGGGCCCTCTTCCAGACGATGATGCGTCACCACCGCGCACTCCTTGGCAAAACCGTCAACGTGCTCAGCCTCTTTTTCCAGATAGCTCTTCGGAATAAAAATCGGGAAATAGGCATTCACATGCCCCGTATCCTTGAACATTTTATCCAGCGAACGCTGAATATTTTCCCAGAGCGCATAGCCCCACGGACGGATCACCATACAACCGCGCACGTCGCTGTTTTCCGCCAATTCCGCCGAACGCACCACCTGCTGATACCACTCCGGATAATTCTCGCCCCGCGTCGGGGTAATCGCCGTTCTCTTCTGTTTAGCCATAATAAACCAGTTATCTGTTAATTGTTATTCGCTAATCGTCCGCAGGATATTCCAGGTAACAGCCTGATCTCAAATCACCCATAACGATTAACCGCCGGGCATCACCCGGCAAAAATGAAGCGCGCAATCTACCCTCCCGATACCGGGAATTCAAGCCCCCACGCCAAACGCCGCACATTTCCACCCCCCGGAAACAAAATGCCCCTTTTCCAGCAACATCGTCCGCATCCCCCCGGGAACCAATCCCGCACCTGCTCCAGACCTTGCATCTCATAAATTCCGACCAAGGCATCTGACGACGTTTATGGCACTGAACACATTTCGCACTCATAATCTCCGTAACCGGGCCTGCTCAACGAGCCGAACCCTTAGAAAGAAATTGATCGCTTTCGTTTTCGCTGCACACTCGTACGGACCGACTGTGTGCGACGGAAGAGCATCCTGCGTAAAATGTTGAAATCTTCCGGAATCCCTTGCTCGTTCTGCTGCCCGCCATCCGATCCCCGGAGCAAAACCGACATATGCATATAAACAAAAAAAGCCCCGTTATCATTGCTGATAACGGGGCTTTTAAAATGGCTCCGGCGGCTGGGCTCGAACCAGCAACCAAGTGATTAACAGTCACCTACTCTACCATTGAGCTACGCCGGATTTCTCGTAAAGAGGCGCATAAGGTACAGGAATCTTCCGTCTTGTCAACACCCCGAAATTAACTTTTTTATCCTGATTTTTTTCAGGCCTTGGAAACCAATAACTTGCATCGTTTATTCCATAAAAAAAGATGAAATTAATCGAATTTCTGACGCCCTGAAATAGCTTTCGCCAGCGTTGCAGCGTCGGAATATTCAATCGCACTTCCAGATGGAAGACCGAAGGCAATACGCGAAACACGGACTTCCCGGGTCGAAAGAATTTCTTTGAGATAACTGGCCGTGGCATCGCTCTCCACATCGGTACCGAGCGCAATCAGCACTTCGGTGATTTTTTCATCGGCAATACGGGCAAGCAGCTGATCAACCCGCAGGTCGGCTGCGCCGGTGCCGTGCATGGGCGAAAGCCGCCCCATGAGGGCATGGTAACGCCCCTGAAATCCGCCGGACTCTTCAATTTTCATGATGTCGGCGGGCGATTCAACCACACAGAGAATATGGGCATCCCTGCGGTGCCGCGTGCAGAGCTCGCAGGGATTAACAGCCGAGAGCGTTACATTTCCACACCGTTCGCAACTGGCGATTTCGTCGTCAGCCTCCAGCAGCGCATTGGCCAGAATGCGCATCAACCCTTTGCTGTCCTGCACCAACGCCATCGCCATACGCTCAGCCGTACGCCTTCCAATGCCCGGAAGCCGACTGAGCGCTGCCACGAGATTATCAAGTGGAACTAAATGCTGCATGCGCAGTACATCCTAAATCCGAAGTTCGGATATCCAAAACCCATTTTTTAAAGGAATCATTTCCCCTGATTTTGAATGCCGATTTTATACTTTTAAACGACCTTAAAATCCCATGCCTGGAATGTTCATACCGCCGGTGAGCTTGCTCATTTCTTTGGACATGGTTTCCTGTGCAGCACTCATGCATCCATCAACAGCGGCCATCACAAGATCCTCCAGCATTTCAACATCGTCCGGATCAACAGCATCGGGATTGATTTTGACGGAGCGGACTTTCATATCGCAGGTTGCCGTGACGGTAACCATGCCGCCGCCGGAGGTAAACTGGACTTCGGTTTTAGCCAGTTCATCCTGCTTTTTCTTCATATTTTTCTGCAGATCCTGCGCCTGCTTCATCATTTTCATCATGTTCATGCTATCTTGTTCCTCGTTCCTGGTTCTTAGTTCCTTGTTCGAAATTGCGGGCTTTGATTTTCACACACCCATCGTCACGCATTACTCTCTGATATCGGTAATTTCACCATTGAATGCATCGACGACCAGCCTGACAACCGGATTTGCATACCACTGCTGTTCTTTAGTGAGCATCTGAGTCTTGCCGGCGCCGGAGCTGTTCATCGGTTTATCTGCCGGCAACGGGCGCGGATCGTCCGCTTTGAGCGGCTCGTAAACTACGGAAAGCTGACGCCCCAGATACCGTTCAACTGCGCGACTGAGAGCCAGCTTTGCCCGGTTATCCTCCAACCGGCTCCGATCATTGGTAAATTCGGGATCATAGCCTACCACCAGCTGTGTCTCGGTAGTTTTCAGCGGGGCGGTATTCAGCAGGCTGCTTTTAGCCAGCAAGTCGGCTTTGCCGACCTGATCGATGATTTCGTACCAGGTTTTAAGCAGCGTTTCGACTTCACCCGCCGGGGCTATCTTTTTTTTTTGGCCGGAAGTTCCGAAAGAAACCGTGGTTGCGGAGGGACTTCCGGCTACTGCTCCGCCGGATTTAAAGTTTTTTTTTAGGTCGGCCACCTGTTTAAGCAGCTCATTGATCGTTGCGGTTTCGGCGGCCCGCGAACAGCGGATGAGCCCCGTCTCGAGCAGTGTTTTTTTAGAGAGCGCGTAGCGCATCCGCCCGTCGGCCTCCACCAGCAAATCAATAATTTTGAGAATCCGTCCGGCCTCAAAATCCGGTGCAATATTTTTGTAATATGCAAGCTGCGCCTCCGGGAGCTCCAGAGCAGCGGCACCACTTTCGGCATAGATGACCACCAGCAGATTACGGAAGCTTTCCAGCAGTTCCATCACCACCCGCTGCAGATCCTTGCCGGCTTGATCCATTTCGGCAACGATATGGATAATCTGCGGCACATCGGATTTCAGAATGGCCATAGTCAGATTTTCGAGTACATGGCGGGAAACCAGCCCGAACACGGCAAGCACATCGTCTTCACCGATATCCTTACCGCGAAATGAAATAATCTGATCGAGAGCCGATTCAGCATCGCGCAGCCCGCCCTCGGCCCCGCGCGCGATGGCCAGCAGAGCATCTTCTGTAATATTAATCCCCTCTTCTTCACAGCCTTTGCGCAGGCGATCAACAATGTCCTGCACGGAGATCCGGCGGAGATCAAACCGCTGACAGCGGGAAAGAATGGTGGGCAGCACTTTGTGCACATCGGTTGTGGCAAAAATAAACTTCACATGCTCCGGCGGCTCTTCCAGCGTTTTCAACAGCGCGTTGAACGCCTGCGTGGAGAGCATGTGCACTTCGTCAATAATGTAAATTTTGTAGGGTCCGCGCGCCGGTGCATAGCGGGCATTGTCCCGCAGATCACGCACCTGATCGACCCCGTTGTTGGAAGCCCCGTCGATTTCAATGACATCCAGACTGTTGCCGGCCATGACTTCTTTGCAGGAGTCGCAGACATCGCACGGATATGGAGTCGGTCCTTTTTCGCAGTTGAGGGCTTTGGCAAGAATTCGGGCCGAGGTGGTTTTCCCGGTACCGCGCGAGCCGACAAACATATAAGCATGCGCCACACGGTCGGTTTCAATCGCGTTGGTCAGCGTACGCGTTACATGCCCCTGCCCCACAACATCAGAGAACTGCTGCGGGCGCCATTTTCGTGCTAGAACTTCATAGGCCATAATACAAAATTTCCTCATAGGCAAGGGAACGAAAGGGCTCCCGGCTGCGCTCCCGCCGGCGGGTCCGGACACCCGAGAAACATGGTGTACCGCTGCTGCCTTCCGACCCTGACGGGGTTAACCCGATCTCGTCATCCGGATGCCTGCGCTCAACACGCTGCCGGGAACCGTCTCGTTCCCTTCCCTTTTTCAGGGAAGAACGGGGAAGATACTAAGGGCCTCCGGGCATGGCAAGTTCCAAGGACTGGAAACCTCCAATCTCCGGAATTTTACAAAGCACGGAAGCATCAGTCCGCCCGGCGGATCATAAAGAGTCCATAGATCTGACCCAGCACAATCGGAATCCAAGGTAACAGCCAGGGATAATACTGCGGCTTTTTATCAAACGTGTCCGAAAGAATAATAAAGATATAGTAGATAAACATCACCGCCAGACTCATGAGCATCCCGATCGAGGATTCCTTGCGATGCGAGGTGATGCCCAACGGAATGGCCACCAGCACAAACATCAGCGGCGCAATGGCGAGACAAATGCGCTGATGAAATTCAATCAGGTCGCGTCCGTGCTCCACCTGCATATCATATTTCCGCATCCAGCCCATATCCGCTTCCGGATTTCGCAATACATACACCAGTTCTCTGAAGTTCAGGTATTTCCGTTTTTTACGTACCGAACTCTTTTTCGTCAGATCATTCAGATCCACACGAATCGGATGTTTTCTGGCGCTCATGTAGTGAATTTTACCCGGCTCTTCAGCATCGGCAATTTCCATCCGCACATCAAAAAGATCGATTTTCAGGACCATTTTTTCTTCATCAATGGTCAGAATACCGCTGTCGGCCCGGAGTGTATCGGTGATCTCACCGCTGGTCCGGTCTGTTTTATACACCACGAGATCCCTCACTTTATTGCGGTATTTTTTGCCGACATAAATCATGTAGCCCGGAAAATCACGAATAAACCGTCCTTCCTCCAGCAGCTTGATCGGATCCTCCACCCCCATGCTCAGTGCATTCTTTTTCAGACGCTCCGCCGCGAAGGTGGTTTTCGGATAGATCGTGAAACTGTTGTAAAAACAGATGATACTGAGCAACATGGAAAACAGAATGATCGGTGACGAAATCTGAAACAGACTGAGCCCTCCGCCCCGCATCGCCGCCAGCTCACTGTCGGAAGACAGCCGCCCGAACAGCAGCAGCGTTGAAAACAGCGCACTGATCGGAATGGTGAACGAAAGCGAATACGGCAAGGTGTACACGGCAAACTGCCCGATCACACTCAACGGCAGTCCTTTGGCCATATAATCGATCAGCTTGTACATGGTCCCGATGCTGAATGCAAACGTGATCAGCAGCAGCGCCGTCCCGAAAATGGTCAAAAAATCAGATAAAAGATATTTGGTCAGTTTACGCACGCCGCCTAATCTCCTGAAAACTGACGGTTATAGAGTTTGGTATACAACTCGTCACTATTGTAGAGCTCGTCATGACTGCCGACACCGCGAACGTAACCGTCTTCCATCACTACGATCGTATCCGCCATACGGATGGTGGCAAAACGGTGGGCAATCATGAAGACTGTTTTTTCGCACACGAGTCGCTCGAGGGCGACCTGAATCTTTTTCTCGCTCTCCGAGTCGAGGGCTGAGGTGGCCTCGTCCAAAATCAGGATCGGGGCCTGTTTCAGAAAGGCGCGCGCGATGGCGATGCGTTGTTTCTGTCCGCCGGAAAGCCGGGTGCCGCGTTCGCCCACCACAGTGGCATAGCCCTCCTCCAGCTCCAGAATAAAGTCATGAGCAAAAGCGTGGCGCGCGGCCTCGAAAATCTGTTCATCCGTGGCTTCCGGCCGCCCGATCCGTATATTTTCAAGAATGGTGTCATTAAACAGGAAGGTGTCCTGGGACACCACCGAAATGACGCTGCGCAACGCCTCTTTGGAAACGCTCTTCACGTCGATGCCGTCGATTTTAACCTCTCCCTGCTGTACATCGTAAAAGCGGGGAATGAGGTCGGCAATCGTGGTTTTACCCGCACCGCTCGGTCCGACCAGGGCCACCACCGATCCGGGCTTGAAACTCAGCGTCACATCTTTGAGCACCCACTCTTCCAGATAGCGGAAATGGACATTTTCAAAATCAACCTGTCCGCGTACGTTTTCAAGCGGAACCGGATGCCCCGGCTCCGGCACATAGTTTTCGGCATGCAGCACATATTCAATACGCTCCAACGCCGCTTCGCCTTTTTTCATCGCCACATGAATTTCGCCGAACTTTTTGACCGGATCATAGGCCATATAAAGCGCAGCCAGCATGGAAGCCGCAGCAGCAATGATGTTTTTTTCCAGCATGTAGACCACGGCCCCGGAAACACAAAACACCCCGACTACCTCAACCGTGGGACGCACAATATTGCTGTATTTCACCACTTTCATCGATAGATGGCAGAAATTATCCAGCGCCTGATCAAACCGGGTGATCTCATTTTCCTGCAGGTTGAACGCCCGGACCTCGCGCACCGCACTCAGGTTTTCGGATACATATTTTGAAATATCCCCGCTCTGCGCCTGCACCTGCTTCGCCCGCTTCAGAATCCGTTTTCCGAAAACCCGCAGCGGCAGAATGATCAGCGGCATGGTGGCCAGAAACAGCATCAGAAACCAGACATCCTGCTCTTTCACCGCCAGATAAATCAAAGCGGAAACGGCGCCGATCATCGTGACCGGCTGTTTGACCAGATCGTTGGCCACCTTGGTCAGCACCTGCTGCAGCGCCAGCGTATCGCCGGTCACGCGCGCCATAAGATCGCCCACCGTGTTCTCATGAAAGAACCCCAGCGGCAGCGCCTGCAGTTTTCTGAGGACCCGGGACTGCAGCTGAATCAGCACCCGCATCCCGCAGAAGGAAATCAGATAGGTATTGATAAATCCGCTGGCCGACCGGATCAGCATGGCCACCGGAAAAACCGCAATATAGGCTGCCATCTTCCAGATATCCGGCCGCGGATCGGCCGACACCAGCGGAATGATTTTATAAAGCAGAAACGGCAGACCGAACCCGCTGGCCGCTCCATAGAGAATGCCCATGGACAGTCCCCCGGCAAACTGGGTTTTGACCGGTTTGAGCAGCCCGAAATACGGTCTGAATTTTTCTATGCCCGACTTATTGCTTTGTTCCGTAGTTTCCATAAACACCTATGTTCCGGCCGCGGCGTTTGAACTGTCATCCCCCGCCCGCCTGAGTTTGATGAATCAGTCCGACCCCGCTCCGGCGTTCCGGCGACAGATCCCTGTACTGAAAAATCATGGTGCAGGTTCTAACATTCCCAAAACAACGACTCCACCCTAAATCTCCGGAGCCTGCTCCGCCACCCGCTCCGGAAAAACGGAACCTGCCCGCGCCGGCATTGCGCTATAGTTTTTTCAGTTGCATGACCGATAACGCTTCTGCTTGCCATGAGACCGATAATTGCATTCGCCCATATTCCAAAAACAGCCGGAATCACCCTCGTTTCCATTCTTCGGCGCAGCTACAGCTGGCGGCACTTCGACCGCCCCGGCTTCTACCGCCCGCTGACGGCCCGCGATCTGAAGCAGATCCGGAAAGTCGACCGCGGCCTCGCCAGCATTGCCGGGCACACCATTCAGCCGCACACCAACCTGCATCAACAACTCCCCGTCCGCTACTACACCTTTTTACGGGATCCCGCCAAACGGCTGATCTCCGAATTTAAATTTTATCTGCGCCGCAGTACGTACGACGAAAACGTGCACGAACACCTTGAAGCATCCTGAAACACCTGGCTGCCCACCCGCAGCAATTATCAGTGCCGCTATCTTTCCGGCAAAGAGTCGGCGGAAAAAAACCATTGAACTGATCGAGGACCGCATCCCGTTCATAGGCCTGCTCGAACGCTTCAATGAATCCCACCTGCCGTTCAGAAAATGGGCCGATGACCCGCGGGGCGGCCTGCAGCAGCCAACTCACCGAGGCAACCACCGAAGATCAGAAACTCTACGACCATGTTCAGGAGGTCATCTATCCGGCGCAATGCCGTGCCTATGGAAACACTATGGGAAACCGCGCTCCCGTTCCTGCTTTCTGAATAGTGTCTCCATTCCCCCGGCATTAAACTACCGACCAATCCCGAAACACGACGGAACCGGAATGAGATAAACGACATCAACCTTAAAAACGATAACGCGGACAGCGGAACCTTTTTTACTGCCAGCGGACGCTTTACCACTTGCTCCGTTACAGCATTACGCTCTGATTCCGTTTTAGTCCTCTGCTCATGTCGGCACATCACACCTCTAAACCGTATGCAACCGCTCCAATATACTATTTATCCGGCGTCATTAGATAGCGAATCTGCGAGGCATGAAAGAGAGAGGACCAGCGGCGCTCATACCGGAATTGGTTACCGAAACTGAGATTCACCAATCGCTTGATGAGCGAAACCGACAGCCGCTCAAAAAAGGTATACCGATAGAACTCGATTTTAATCCTGTGAATTTGAAAACGGATATCACTGTAAAAAGAGGGAACCTTCCGTTTTTTCGGCTGATGCTCGGGAGAAACAAAATAATACATGGTATAGAGTCCGAAAAAACGAACATGGGTCGGATCGGAGTAGGCAAGGACATTGGAATAGTGCGGCACAATAATTTCAATTTTTCCGCCAGGCTTGACCACGCGATGAATCTCCTTCATCAGCGGGAGAAAATTGTCGATATGCTCAAAGCAGTGCCGACTGTATATTTCATCCACACTATTGTCCGGCAGCAGATCCAGCGGTTCATTCAGATCGGCAACCACGTCCACCCCATCCATTTCCAGATGATCAACGGCGAAAAATCCCTCCACAGGACCCTGTCCACAACCGAGATCCAGTTTGATCTTCCCGCCCTGCTCCAGAGCTTCCTGAAGTTTTTTATTCAGTATCTTCATAATTTAATACCTTTCTCTGTCAGGTGATCATTCAGGCATGCTGCCAACAGAGCACCTACCGATTCGTTGGAAAATTCTTTTTCGGCACGCAGTCTCCCGGCACCGCCACATTTTTTCCTCAGCATTTCCGATCCGTATAGCTCTGCCAGATAGTTTATAAATTCGCCGCTGTCTATAGCGGCAAAACCCGGACCGTCCTTCACAACATCCCGATTCACGCCGACATCGGAAGCCACCACGGGAACTGCAGATGCCATATACTGGATCGCTTTATATGCACATTTCCCGGCGGAATGCAGCGTATCAGGAAGCGGCATCACCCCGACATCAAACTGCGCAATCTCTTTTTCCTGCGTTTCAATATCCCACCTTCGCATGTCAACCTGAACTCCGGGAATCTCCACTGTATCATCTGAAACAATTCGCAGTTCCACAGGAATATCCGCCGACTGCAAGGCCTGCAGCACCGGAGCAAGCATCATCAAATGCGGCAGGTTCACCCGACCGCCGACCCAGCCAATAACAAACCGTCTACCGAGCGTATATTCCGTTTTAACCGCAATATTGCGTGTCTCAACTGCAGACGGAATAACATACGTTTTTATAGCGCCGAACTCCCGGGCCCAGCCTTCCAGAATCCGGTTTCCGGCAATCACAAAGTCCGATGCCTGAATGACATTTCTGAACTTGACCTCCCGACTGCGACTTTTACTCCCTTTTGAATCATGAGGAAGATGCTGCGCATCATCGAAATCGTATCCCAGCTTTCTGCAGTTTTTACGCAGCAGAAAAAGATCAAACGGGCTGGGCATTTTTTTTTGGAGAACAACCAGATTAAAACCTCTGCATTTTCTAAATAGCCGCAACTTATCGCGGAAAGTTTTCGGATAAACTTCGACCTCCACCTCCAACCCGGCCGTATCTAATTCGGGAAGCAGGTTCAGCACACGGATCCGGCTGCTTGCCGCATCAGGATTCAGGATAATAACCAATATCTTCTTTGAACAGTTCATGCTACCGCCTTGCCGCCTTCATCAACAGTTCCATAGTCTGTTCCGCATTCCAGAGATCCGTCATACCTTCCACGGTTCCACATACCGCTTGCGGATCTGAAATTCTCAACGCGCGATCAACCGCATCAGCAAATGATTCGATGTGATCCGGATATTCAAAAACGGCCCCGTTTAGTTCCTCACAGATGAGGTCAGATGTTCCACAGGATTTCGTGGTCACAACCGGTGTTCCGCTGGCCAGGGCCTCTATTCCGACATTTGGAAAAGGATCATACCAAGAAGGCACAAGGGCAATATCGGCGGCATGGAAATAAGAACAAAGCATCTTATCCGGAGCCAGAAAACGCACACGATCATGCACTCTTTTCTTTCGCGCGTATTTTTCCCAGGCTTCAGGACGGTCCCGGCCCATCACCAACAAACCGGCTTCCCGCTGTAACTGAAGCATCTCTATCGTTTCTTTCACGCCTTTTCGCCGGAACCCACTACCGGCAAGAAGCAGCAACGGCCCTTCCCCCAGCCCCAGCTCATTGCGCAACCGGATGCGATTTTCATTCCGATTCACGACAGAAAACATATCCGGATTCACTCCATTATGAATCACTGAAATCCTGGAGCTGTCGAGCTCGGGAAATGAGCGTATGATATCCCGCTTCACCATGTTCGAATTTGCAATCAGAAATGGCGTGGAATGAATGCATTCCCGTTCTGTTTTCAACACTTCACGTTGGAAGGCACTGGCTCGAACGGCCATTTTCTTGAGCGGCGGCTCAAACATCGACCTCATCTGCAGCCAGACACGATGAACCCCTTCTCCTCCCCGCCAGATATCCTGCCCGACAGTCCGCTCCAGACTCATCACCGCATCGAACCGGTTCTGTCTCAGGTATTCCGAGACACCTCGGGAAAAGGACATCAACCGAGCCCGTCTGGAATAGGTTTGCATAGGAATACGGTGAATACGAACCTGATCCGCCACATCTCCTTCCCAGGATGCTGTGATCAAATGAACCCGGGCCCCCTGTTCCGCACAGCGGTCCATCAGCCGCTGCAGATACCCTTCCCCCCCGCCGAACGAAACGAATTTCTGTTTGATAAATGCAATATCCACCCTGTTACACCATACCTTCTGGCAACCGCCGTTTTTCTGATTTAAAGATTAAATCTTTCATTTTAAACTGGTCTCCATCTCGCGGCCTTTAACGTATTTCCAGAAGGTGTACTGACTGTACAGAACAGCAATCAGAAATCCATGCGACCCACCCAGAATTCCCTTTTTGAATACAAAAAGACGCACAAACGTCCACATCGACCTCAATGTAGCGGTGAGCAGACCTGAGGGTTTCACATTGAGCGAAGAATAGCGGTTCTGCTTATCCACAAACTGCTCGATGGAATCATAGGCCAGATGCTCCATGTGGTTTTTCAGCGTTCCCGGCTCTCCATCCAGCACCACCTTTTCATGAACCGCATCTTCCGTAAACCGCCCCGACGTGCGGTTGAAGAGCCGCACGGTATAATCCGGATACAGCCCGCAGTACCGGATCGGCTTTCCAAAAAACCAGTTCAACCGCGCAACCTGATATCCCGGCCGGTCCGGTGCGCTCTTCAGCAGGACCTGGATTTCTTCCGCCAGCTCCGGCATAATCCGTTCATCAGAATCGAGCACAAAGACCCAATCATTGGAACAGAGCTCCACTGCCCGCTGTTTTTGCCGGCCGAAGCCCAGCCACTCCTGACTGAACACCTTGGCCCCCAGCTCCTGCGCCACCGCACAGGTACGGTCTTTCGACCCGCTGTCCAGCACCACCACCTCGTCGGCAAAAGCAGCCGACTTCACCGCATCGGCAATCACCGCCTCCTCGTTGTATGTAATGATCGCCACCGAAAGTTTGTTCATTGTCCACCCCGCAGTGCCTGACCGCTCAGTTCCAGATATTTCTTCACGACCATCAACGAAATCAGCTCATCCGCCCTGTGATCGGTGAACAGCCGGTAATAATGCTGCAAGTTACGGATAATCTCACGGGCCTCCTGCGGATGCGCGGTATAATGCTCCACCTTTTCCGGCAAGTCCGCGTAGTCATCCCGCAGCTCCACATAATGTTCTCCGCCGGTCAGCCGTCCCTCCATCATCCAGGTTTCAAACTTCGGCCGGGTCATGAAACAGAGCGAGTTGGACTGCGCGATCCACTTCAGGTTAGTCGCCACATCATTCCCTTCAATCGACAGAATAAATTTATACTGCAGTTGCTCGGCAATGCTCATCTTCGGCTTCACCCATTCCGCCGGAGCAGTTTCTGATGGCGGATTCACCTGTCCCACATCACAGAGCGGATGATTCCAGTATTGTTTGAGAAAATCCTTACGCCACTTTTTCCATGCCGCGCCCCGCCAAACCAGCATATCTTTCTTTTCGGCATAATCAACCGGGTCATGAATCGGGATAAAATGCCGCACGGAATTGAGCTTGAGCAGAATATTATTTTCATTGCCGGAACCGATCGGACGGCTCTTCACCAACGTCGGGTGCGGCTGGTTGAACGAAATATCCCCGAACTCCACATCGGCCCGGACCTCGACCGGAAAATAGCGCATCAGCGCGCGGTAATCATAAAAATAGGCCGAAGCGACGTCCCCTGTCAGCTCCTTCAGGGCCACAGCGGAATCACTAAGCGAAAAGGGCCGGTCCAATTGATTATAATAGCCCACCCGGTCCAACATCGCTTCCGCATCATAAGCCGAAAGCCGCGCCAGCTTTTTCCCGAGCCGAACACGGTAAAAGGCGTCAGGAATCAGCGCGCGTTCCAGCGCTGAACGCGCATAGAACCGCAACTTGTTTGCTCGTTGAACGGTCAGTAATCCCACGTTTCCAAAACCTGTTTAATCTCGCGCTGCACCCGAATAATACATACCCTTTAAATTGAAGTTCCCGATAGTAGCTGCACCGGGATAAAACAACAGAAAAAACAGACAGGGCAACAAAAGAAACAATTATGCGCGGAATTCAAAACTACACCCCAACAGAGTGGCTGCGGCTGGACCCGCCCATTTGGTATCTCAAGGAAATCCGGAATAAAGCCGTCAGCCGCCGGTTTGTCCGCAGTCGCCCCGCAACCCTCGATCCATTCCTGCAGCGCCTCCAGCACCTGCGCGGAAAAAACATTATCGCCGTGGTGGCTTTCAATTCGCCGTGGGTCATCGAAATCCTGCTGCGGAATATGAAAGAGCACGTTAAGGATGCCGAGGTCATCGTCTGCGACAACTCGAATAAACCGGAGCTCCGTCCTGAAATTGAGGCCGCCTGTCGGGCGGCGGAAACCCCCTATTTCTCCCTCCCGCCCAATCCTGAAAAACATCCCTGCCGCTCACACGGCATTTCCCTGAACTGGATCTATTACAACATTCTCCTCCCCTTGGAACCGAGTATATTTGCCTGTATTGACCACGACCTGATTCCTTACCGGGATGTTAAGCTTGTCGATCTGCTCAACCATCAGCCGGTCTTCGGAAGAAAAAAGGACGCCCCCTGGAGCTGGTTCCTCTGGGCCGGCTACTGCATGTTTGATTTCAGCCACACAAAAAATAAGGCCGTCGATTTCAACAACGACCGTCCGGCCCTGCTGGATACCGGAGGACAGAACTGGGAACCGCTGTACCGCCGGCTCGATGTCCGGAACATGCGCTTTGCCTCACATGTCATTCGAAACGTGGCCCACCCGACGGCCAATGAACATATGCCGCTCGAAGTACTCGACGACACTTGGCTCCATCTGGGGAATGTCGGCCAGACCAAAGGACGTAAAGACTATTTTTCTGATCGGGCTCAGTTCCTATCAGAACTGTTTGATGCCGTCCGGGACGGAAAACAGCTTGCCGGCTTTATCGGCAAACCGGTAGAAATCTGACTATGAACCGTCGAGTTTTTGCATATTTATTATCCACCGCATGTATTTCCAGCGCCAAGACACCGGAACTCCGTCCCAAGGGGCTGATGCTGAACCTTGATTTTGAGGGGGTGAAAGAGGGGCTTATTCCGAACAAAGCGCTTTATCCCCTTTTTGTGCCGACCGGAAACCTGTTTGTGGATCGGATAAAGCATCGGAATCTGCTGGTGGTGGATGAAGGCCGCGGACTGGATATTCCACACAGTTCACTGCTCGATCCGGCCGGTGACGAATGGGTGGTTTCGATCCGCGTTTTTCTCCTGACGGACGGACTGATTCTTTCGCAGGGCAACGACCGGCACGGTTTTGCCATTTACACAAAAGACCATCAGGTATTCGCGCGCGTCCGCACCGGAAATGTTGCCTATACCCTGCAGGAAAAACCGAACAGCGGTATCAGCAAATTCCGCAAAAAATGGGTAACCATTGAATTACGAATCAGTGCCGGCCATGCCTTTCTCAGCCTCAACCGGAAATATGCCGCCATGGTTACCGGCCAGCCGCCGCTCAACGGCGACGGCATGCGGATCCGTATCGGGACGCACCGCGAACTGCCGGGTGTGTTCCGGGAATTCCAGAAACTGAATACCGACGGCTTCAGCGGAGCCATCAACTCGCTGAAAATCCACCGGCAATAAAACGAAACCTCAACAACCGGCTAGAAAGGAACAAAATCGGTTTCCGGTGTAATGTTCTCCACTGTTTTTGCAATCAGCTTCGCACAGGCTTCCAGATCCTTCAGGCTGATCAGTTCACAGGGGCTGTGCATATAACGAAGCGGAATACTCACCAGCGCCGTCGTGACACCGGCCCGATTGAGCTGCAATGCATTGGCATCGGTTCCGGTTCCCCGCGGCTCGGCATTGATCTGCACCGGAATCTTTTCCGCTTTCGCCGTTTTCACCAGAAGATCGAACAGCTTGGCATTGATATTCGGCCCACGCGTAATCACCGGCCCTTTGCCGAGTTCAATCAGGTTTTCACGTTTAACCGCATCCGCCATATTCGGGTGATCCGTTGCAAATGTCACATCCACCGCAATTCCAATGTCGGGATTAATTCCATAGGCCGCCGTCTGCGCACCGCGCAGTCCGATCTCTTCCTGTACCGTCGCCACACAGTGAATTTCCGCTGCCGGATTCAGGGCTGAAAGCTGCCGCGCCGCCTCCAGCACCACAAAGGCGCCGGCACGATCGTCAAAGGCCCGGCCGACCGCCAGCCCGTTGGCCATTTCCTCATAGCCATATGCCACGACCAGCGGGTCGCCGATTTCAACCATCTTTTCTGCATCCGCTTTATCCTTTGCCCCGATATCCACCCACAGATCTTTCACTTCTGAAACTTTTTTACGGTCCTCCGGCGACTGCAGGTGAATGGCCACTTTACCGATCACCCCGCGGATAATGCCCTTCTTCGTATTAATCTGCACCCGCTGGCCCTGCGCAATCTGCGGATCCCAGCCGCCCAATGCCTGAATCCAGCAGAACCCCTGATCATCAATGTGCGAAATCTGAAAGCCGATCTCGTCATAATGCCCTGCAAACATCACCACCGGTGAACCGCCCGGATTTACAATGGCGTGCGAATTTCCGTGCGTATCGGTCCAGACGCGGGAAGCGAAAGCCTTCGCCTCCTTCTTCCACACATTCGCTACCGGTCCCTCATAACCGGAAGGACTGATGCTGTTGATGAGACTGGCGAGAAACTGTTTTGATTCTTTTTTCATAAGCACTCCTGAGTTAACGGCCCTATTGGTAATGCAGATTCCGTATTGTATCAATACGGAATAAACAGTACGACATTCAGGCTATGGAAAACCTACACATTATTCTAACCTTTGCCGGCTACCTGATTTTCATGCTGCTGATCGGTACTCACTTCTACAAAAAAAACGAATCCCTCTCCGATTATCTGATCGGTGACCGACAGCTCAACAAATGGGTTGCCGCCATGAGCGCTCAAGCCTCAGATATGAGCGGATGGCTCCTGCTCGGCCTTCCGGGCTATGCCTATCTCCAGGGAATGGAAGCCGTATGGATTGCGCTTGGCCTCGGCATTGGAACCTATCTCAACTGGAAATTTGTGGCTAAAAAACTTCGGCGCTATACGGAACTCGCCGGCGATTCCATCACATTGCCCGACTATTTCTCCAACCGTTTCAACGACCACAACAAGACTCTGCGCGTACTGTCCGCCGTATTTATTCTCGTCTTCTTCCTCATCTACACCGCATCGGGGTTCGTCGCCGGCGCCAAACTGTTTGAATCCGTCTTCGGCCTGCCCTATCACTCCGCCCTGCTCATCGGCGTGGTGGTCATCATCTCCTACACCGCACTTGGCGGTTTCATGGCTGTCAGCTGGACCGATTTTTTCCAGGGTGTCATCATGTTCTTCGCCATTATCACGGTTCCCATGCTCGGCATTCATGCCGCCGGCGGCTTTACCGAAGCATCCCATGCCTGGAAATCGGCCACCCCCGGATTTCTTGATATGTTTTCCCATGCCGATGGAGAAACGCTGAAAACGATTTCTGTCATCTCACTCATGGCCTGGGGGATCGGCTATTTCGGCCAGCCGCACATCCTGACCCGGTTTATGGCCATCCGCTCACCGGACGAAATCAAACCCGCACGACGGATCGCTATGGCCTGGGTGGTCGTCAGTCTCACCTGTGCCGTACTGGTCGGTATGGCCGGCCGCATCTACCTCACCGAACTGCTGCCGGATTCCGACGCAGAAAAAATCTTCATGATTATGGTCGATCAGCTGACCCATCCCATTGTAGGCGGCATTCTGCTGGCGGCGGTACTTGCCGCCATCATGAGCACCGCCGACTCGCAGCTGCTGGTCACCTCCTCGGCATTGACCGAAGACCTTTATCGCGTAATCATCCGGCCGAAAGCATCAAACAAAGAACTGGTCTGGGTAAGCCGGGGCACCGTCATTGCCGTGGCCCTGCTGGCCTGCCTGATCGCACTCAAACCCGACAGCAGTGTGCTTGGACTCGTCTCCTATGCCTGGGCCGGATTCGGTGCCACTTTCGGACCGCTTGTCATTGTTTCCCTCTACTGGAACCGCATGACCCGTAACGGTGCCATTGCCGGCATTATCGGCGGCGGCATCACCGTACTCGTCTGGAAACAGTTGAACGGCGGCCTTTTCGATCTGTATGAAATTGTCCCGGGCTTTATCATTTCAACCCTTCTGATTGTCGTATTCAGCCTGATCGATAAAAAACCGGAATCCGGAATTACAGACACTTTCGAAACCGCCCGCAACTAGAATGCCCTGGTGGTTGAACGGGGCACATCGCGGCGGTGCGATTTGCGCCGTTTCCGAGCTGCGGATTCGGCAAAAGCATCCCCCGAAGCAACCAGCGCCAGAATCAGCAACAGCCCCATGGCAGTGCCGTACGGAAAAATCATAAGATTACCGAGTGCCAACAGATAGCCCAGCGAAAGCCCCCACGTTTTCTTCCAATGAATTCCAATGGCCGCCAACATAGAGACCATCAGCAGCACAACGAAAAATGCAGGAAGTAAAATTGCGGGCCTTTCGTATTCCGTCCACCTCATCAACGTCCACGCCAGCAAAACCGCGTAAACCACGGGAAGGACAACGCTGAATACACGCAGAAACAGCAACCCGGCACCGACGCCCTCTTTTTTACCCGGCAGTTTTTTATGCATCTTTGCATGCTTATGCGAACGTCCCTTCCATTCATCAATCTGTCTTGGAGCGGTATAGATGGAGGAAGTATCACGGCCCGCAGCTTCATCATCACGCCCTTTCCGATACCGGCCGTCGCCCAAGTGATACTGCTCGCGACGCCGACGCATACTGTTGATCTCAAAATACCCCAGCGTCAACAGCGCCAGCATCGAGCTACTCAACAGTGTAATATTTGAGCGCCGCTCATAGTTGTACTTTTCATACAATGCGCCGCTCTCCTGCATCTTCTTGATGTTATAGGCTGTAACACCGACCAGCACAGAAAAAACAACCACTCCCGTAATACGCAAGAATCTTAGCATGGCTCTCCCCTCTTCTCCTCCTAAGATAACCCCCACACACTAGTCGGCAATTCGTTTTTGTCAACGCCTGCTCTAGTATTTATTACTATCCGACCGCATCAGACCACGTCCATCAGAATATTACAAACGCCGGTTGGTCGCTCAACGCCTGCGCCGAATCCAAGATCTCCACAATCCGCCGCTGCTCCTCCATCGGCGGCAGGACACACCTCCCACAACGTCACCATTTTCTAACCCGGTTTCGTGATAGGCTCCCGCAAAGAAAGTAGGACAGGCATCCTGCCTGTCCGCGGTGGCGCGGCTCCATTCTACGGAAAACGAGCGGGACGCTTGTGCTACGTTGTTGCCCTCTCATTTGAGCATCCCCTTCAATTCCACAATCCCGGCGGTAATGCCGGTTTCGAGTTCGGCAATGCGATCGAGCAGCACTGCGGGCGGATCGTAGATGACCACTTCGCAGACAATCTCTTTATAACGGTTGCTGAAGAGGTCGTATTCATTTCCGGCAACCTCGGTCTTGGGCGCGAGGAACGGTTTTTCGGTGCGGGCGCGGTCCTGTTCGCGTACCGCATTCCCGTCCGGCTGGGTCGGTACATTATTCCAAACTCAGATACCGCGCGACAATGTCGGGAATATCGTTGGCGTCGACGGGCTGGCGTTTGTCGTCGAGACTGAATCCGTCGGCCTGCATAATAGAACCACAGAAGAACTCTGATAACCAAGTGCTTAGAACATGCAAAATGCTCACCTGCTGGAGCACCACCGGATTATCCCATCCTGTTCCCATATCTTTGTTGATCCGTATGTATCCGTGGTTCCTATCCGTTTCTAGGATAAACGGTTTAAACGATAGATTCAGACCCGCTTTTCAGCAAATTCCAACCCTTGGAAAGAAGGCGGATCGGGCGGGCGGAGTTTTTTTACGCTGCGCCTTCTCCGGGGAATCCCTTACGGACACAAAAAAAGGCTGAAACCGAAGTTTCAGCCTGAAAGATGGTGGGCGACGACGGGCTCGAACCGCCGACCCTCTCGGTGTAAACGAGATGCTCTAGCCAACTGAGCTAGTCGCCCGAATGGATCGTTTCCTTTGAAAAAATGGTGGGAAATGACGGGCTCGAACCGCCGACCCTCTCGGTGTAAACGAGATGCTCTAGCCAACTGAGCTAATTTCCCATTCGTTCAAAGGAGCGGACATAGTACCCATTCCGGTTTTTGAGTCAAGGGGTGATGAAAAAAAAGTTAACTTTTATCCGCCATGACCGATTTCAGCGCGTCGAGCATCAATTGATTCTGCTCTGGGGTGCCGATAGTTATGCGAATATAGTCCGGCAATCCATAGGGATCCATCGGACGCACAATCACCTTGCGTTTCTGCAGTTCTTCAAAGATTTCCCGTCCGTTTCCGGTCTTCACCAGAATAAAGTTCGCGCCCGACGGAACCGTCTCGATTCCAAGCTTTGGAAGTTCGGCTTGGAAAAATTCCAATCCCTGGAAAACCATTTCGCGGGTTTCAACCATATGCGTCACATCATCGAGCGCCGCCAGGGCCGCTGATTGCGCCATCAGATTGACGTTAAAGGGCTGGCGCACTTTGTTGAGCAGGTTGATCAATTCGGGATGCGCGACGGCATAGCCGATGCGCAGCCCGGCGAGACCGTAGGCTTTGGAAAAGGTGCGCAGCACAATGATATTCTTTTTCCCGGCGCGGATGTGTTTGAGCACATCGGGTTTCATGGCATCGGGCATGACTTCAAAATAGGCTTCGTCGAAAACCGCGACAACGTGATCCGGCAGCTGTTCGATGAAGGCGTCGATGGCTTCGGGCGGAAGCATCGTTCCGGTCGGGTTGTTGGGATTGCAGATGCAGACCAGACGGGTTTCGGGGGTGATGGCGGCGAGCATGGCATCGAGATCGTGCACGTGCTCCGGCATGGGAACGCGAATGGTTTCGCCGCCGTAGAGGGCGTTGGCCAGAAAATAGACGGCAAAGGCTTCGGCCCCCATAATCAGATTTTTTCCCTGCTCCATAAATACATGGCAGAGGAAAACAATCAGCTCATTGCTCCCGCAGCCGAACAGAAGGTTTTCGGGGTCAACCGAAAGCTTTTCCGCCAATTTCTGTTTCAGATAAAATGCGCCGCCGTCCGGATAGCGGTGCATTTCCGGAATGGCTTCCCGCATGGCTTCCGCCGCCAGCGGTGACGGACCGAGTTCATTTTCATTGGATGCCACTTTCACAATTTCGGCGATATCGTCGAACCCCAGTTCGCGCGCCACTTCTTCGATGGGTTTTCCGGGTTCGTAGACCCGCAGATCGGAAATATATTTTTTGGGTATCATCCCCTGCTCCTTGCATTATCGGTGATAAAAAATGTAAAACGTCTATGTTATCATCCGCCCCCCGCGGAGCAATGCCCAACCGTGATAATTCACGGCGAAGATATGCGAATAAAATGATCATATTTTGCGGGTGCAAAAGTCTGCCTCACGCTTAAATACGTATTGTCTATCCGTATTTAAATGCGCTAACCTGTTGTATTGCGTCGAATCGTAACAATACAGGGGGATGTATCAATGCTGGGGATTGAAGATCCATGGGTCGTTTTGGGTTATTTTCTGTGCATAATCTGCACACTGATTTGCCTCGTCTGGGGGGCGTTCAAATGGAATGTCGATGACACGGTTCAGGAGCCTGAAGAAGAAATTTCGCATTGGGCCGAAGAAGAAAACCGCGTTGAAGCAGAGTTGTAAGGGGAATCGATGTCTATTTGGATGATGATCATTGTCGTGGCGTATCTCTGCGTCATTGGATACCTCGGGTTCCGGGGCTTTAAAACCACAAAATCGGCCACCGACTATATGCTGGGCGGACGTTCGGTTCATCCGTATGTGATGGCGATGTCGTATGGAGCCACCTTCATCAGCACCTCGGCCATCGTCGGGTTCGGCGGTGCGGCCGGCGTATTCGGCATGGGGCTGCTGTGGCTGACGGTTATGAATATCTTTATCGGCATCTTTATCGCCTTCTGGGTATTTGGCGGCCGGACGCGCAGAATGGGACTTCGGCTCGATGCCCATACCTTTCCGGAACTGCTGGGCAGACGGTTTCAATCGCGCTTCATCCAGGGCGCCGTGGCCATCATTATTTTTCTGTTCATTCCGCTCTATGCTTCGGCCGTTCTGATCGGCGCGGCGAAATATATTTCCTCGCAGTTTTCGGTCGACTACAACGTGGCGCTGTTTGTTTTTTCCGTCATCATTGCGCTTTATGTGGTGATGGGCGGAATCAAGGGCGTGATGTATACGGATGCGCTGCAGGGAACCATCATGCTGTTCGGCATGACGGCGCTGCTGATCATGACCTACGTTAAAATGGGCGGGGTTACGGCGGCCCACCAAAGCCTTACCGACATGGCGGCGCTGGTTCCGGAAAAACTGCAGGCGGGCGGACATCAGGGCTGGACGAGTATGCCGAAGTTCGGTGCCCCGAGCTGGTGGGTGCTGGTGAGCACCATCATTATGGGCGTGGGCATCGGCGTGTTGGCTCAGCCTCAGCTGGCGGTGCGGTATATGACGGTGAAGAGCGGCAAAGAGCTGAACCGTGCCATTCCGATCGGCGGTGTGTTTATTATGATGGTGACCGGTGTGGCATATGTGGTCGGCGCACTTTCCAACGTCCATTTTCAGCAGACGCTGGGCAAGGTATCCATTGTGGCGGCCAAGGGTGATGTTGAAGCCATCATCCCGATGTATCTTCAAAGTGCCATGCCCGAATGGTTCAGCATTCTGTTTATGCTCACCCTGATTTCTGCGGCCATGAGCACGCTCAGCAGCCAGTTTCATGTGATGGGCACTTCGCTCGGCCGGGATCTGGTTGAAGAATCCATGGGCCGGAAGAATAACGGCGGAGGCGTTTTGGCCACCCGCGGAGCGGTGTTCGTGGGCATTCTGATTTCTGTTTACCTCAGCTACATCATCGAACTTAAATTCGGCAAAACGGGAACCTCGATTGTGGCCCGCGGGACCGCTATCTTTTTCGGTCTTTGCGCCTGCGCCTTTCTGCCCATGTATGTGGGGGCCTTGTGGAGCCGAAGCATTACCAAAGCCGGGGCCATTGCCGGCATGCTGAGCGGCTCCGTTTTCAGCCTTTTCTGGATGGTCTTTATTCAGGAAAAGGCCTCTTCCGCCCTGCTCCTCTGCAACCGGCTTTTCGGCACCCGGTCGCTGGCCATTCATCTGGTCGACGGGAAAGAGGTGTTTTCATCCATGGGCCCCATTGTCTGGGCCTATGTTGATCCGCTGATGATCGGCCTTCCGCTGTCCGTACTGATGACGGTGGCCGTTTCGTGTTTTTCCAAAAAAACAGCGGAAGATCATCTGGACCGATGTATGGGAACGAAATCATGAAAAACAGCATGAAACAAAAAACTACCTGCATTCTGGCAGCAACCCTGGCGGCCTCCTTTGCAACGGCCGAAAGCGTTGTGAAACCGCTGAACGAAAAGGGCTTCGGCACACTCTCCGGACGCCTGCAATCGGTCAGCATGTACCGCGACTATGACAACGGGGCCAACGCCTACTCAACGACACTGGGTTTTCTTCTGAAATATACGTCCCCGGACTTGTCCGGCTGGTCCCTCGGCGCGGCCTATAACGGCGCGGGCGTGCTCGATTCCATGGATTACGGCAAGACCGCGAATCCCGGCGATTATCTCGTCTCCAACGGTCGCATTCACGTGCTCAACGAAGCGTATGTGAATTATACCTTTCTTGAATACTCCAGCGCCAGCGTCGGACGGCAAATCAACAATGCCGAAGTCTTCCGCGCCGATGACATCCGCCAGAAATCCCGTTCTATCACCGCCCTGCAGGCCCGGTTTAACGACATCGGGCACTGGCGGTTTGCGGGCGGCCATGCCATTGAACAAAGCGGAATTCTGGATGCGGGCGATCGCTGGAAATTCCGGAACTACGGCGAGATATTCGGCAAGAGCTACGACACGGACGGGATGACCTGGGGCGAGGCCGCCTATACCGGAATGGAGGAACTCGATATTGCACTTTTCGATGCCGCCGCATGGGATGTGGCCAATCTGTTCGGGATTCGCGCCGGATATACGCTCTCGGAAAAAACCTCTCTGCTCGGCTACTACCGCAACGAGTTCAATCTCGGCCGCGCCGCAACGCACCACGCGGATGCGCTGGGACTTTCGGTGGTGCAGCGGGTGGGCAAGGTTCGTGTGGAAGGCGGTTATTTCGGGGTGTACGGAGATGGGCTTCAGTTCAATCCCTTCACCACCGGGTTTAATCATGCGCTGGGCACCTCGCTGATGTTTTATACCGACACATTTGCCGGCGGCGCGGACTCGTTCTACCTGAAAGCCACGACCCGACTGGAACGTTCTGAAACGATACTCTATACCCTGCTGCAATACACCAAACAGAATGATCTCGCTGCCTTAAACAGTGCAGGCGAACTAGATCTGATCGTCAAACAACCCGTCGGCGAAAATATGACGGTGTGCGGAAAAGCGGGACTCGGGTATCAGGACGGCCCGAATACCCCGGCCGGTGATTTTCGTTTGTTTCTGACGTATGCGTTCTGAACGCCCCTTGCCGGAAAACAAAAAAGCGCGCTCCGTGCGGAGGGCGCTTTCTGCGTTTCCAGACCTTGGAATTTTCCAGAGATTGGAACTATTCGCTGTCGGGCAGCGGCGTACTGGTTTTATACACCGTCGCATTATAGACCGCAATTTGGTCGCCGGCCTGATTGGTTACCTTAATCCGGTAGTGCGCCAGCTTGCGGCTGGCGGAAACTTCCTTGGCTTTCGCGGTGAGGGTGTCGCCCAGCGGCGTGGCATGAAAAACCTGAATATTGCCGTTGGTCAGCAAGGCCACATTGCCATAGGAGTTCGATGCCGCCGCCAACGCAATATCCGCCAGCGCAAAGATCGAGGCTCCATGGGTAACGCCCGCCGCGTTCAGGTGGCATTTTTCAATTTTCAGTTCGGCGTATGCCCGCCCTTCACTGACTTCGGTTAATTTGACGCCCAGATAATTGCCCAGATTATCGTTCTTCCGAATCAGTTCTTTAATTTTATGCGCACTCATATAAATCTCCGGTTTCCTGTTCGGTCAAAGGTCCCAATGTCAAAGGTCGAAAGTCAAGCAGACCTTTGACTTTCGACCTTCAGACGTTTTCTGACAGGAAGGTCCGTTCCTACTCACCTCTTCCGAGCATGAACGCGGCTTCGTTCACTTCATGCAGGCGTTCTGGAAGCTGTGCGCGGACGGCATCCATCCACTGCTCCACCGAAAACGGCATATGTTTGCTCAGTGCGCCGAGCAGAGCCACATTCAACGTCCGCTTATTGGTCAGTTGATCCACCTCGAAATCGGACGGTTTCACGAGCATACCGCCATCCTTCAGAAAATACTGATTGGCTTCAACCAGATCCTCTCCCATCACCACCAGGAAATCGGCCTGCCCGGCCGAAATCATCGGGCTGAGCACCTTATCGCCGAAACGAAGATCGGAGGTAATGGAACCGCCGCGCTGACTCATGCCGTGCACTTCCGCTTTTTTCACATCGTTGCCCATATCAAACACAACGCGCCCGAGAATGTCGGTGCAGGTTAAAATCCCCTGTCCGCCCAGCCCTGCAAATTTTACATTCGTAACTTTATTCATAGTTCAATCCTTTCAGGAGTCCGAATCCCAATGCCTAAATCGGAGGGTGCTAGCGCACCTTCTCGCCGCGCTTGATTTTTGCATCGCGCGCAACAGCAAGAATGCAGGGACGGCGCGCAATAATTACCGTCAGGTCGTCAGAGGCCAAGGCATCGCGGACGGCCTGCTCAAAGCGTTCCATTTCGCGGGACGGATCAAGCACCACCACTTTATCAACCCCCATGGCTTCGCAGGTGGCTTCGATGGAAACCGTTTTTTCTGCCGGCTGATGATCCAGCGTTTTCCCGGTGCCCGGATGTTCCTGCAGGCCGGTCATGGCGGTGGTTCCATTATCCAGAATCACGATCACGTGGCCATACTTCGGACGGTTACAGATCATATCGGCCACCCCGGTCAGACCGCTATGCATAAAGGTTCCGTCGCCGATTACACTGACCACTTTGCGCGCCTGCTCTTCCGGCAGTACGTGGCGCATTCCCAGACCGATCCCAATCGAACCGCCCATGCAGATGCAGGTATCCATGGTTTCGAAAGGCGGCAGCACGCCCAGCGTGTAGCAACCGATGTCGCCGGTGATGGTGCATCCGATATTTTTCAGCAATTTGAAACTGGCACGGTGCGGGCAGCCGTCGCAGAGCTGCGGCGGCTTTCCGCGCGGCGGTGCCGCTTCTTCGGAGTCGTCGCCATCGATGATACGTTTCACACGAATCACATCGAGCTCGCCATACCGATAGCGCTCCAGCCGCGGGCGGACCTTGCCGCCGGCGGCCTGCACTTCGGTTTGAATGAAGGGATCGGATTCTTCGATAATGATGCAGTCATCCACGGAATCGATGAATTCAAGAATGGCTTTCATGGGCAGCGGATAAACCATGCCCAGCTTCATCACTTTTGCATCCGGCGCCGCTTCCTGCGCATGCAGCGCGGTAACGCCGTTGGCAATGATGCCGAGTTTAGTGCTGTTTCCAATGATTGGATTCGGTCCTTCAGCATTGTTCCATTCTTCGATTTCCGCCAGCTTGGCCCGCATTCTTTTGTGTGCCGGACGTGCATAGGCCGGAATCATCACACGGCCTGAAATGTCGCGCACATAATCGGCCTGCGGAACAGGTTTCGATTCAGAAGGAATCACGATGGTTTTGGAATGGCAAACCCGTGTGCTGAGTCGGAGAATAACAGGCTGACCCCAACGTTCGGAAATCTCGAACGCCAGCTTGGTCATATCATAGGCTTCCTGCGAGTCGGCCGGTTCGAGCAGCGGAACGCCGGCCGCCCGGGCATAGTTTCGTGAATCCTGCTCATTCTGAGAGGAGGCCATGCCCGGATCGTCGGCAACGGCCAGCACCATCCCGCCGGTGACACCGGTGTAGGCCACGGTGAAAAGCGGATCGGCGGCCACATTGAGGCCGACGTGTTTCATGGTGATGATGGTGCGGGTTCCGGCAAAGGCCACGCCGATACCGACTTCCAGGGCGACTTTTTCATTCGGAGCCCACTGCGCTTTACAGTCTTCGAGCTTGGCATAATTTTCGAGAATTTCGGTGGATGGCGTTCCGGGATATCCAACGCCCAGCGCACAGCCGGCATGTTTGGTTCCCAGAGCAACGGCTTCGTTGCCGCTCATCAGTTTACGTTCACTGCTCATATTTCTCTCCGTTTAGTAAATGATTAATCCAATCCGGAATACGGATGGGGCTTCCTTCGGGGTTGGTCAGTGCATGAATGGTAAATCCTTCCGCCACGGGTTTCCCGGTTCCGGCCATGGTGATCACCGTCTGAAATTTAAGCCGCGCCCGCCCCGCCCGCTCGCACGTGGTTTCCAGACACAGCAGGTCATCATAACCGGCGCGCCCTTTAAACTTCAGATTCGCTTCTATAATCGGAGCCATGACCCCCTCGGCCTCCCATTCCGCATAGGCTTTTCCCGCGGCGCGGGTCAGCTCTGAGCGCCCCACTTCCATCCACTCCAGCAGGCGTGAATTATAGAAGGTCCCCATGCGATCCGATTCACTGTAACGTACTCTCAGTTGACAGGTATGACTGAACATGGAATTCCCCAAAGAAAATAAACGTACTTTTTAACCGTATTTTAAGAGGGATTCAACGAAAAGGGCCAAGCTTCTTCGGTGCGATATGGTGTATTCGATGATCACGTATGGCTGTTTCGCTTCTTTTTTCGATTTTCATAAGTCCATACCCCGGTTCGCTTCGGACCGATTGAGCTTTTTCTTTTCGATTTTCAGCTTCAATCCAATACCGGTCCGGCAGCCGGGCTATTTGATACTAAATTTAAATACGTATAGAATTTAAGTATTTTGGTGAGCTATCTTGCTTTAACGGCCGGTATTCAGTAGATCTTTTCAATTCAAATAACGTTACTGAAAGGCATGCCATGCACACACAATGGAATGATCGGGAGAGTCTGATTCATCCTGCTTCCGCGCCGGATTATCTGCGCGAAGAACAGCTTCGAAAACTTCAGCTTCAACGGCTTCGGGCCATGACCCGGCACGCTTATGAAAATCAAACGCTCTTCCGGGAACGCATGGAGGCAACGGGAGTGACGCCCGATGATGTCCAAACGCTGGACGATATCCGCAAGCTGCCGTTCACACAGAAAACGGACCTGCGCGACACCTATCCCTACGGACTCTTCGCCGTCCCGATGAGCGAGGTGGTTCGTTTGCATGCTTCGTCCGGCACGACGGGAAAGCCCATTGTTGTGGCCTACACCACCGAAGATATTGAGGTCTGGAAAGAGGTCATGATTCGGGCTTTTGCCTGTGCGGGATTGCATAGCGGAGACATCGTCCAGAATGCCTATGGCTACGGCCTCTTCACCGGAGGACTCGGCGCGCACTACGGCGCTGAAGCATTAAACGCCACGGTTATTCCTATTTCCGGCGGAAATTCCGAACGGCAGATTATGGTGATGCGCGATTTCGGCACCACCGCCATCTGTGCCACACCGAGCTATTTTCTGCATCTGATTGAGTATGCAGAAAAGATGGGCATCGAGTGGCCCGATCTCCCGTTGCGGGCAGGAATCTTCGGTGCCGAACCGTGGACCGATGAGATGCGCGAATACATTGAAGGGAAAACGGGCATCAAAGCATTCGATATTTACGGTCTTTCGGAAATCATCGGCCCCGGCGTCGGTATGGCCTGCTCCGAACAGAGCGGCCTGCATATTTTTGAAGATCATTTCATGATCGAAATTGTTGACCCCGTCACCGATGAACCCATGCCCGATGGCGAAGAAGGCGAGCTGATCATCACAACGCTGAGCAAAAAAGCGATGCCCGTAATGCGCTACCGCACCCACGACATCACGAGCATCATTCCGGAAAAATGCGAATGCGGCCGCACCATCCGTCGGATCAACCGAATTGCCCGCCGCTCCGACGACATGTTCATTATTCGCGGCGTAAACGTCTTCCCGTCGCAGGTCGAAGCCGCGCTGCTTAACGTGGAGGAAACGCTGCCGCATTATCAGATTGTACTTTCGCGCTCCGGCGGAATGGACCAGATGGAAGTTCAGGTGGAAGTCACGGCCGAAACCTTCACCGACACCGTTCGCGGAGTGGAAGCCGTACACAAACAACTGTCCGATGCCATCGCTCACATCCTCGGCATTCGCGTAAAGCTCACCCTGGTTGAACCCAACATGATCGAGCGGTCCATGGGCAAAGCAAAACGGGTGATCGATAATCGATAAAACAATCAATCTGGAGATAAAAATATGAAACTGAAACAGTTATCGGTATTCCTGGAAAATAAACCCGGCCGGTTACGCGAGCTTTGTGCATTGCTGGCGGATAACGGAATCAACATGATCACGATCTCACTGGCCGACACGGAACAGTTCGGTATTCTCCGCCTGATCGTCAGCGACTGCGAGGCGGCGAAGTCCCTTCTGGAAGAAAAAGGGTTTGTGGCCAAAATCACAGAAGTGATTGCGGTGGAAGTAAGCGATGAACCCGGTGGATTACGGGATGTTCTGCAGGTGGAAGAGGCGGCGGAAATCAGCGTGGAATACATGTATGCCTTCACGATTAAGAGCGGTGAAAATGCCGTACTGCTGTTCCGTTTCGACGACATGGATAAAGCTGTCACGGCGCTGCAGAGCGCAGGGTTCAAGGTGCTGGACCGCGTTGCACTTTTCCCGAATACGGAAAATTAAATGAGCGGCTTTGTGGTAGAAAACCGAATTTGGGATAAAGCGGAATCACTGCCCCGATCCGACCTTCAATCGCTTCAGTCTTCCCGACTGCGGAAAACGGTTGAACAGGTTCAGCGGATTCCGTTTTATAAACAGAAATTTGCGGAAGCCGGCATCACACCGGATAAGATCCGGACGCTGGACGATCTGCAGCGTCTCCCCTTCACCACCAAAGCGGATTTGCGGGAGGAGTATCCGCTGGGCATGCTGGCGGTCGATCGCAAAGAGGTCGCCCGGTATCACGGTTCATCCGGCACCACCGGCCGGCCGACGATGGTGGCCTATACCAAAAATGATTTAAAAACGTGGTCTAATTTATGTGCCCGTTTTCTGACCGCAGGCGGACTTTTACCGGAACACAGCGTCCAGATTGCGTTCGGCTACGGCCTTTTCACCGGCGGGTTCGGCCTGCACTACGGCGTGGAACATGTGGGCGCTTCGGTCATTCCGGCCGCTGCCGGAAACACCTCAAAGCAACTGATGCTGATGAAGGATATGCAGGTCGACGCACTGGTCTGTACGCCGAGTTATGCTTTGACGATTTCGGAATTTATCCTCAAAAATCAAATTCCGAGAGAGGCCCTGAATCTGAAATACGCCCACTTCGGCGGTGAGCCGTGGACGGAGGATATGCGGGCACGGATCGAAGATGAAATGGGGATTCTCTGCTTTAACAACTACGGCCTGAGCGAAGTCATCGGTCCCGGCGTCAGCGGCGAATGTGCCGTGCGGGACGGCATGCATATTTCAGAGGATGCCTTCATCGTTGAATGCATCGATCCGGACACCCTCGAACCCGTGGCGCCCGGCGAGGAAGGCGAACTCGTCTTTACCTCTTTATGCAAAGAGGCCATGCCGATTATCCGCTATCGCACGCGCGATATTGCATCGCTGAACCCGGAGCCCTGCGCCTGCGGACGAACCTCAATACGCATGAGCCGCATCAAAGGCCGCAGCGACGATATGCTCATCATCAAGGGGGTGAATATCTACCCTTCGCAAATTGAGCAGGCTCTGCTGCGCGTTGAAGGAACGGCACCGCACTACCAGATTGAAGTGGATCGTCCGGACCGTAAAGATATCGTTTCTGTGAAAGTGGAGATGACCGAAGAATCCTTCAGTTCAAGTATGAAAAATATGCAGGAACTGAAAGAGCGGATTGAACACGCCATTCAGGCCATCACGGGACTGCGGATGAATATTGAACTGGTTTCGCCGAATTCGCTCGAACGCTTTACAGGCAAAGCCCGGCATGTAATCGACCGAAGGAAAAAATAAGATATTCAGGCGGCCCGGATTGCGGAGCCGCCTGAAATGACCGGCGGATCTTATCAGTCGTCGGCAAAAGGAGACAGTTCACGCAGACGGTTGATAATGACCGGCAGTTTCTCGAGCACGGTATCAATGTCCTCTTCTGTGTTATAGCGACTCAGGCTGAAACGGATTGAGCCGTGCAGGCTGGAGCGCGGAACATCCATGGCGCGCAGCACATGCGACGGCTCCAGCGAGCCCGACGCACAGGCTGAACCCGTCGAGGCACAGATGCCCTGATCGTCCATCATGAGCAGAATGGCTTCGCCTTCCACATATTCAAAACTGATATTTGTCGTGTTCGGCAGACGGTTTGAAGGATCGCCATTCACCTGCGCTCCTTTGCACGTAGCCAGGATACCCTCTTCAAGACGGTCGCGCAGTTTACGCTCATGCACTACATCCTTTTCCATGCGTTCCCGGGCCAGCTCACAGGCTTTTCCAAGACCGACAATGTAGGGCACATTTTCCGTACCGGCACGGCGGCCGCGTTCCTGATGCCCGCCCATGATATGCGGGGTCACCTTGGTCCCGCGCTGCACATAAAGCGCACCGATACCTTTCGGGGCATGCAGTTTGTGACCGGAAATAGAAAGCATATCGACGGGAATATCTTTCACCGAAATCGGCAGCTTTCCGGCAATCTGAACTGCATCCGTATGGAAGACTCCGCCTCCCTCTTTAATGATGTCCGCAATTTCAGCGATTGGAAAAATGACGCCGGTTTCGTTATTCGCCCACATGATCGATGCGACCGTCTTCTTGCCGGACATCGATTTTTCACGCACGACATCCAGATCCAGATTTCCTTTTCTGTCGACCTCAAGCGTAGTCAGGCGAAACCCTTTATCTTCGAGATAGTGGCAGGGACCGAGAACGGCCGCGTGTTCAACGCGCGTTGTGATCAGGTGCGGATGACCTCCCATGGCATCCACCGCGCCGCGGATCGCCATATTATCAGATTCCGAACCGCAGCTGGTGAAAATAATTTCGTTCGGGTGTTCGGCTCCGATCAGTGCCGCTACCTGCTCGCGTGCCGTATCGAGCGCGCGTTTAACCTGTCCTCCGAAATTATGCATCGAAGACGGATTTCCCCAGTGCTCGGTAAGGTATGGAAGAATGGCTTCCGTCACTTCCGGTGCAATTTGTGTCGTAGCGTTGTTATCGATATAAACCGGCTGTTTCATTTTTTATTCCTATCGTTCAAAAAGAGCTAAAAACGAGTTTTCGATCGGCTTCCTGCTCAACGGCTCCTTAAAATGAAAACCTTATATTCAGCCGGAAGACCTTTGCGTTCCTGCCCGCACACCAGATCGTGTTTGTCCGGCGTTTCGAGCAGGGCGCTTCGGGCTACACCGCCTCCACAATAATATTCTGCGAAACCGCCTCGCGAAGCTGGGTTTCGACCACATCTTTGAGGGTTACGGCCGATACCGGACAGCTGACGCAGGCACCGATGAATTTGACGATGACTTTATCGCCGTCCACATCGTGCAGCTCGAGGTCGCCGTTGTCGCGGCGCAGAATCGGCCGCACCTGCCGATCAATCGTCTCTTCGATCAGCTTGATTTTCTGAAGCTGCGTCAATTTCGGTTTCGGCTCTTCTTCCGCCTGTTCTTCGCCGATGACGCGGTTGATGATTTCTTCGATCTCCGGAATACACTGTCCGCAACCGCCGCCCGCTTTACAGGCATGGGTCACATCCTCAGCCGTTGCCAGCTTCTGTTCGCGGGTGATCTTTTCGATCTCTTTATCCGTTGCGCCGAAACAGTGACAGATCACCTCGCCATCAATGTGCTTATCCAGTTTTTTACCGGTACGGTAATTGTAGATAGCCGCTTCAAGGGCTTCACGCCCCATCACCGAACAGTGCACCTTCTGCTTCGGCAGCTCGCCCAGATAGGCAATGATGTCCGCGTTGGTGATCTCTTCGGCTTCTTCGACCGTCTTGCCGATCAGCATTTCCGTGAGTGCCGACGAAGAAGCAATCGCCGAAGCGCAGCCGAAGGTCTGGAATTTCGCCTCGGCGATTTTTTTCTCTTCGTTCAGCCTGAAGGTCAGCCGAAGCGCATCTCCGCAGGCCAGCGAACCGGCCAATCCGTCCCCATCCGGATTTTCAACAGCCCCTACATTTCTTGGATTTTTAAAGTGGTCGGTTACTTTATCCGTATATTCCCACATTCCGGTTACTTACCCCTGGTCTTTCTGGTCAGCTCAATTCGAGCATCCGTTCGATCGAGAGCCGGGCTTTGTCCGCAATTTCCTCGGGGACCGTAATGCGATGCTGCATGTCCTCAAGTGACCAGAGCACCTTTTCCAGATCGATTTTTTTCATATTAGGACAAAGAGCGCGGTCGCTGACGGAATAGAATTTCTTCTCCGGATTTTCATTACGAAGGCGGTAAAGCAGCCCCATTTCGGTGGCCACAATAAATTCCGTTTCGTCCGACTCTTTGGCGTGAGTGATCATCTGACCGGTCGATAGCAGGTAGTCTGCCAAGTCGCGGATCGGCAGCGGACATTCCGGGTGCGCCATGATCTTGGCGTTCGGATGATCTTCAAGCTCGCGTTTAATATCCACGTCGCGGATTCGCGAGTGCGTCGGGCAGTATCCGTCCCAAATCACCATCTCGCGTCCGAGCTCTTCCTGAACGTAGTGGCCGAGATGAGTATCGGGCACGAAAATGATCGTTTTATCGGCCGGTACAGAGTCTACAATTTTCATGGCATTCGAAGAGGTCACACAAAGATCGCTCTCGGCTTTCACTGCCGCAGAGCTGTTCACATACGCAATAACGACCGCGCCCGGATGCTCTGCCTTTTTTGCCCGAAGTGCTTCTGCGGTAATCATATCAGCCATTGGGCATCCGGCAAACTGATCCGGCAGCAGAATCTTTTTTTCCGGACTCAGAATCGCTGCGGTCTCGGCCATGAAATGTACCCCGCAGAAGACAATGACCTCTTCATCAAGCTCGGCCGCTTTGCGGCTGAGTTCCAGCGAGTCGCCGGTGAAATCAGCAATGGCCTGCACCTCATCGGGCTGATAGTTATGGGCAATAATAATGGCCCCTCGTTCGCGCTTCAGTTTCTGAATTTTTTCTTCAATCGTCTGCATAGTTTGTCCTCGGCAAAGCGGCGTATATAAAACGAAGCGTGTAGTAAAAACAAAACAAAAAGGATGGCAGTTCCCCGCCATCCTGTATCTGGAAAACTACATTGTTGTACGGGTTCCGGAAAATCCGGAAATTTTTGACGTAAAAATGCGACGTTTTTTACGCGGTCCGGAGATCAGTCTTTCAACCTTTTCGGTTTGCAGACCTTGCCTTTGTTTTTGACCACGGCACCGCATTTTTTACACTCGAAGTGATCTTTTTTCTTTTTATGGGTCGACTTGCCTTTTTTACATCCCATAGGTCGCACCTCAATTAGATTCTGAGCTGGTTCTATCGCTCAGCGTCGGCACCGTCTACCGAAAATATCAGAAAATAAGCGGCGACTAAAATTCAAGCTGATCCCCCAGGCAGGTATCCACCAGAGCGGCGGTCTTCAGCCATGGATGATCCGCTGGAACCACCTTGGTCCGTCCCGCCACCTCGTTCAGCGGAACCGCCTCGCAGGTTTCTCCTTTCAGCCCCACCATCACATTATAAATCCCGTCGTGCAGCAGTTCACCGGCTTTCGTCCCAAGCCGTGTGGAGAGCAGGCGGTCGGTTGCCGTGGGCGATCCCCCGCGCTGCACATGACCCAGCGAGGTATAGCGCACTTCGATCCCGGCAGCCTGCTGGATTTCGCGCGCCACACGACTGGCCACCGGTTCCTGAATCAAACCTTCAACTTCCCCGTCACGCGGAATTTTCTTTTTTTTACGCCCCTCTGAAGCCTCGGTTTTCGAAATTGCACCTTCTGCAACAGCGATAATCGAAAACCGCTTATTATGGTGACGCCGCGCCATAAGGTGCTCTACAACATGCTCAAGATCATACGGAATTTCCGGCAGCAGAATCACATCCGCTCCTCCCGCAATTCCTGCTCCCAGCGTCAGCCAGCCGGCTTTATGCCCCATGATTTCGCAGACAATCGCACGATGATGACTGCTCGCCGTCGTATGCAAACGGTCAATGGCTTCGGTCGCAATGGCCATTGAAGAATCAAAACCAAACGTAATATCGGTGCCGGCCACATCGTTATCAATCGTTTTCGGCAGCGTCAGCACATTCAGCCCGGCTTCATGCAGGCGCATCGCATTTTTCTGCGTGCCGTTTCCTCCGAGACAGACCAGACAGTCGATATGATTTTTCCGGGCATTGGAAACCGCGACTTCGGTCATATCCAGCACCTTATCGCCCATAGGCATTTTGTGGGGTTTATCGCGACTCGATCCCAGAAAGGTTCCGCCGTGCGTCAGAATGCCGCTGACATCCTTATCATCCAGCATCATCACCCGGTTTTCGACCAGACCGCGAAATCCGTCCTGAATTCCAATCACGGTTGTCCCCTGCCCGAGCGCCGCTTTCGCCACTCCGCGGATAGCTGCATTGAGTCCCGGACAGTCTCCGCCCGATGTTAAAATTCCGATGGTTTTTGTTTTGGTTTCCATACCGAAAATCTATTCTGACTGCCGGGTGTTCCGCCAGTCCAAACATTGGAAATCCCGCCTAAAACCTGCCTGATGCTGCTGGTAAGCAACGGAAAAAGGATCTGAAAACCGGGCTTTCCGTGTGTTTGATTATGTACTCTGCGATTCCGGCCGATGCGGTTCAAACCGGGTGCGACGTTTTTTCTCGGCGTCGACAAGAGCCGAGCAGGCGTTGTTATACAGCACCTCCTGACTTCGGATCTTTTTTACACCGCGGCTGCTCACCCGCTCGTAGGTTCCCGAAGGCTTCAGCACCCACGCACTCTGGTTGTCTGCATTGTGGATCTCATTCATTCTGATCAGTTGATCCCGGCAGCCCGGATCTTCCACCGGCACCATCAACTCCAGCCGTTTGTCCAGATTCCGCGGCATCCAGTCCGCGCTCGCAATATAGACCCGTGGTTTTCCGCCGTGATGAAAATGAATGATGCGAGCATGTTCCAGATAGCGATCGATGATGCTGGTGACGGTGATATTCGCAATCGGTTTCAGGCAGCAGATCCCCCGAACATTCAGGTTGATTTTCACACCCGCCTTCGCGGCTTCATACAGTTTTTCCGAAAGCACCACATCCACCAACGAGTTCACCTTGGCATTCACCAGCGCCTTTTTGCCTTTTTTGGCGCGTTCAATTTCAAAATCAATCATCTCCAACAACTTATCGCGCATACTGATCGGTGCCATGCTGATAAGATTAAAATCGCGTGGCTGAGCATATCCGCAGAGCGCATTGAAAAAACCGGCGGCATCATTGCCCAGATCGGGGTTACAGGTCATATAGCTGATATCGCCATACAGTTTGGCGGTGGATTCGTTATAATTCCCCGTGCCGAAATGGCAATAGCGCACCACCCCGGCCGGTTCACGGCGCACCACCATGCAGATTTTAGCATGGGTCTTATACCCCTTGACACCGTATATCACCTGCACTCCGCACTGCTCCAGCGCACGCGACCAGGAAATATTCTGCGCTTCATCAAACCGCGCCTTAAGCTCTATCAGCGCCGTGACATTCACCCCGTTTTCCGCGGCCCGTTTGAGAGCGGCAATAATCGCGCTGTCGGAACTGGTGCGGTACAGCACCATCTTAATCGCCATGGTATCGGGATCAGCCGCCGCCTCTTCAATAAAGCGAACCACCGGATCGAACGTTTCATACGGATGATAAAACAGCAGATCTTTTTTTGCGATCTGACCAAACATCGGTTCGTTCGGAATTACGTCAGGCGAAGCCTGAGGCGGCCACGGCTCCACCTTGAGCTCATCGTATCCCGGTATAAACATCGACATAAAATCCTTCATGTTCAATACGTCGTCGATCAAAAATATCGCTTCGGCCGAAACCTGCAAACTGGCCGAAAGAAACTTCAACACACCTTTGGAAACGGCAGATTTAACCTCAAGCCGAACGCAATCGCCCGTCTTCCGTTCTTCCAGCACATCCTCCATGCCCCGCATGAGATCCGGCGCTTCATTTTCCGCAACGGCAAAGTCCGCATTCCGGGTGATGCGGAACTGTGCACATTCCATAACCTCATAGCCAGGAAACCAGTCGGCCGCATATTTTTTCACCACCTCTTCACGCAGCACATAAACATAGCCCTCATCGCTCGGCAGCTGCACAATACGAGAACCAGCCCGATCCAGCGACATGACGGCATAAAGATTTTTTCGATCTCCGGACGCTTTGTCCTGCAAACGTACCAGTACATTCAGCGCCAGATTCCGGATCATCGGCACACTCTGCCCATCACACAGCGCCACCGGTGTAATCACCGGAAACAGCTCCTCTTTAAAAAGCTCAAAAACAAATGCATCCTGCTCCGCCGTCAACGCATGAATGTCCGCATGCCGGATTCCGCCCCGCTCCAACGCCGGTGAAACCACATCGTTAAAACAGCTGTGCAATTCCTTCATCATTTTCTGCGAGCGCGGATAGATTTCCTTCAACTGCGCCAGCGGCGTCATACCTGCCGGATCTTTTTTACGCAGTCCCGCTTTACGGGCCATGGCCAGCCCGCCGACACGGACCATGAAAAACTCATCCAGGTTGGAGGCCGTGATGGCCAGGAACTTCAACCGCTCCAGCATCGGATTACGCGGATCTTTCGCCTGTTCGAGCACCCGCTGGTTGAACTCGAGCCAGCTCAGTTCCCGGTTGAAATAGTTAGATTTCGGTGTAGTTTTCGCCATTCTGTATCTGCCTGTTTTTTTTAAAATGTCCGCAGTTTAAGCGGTCTGCATACCCGTTTCCGCACCAAGCACTTATCCCCGTCTTCTTCTAGACCTTAAAACCATGGTGCGACCATAGACCTGTTCAAACAGTTTTGCCTTACCCGCAAGCGCCCGTTTCTCCGCCGTAAAATCACCGGACCGGGTGGTCTCAACCACCACTTCCTCTTCGTGAACACTAATTTTCACATCGCGGATGGCCTGCGTGTGCGAACGGTCAAAGGCATCGGCGGCTCGAAGAATGGCCGCCAGTTTATTCACCGCCAGCCGGTTTTCACGTGTAAGTGTTCCATAGCCCGGATGCCCCGGCCGGGGATTGGCCCGACGATGATACCGCGCCACCAGCGCCACCAGTTTGATATCTTCTTCGCCGAGCCCGAACAGATCGCTGTTTTCAATAATGTACTGACTGTGTTTATGATGACTGCTGCTGCCGATAAACATACCTACGTCGTGAAGTTGAGCGGCCACCGTCAAAATGACTTCATAGCGGAAACTCAACTTATGCTCACGCTTCAGCGCCCGGAAAATCGCACGCGAAATCTCTGTTACGCAATCGGCATGATTCTGATCCAGCTGATAGCGCCGGCCGACTTCGTGCACAGAGTGCAGCACCTGTTCCACAAAGTCCTCACTCCAGGCTCCCCCGCTCGCCGCTTCCGTCAGCAGCCCATCCCGCAAGGAGGCGCCGCAGACGGATACTTTTTTCACCCCGAATGCCTGCGCCAGTTTCACATAAGTTAAGAGCGCAGGCGCAAGCGTCTGCGCCTCTTCAATGGTCATGTGGTATTTGCGGACCACCTTCTCCACATCCATGGACAAGATTTTTTCGGCCAGCTTTTCCAATTCGTTCAGTCTGATATCAATAACCGACTGTTCATCCCAGTCCGCATCAACCGTCTGCGCGGTAAAACGGGCCTCGCCCCCCATCAGAAGAAGTGAAAGCGGTTGTCCGTCGCGCGGCACCGCATCGCGACACTGGCGGATACCGGAATCGATTTCCATCTGCAGCACGTCGCGTTTCCGTGCAACGGAACCTTCCTGACCGTCCATCGCCTCGCGCAGGCGATAGGCCCCCATGCGGTAAATATGGGCAAAAGAAACCCGCCCCTGATCCAACCCCAGCAGTTCGGTACTGCCACCGCCGACTTCTGCCACCAACAACCTGTTTTTCCGGAGACCGGAATATTTTTTCAACGTCGGCTGGATGGCCAGAAAGGTCAGGCGATTGACTTCTGTGCCATCAATGGCCTGAACCTCAATATCCGTCGCCATGGACACCCGATCAATAAATTCATCACGGTTCCGGGCCTCGCGCACAGCACTGGTTGCCACCGCATAAACATCCTTTTTCGGATCAATATTATATTCGTTCAATACACTCGAAAAATTGCGCAGCACCTTGACGGCATCACCGATTGTTGATCGCGAAATGCGGCCACGGGTAAACGTATCACTGCCAATGGAGACACTCTGATTGAGCGTATCCAATGTCTGGAAGGTTCCGTTCCCGAAAACCTGAGCCACCACCATCCGGATAGAGGTGGAACCGATATCGATTACCGCTTTGAGTTGATAGGTTATGGAATGGTCTGATTTTTCTGCCATATAATGTCCTCTTGAGCAGTTTAGGGTAGAACGTGTTCCGGCCAAGCGCAATGAATGTTAATGTTTTGTTTACGCTCCGGCCGATCCGCATCGCGCTTGATTATGGGCGGGTTCCCATTGATCAACCGGCTTTATGGATTGATTCATACAACGCTCAGGCTACACTGTGCGTTTTGATTTTTTTATGGGAGAACGAATGGCGGATAAAAAAGAAACACCGATGATGCAGCAATACCGGACCATCCGGCGTGAGCTGCCGGAAGATACCATCCTATTTTTCCGTCTGGGCGATTTCTATGAAATGTTTTTCGATGATGCCAAAACCGCCTCAGACATTCTCGGCATCACCCTGACCAAACGGCACAATACACCCATGTGCGGGGTGCCCTACCATTCAGCCGGCGGTTATCTCGAACGGCTGGTGAAAGCCGGCGTAAAGGTCGCCATATGTGAACAGATCGAAGATCCCGCCACAGCCAAAGGGGTGGTAAAGCGCGACGTGACCCGCATCATTACACCAGGCACCATTCTCGATGAAGTGACGCTGGAGGGAAATCAGAACAATTTTCTGGCGGGGCTCTATAAAGAGAAAAACCGCTACGGAATGGCTATGCTGGACCTCTCCACCGGCGAATTCTGGATCGAAGAGCCGGAAGATGTGCTGAGTGTGCAATCCAATCTCTCCCGTTATGCCCCGGCTGAATGCATTGTGGCCGAAGAACAGATGGATACTCCGGAGTTTTCCGAGCTGACGCTCGAAGCCACGAATACCCTCTTAACCGCCTGCGAGGACTGGACGTTCGAGACAGCCTCCGCTAATGATTTTCTGTTGCGCCATTTTAATGTCCATTCACTGGAAGGCTTCGGATGTTCCGCCATGAGTGCGGCCCTCGGTGCGGCCGGTGCCGTACTGTATTACTGCAAAACCGAGCTCCGCCGAAACCTCGATCATGTCCGCACCATCCGCGTGAAAAATCCGGCCGACTACATGCTGCTCGACGAAACCACCGCCAGCAATCTCGAACTGGTTGTTCCGATCAACTCCAACCGGCAGGCCTATAAAGCCACACTGCTCAACGTGCTCGATTCCACCTGCACCGCCATGGGCGGCCGCCTGTTACGCGAGTGGGTCCTACGGCCTCTGAACAATCTTGAACAGATCAATGCCCGACACGATGCGGTCGAACTGATGACCAACAACCAGACTTATCTTCGTTCACTGCGTGACATACTCGGCGATATTAAAGACATTGAACGCCTGATTTCCCGCATCGGTTCCACCACCGGAAATCCGCGCGATGTGCGTGCTATGGGGGTTTCATTGCAGCAAATGCCGCTGATGAAGTCGCTGCTCATCAACAAAGGAACGATGCTCGAAATCCTCGGAGAGCAGATTACCTCGCTGCCTGAGATTGTGGCGCTGATTGAATCGGCCATTGTCGACGAACCGCCGATCAACCTGAAAGACGGAGGCGTGATTCGTGAAGGCTACCATCCCGAACTGGATGAACTGCGCGACGCCGCTACACAGGGCCGAAAATGGCTGGCCGATTTCCAGGCATCGGAAATGGAGCGCACCGGCATTAAAAACCTGAAGGTCCGGCATAACAAAGTGTTCGGATACTATATTGAAGTCAGCAAAGCCAATGTTGCGCTGGTGCCGGAGGATTACATCCGGAAACAGACTCTGGTCAATGCCGAGCGTTATATCACTCCCGAGCTGAAAGAATACGAAAACAAAATCTTCGGTGCGCAGGAACGTTCCGTCGCCCTTGAACAGGAAATTTTCAATGAAGTCCGCCGCCGGGTGGTTGACCATCTGGAAACCATTCAGAAAAATGCACTGGCCATCGGTCAGGTAGACGTACTCGCGACCTTTGCAGACCGGGCATTGGCCAACAATTACACCCGGCCACTGATGAACGACGATGGACGGCTTGATATTAAAGACGGGCGGCACGCCGTGGTTGAACAGATGCCCGATGCCGAACGTTTTGTTCCAAACGATACCCGGCTGGATCGCGAGACCCACCAGCTGATTATAATCACCGGTCCGAATATGGCCGGTAAGTCAACCTATATCCGGCAGGTCGCTCTGATTACCATTATGGCCCACATGGGCGGTTTTGTCCCGGCGGCGAAGGCCGAAATCGGAATCGTGGATCGCGTCTTCACCCGGGTGGGAGCAAGCGACGATCTGGCCCGTGGACGCTCCACCTTCATGGTGGAAATGCAGGAGACCGCCAACATTCTGAACAACGCCACACCGAAAAGCCTCATTGTGCTGGATGAAATCGGACGCGGCACCTCAACGTTCGACGGGATCAGTATCGCGTGGTCCGTGGCCGAGTTTCTCTGCAAAAATGAAGACATGAAGGCCAAGACACTTTTTGCCACGCATTATCATGAACTTACCGATCTCGCCCTGACCCTTCAGAATGTGCAGAATTTCAGCGTGCTGGTGAAAGAGAAAGGGGATTCAATTACTTTCCTGCGCAAAATTGTACCCGGTGCGGCAGACAAGAGTTACGGCATTCAGGTGGCCCGGCTGGCCGGCCTGCCGAATGCAGTCATCGAAAGAGCCAACGATATACTGACCAATCTCGAAGAGGGAGAACTCGGAGATACAGGTCAGCCGAAACTGGCCAGGAAACGTCCCCATAAACTTAAAGCGAATATTTCGCAGCTGGACCTGTTCTGATTTCAAAGAATTAGCAACTTGCATTCATAATCCGGTTCGCATTAGCCTGTTTTACGTTAACACGGGAGTATAGTCATGAGTAAGAAGTCGTTCGGTGTATCCGTCCTTTATATGGTTTTGGGACTGGTGTTCATTGCCGTCATCGGCCTGCGCACCATAAGCACTCCGGAACTCTGGACGCATCTAGCGCTGGGCCAGAATAACGGCCCGATCTCCTTTATTGAAGGAGACGCCTTTGTCAATACCAGCTGGCTCTACGATAAGCTGCTCTACATCGTATGGAACCTCGGCGGCGCATCACTGGTCATCATCCTTAACGTAATAGGTCTTGTTGCCGCCTTCTACCTGCTCATTCAAGTATCAAAAAAGTGGGGCGGCGGAATGGCTCAGGGGTTTGCCCTTCTCATTTGCGGACACCTGATCTTCCAGACGGTGGATGTCGGCCCCCGCACAGTGATGATGCTCTTTATTGCTCTCTTTCTGTTTATTTTGAATACCCGCCGCTCTCCGGCGGTACTCTTCGGCAGCCTGATTCCTCTCCAGATTCTCTGGACCAATATGCACAGTTCCTTCATTTACGGCCCAATCATTGTCGCGCTTACCGCGGCACAGGCCGCTCAAGCCGCAAAGGCACCCGGTGCGCGGAAAAAGAAGCAGGAAAATCAGTCCGGTCTGTTCGGTATTCTGACTGCGGTACTGCTGATATGCACGGTTGCGAACCCCTATTTTCTGAATATGCACGCTCAGATGATTACCAACATCAAATCTCCAGCGCCTGCATACTGGTCCTCGCTTTTCATTGAATACTATCAGATTCCGGAAGTTAAACCGCTGATCTTTTTCACCATGATCCTCGGAGCCGCCGGCCTGATTACCCTCAAAAAACGGCTACCTCTTGTACTGACCACACTGGCGATCTACAGTGCGTTTTTGGTTTGGACCTCACCGGCGACCGCAATGCTGTTCGCGGCCATGGCTTTCCCATTCATTGTGCTGAGCCTCACCTCAATCAGTGAATACCTCAACCACTCTTTCAAATCCATTCTCGGTGATAATGCAAAAGTAATGGCTCCGCTGACGGGAGCGATTCTCGCTGTATTGATCCTGCTCTCCATTGTTCCGATTATTCAGAACAAGGCCTATGTCAAAACCGGCAGTGCATCCACCTTCGGTCTCGGAGTGCAGGAAAACCTGTTCCCGAACGATCTCGAACCACTGTTTAACGATCCGGCCTTTCCCGAAACCGCCATCAATCTGGCGGCTGACGGCGGATACCTTGCCTTCAAATATGGGCGAAAATGTTTTATTGATTACCGCTCCGGAACGTATGACAAAGAACTCCTGAAAACCCTGAACAAGACTCTGCTCGGCGACCGCGAAGCCTATAACACTATTCAGGATAAATACCGCCCTGAAGCCTATATTATCAACACGCTCACCCCGGCCTCGGCCCAAGGAGTGGCCACACTCCTGAGCAATCCGATCTGGAAGCTCGCCTACTTCGATGGAACCACCGCTGTAGTACTCCAGAACAAAACCGAATTCCAAAGCCTGCTCAACAACACCGCTTTACAGCAAAGCGGCCTGGCCAAACTGGAGGCCGCGCGTAAAGCCTATGCCGCGCGCAACAGCAAAGGCGGAAATCCTGCCGAGCTGATCGGGGCCGGCAAGATCTATCTCGCCTTCAATCGGCCCGTCGAAGCAAAATCCATATTCTCGCTCATCCTCCGTGGAAATGCGGCAGCTCCGGCTGCATGGATCGGTCTCGGAAGCAGCCAGCTGATGCTAAAACAATTCAGCGATTCGGTAGCTTCACTGCGAAAGGCCACGCATCAGATGCCCGAAAGTCTGCTCGCCTGGGCTACTTATGCATCCGCCTGCAGACATGCGGGACTCTCCGACGAAGCAGAGGCTGCAGTGGAAAAAGCCCGCAAACTGGCCGCAAAGAATCGCGAAGCGAATAAAACCGAGGGCGAACCGAAGAAGGAATCTGTAAAACTGAAGCCAACCGAATCTCTTCAGGATATCACCATTCCCGAATAAGCCTGAATTCAGAATACGCTCATGGCCGGATTGCCTTAAGAACACTCCGGCCTTTTTCTGTTATCTGATGATTTTCCCCGAAAAGAAAGGTGTAGGAAAACAGCGCCAGCCCCCTGCTTTTCGATTTTTTCACCGCTTCAATCTGCCGAAGAATGCGTTCTTCATCATGCTTAAGATAGACCCCGACAACCACCGAATTACGAAACCCCTTCCGCCCTGCAGCCTTCTTCATGCTGCTTATGTAGCGGTCAAAAGAACGGGTGGCATAGTTCATTTGAACAGCCCAATCAATAAGCCCTGCACGAACCCAATGCCCTGAATCCTGATAGGCATGCGACCGTCCCTCGACCGGATTCCCCATCACACTGGCAGAAAGAATACATGATCCCGGACGTTCCACCTGCATCTCATAAGCAAGATCCCGAACAACTTTGGTCACAGAATCCCGTCGGAAATCTTCAATCTGTTTTTTCGTCACATCCCACCCGTATTTTTCATACAACGCGGACTGAGAAACCGAATCATAGGAAAAATCAGCACGACGTCTCAACTCCTGATCGGTTGCATCAGGATAGTTCTGTTTTGCCACCAGATGATAATCGTGCGGATAGCGGATATAGTCGAGGTGAATGCCCGCAACATCGTACGCGCAGAGCTCTTTTACAATCCCTTTAAGATGCTGACGAACCTCAGGCACCACCGGATTAACAAAAGCATACCAACCGGATGTCGGCAGCATCTTATCTCCGAACGAATCAACCATGAACCAGTCGGGATGCGCTGTCCAGAGCTGCCCCGCCGATTCCGGCGGCTCGGCACGGCCCTTCCAGCCCGGCAGCACATTCATATAGGCATGAACCCGAAGCCCGAGCGGCCGGGCCGAATCAACCGCCAGCTGCAGCGGGTCCCACCCCGGATCTTTTCCAAGGTCCGCAATCCGATGGCCGGAAAGTTCGTATGCCCATGGCTCAAGTGAACTGTTATAAAATGCCGTACCATTCCCGCGCACCTGAAAAAAAACATCCGTAAACCCGGCCTCCCCGACATTCCGGATAATGTTTCGGACATCCTCGGGATTGGAATAATCGAACCGGGTCACCCACAGTGCGCGGACCTGAGGCAGTTTCGGAGCAGTGGGCTGCACCCACACAAACAGAACTGCCACCAAAGCGGTGACTGCAATCAGAATAGCCAGTAAAACGCGAAATTGTTTCATTTTCAATTCCCGGGTGCAGTTTCCAGACATTGGAAATTTACACTACGGTGTACAATGTTCTAACCTTAAGGCGTTGTTACATGAAAGGAATTTATGAAGTATAAACGCATCCTCCTCAAAATCAGTGGTGAAGCGCTCCAGAACAGAGAAAAAGCCCTCAACCACGACCCGGAAATCATGGCCATGCTGGCCGCCCAGTTTAAAACCATGCTCGAAATGGGCGCCGAAATTGCCGTCGTGGTCGGAGGAGGTAACATCTTCCGCGGCCTGGCCGGTTCTCAGTCCGGCACGAACCGAACCACCGGCGACTACATGGGCATGCTGGCGACAGTCATCAACTCTCTCGCCATTCAAAATGCCCTCGAAAATGAAGGCATTGACACCCGCGTCATGACAGCCATCACGATGCGAGCCATCGCCGAACCGTTTATCCGCCGCAAAGCGGTGCGCCATCTGGAAAAAGGCCGCGTCGTCATTTTCGGTGCCGGTACGGGTAATCCCTACTTCACCACCGATTCCGCAGCCGCACTGCGCGCCTCAGAGATCAACGCGGATGTCCTGATGAAAGCCACCAAAGTCGACGGCATCTATACCGCTGATCCGGTCAAGGATCCGAATGCCACGAAATTTGAAACCATCACCTATCAGGATGCTCTCAACAAACAACTGAAAGTCATGGATGCCGCCGCCTTCTCGCTCTGCATGGAAAATGACATTCCCATCGTCGTGTTTGACTTTTTCAAGGAAAACGGGATGGTAGATGTCCTGACCGGCGTAGAGTCCGGAACACGGGTAACACACGCATAATTGAGGAAAAACAATGACCGACGAAATACTTTTGGAAGCCGAAGACAAGATGGATAAAACGCTGCAGTTTCTGCAACAGGAACTCAGCGGCCTGCGCACCGGAAAAGCTAATCCGGCCCTGGTCGACACGATCACCGTGGACTACTATGGAACCCCAACCCGACTGCGCGATCTGGCCAACATCTCCACTCCGGAGCCGCGTCTTATTGTGATCAATCCGTTCGATCCCTCATCGCTCGGCCTCATCGAAAAAGCCATTGTTGCTGCAAACATCGGTATTACCCCGATGAACGACGGACGCCTGATCCGCGTGCCGATTCCGGAACTCTCCGAAGAGCGCCGTAAGGATATGGCCAAAATGGCCGGCCGCACCACGGAAGAACAGCGCGTATCCGTCCGCAACATCCGTCGCGATGCAAATGATCAGATTAAGAACCTGCAGAAAAACGGCGACATCACTGAAGATGACCGCGACGCCGCTCTGGAACAGATCCAGAAATCCACCAACGAGCACATCAAAAAGATGGATGAGATGCTCGCGGCAAAAGAAAAAGATATTATGGAAGTTTAAAAGTGGTTATTTCCTGAAAATTTAATGGTTATCCACACCGGATAACCATTGATGAATAACCGATAATTGGAGTAAAGCGATTCTATGAAACCGAAAGTTCTCGTTGGAGTTTCCGGAGGTGTCGCTGCATACAAGGCAGCCGACGTCGTAAGTCAGCTGGTGAAAGCCGGCTGCGACGTCCGGGTGGTCATGACCGAATCCGCCACCAAATTCGTGGGGCCGGCAACCTTTGCCGCCCTGACCCAGGAAAAGGTACTGACATCCATGTTCCCGGAAAGCAACTCCGGCGGTATGGACATCATCTATCCACACCTCTATCCAGCAACAGAAGCAGACGCTTTTCTTGTTATCCCGGCGACAGCCAATACTATTTCAAAGATCGCACACGGTCTGGGCGATGATCTTGTTTCGTGTAGCGCCCTCTCACTGAAATCCGACTGCAAACGTATTTTCTGTCCGGCCATGAATTTTCAGATGTGGGGAAATCCCGTGGTGCAGGATAACGTGAAAAAACTGCTGCACTACGGCTGGCATCAGGTCGGGCCTGAAAAAGGCCGTATGGCCTGCGGAACCTCCGGATACGGCCGCCTGTCCGCCCAGACCGTTATTACGCAGATTGTGCTTAATTCGGTCTTCTGATGAACCGGACCCTGCTTGTTCTCTCCGGACCTACCCACGAATATATCGACCCCGTTCGTTTTATCGGCAATGCCAGCAGCGGACTCATGGGCAAGGCCATCGCGGAAGAGGCCCTGCGTCACAACGATCAAATTATTTTCATTTCCGGTCCGGTTGCTCCGACCCATCTTCCAGACCTTGGAAGTGCGGGACAGGTTGTTCGGGTGACGGAAGCCGAAGAAATGCTCGTTGCCGCACAGAGCCATTTCCACGCTGCAGATGTAATTATTTTTGCCGCTGCGGTGGCCGACTATACCCCGCAAGAAAAACAAACCGAAAAAATGGCCAAATCGGAGGAAGAGCTCATTCTTCGCCTGAAGGCCACACCGGATATTGCAAAAACCCTCTGCGCTTCAAAAACTGAAAACCAGATCGCCCTCGGGTTTGCACTTCAGACCGCTGAGGGAGAAAAAAACGCCCGACGGAAACTGAAATCCAAAAATCTCGACGGTATCGTTTTAAACACCCCGGCCACACTCGGTGCGGAGTCCGGCTCTTTCAGTTTTCTATCCGCAAAAAACGACGCCTTCGAACCCTGGGGAACAATCAGTAAAACCAAATGTGCCGAACACATTTTCCAGGCATTGGAAAAAATCAGCCGTGAAAAATAAAAAACTTCCGGCCGGTATAATTGAACAGCGTGGCAAAAACGATCGCGGTCAGGTTGGATACCGTAGTCTGAACTCCGAAAAACCGGATCAGAGCATCGCCGGACCAGGTACTGAGTAAAAACGCAGCAAACGAAACCCCCAGAAACAGAGCGATCTCGTGCAGCACCTTGTGCTTTCCGCCCTTGAATACAAAAAGCACGTTCGTGACGTAAGCCACAATATTCCCCCCCATAAATCCGGAAGCCTTGCACAGCCAGAAATGCTTCAGCCGCAGTGACTCTGAAATCGGTTCAATCTCGAGCCCGAGCAGCTGCGCAAAAAAATCATCCGGAGTCAAAGCCGGAAAAACAAACAGAGCCGTCAGATAGAAAATCGTAATATCCGTTGCGAATGCCAAACCGCCGCAAAATGCATATTTGAGAAACTGAACGCCCGGATGCTCCTTTTCCAGCAGGATTTTTTTAATGAATTCCATAATCATAAAGTATCTGAACACGTTTGAATTAGCAATTTTCATCTAGGAATTAATGGAGGTAAATCCGATTTTTTCATGGAGCCGGCAATCCCTGAATGCTAGGGTAATTCCAGAAGTTAAGGAAAGGAATGAACGCCCTACGTGGTACGAGTAATAGGTAACTCCTCTTACCCAATGATACACTAAAGGGAGCTTAACTTTCGGCCCGGTGCCTACATGCCGCTGAATAAGTGGTGGTTCTGGAATCCGGATTGATTCGCGCCCACATCTATTACCACGGTGATAGAGGTTCGCCTAGTAGACGGCCAACGCGGGGTTCCTTTTCCTTGCTTCATATTTTCTTCTGATTCGGGATACTCCTCCTCTTGCAACCTTAATCCCGCATCCGTTATCTTCCCCTTATGGATCTTTTCAGCCATCCATCCGAAAAACCGAAGCCGAAAGCCGGAGCAGGCACTGCACCGCTGGCCGCACGCATGCGCCCGAAGAACCTCGAGGATATGGTCGGACAGGAACATATTCTGGCCGATGACAAGTTGCTGCGCCGCGCCATCGAAGCCGATCGAATCAGTTCGATCATTCTCTATGGCCCCCCCGGATGTGGAAAAACGACGCTCGCGGAAGTTATTGCCAAAACCACCGATCGACGGTTTGAGCGAACCAGCGGCGTACTGGCCAATGTGTCCATTCTCCGGAAAATTCTGGAGGCGTCCAGTCATTGGAAAAAAATGAAGGGGCAGGACACCATTCTGTTCATCGATGAAATTCACCGCTTCAACAAATCGCAGCAGGATGTTCTCCTGCCCTATGTGGAAAACGGCGACATCATTATAATCGGTGCCACCACGCACAATCCATTTTTCTTCATCAACACTCCGCTCAACTCCCGCTCACAGATTTTCCAGCTCCAGCCGCTTTCCGAAGAATCCATTATTAAAGTTTTAACCCGCGCGCTTAAAGCTCCGCAGGGATTAAACAATCTTGTAACAGCCGACAATGAGGCGTTGCAACATCTGGCCTCCGTCTGCGAGGGCGATGCACGACGCTCTTTGAATGCCCTCGAAATCGCCGCGCTCACCACCCCGCCGGGTGATGACGGAATCGTGCACCTGACCAAATATGAAATTGAAGAATCCGTTCAGAAAAAAGCGGTCAACTACGACCACGACGAGGATGAACACTACGACACAATTTCCGCCTTTATCAAAAGCGTACGCGGATCCGATCCCAACGCGGCGGTCTACTGGCTGGCCAAAATGCTCTATGCCGGCGAAGACCCGCGTTTCATCGCCCGGCGTTTGATGATTCTGGCCTCCGAGGATATCGGCAATGCCGACCCGCGCGGCATCACCCTCGCCGTTTCCTGCATGCAGGCCGTGGAATTTATCGGTATGCCCGAAGCTCGCATCACCCTCGCCCAATGCACCACCTACCTCGCCTGCGCGCCAAAAAGCAATGCCGCCTATGTTGCAGTAAACGCTGCACTCGACGATGTGGAAAACGGCCGAACTCTCCCCGTTCCCAAACACCTGCAGAGCGGACCGAAGCCCGATAAGGGCGACCGGAAATACCAATATGCCCATGCTGGCGAAGGCCATTTTGTGGATCAGGAATATGTTCCCACCGACAAAATTTATTATGCCCCTACCAATCAGGGCTATGAAGACATCATTCGCAAACGCATTGAATATTGGAACAGTCAGCGGAAGAAAACCCCTTCCACCGAAAGACGGGATCACGGCCCCCGCCCTACATAACGCTGTAGCCGAGGTCCCCAACCTCATTCCGGCTCCAACGCCGCTCCACCGGAACGGCAGAATCCTGGCCCGCTCCGGAAAAATTTCCAGCCAAGTTCATCGACCTCGAATCGCCTGAAAATATCCGTCGCCAAACCCAGAACCCGCGGATCCGCTCCTTGCAAAAACGGCTCGCTCTTAATGCTCCGAAAAGGTTTATTTTGAATATGACCCTGACCAAACAAAAAATCCGAAAAACCATCGCAACCAAACGTACCGTGCTGGATCCCCAATGGCTGGAAAAAACCAGCACTCGGATAGTCGAAAATCTCCAATCATTGGAAGAGTTCCAATCGTCGGAAACAGTCGCGCTGTATAAGGCCATCGGCGGCGAAGTGAATCTGGAACTTTTATTTGAGATCTGCTGGTCGCTCGGAAAACGGACAGCCATCCCGGTTTTCAACCCGGAAACCCGGATTTATGAAATGGCGGAAATTACGGCATCCACGGCATTCGAAATCGGAAATTACGGCATTCAGGAACCTGTTTCTCCGTGTTTACTGCCGCTTTCGGACATTGACCTGATCGCCGTCCCCGGCGTTGCGTTCGACCCCTCCGGAAACCGACTGGGCCGCGGCGGCGGGTATTATGACCGGATGCTGTCCGGTTTTCCGGGAATTACAACCGGCATATGTTTTGATTTCCAATATGTGGAAACCGTTCCGGTGGACCTGCACGACCGGCCCGTAGACCACATCGTATCAGAAACAAAATGCAGGAAAGTTCCAAAGGAACGTTAGACAAAATCCTTCCTCTCGGGTTACTCTTTGTGAACCTATAAACACAAGGGGATCGTGCTGCCCGTATGGTGCCGTTGATTGCATCGGGCTTTCCATGGAGTGCGATCTATCATGAAACGGAGGTTACCGTGGAATTTGCAAGTTACACAGGTTTTGAATTTATCCTGGGCGTCGGATTCCTGGTGCTCGGATTCTTTTTTCATGCCTATATCACGAAAACCAATGCCATTGCCGCGAGCAAACAGGCCAAGGCGATTCTGGATGAAGCCCAGAAAGAAGCCGAAGTGGTGCGCCGCGAAGCAAAGGTGCAGGCAAAAGATGCCATCCTTCGCGCACGCGAAAATTCCGAGCGGGAGCTTTCCAAACAGCGAACCGACATCCTTGATCTGGAAAAAAGAGTCGTCAATCGCGAGAAAAACCTGACCAGCAAACTGGAAATGCTCAATAATAAAGAGCTTCAGCTTACCGGGCGGATGACAGAAATCAGCGAACAGAAGGATGTGCTGAGAGCGAAAGAAACCGAACTCAACCGTTTGATACACGAAGAAACCCTGCGGATTGAAGATGCTGCCAGCCTGTCCCGAGAAGAGGCCCGGAAAATCATCATGGACCGCATGAAGGAAGAGCTGAAGGCTGAAACTGACAGTCTGATTCGGCGCTCGCAGAAAGAGGCCAAAGAAGAAGCCCGTAAACGGGCCCGCGAGATCGTGGTGACTGCCATTCAGCGCTATTCCGCCGAGACGGTCAATGATGTCACCACCAGTCAGGTTAATCTGGAAAGTGACGATGTGAAAGGACGGATCATCGGTAAAGAGGGCCGGAATATAAAATCGTTCGAAGCCGAAACCGGGGTGAATGTCCTCATCGATGAAACCCCGGAAGTGGTTGTGCTCTCGTGTTACGACCCGATTCGACGTGAAATTGCACGCGTAGCTCTGGAACGACTGATCGAGGACGGCCGAATTCACCCGGCGCGAATTGAAGAAACCGTGACCAAAGTCAAAGAGGAAATCGACGACACGATCCGCCGCGCCGGGGAAGAGGCCTTGTTCGGACTGGGCATTACCGGGGTTGCTCCGGAGCTGGTTCATATTCTCGGTAAATTGAAATTCCGGACCAGCTATAATCAGAATGTTCTCGACCATTCCGTCGAGGCGGCCCACTTGATTGCAATGATGGCTGCCGACCTCGGGCTCGATCCGAAAACTGCAAAACGCTGCGGCATCTTTCACGATATCGGCAAAGCACTGGATCACGAAATGGAGGGCGGTCACGCCGAGATCGGAGCAAAAATTCTCCGAAAATACGGCGAGGAGCAACTGGTCTGGGAAGCCGTCGGGTCACAACACGAAGGTCTTGATGTGCACAGTATTTACGGCGTGCTTTGCGATGCCGCCGACGCACTCACCGCCGCCCGCCCCGGCGCCCGCATGGAAACCACCGACATCTATATTGAACGGCTGGAAAAAATTGAGCAGATTTGCAATCAGTATGCCGGTGTGAAAAGCAGTTATGCGGTTCAGGCCGGGCGGGAAATCCGTATTATGGTTGAACCCGAAAAATTCAACGACCATGGGGCCTCATTGCTTGCGAAAAATATTGCCAAACAGATCGGTAAGGAAGTTAAGATTCCCGGCACAGTTCGTGTGACGGTGATCCGCGAAACACGTTGCGTTGAATACGCGAAATAAGAAACGGTCAAAAATCTGAATCTCAAAGTCTGACATCGCCGTGATAAAATTCGGTATGTTACCATTCCGGCGATTTTAGACGTTCGAGAATCCGATTTCCGGCCCAACCAGATTGGATAGAAAAATGAGCAGAGTTGTTGAATTGAAGCACCCGCTGGTGAAACACCATATGGCTATGTTGCGGGATAAAAACACCCCAACTTACATTTTCAGGGATCAGATCCGTCGGCTTACGTTGCTGCTGGCCTACGAGGCTACCGCCACACTCCCCGTTGAAGAGGTGAATATTGAAACCCCGCTCTGCAACACGATGTGCAAACATATCACAACTCGCATCGGTCTCGTCCCGATTCTGCGCGCCGGCCTCGGAATGTGCGAAGCGGTTCAGGAACTGATCCCCCAGGCCGAAGTCTGGCATCTGGGTTTTTACCGCGATGAATCCACCCTCAAACCCGTTGAATATTACCAGAAGTTTTCGGAGCATCCTCCGGAAATCGCCTTTGTACTCGACCCGATGCTGGCCACAGGAGGCTCAGCCGTTGAAGCGGTGAATATGGTAAAGGACTGGGGCGCGGAAAATGTGTCCATGCTCTGCACCATAGCCTCTCCGGAAGGTATCGAAAAGGTTCAGAAGGCACATCCGGATGTCTCCATCTTCTCCTGTGCCATTGATGAAGGTCTGAACGAAAATGCCTATATTCTGCCCGGTCTGGGCGATGCCGGCGACCGCATCTTCAATACCCTCTAACGATAACCCCAAACGAAGGAGTAAACCCCATGAAAAAAACAGCCAAATATATGACTATTATGGTCTTGTTCGGCGCCATAGCCACCGCATCGGTTCAGGCCCACTGCCAAGTGCCCTGCGGCATATATGATGACGAAATGCGCGTAAAAATGATGTACGAACACGTCACCACCATCACCAAAGCCATGCAGCAGATTGAAGCCGGTCAGAACGCAAATCAGACCACCCGCTGGATCATGAACAAAGAAAAGCATGCTGAAGAAATCATCGAACTTGTTTCAGACTACTTCCTCGCCCAGCGCATCAAAGAAGGCATGGACCATTACGAAGACAATCTGAAAACCCTGCATCAGATCATTGTCTATTCCATGAAATGCAAACAGACCACCGATGTGGCGAACGCGAAAAAACTGAGTGAAGCCATTCACAAGCTGGAACACACCTACTTCGGTGAAAAACACCAGCACTAAACTCTACCACCAAAGGGAATAGGCCGGGTCCAGCGAAAAGGCATTTTCAATATGCCGAATTTCAGGATCACCTCCGGGCTCGCCGATCACCTCAATAACGTCAAACCGGATATAATCGGGTTTGGCGTTTTTCTTTTTCAGGTAGTTCACCGCAGCACGGGACAGACGTTTTCGCTTCGCGTTGTTAACTGCAGAAAACGGACGGCCGAAATCTTCATTTTTACGCGTTTTGACTTCGACAAAAACCAGAGCGTTCCCGTCGTCGGCCACAATATCGAGCTCATCGTGTTTTCCCGAACGAACCCGTTCTCCGATAATTTTCCAATGTTTGGAACGCAGGAATTTGACCGCAACCTTCTCCCCCCAGCGACCGGACTTCAGGTGCGGTGCCTCTTTCTTTCTCCAAGGGAGGATTTTAAGCCCTGAAAAGACAGAAGAAACACAAAAACGGAATCGGTCTGCATACCCATACTTTTTGTGCCTTTTACCGGCCATTCCAATCAGTTTCCAATGATCTTTCTGTAGAGTGCAATGTAATCGTTGGCCATATGCGTAACAGAAAAATCCTGCCGCATGGCGCGCTTCATCAGCGTTTTCCAGCGGTTGGGATTCTTATAAATCTTCAGCGCGCGTTCCAAACACTGGAAAAAGGCCTCCGCTGAAAATTCACTGAACTTGAAACCAGTTCCACCTTTATCGGAATAATCGGTCACGGAATCTTCCAATCCTCCGACCGACCGGACCACCGGAATGGTTCCGTACCGCATGGAATAGAGCTGGTTCTGTCCACATGGTTCAAATTCGGAAGGCATCAGGAACAGGTCAGCACCGGCTTCTATCCGGTGCGCTTTAGTATTTGAAAATTCAATCCACGCACACACATTTTCGGGCCAGCGATCGGCCCAGTTCCGGCAGGCGCTTTCATAATGCTCATCACCGGTCCCGAGAATCACCAGCTGTGCGCCGCTTTCCACAATCGGTTTGATGGAATCAAAAAGCAGATCAATTCCCTTCTGCGGAACCATACGGGAAATCATTCCGAGCAGCGGAACATCGGGGTTTACACGGAAGCCGCAAACTTTCTGAAGAGCGGCTTTACACTCCGCCTTTCCGGACAGATCCTTTGCTGAATAGTTCGCCGGAATATGTGTATCGGTTTCCGGATTCCAGCGCTCATAATCGATGCCGTTCAGAATACCGTGCAACACATCCTGCCGGTGATAGAGCACCCCGTTAAGTTTACAGCCGAATTCCGCGGTTTTCACTTCCTTGGCATAGGTCGGGCTGACGGCGTTAATCGCACTGGCACCAACAAGCCCACCCTTGAGCGAATTAATTTCGCCGTAAAACTCCAGCGTCTCCATCGTATAGCAGCTGTCCGGCAACTGCGTCATATAAAACTTTTCTGCCGGTGCCCAGCCCTGATGCGCCAGATTATGAATCGTCATCAGCGTTTTTTCCCGTCCATTACGGAAATTCCCATCGATTCCGTGATACAGCAGCATCGGAACCAGCCCGGCCTGCCAATCGTTGCAGTGCACGATATCCGGCTTCAGTTCCCATTCATCGATCAGCCTCACCACTGCTTTCTGAAAAAAAAGAAAACGCTCAAAATTATCGCCGTAACCGTGATTCGGGGCACCGTAAATACCTGGACGTTCAAAAAAGGCATTGCTTTGGATGAAAAATGTCGTCACCCCCTGCCACTCATTTTTCCAGACCGTACCCTGAAACCAACTGCTGCCCAGCGGAATATGAATATCAAAATCGCAAGGTCCAATGCCAAATTTTTCGCGATCAATGGACTGGTACAGCGGAAGAAAACGTATCACTTCCACCCCCTGCTCCATCAGAGCCCGGGGTAAAGCCGCCAAAACATCTCCTAGACCCCCCGTCGATGCGAATGGTACAATTTCACTACTTACAAAAATTACTTTCATGCAAACCTATAAGCAAATTCCGTGACACAATAAAGGAACCCTCCATGAGCTTCGATACCCAAATCCTTCAATTTATGGCCGCCCCCGGTTACCGACCTATGAAGCAGCACGAACTGGCACGGGCACTTCAGGCCGTTTCAAAGGGGCAGCGCGCCGACTTCCGGCACGATCTCTACCGCCTCGCCGATGAGGGGAAAATTATCAAACTCCGGAAAAACCGCTGGGGACTTCCAGACACCAGAAATGAGATTATCGGCACCATTAAGATGATGCCCAAAGGCGGCGCAATTTTTATTCCGGACGACGAAAATGAATCCGAGATTTATATTTCCGATCGGAATCAGGGTGTCGCACTGCCGGATGACAAAGTGGCGATCGAAGTCTTTCACTCTGAATATGCCGCCCGGCAACGCGAGCGGCGCGGCCAGACCGACCTCCGGGCCGAAGGCCGCGTGACATCTGTGATCAAACGCCACTCCACCACCACCGTCGGTCTGCTGAAACACACGCCCTACTATTCCTATGTCATTCCCGATGCCCAGGGGTTCCGGCACGATGTCCGGATTGAAGACACACAGCATATTCCGGAAAATCATAAGGTCCTGGTAAAACTTCACAACTGGAGCGACCCCTATCATCCGTTGAACGGTGAAATTATCGAAGATCTCGGAAATATGGGAGATCCCGGCGTTGATATCGACAGCCTGCTGCGCGAAGCCGGAATCCGCGAAGATTTCCCTCAGGAGGTCATCGATGAAGCCAACCGCCTTTCCGGCGAAATAACCCCCGAAAAAATGGAAAGGCGTACCGACCTGCGCCATGCCGTCACATTCACCATCGATCCCGAAACCGCGAAAGATTATGACGATGCGATTTCGCTGGAGCCCCACCCTGACGGCGGCTGGATTCTCGGCGTACATATTGCTGATGTTTCCACCTATGTCACTCCAGGATCAAAAATTGATGCAGAAGCGTATCACCGCGGAAACTCCATTTATCTGGTCGACCGCGCCGTCATGATGCTGCCCAAAGAACTGACGACCAAAATATGCAGCCTCAACCCCGAAAATGATCATCTTTCCCATACGGCTGAAATTCATCTGAGCGACGATGCCGAGATGCTCGATTATAAAACCTATCCCTCCGTCATTCATTCCAAATGCCGGATGACCTATACGCAGGTGCAGAAATTTATCGACGGCAAAACGGACCACGGTATTCCTGAACAGATTATCCAGCGCCTCGAAAATCTGTGGCCGCTGGTGCAGAAGGTCCGCGCCCGCCGTATCGCCAGCGGCTCCATTGAAATCAATACCCCCGAAATTGAGATCAAACTCAACGCACAGGGTAAAGTGGAAAAAATGATGCCCCGCTCAGAATCCAGACAAGCCTATGGCTTAGTCGAAGACTGCATGCTCCTGGCCAACCGGGCCGTGGCCGAAACACTGATCAATGCCGAACTTCCGGCAATCTACCGCGTGCACGAAGAACCTGACGAAGAACAATGGGCCGCCATGGGGATGGAATTGCAGGCACTGGGCATACCGATGCTGCCGCAGACCCGCACCGAAATCAACGAAGCCGTAAAAATGGCAATCGGAACGCCTGTGGAATATACCGCCAATCTGGCGATTCTGCGCAACTTCAAACGTGCCGAATATTCAAATACGCAGATCGGCCATTTCGGCCTGGCGTTCGAGGATTACACCCACTTCACTTCCCCGATTCGCCGCTATGCGGATTTGCTGGTGCACCGCCTCCTGAATGCCGTGGAACAGGGAAAACAGTACCCCATCTCTGGAGAACAGATTGCTGAAATTGCACAGCACTGCACCGAAACCGAAAAAAAGGCCGATGAGCTGGAGAAGAAAAGTACCGAAAAAAAACGCATCGAGTATTACAACGAACTGATGAATTCATCACAGGCCCAAACCTTCAAAGGCTATATCGTGGCGATTAAAGGCAAGGGCATGATTGTCGAGCTCCCCGATTCACTGCAACGCGGCATGATCACCTTTGCCTCCGTCACTTCCGACTGGCTGGAAGCCAACGACGAGATGACTCAGGCGCAAACTAAAAACGGGAAAGTTGTCTTTACGATTGGGCAGGAAGTTGAAGTTATGCTGGCAAAAGTCGATACTGCCCGCGGATTCATCGACTTTGTACTGGCCGATCAGACGGCCGGACCCCGACGCCGTGAACGCCGACCGAAAATTGAACCGGATTTACGGACCGGACAGCCTCGCCAGAAAAATAAGCGCCGAAGACGGCGTTGATAACAAATCTTTCCGGCACTCAGAGAGGGCGTTTATCTCCAGAAGACGCTGAATTATCGGCGCTGATTCCTGCTCACCCTAACCGGCGGAAGCCGGCTCGGTGTTTTTCTGGTGCAGGAATTTCAGTGCCGGAATTATGCTGCAGCCTGATGGCCCGATTTCCTGCGAATAGCAGCCGAAACTTCACGCTCCGCTTCGGGCCAGTTAATCACCCGGCCCTCTTCAATCGACATTTCCAGACGGTGATACCCGACGACCCTGCGGTATTCGAGAATCTGACGGTCCAGCATTTCATGGAATTCGCGTTCATCAGAACCGCTTTCCACCACTCCCATAGCTTCAGCATTGTTTATCATCTTGCTTCTCCCGTTAATGACAGGAGATATATAGCAATTACAATGCCAATAAAGATTAATCCTTTTTATTCAGAACGCTTCCGATGGAATAACCTTCAACATTAACCGGGCTGGCTGATCCGACTCTTTGGAACCGATTTTATAAACCCCATTCCCCTTGGTTCCCCAAAGACCGAAGGTTATCACCGGCACTTCCATATTCCGGACTTCTTCGAGCTGGGCGCGATCAACCGTAATGCCGACCCGGCGCTCCGCCTCCCATTCTACATCCGAAATCTGCTTAACTTCATTCCAAAGTCTGGAATCCAACAGGTTTTTAACGGAACGTCCGTTTGCATCCACCCAGTCTTCATCCCGGAAACTCCGCCACTGAAAAGTCGATTCCCCGACTTTTGCATTACGTCCCTGCAACCCCAGATCTCCACCCCCCTCAACCCAGAGCCCATTGCTTTCACCCAGCGCCATCGTGGCAATTGTCAGCGAAAGCGGCGTATCGGAGTCCTCTAGAATTTGGAAATAAAATTCCGCGGATTCAATTTCGTTTGTCACGCCGCTCAGATCAAACCCCACCAGCGTGGTAACTCCCGGCATCCCTGCCAACAACAGGGCCTTCGAGGCTCCGTTGTTCTTGGTCCGGTGATTACTGCGAAAAAACACATCTTTCGATGCCGTCAGCTCAATCACATTTTCCTCTCCGACGGCAGCACCTGCGGCGACAACCAGCATTAAAATCATTCTCAGAACTTTCATAAACACCTCACCTTTAGAAAACCACCATTAGAAGCAGGATTAAGACCAGTCACCCACCAAATTCCGCCTCAAACTGTTCCAGACAATCCCGCAAACCCTCTGAGGTTATCAGCGTTTTGGCCTCCCGAATCGAAACGATACGGCGTTTACGGCGATCATTCTCATCCCATTCGTCGTGTATGATGTTCACTTTCAGCGCAAACAAAGAGAGCCGGACCAGCTCTCCACTCTTAATCAGCACTTTGGTCCGGTAAACGTGTTTTTTATCCACGCGCCCTTCAATTCCCGCCTCCTCTAACGCCTCCAGCGCAGCTGTTCCAGACTTACCGAGCTTGTCCTCGAACCGGCCCTTCGGAAAAATCCAGTACCCGCGGGCACTGGTAATCATCACCACTTTGAGCTGACCTTTCTCATACAAAAAGGGAATAGCACCATACTGTTTCTGCATTATTTCATCCTAAATCAGACACTCAATTTCTTCCCAGACCTCTTCATAGGCCCAAGCCGCCGAACGTTTCCCCGCATACGAAAGCGCCGGAGCACGGTGTACACCCATCTTTTCAATATCGCTCGAAAAAGGAATCGTATGCTGCAGAAACCGCTTATACGTTTTGCGCATACGTTCCATCGACTCCGCATGCAGCTTCTTCCGCTTCTGCACCATCGAAAACACCGGAACGATTTTTTTCTTCCGCAAGCCTTCTTCATCAAAAAATGAATAAAGCTGCTCCAGCGCCCGTTCCGAAAGAGTGGTCGGAATAACCGGAACAATAATCCGGTCCGACGCCTTGAAAACATTTTCCGACAGGCGTGAGATATTCGGCGGACAGTCCAGCAGCAAAAGATCATATTCATTGTCCGCCGCCTTCAGCGCCTTTTTCAGCCGGGAACGGCTATGCTTCATCCGCGAGAGAAAGATATCAAAATCCCGAAAATCCGGATTTGCCGGCAGCAGATCCAAGTGATCAAAATCACTTGCCCGGATTGCTTTAGTAAACCGCTTCACATCTTCAAAAAACCGCTTTTCCCTCAGTTGTTTTGACGGCTTCACCCGGAAATAAAACCCCGACGCCCCCTGCGGATCCAGATCACACAGCAGCACCCGCTTTCCACTCAGAGCGGCAGCATAGGCCAAGTTCACGGCCGCCGCCGTTTTTCCCACGCCGCCCTTATTGCTGTAACATGCCACAATCTTCATTCCGTATATCCTTTTGAAAATAATGCTTCGAATACCCGGGCCGGCTCCGGTTTCACGAATTCTTCCAGCCCCTTTTCCACATCCTGCCGGACCTGCAACTGCAGTTGAAACAACGTTGCCTCCAGCGCGCCCGCACTCTCCGCCAGCATCAGCCCTTTTTTCCCTCGAACCGGATGCGTTTTCACCAAAACCGACAGCGCCTCGCGTTGCACTGAATAATCATTAAACCGCCCGAGCACATCCTGCAATCTCTTCAGCGATTTGATCCGCACCTTATTTTCTTCCGCCGGAAAAAGCGGCGCGAAAAACTCCAGCAGATAACGGAACTTTTTACACTGAATCCGAAGTTCATGGACCGCAACATCAGGCGCATTTTCTGAAATCACCGGCGCAATTTCAACAATCCGCTCATACCGTTTTCGGCTTACCCGCCTCGCAAACTTCAGCGTCGGCATAGCCGCCCGGGAACCTCGGCCCCGGTTTTCGAACCACCGGAACTTCGCCCGAACGTGCTCCATCCGCCGATCGTATTCCGAGGACCGGAAAAACGCGGCGACTTTTTCCTGTTCGCTCAACCGCTCTGCCTCAATCATCCCGAACATAATATCGAGTCCCGCATGCACCGACTCTGGAACCCGTGCATAATATTTTTTCCGGCCCAGCAGATATACATCCAGGTCGCGCAGCCGGTTTGTTCGCTTCATCACATTCCTCAGTTCAGACTTCATTTCCTCCGAAAATCCATCGTCATACACCCCTTTAAAAAGACTAAGTAATGAACGGACACGGCGCAGGCTCACCCGGTAGTCGTGCAGAAATTCAGTATCAACATCATCCGCCGCACCGGCTTCATTCCGCCGGGCAATATCCAGCCCCCTTAGTACAATCTGATTCGCCGTTTCAAAAATCGGCCAATCCGCCTCAATAGCCACAATCGACTTGGGGGTATGGGCCGACCGACCGCTTCCAGACATTGGAATTTTTTCCATATCGCCCGCTTCAAACCCCGCCTTTTCCAATGCCCGTAAAATCCTCGCCGTTTCGGATTCATAACCGCGCAATGCCTCACCGCTCAGCCAGACCCTCCGCTTTTCACCGCAGAGGAATTCAACACTCACTAAACGCATCACCGTTTTCTGCAGCTCATCACACCCCCTCCAGTGCCGCCACTGAACAGTCAGCTCCCCCAACGGTATAAAAGCCCGGAGCTCGGATTTTTCCAGACATTGAAATTGAACAGCTCCGGCATTCAATTCATCCGCAAACTTCCAGCTTCCGGAAAATGTCTGTTCATCAATTTTCCCGGTCTGCAGATGGATGAGGACCAGTTTTTTTTCGGTCTGCAACAGTACGCAGCCGCTTTCCCGCATCACTTCATTGAAGGTGTCCAGCATCTGCCCGGTCAGCACAGCCTCCTCCACCGGCTCAATGGAAAAACCGCGCGGCAGTTTTCTGGCAACATGACAGACATCAAACGTTCCCCATTTCCAGACTCCGGATATGCTACCGTTGGACATGGAATTCATTATAAGCGAGGCACCACATGGATCAAGCGTTGACGACACAACGATGAAGATTTAAACTTTCTTTATTTCCTGGAGGATAATCATGAGCAGAAGCCTTTTTGATGATGCCATGCAGCGGCTGAATACCGCGATGCCGTATACCGACCTCGACGACGAGATTGCGTTGCGTGTCGGAACCCCTAAATCCTGCCTCGAGGTTTCAGTCCCGGTACGGCGTGATGACGGATCTCTGACGTTCTACAGGGGCTACCGCGTCCGGCACGACAACACCCGCGGCCCCACCAAAGGCGGCTTACGTTATCATCCCTCCGTTACACTCGACGAAGTCAAATCCCTCGCTTTCTGGATGACCTTTAAATGCGCAGTTGTCGGCGTGCCGTTCGGAGGAGCCAAAGGCGGGATTTCGGTCGATGCCAAATCGCTGAGCCCCATGGAGCTTGAACGACTCAGTCGCGGATTCATCCGGCAGGTCGCCGACTTCATCGGCCCCGACGTCGATATTCCTGCGCCGGATATGTATACCAATGAACGGATTATGGGCTGGATGATGGATGAATATTCCACCATCCGCCGCCAGCACGTTCCGGCAGTCATTACCGGCAAACCCGTCAGCATGGGCGGAAGTGTCGGACGGGCCGATGCCACCGGCCGCGGCGCCTATTACTGCATCAGAGAACTCGCCCGAAAACATGACCAGTCCCCCTCATCCACGCGCATAGCCATTCAGGGCTTCGGCAATGCGGGACAGCATGTGGCCCGGTTACTTCACAAAGACGGATACCGCATCGTGGCCGTCAGCGATTCCCAGGGGGCCGTCTACCACCCCGACGGCTTCGATATTCCCAGTCTGATCCGCATCAAGGAAAAAACCCGTCATGTACAAACCGTTTATTGCGATAAAGCGCTCTGCACTTCAACCGCAGCCGATCAGTTGACCAATGAGGAACTCCTTGAACTGGATGTAGACATTCTTATCCCGGCCGCACTTGAAAACCAGATCACATCCCGCAATGCCCAGAATATTCGAGCCCGATATATCGTCGAGGTTGCCAACGGCCCGATCACTTCCGAAGCCGATGCCATCCTGAACAGCCGGAACATCGAAGTGGTACCCGACATTCTGGCCAATGCTGGCGGAGTAACCGTCAGCTATTTTGAATGGCTTCAGAACCGGTCCGGAAGCTACTGGGAACTGCAGGAGGTACATCGCAAACTCCAAGCCATCATGGCCCGCGAATTCGAATACATCTATGACCTGCATCACGATATCAAAACCGATATGCGCACCGCCGCCTATGTGCATGCCATCAAACGCCTCGGTGAAACGATGAACGCTAAAGGAACCAGCTCCTATTTTTCCAACGGCAATCAGCGATGACCTTGCCGCACAAAAAAGAATGGCGCACTCTGAGGGAGTCGAACCCCCAATCGACTGGTTCGAAGCCAGTTGCCTTATCCATTAGGCCAAGAGTGCGCATGTGAATTCTAGAAATACCGGTTTTACAGGAGGACCTCAAGGGGTTTCACTCCTCTTCCAATCACTGGAAATTTTTCGCAATCAGGTATTGGACGCCCGGATTTGTTCCTCTATATTCCCCGCTTTCCCAAACCAACAAAGGAAAAGGATTTATGAAAAAACTGGTAATCGGACTGCCCAAAGGCAGCTTGCAGGAATCGACGTATGCGCTTTTCAAAAAAGCCGGATTCACGATTAAGGGCGGATCGCGTTCTTATTTCCCGTCGATTGACGACGAAGAAATTGAAATCCGCATCCTGCGTTCGCAGGAAATGAGCCGCTATGTTGAACACGGCATGCTCGATGCCGGTATTACCGGCCTGGACTGGATTGCTGCCAATGGCTCCGACGTGGTCGACCTTTGCAGCTTGGTCTACTCCAAGCAAAGCAAACGCCCCGTTCGATGGGTTCTGGCCGTGCCGAATAATTCGGATATCAAAACCGTAAAAGACCTCGAAGGCAAAAAAATCGCCACCGAAGGGGTCGGCATTGTTGAGCGTTACCTCAAAGAAAACGGAGTTAAAGCTGAAGTTGAATTCTCCTGGGGAGCAACCGAAGTCAAAGTTCCGGATTTTGTGGATGCCATTGTCGATATCACCGAAACCGGATCTTCTCTGCGGGCAAATAACCTCAAGATTATCGACACACTGATGGAGTCCTACACTAAATTCTTCTGTTCCAAAGATGCCTGGGCCGATGAATGGAAAAAGCAGAAACTTGAAAAAATTGCACTCCTGCTCAAGGCCGCTCTCGATGCCGCAGATAAGGTACTGCTGAAACTTAATGTAGAAGAAAAAAATCTCGAAGCAGTTAAGGGCCTGCTTCCGGCACTCCACTCCCCTACCGTCAACAAACTGACCGATAACGGCTGGTATGCCATCGAAACGGTCGTCGACGAATCCGTTGTCCGCGAAATTATTCCGGAGCTCAAAAACAGCGGAGCCGAAGGAATTATCGAAATTAGCTTGAATAAAGTTGTGGCGTAAGTACTTTACTTGCCCTTTTGAGAACGAATCAGGAGAAATCATGGGTACCATCAAAAAATGGCGTAAGAAAAAAATGTCGAATCACAAACGTCGCAAACGCAGACGCGCAGATCGTCATAAAAAGAAATAAGCCTTAACCGCTTAGATCCATTTCAAGGTTGAAAAAAAATCGGCCTTGCTTTGAAAATTCCTGAAAATCTCTTGAAAGATGAGATTTTCAGGTATTTTTTTGCCCATATTTTCACACATTGCAATGTATGAAAAAAAGAAAACCTCTATACTGAACCGCATTGTCCGTTTCACACATTGCAATGTATGAATTTTCGATTGTATTTCCAGAAGGGTGGGATCAATCCAGAATTTCACCCTTCACGAGGGTAAAACCGTTTAAAAAGGATTTCGCCGGCATACGTTTTTTTCCGGGAGGCTGAACTTCCCTGAGTCGCAGGGCCCCGTCGCCGGCTTGTACCAGCAGCTGTTCATCAAGCAGGGTTCCGGGTTTCTCCCCGCGCCCCTCTTCCACATCCGCACTCCATATCTTGAGCAGGTCACCTCCGGGCATCCTGCAGAAGCTGCCGGGCCAGGGATCAAAAGCACGGATACGGTTTCGTATTTGATCCGCCGATAAAGACCAGTCGATTCGGCCATCGTCTTTCGTGAGTTTTCGCACCTCAACCATTTCCGATTCATTCTGAATGACCCGGCTGACCGATCCCTGACGAATATCGTCGATGGCTTTGATTAAGAGGTTCGCGCCGACAACAGCCAACTTGTCATGAAGGATTCCTGAGGTTTCGTTCCCGTCCAAAGGATAAGTCTCCTGTCGCAAAATATCGCCGGCATCCATTTTTTCAGCCAGATAAATTATGCTGACTCCGGTTTCCTGGTCTCCATTCAGAATGGCCCATTGAATCGGTGCGGAGCCGCGGTACTTCGGTAACAGAGACGGATGCACATTGATGGCCTCATGTGTGGCCAACCGGATTACACGCTGCGGAATATATTGACCGTAGGCGACCACCACCAGCAGATCGGGCTTCAACTGTTCCAAGGTCTGTACCGCATCGGGATCCCCAATTTTTTCCGGCGTCAGGATATTCAGGCCCTGCTCATCGGCATAGGCTTTAAGCGGACATGGTGTGAGAATACGCTTACGCCCGGCAGGCCGGTCCGGCTGGGAAACCACCCCCACCACATCATCCTGCCCGGAGTGGAGAATGGCTTTAAGCGAAGGAACCGCCAATGCGGCTGAACCCATGAAAACGATACGCATGCTACCTCCTTGAATTACTCAGCAGCTTCGGCGGCCCGGGTGGACCAGCGGTCGCGGTCGGACAGGAAAATCTGGTCCTGTCGGTGCAACGAAACCCCCTGTTTAAGCGGGAAGTCGGGGGGAGTGCGGCCACTCATCACGGGAAGCCAGCTTTTTTCCGGACCATCCAGTAACTCTTTCACAAACGGCTTGTTCTTGGTGATGGTCGTGAAATACATGCCTGAAATATACTGTTTATAATCGTTTATTTCGTAGAACTGATCCAGGTCCTGCGGGAGAAGAACCGAAACGCGATCACCGTACCACGCGGTCGCCCATGGCATATCGGTGCAAAGCACTTCGCGTTCATTGAGCATACCGGCGACGCGGGAAATGATGTAGGTGTTATACGGCGGATACGGATGAACCTCATGGGGCGGCATCAAGGTAAGTCCGAACGGGATAAAAGCCAGAAAGACAATCAGGCATTTAAGCGCCAGATTGTAAAGCCGCACTCCGAGGTCGAGCCGATCGATCAGAATATAGAAAAAAGCCAAGCCGTAGAGGATGGCAAACGGCCAAAACAGATGTAGCATGCGAATGGACGACTCTGAGAAAAAGCCAGCGATGATCACCATGAGCAGCAATGATACCCCCAGCCCCCACCGGAGATAATTCACCTGAGGACGGACAAAGTGATAGAAGAACGTAACCAGAAAGAGCGACATAAGAATGCCGCCGCCCATACCGGAAATAACCCCTGCATATTCGCCGGAATAGTTGAGCACCCATTTTTTCTTCATAGAGTCTACGATCTGCCCGCCGGAAATTTCAGGATGGTAATCGCGTTCTACTGAATTATCAGGGAATCGTGGCGATTCGTTCAGCATAGAATACATCGCCATCCCCACGGGATTCCCGCTAATCCGGTAATTCCGTACGAACCACGGTGTGATCAGCAAAAAATATAAAACCGCAAAGATAAACACGAAGCGCGTGCCGCCGCGAAAACGCCCGGCCATCAGCCAGGCAAACAGACAGATGCCCGGCACAATGGCAGCCGTGATAAAACGGGTGTAAAACGCAATCACCGCCGAGATAATCGAAATCAGAAACGGGAGAATCCATAACAGTTTGCCATCGCCGTCGCGCTTATTCAGCATCGAGACGATCATTTGATGAAATGATAATACGGAAAAAAATACGGCCATCGAAATATTCAGTCCGGAAATGGAATCGATCCATACCAGATTACTTAAATAATAGATCGTCATGCCCAGGAAACCGATCTCGCGCGAAAACAGTCGTTTTCCCAGCAAAAACACGAGCATGCCGGTCAGGATGGCAAACAGATGATTGACTGGAAGCACCACCCACTGCTCCGCCGGGAGCAGCGCCGCATGGCTTCCCTCGGGTACCTCAAACGGATCAACACCGATCAACTCAAAGAACCCGAACCCCAACGAAAGTAGCGCCGGATAGGCCGGGGCATTGTAAAGATCCGGATGCAACCCAATCTGAGGGTTTTCATCCGGTGTACGCCCCTCCATCACATGCATGCTCAGCGGGCGCACATTTTTTGTAATCAAACCGTTATCGAACGAAATATTCCGGCCGAGCTGACACAAATCCATAGCTTCGGCCGATTTAAGCCCGCGGAACTGTGTGGCTGTGAATACCATAACGATCACAAGCAACAGGAGAATATAGAGTCCGACACGGATGATTTTCAGTCCGGTGCCCGTGTCGATACTGTAGACGATATCGTGAAGTGTCGATTCAAACGATCTGTTGTCTGCCATTGCTGCTCCGTATGTTCGAAATTCTCTTAAAAAAATGAGCCGCTAAGTATCCATGAAACCCCGGGGAATACAAGTTTCCAACCATTGGAAAAAGGAGGGCGATTCCCGCCCTATTCCGGTGAAAAATGTTCAAAGGCTTTGGCCTCCAGCACCTGCCCATCCAGCCGCAGTATACCTGTTTCCGCTGTAACTCTTCCAATCACCGGAAGTACCGTGCCGAATTTTTCCTGCCATTGGAAACGGAGCTCTTCCGGATCGGGCGCGGTAAGCAGGAGCTCAAAGTCTTCGCCGTCAAACAACGCCTGCTTCAGCGTTCCTGCCTTTGGAACAGCCTGGCCGTCCAATACTGCACCAACGCCGCTCTGCTGGAGAATATGCCGCAGGTCCGTTGCCAGCCCGTCGCTGATATCCATCAGTGCATTCACCAAACCGCTTTCCCGCAGAAAGCACCCCTCATCCACACGCGGAATAAAATCGAGATGCTTTCCGGATTCAAAACTGCATCCGAGCGGCCCTGTAACCAAAATTGAATCCCCTTCATTTGCCCCGGAACGCAACAGCGCCGATTTTTCCGGCAGCAGGCCGGTCCCGAAAATGTGGAGCTCCAGAGCGGGACCGCGTGCCAGATCTCCGCCAATGACCGAAGCGCCGAAACGGTTACAAAGATCCATCATGCCCTTATACATTTTTTCCAGATCATGGATTTCCAGCTCCGGCGGGGCCACCACATTCACCAAAATCCACTGGGGCCGCGCGCCCATGGCCGCGATATCGCTGAGTACCCGACCAACGGCTTTATGACCAATACGCATGGGATTTTCCAACGATTGGAAATGTATATTTTCTATCACGGGATCGGTAGTGAACACCTGATCCGCTCCGGTGCCCGGCAACCGGCACACGGCGCAATCATCGCCAGCCCCGATCCGAAGTTCCGGATGGGTTCCGAGCAGGGGAAGAATTTTACGAAGAGCCGCATGTTCACCAATTTCGCGTAATGTTGACATGAAATAAAAGGTAGCGTTACCAGACCGCTTTCGCATTCAAAAAAACTCGATACCTTAGAAAGCAGTCTGGTAAAAGACTTTCATGTTAAGAAAACGGCTGTTTATTCTGACCTTCTGTATGGCACTCACGTCCGTTGCCCGAACCGAAACCCACCGACCGAAAATCGGCCTTGTACTGGGCGGCGGCGGAGCGTTGGGATTTGCACATGTCGGCGTCATCAGAGAATTGGAAAAGCTCAACATTCCCATCGACTATATCGGCGGAACAAGCATGGGGGCCATCGTGGCGGGCATGTATGCCTCCGGCATGACCCCCGACGAAATGGAACAGTCGTTCACGCAGCTCGACTGGTGGGATGTGCTCAAAGATCAGTCGCCGCACCAATACCTGGTCTACCGACGCAAACAGGACGACAACCGCTACATGGGAGCCGAACTTGGATTCAACCACTGGGCACTGCAATATCGTCCCGGTATGGCCTATGGACAGAAGCTGAATAATGTACTGGAAACCTTTTCGCTGAACAGCACCGGTATCGCGGATTTTGATGACCTGAACATTCCCTATCGCGCCATCGCAACAGACCTGCGCAAAGGTGAGTCGGTGATCCTGAAAGATGGGGATCTATCGCTGGCGATGCGGGCCAGCATGGCAGTTCCGGGGGTGTTCACGCCGGTGCGTATAGGCGACCGAATTTTTGTGGACGGCGGCATTTTCAACAATATGCCGGTGGATGTAGTGAAAGCTATGGGAGCCGACATTATCATTGCCGTCGATGTGGGTGCTTCAGGGGCCCACAAAAGCGAAGTCAGCAACTTTGATTCGGTACCTGAGGTTATCGGCCGCACTTATACTATTATGCAGCGCCCGGGACAGGAAAAGCAGCTCGAATCCGCTGATATCATAATCCAGCCCGATCTTTCCGACTTCTCATCCTCCCATTTCCAGCGGTCGGCTGAAATTATTCCGGCCGGCCAGATCGCCGCCGAAAACAAACTCGATGAGCTGAAACCACTGGGTGTTCCGCCTGCTGAATATGCCGAATTCCTGGCCAGGCAGCGCGCAAAGTACGATAAAAAAATCATCATCAATGAAATTCGGGTGGAAGATGGCAACAGCGGGCTGACTGATCTGATTGAATACAGGGTCCGGTCAAAAAAAGGGCCGCTGGATCTGGAAACCGTCAACCATGATCTGCGCAGAATATACGGGATGGGTAATTTCCAAACGGTCACTTATGAACTGAAACGCAACAATGGAGAATACGCTCTGGTATATAAAACCGAAGAAAAATACTGGGGTCCGGCATTCCTGCATTTCGGTATAAAGTTTGAGATGGCTTCCAATTCCTCGATGCTGTGGAACTTTCTTCTGAATTATACACATAGTGATCTAAACCCGCTCGGAGGCGAACTCCGGGTCGATCTTCAGGGAGGCGAACAGCAGCGTGGATTTTTCGCCGAATGGTATCAACCGGTGACGCATTCCGGGCGTTTCTTCGTTTCCCCTTCGGTGACTGCACTGGACCAGGATATTGATCTTTATAATAATGACGACAGCTACGCGGAGGTCGAACAACAGCACATTCTCTGCAATCTGGACGCAGGAATTTCCGCATTCGAATTTGGAGAATTTCGCGTCGGCATGCTCGGCGGTCACGTATGGGATGAAGGGCGAAGCGGCAGCGTCTCCCTGGGGGAACTGAACGATCGGGTTGTGGGCGTCACCACCCGCCTGATACTCGACCAGCTTGATGATAACTTTTTCCCAAGTAAAGGCTTTCAGGTCTCCGTTGACGGATGTTTTACCGATAAAAAAATCGGCTCGGAGCATGGTTTCGACCGGGTAGAAGTCAAAGCCCTTGTACCGATGACTATCGGCCGCCATACCCTGACCCCCACGCTCTCCGGCGGCAGCAGCTTCGGCACCGAACTGCCCTTTTATGCGTCATTTTTTCTTGGCGGCATGAACAGCTTTGCAGGGTATGCCCCCTACCAGCTTTTCGGGAATTATTACGGCTCTTTCAATTTGGCCTACCGCTATCGGCTGGGCCGGCTGCCGCCCACCTTCGGTAACGGCGTATTTGCCCTGGCCCGTTTCGACACCGGCAAGGTCTGGAAGAAAAAAAGCGACGTCGACATCAAGGACCTTGAATTCGGCGCCCTGGCCGGCCTCGGTGCCGACACCCTCATCGGGCGTGTAATGATCGGCATCGGCCAGGCCCTGGACCTCAACCGTCCGCGCTTCTACATAACCATCGGCAACAACTTCTGAATCCGATTCCGGAGTCTGAAACCACCGATATTTATTCGTGCCGCAACGCCTCAATTGGATCCATCATGGCAGCACGCCGTGCCGGGTAAATACCGAACACAACCGAGACCGCCACCGAAACCGAAAAGGCCACAGCAAAGGCCGGGAATGTCAGCACAGTTTTAACATCGGTTGCGGCGGTGATGAGTAACGGAATAATTGCCCCGAAAACAAGACCAATCACACCACCGGAAATTGAGAGAATTAGAGTTTCCATCAGAAACTGGAGAACAATATCGGTGCGCGTGGCCCCCAGCGCACGGCGAATGCCGATCTCGCGAGTGCGTTCACTGACGGTTGCCAGCATGATATTCATGATGCCAATGCCGCCGACAATCAGCGATATCGCTGCAATTGACCCCAGCACGATGTTAAACAGCTTCCGTGTTTCACGGGCCTGACGAATCAGCTCAAGCGGAACCACAACACTGTAATCCTCTTTCTTATGATTCTTTTTCAGAACACGGCGCACCGCATCCACTGCCCGCACAACATGATCCTGCTCATCGATGGAGAGGATCAGCTCATAAAGTTCAATTTTCTCGAAGGTGCCGCCGCCTTCCGACCACTGAGTAAAAAGATCACCGCGCTTCTGCTGGTAGGTCCGGAGCGGTATGTAAACACTTTGATTTTCTCCCTCAAGCCACAGCTCATTCTGCGACAACTCTACTTCGCCCTGTGCAATGTCCCCGACAATCCCGACCACCGTATAGGCATCGCGATCAATCGTGAGCGTCTGCCCGACAGGGTCATACCCGGCATAGAGCATGCGGGCCAACCGTGTTCCAATCACACAGACGGGAGTTCCAAAAGACTGATCCGCAGCACTGAGAAAACGCCCGCGAACCATGCGGTAATTCTGCACCCGGATAAATGCCGGCAACGTGGCCACCACATCGGTCTGCAGTTTGCGTTCCTTAAACTGCACATCGTAGCGCAGACGTTTGATCGGAATGGAGGCCTCGAGATTCGGCACAAAACGGGTAAGATCGTCTGCGTCGTCATAGGTCAGACCATACGAGGCAATGAAATTCCGCGAGCCTCCGCTGTTGGTCTCTTCTTTCGGCACCTTGACACTTTTAATCAGGATATTACGACTGCCCATCCGCTGAATTTTTTCCTGAATCTCCTGGTTTGCCCCTTCGCCCACACTGAGCATGGCGACCACCGAACAGACCCCGAAAATAATGCCCAGCATTGTCAACCCGGCGCGAAGCTTGTACTGGCTGAGGTTTTTAACCGCCAGTTTCACCATCCGCTCTGGTCGCATGGTATTCATACTTTCGCGGCTCCATTCCAGTCGTTGGAAATAATTTTTCCATCCATGAACCGGACAACGCGCTGGGCCCGATGCGCAATCTCATCATCGTGCGTAACCATGACAATACTTTTCCCTTCGGCATGAAGCTCATCGAGCAGTTCCAGAATCTCCTCACCGGTCCTGGAATCAAGATTACCCGTCGGTTCATCGGCCAGCATGAGAATCGGATCACACACCAGCGATCGCGCAATGGCCACCCGCTGCTGCTGGCCGCCGGACAGTTCCATAGGTTTATGTTTGAGCCGTTTTTCCAGCCCCATACGTTTCGCCAGCTTTTCCGCCTGCATACGGGCCTGCGCTTCCGGAACCCCCTGATAAAACAGCGGAACTTCAATATTTTCGAGCACGTTGAGCTGTGGAATCAGATTATAGGACTGAAAGATGAAGCCCAGCCGCTTAGAACGGATTTCGGAAAGCTCGTCATCATTCAGATCCGACACATCCTGTCCGCCCAGCAGATACGTTCCAGAGGTCAGACGGTCCAGACAGCCCAGGATATTCAGACAGGTGGATTTTCCCGAACCGGATGCCCCCATAATGACGGCGTACTCTCCCCGGTCAATACGGAGATCAATCTCCCGCATAGCCGTCACCCGAAGCGAACCGTTAACGTATTCCTTAACGGAGCTTTTAAGTTCAACGATCGCCTCGCTCATGCTTTATCCCGGGCCTCTGATTTCGAGTTTTCCGCCCGGCCTTTTTCCTCAACATCAAGTGGACTTTTCTTGAGCTGAGCATCGGCTTCGAGCTCAACTTCTGCATAAAGTAAAAGCTCTTCTCCAACTTCCAGACCGGAAACAATCTCGATGGAATACGTGTTGAATTTACCGATTTCAACTTCGCGCAGCTCTTTACGCCCGTGATTCACCACATAAACATAATGGGTTCCGTCACGCGAGACCACCGCCTGAATCGGTACATAAAGAACGTTTTTGAGCTCATCGGTAACGATTTCAACGGTAGCCGACATTCCCGGCTTAAGCTGAGTATTGGTTTCGGAGGTGACATCGATCATAATCGTATACGTCTTAACACCGGAACTGAACCAGTTCTGGGAGTCCGGAACAGCACTGACCTTCTCAATATTGCCCTCAAGGATCAGCCCCGGCAACGCATCCAGCGTCGCGACGGCATGCTGCCCAACCGACACCTTATCAATCATCGCTTCCGGAATACCCACCTGCAGATTCCAAGCCGAAAGATCCGGATATGAGAGGATTTTCTGACGCATCTGAACAGTGGCCCCTTTTTCAATTTTCGGGCGGTGTCGTTCCTTGGGATAAAAAACCTGACCGTCAAAATCGGCATAAACCTTGGTATTGGAAAATTCGGTCTCTTTAGTCGCGAGCTGATTGCGTTCAATTTCCAGTCGGGTCTTTTTGGACTCGATGCCGGCTTCTTTACTCTGGATATCCGCTGACTGGGATTTTTTCATGCGTTCCAGCGCTGACACCGCATTTGAAACCGCATTTTTCAGTTCCATCTGCCGCTTGATATGCGTGTAGTTTTTCAGGATTTCGAGGTCGGCTTTTTTATTTTTCACCTCAACCTCTTTACGCTCCACACCCAGCTGATCGGCCTCCAGCTCCGTCCGGTTGGAATAGCCTTTATCATAAAGCTCCTGCGTTCCGGCCAGTTCATTACGGGCCTTTTTCAGCTCCTGTTCGGCGAGATAAATCTCCGACTGTGCCTTATCCACCTGCTGCTGATATTCCACGTCCACATATTTCTGCAGGTCCATCCGGGCCAGCTCCGCTTTCATTTTTGCGGTTTCCAGATCGGTTGCATTTTTAAGCTTCGCGATGGCCAGATTTTCTATGGCCAGCTTCAGACTGGCTTCCGCTTCGGCAACATCGGACTGCTGATCAAGATAGCGCTCCTGAAGCTGAGCCGATTCCAACTCAAACAGCAGCTGTCCATTGGTCACAAAAGCGCCGTCATCCACAATCGAGGTAATCTTGGCATCGCGATAGGCCTGATTCTGAATATCCCGGCTCTTCTTTGCTCGCAGTTCGCCCGACTGCAAAATACTTACCACCAGATCCCCCTGCTGAACCTGGCAAAGGTTGGCCTCATCCATATCGATTTTATTCGTATCATTTCCCGGATTCAGCAGCAGAACGGCAACAGCAACCAGTGCCACAGCGAGCCCGATCAATACGGAACGTTTACTCAGTAATTTCTTCTTCGGATTGCTCATACCACATTCCCTTGGGGTCAATTTCAAATCGTTCAATGGCGTCCCAGAAGCGCAGGCGGTTAATGGTGTAATCCACCAGCGCGCTGGTTGCCTGGTTACGGGAACTCAGCAGGTCATCCTGCGCATCGAGCAGATCGCGCGTCTGCACCTTTCCCTGTTGCAACAGAAGCTCCGTATTCTCCACCCGCCGTTCAGACAGCCGCACCGACAGCAAGCGGTTTTTATATACGGATCGGTTGCGTTCCAGCTTACGCCACAGCTCCCGGACATCGCGCCGGATATCATCCTCTTCCGCCTGCAGACTCCTCACCGCCCGGTCCAGCCGAATCTGGGCAATTCGGTAATCGTTGCGTTTTTCCGTCCAGTCAAACGGAATATCCAGCGAAACCGTCAAATCCTGATCAACCTGATCGCTGCTGTCGAATTCCGGATCGGCCGTTACATTATAATTGGCATTTAAATCCGGCAGAAAGTTGCGACGGGTAATTTCAAGCAACCGTTCATTGTCTTCAACCGCATCGCGGCGGGTAATTAGATCCAGCCGATTGGAAAGAGCACTGTCCATGGCAGCTTGCTGATCGATATCAAACTGAACCAGGCCGCGTTCTTCCAACAGTTTCAGCTCCCGGGAGTCAGGTTCCACATTCAAATCAATGGGAATGCCGAGCGTGTAGCGGAAATCATCCAGAGCAGACTGATAATTCGAAATGGCCAAAGTCAGACTGTCCGCAGCATTCAGCTCGCTCTGCTTTGCCTGTGCCGCCTCAAACTCCTTAATACGACCGGCCTTCGCCATCGATTCCGTCTGCTCGCGGTTGGCAACCGCACTTTCATAGTTCCTGCGCTGGTTGATCAGCTGATCGCGGGTCTGCAAAGCGGAATAATACTGATCCGCTATATTGATCACGAAACCCTGCTGATAGCGTTTGAACTCCCGCACAGCATACACCATGTCCCGCTCCGCCTGCCGGAGCGTTTCCTTCGCAACCAACGGCCCGAACCCATTCAAAAGGGGTTGAACAATATTTAAGGAAACAGCATTGCCCTCTCCGGAGGTATCCGGAGAAGAAAATGCATTTAAAAACGCATGGGTGAATCCCAGCGAAACCTTGGCCCCGGAAACCAGCGTGCGCGAAATCCCCAAGGTCAGATTTCCATCCACTCCCTGTTCACCGAACGTTTCAACATTACCGTTCTGCTTCGAAATTCCAGTGCTGGCCGCGGCACTGGAAGCACTGGTATCCCAATTGAAGTCCTTTTGCGTTTCCGTCAGGTTCAGCGCCTGGATAAAGAGGTTTTCCTTTTCAAACTGGTAGGATCGACTGTTGGCCATAGCCAGCGCAATCGTATCGGCAAGACTGAGCAGCTGCACCTCTTCCTGCTTCCGGTCGATTTCAAGCAGTTGCTGCAGAAGCTCTTCTTCCTTTACACCAATGGAAAAAATATCGGTCTCACCAAAGGCGGAATGCTGTGCTCCGGCAATATTGCTGTAGGCCGCTTTATTTGCCCGCTTCTCGGCATAATTCCCGATTTTCGTACACGAGGACAGCAAGAGTAAAAACACCGCCCCCACCGTTAATCTAACCGTTCTTAAATCCATAGCTCCCATAGACAATAATAGACGCCCTCTTCCATAAAACCCGGACACTCCAAATCAAAAAAAATACTGTAATGATAATCTATCACCGAGGTTCACAAGCGGGGCATTCTGTGCTACACCCTTTTCCGAAGACTGGAAAACGGATGAAATAATGGAACAGGTTCTCGTACTCATAAACCCAAAATCCGGCGTAGGCGGCCCACACCGCTATATTACAGCTGTACAGGAAACGTGGGATGACCCGTGGCACGATGTCTATTTCCAATTCAGCCAATCGGCCGAAGACGGCATAGAAAAAGTCCACCGTGCTGTGGAACGCGGGGTAAATACCGTGCTGGTTGTAGGCGGCGACGGCATGGTCAACACCATCGGCTCTGAACTGGTCGGAACCGATGTCCGGTTCGGCGTACTTCCCGCGGGCAGCGGCAACGGATTCGCCCGGCACTTCAAAACTCCGCTTCAGCCGGGCCCCGCCACCAAAGCCCTGCTCAACGGACATACCGAAAAAATTGATGTCGGCAAAGTCAATGACCGCCTCTTCTTTGTCACCTGCTCCATGGCCTGGGACGCCGCGCTCGTGGAAACCTTCGAAAAATATCCTTTCCGCGGCATCGTCCCCTACGTCCTCGCCGGAGCGCAGCAACTGCTGGAATATCGAGCCCAGCCGTTTCATGTGGAAATCGATTCCGAGCAGCTGGAACTTAAACATCCGCTGATTTTCACCATCGCCAATCTCACCCAGTTCGGCAGCGATGTAATTGTGGCCCCCGATGCCAAAGCAGACGACGGCAACCTGGAACTGGTGGCCATTGAAACCAAAGACATGCCCCTGGTTCTTGCGCAAGTCCACCGTTTCATTGAAAAAACCTTCCACCAACATCATCTCGTAACCAACCGAAACTTCAAAACAATGACGGTCAGGCGGGAAAACGATACCCCCATTCAGATTGACGGAGAACTGTACCAGACCGAGGGCGATGTGCATATTCAAGTGCTCCCCTCTGCGCTGAATGTAATTATCCCCTCGCTCTGATTTTCACTTTACCCCGCCCGCAATACACAGTAAGCAATATTCCTTATGGACGATTTTTCAGAAGATGAATTCTACATGCACATGGCCCTGCGCGAAGCCCGGCTGGCAGCCGAAGAAGGTGAAGTGCCCTGCGGGGCCGTAATTGTGCTCAACGGCGAAGTAATTGGAAAAGCGCACAACCAGACCGAAACGCTCAACGACCCCACCGCACATGCCGAAGTGCTCGCCATCACCCAGGCCACGCAAACCGTCGGCAATTGGCGACTCAACGATGCCGTGATGTATGTCACCAAAGAACCCTGCCCCATGTGTGCCGGCGCTCTGGTTCTTTCGCGCATGAAAAAAGTGGTCTGGGGTATGACCGATCCGGTCCGCGGCGGCGCAACATCGAAATTCAATATTCTCAACGAAGCAGATCTAAACCATGCGGTTGAAGTTGAAGCCGGCCTGCTTGAAGGTGAATGCCGGTTTGTTATGCAGGAATTTTTCCAGAAACTTCGACAGGCCTCCAAAGATCGCAAAAAACAGCGTCGAATCGACGAAGATTCCGCTGCGAATTAGGCAACCAGCCGACCGGTCAGCGATAACTCGGAAGCCCGGGTGATTTCCACCGTTTGGAACGTGCCCACCAGATCTTCCGGCGCATCGGTAATACGAACAGGAAGCTTGCCTTCGGTCCGGGCCTGCACAGCCCCTTCCTTACGCGGATCAACCCGCTCAACCAACACTTTATATTTTTTACCGATCATCGATTCATTGTGTTCCAGCGACGTACGCTTGAGCACTTCCGTCAGGCGCGCCAGTCGTTCGCTCTTCTGCTGCGGTGTAATGTCATCCTCCCAACGGGCAGAGCGCGCACCGACACGCGGCGAATACTTGGCGATATAGGCCATATTGAACTTCACACCCAGCATCAGCTTCGCCGTATTTTCCAGCTGTTCATCGGTCTCGCCGGTAAAGCCGACAATGATATCGGTAAAGATCGTAGCCGTCGGCAGCAGCTCGCGGATGTCGTCCACAATTTTAAGATAATCCTCGATACTGTGATTCCGGTTCATTTTACGCAGCAGTTTTTCATCGCCGCTTTGCACCGGCAGATGAATCTGCTTGGCGAGACACTCGTAATCGGCAATCGCTTCAATCACATCCCTCGTCATATCCCGCGGATGCGGCGAGGTAAAATACACCCATAAACCCTTGCCGCTGGCCTTACCCAGCTCACCGATTTTGCGCAACAGTTCGGCAAATGAAATTTCTTCGCCTTTTTTATCCAATCCATAGGAGTTCACATTCTGCCCCAGCAGCGTGATCGACTTCACATCTCGGTCAATCAGCTTCTGCACTTCCTGCAGAATATCACCACTCAGGCGGGAAACCTCGCGGCCACGGGTATAGGGCACCGCACAGAACGAACAGAACTTATCACACCCGTTCTGGATCGGCACAAAAGCTTCAAAGTCCGAACTGTAGGTCGGATCCACCTGCCAGAAATCGGTACGCTCATCATGCCGCTCAATATCGGCAACCGGATTCCGGACTGAAAACTCAGTCGCCACCCCGCACTGCTGCAGCATTTTAGGCAGATCCGGGAGTTCGTTCATCCGGAAAACCAGGTCAAACAATTTCAGGAATTTCACTTCATCGGCCGGCAGAATACAGCCGGAAACAAACGTCACCAGCGGACGCTCATTCTTCCATCTGTTCCACTTTGCAATTTTACTGTAAACCTTATCAATTGCTTTCTGCCGCACCGAACACGCCACAATACCAATCAGATCCGCCGCCTCCTCGGAATCGGTCATTTCATAACCGTATTTCTCAATGACACTGCGGATCCGTTCGGAATCCGACTGATTCATCTGACAACCTAAAGTGACAACGCAACATTTCATGACAGTTCTCTGACAGCGCTTTTACGGGATAGAAATGATCACCCCGAATACCCCGTCTTTATATTAAAAATAGACCTCGGTGTGAATCTGAGCAGTGGGAAGACCTTTATCCTGCAGCATATCGAAGGCCTCATAGATCATATCGCAGTTACCACACAGATAAGCATTCGTTTCGGGGTCGATTTCAAGATCCCGCAGATAATCCGTCACACGCCCTTTAAAATCGCCGCCCTCTTCGCGCGATACACAATGAAAATAGTGATCCCCGTAAAAATCAGATTCATAGGCTTCATCCGCGCGGGCCGTGCCGTGGATGAGCCGATAATTCAGTCCGGTATATGACTCAGCAAAACTGTGAAACGGCGAAATTCCAGTTCCCGTGGAAATCAGCAACAGCGGCTTTTCACGCACCTCATCCAGCAGCTTGAAATGGCCGTACGGACCGCCGACACTCACTGCCTCTCCGACGTCGAGATCACACAGCTGCTTGGAAACCAGACCGTCTTCCACCCGGCGCACAAGAACTTCAAGATAGTCCGCGTGGTTGCTCCCGGAATACACCGAATAATCGCGAATCTCCGGATCCCCCTCCAGACCGACCCGGATATACTGCCCCGGCTCAAAATCAAGTCCTTCCCGCTCAAAACGCACCACGGCGGTTTCCGGCGTTAAACGACGGATCTCAAGGACCTTGCACGTACTTCTTTTCTTCGTTGTTGAAAGCATGTTTAACCTCGTTCCACAAACAGACCGTTTTTAGTGCTGTATCGCTAAAAGCGGGTCTTTATAGTTTCCAGTCATTGGAAAGTCAAACTGAACCGCCCGGATTTCCAAACATTGGAAAGTGAGCTTGCAAAAACCGTATAAGCCGATACCTTGGGTCGCCTTCGAAAGGATGTGTAACATCAGCAGAAAACCCGCCAGTTTAACCGCCTATTTCCGGCCGCTTCGTCTCGATATTGCGGGCACCATCCTCTTCGGCCTGCTCACCGTCGGATGCAGCCTGAGCATGCCCATCATTGTCCGCTGGATCATCGACGGACTGGAGGCGGACACCCTCACGAAGCCATTGCTGATCCGCTATTTCCTCTATTTTTTTGCGATTGGTTCCGTCTCCGTCGTTTTTTCCCGCTATCTGCGAAAAATCCCCATGCGCATGTCACATAAAGTGGAGTGCGCACTGCGCCACGATCTCTTCACCCACCTCACTGCTTTGGATCAGGAATTCTTCCGCTCCGAACGCACCGGCGACCTGATGACACGGCTATCGTCCGACATCAACATCATCCGCGATTCCATCGGACAGGGATTTCTCCAGGGCTCGCGCACCATCCTGATGGCCGTCATGGCCTCCGGAATCATGCTGACAACCGACCGGCAGCTCGCTCTCATCGTCATCGGCCTTTTCACTCCGCTCGTTTTCGCTTTTTTTGTGGTGCTGCGCAAAATGCGCGTATACCAGCAGGAACTGCAGGAACACGTCTCCGAGGTTTCGAACTATTCCCAGGAAACCTTTTCCGGCATCCGCTGCGTCAAAGGATTCGCCCTTGAAAAAAGGAGAAACACAGAATTTGAAGAACTGAATTCAGGCCTCATCACCAAAAACATGAAAGTGGCCACCACCCGCCACTTCCTCTTTTCGTTCATGGCCTTCGGATTCACCATCGGCACCATTCTCATTCTTATTTTCGGCGGAAAAAAGGTTATCAGCGGAGAACTGACCATCGGAGTCATCCAGCAGTTTATTTCCTATATCGCCATACTCCAGTGGCCGCTCCTCGCCGTCAGCTGGGTACTTTCCATGTTTGAACGCGGCCGGGTCAGCTGGAAACGCGTAAAGCAGATTCTCGACCGCGAACCCGGAATCCGAAATCCATCCGACGTTCCGGATCTTGAAAAAATTCCGGAACCGACCATTGTTTTCCAAAATCTGGATCTCGAAATTGACGGCCGGAAATTCCTTAAAAACATCAACCTCGAAATTCCGCGCGGTCAAACGCTGGGCATCACCGGCCCGACGGGAAGCGGAAAAACCCTGCTCACCTCCCTCGTTGCCCGCCTTTCCGACCCGACGCGCGGTGCCATCACCGTCGGCGGAACCGATATCCGTGAAATGCCGCTGCCCCGCCTGCGCGGCATGATCGGCTACGCCGCGCAGGAACCCGTACTCTTTTCCCGAACCCTGGAACACAACATCGGCTTCGGACTCGACGACCCCGATTTTCCAACCATTGGATGGGCGGCCGACATCGCTCACCTGCACGACGATGTTGAAGGCTTCCCCGAACAGTACCGGACCATGCTCGGCGAACGCGGAGTAACCCTTTCCGGCGGCCAGCGGCAACGCACCTCCATCAGCCGCGCCATTGCCCGCAAACCCGAAATCCTGATTCTCGACGATGTGCTCTCCGCTGTCGACACCCAGACCGAAGCCGCGATTATGTCCAAACTTCAGCCGGTCATGAACGAGCGCACCACGCTCTTTGTCAGTCACCGTATTTCCACCCTGCGCTATGCCGACACCATCATTGTTATTGAAGACGGTGAAATCACACAGCGCGGCACCCACGAAGAACTCATTGCACAACCCGGCTATTATGCCGAACTCAACACCATGCAGCAGCTGCAGGAAAAACTGGAGGAAGAGCGATGAATAAAACCCGCCGCTTCCTCGCCTACGCCAAACCCTATTCCGGATGGTTGATCCTGGCCTTTACCCTGATCATGGCCACCACCATCACCATCAACTATCTCCCGGTGCTGGTGCAGAAAATCATGGATGAAGTGCTTCGAGCCGACGGAGCCGATACCGGCGGGCGTTTTGCCCTGCTCATGAAATATGCAAAAATTTATGCCCTGCTCACCGCCTGCGGCTACGGTGTCCGCTATATACAAACCCTGCTCACCGCCTGGATCGGTCAACAAATTGTCTACGATCTGCGATTGGCCGTTTACCGCAAAGTGCTGCGGATGCATCAGGGCTATTTCGACAAAACGCCCGTCGGAACCCTGCTCACGCGCGTCACCTCCGACATCGAACGCCTCCAGCATTTTGTAACCGAAGGCGTCGTCGGATCTATCGCGGACCTTTTCATGATTTTCGGCATTATGGGCTACATGATCTGGTTCAGCCCGCGACTGTCCATTTCCATTTTTTCCACGTTGCCCTTCCTCTTCGGCATCATGTATTTCGTGAATGCCAAACTGCGTAATGCCAATCGGGATATCCGCGACCGACAGGCCCGGCTGAATGCACTGATCCAGGAGGATCTCACCGGCATGACCACCATTCAGCTCTTCAATCGCGAAGCCAGCACCATTGAAGATTTCGACGAACGAAACACCCACCTGCGGGCGGCGCACTTTGATGAAGTCCGTTGGTTCAGCCTCTATTTTCCAACAATGGAAACCGGGCAGATTGTGGCGCAGCTCATCACGCTGACCATCGGCGGCCTGGCTATTATGGGCAGTTCCGACGCCGTCACGCTCGGCACGCTGATTGCCTTTCTGGCCTATCTCAAAGGCTTCTTCCAGCCACTCGGTTCGCTGTCCGATAAAGCCGGCTCGTTCCAGGTCGCCATGGCCTCAATCGAACGGGTCTTTGACCTGCTCGATGAAAAAGAACAAATTACCGATCCGGAAAACCCGGAAAATCCGGAAAAGCTGGCCGGCGCCATTGCATTTAAAAACGTGTCCTTTGCCTATGTGGAAAACAACTGGGTCATCAAAAACCTGTCATTCGAAGTACAGCCCGGACAGGTCCTCGCCGTCGTCGGTGCCACCGGCGCAGGAAAAAGCACCATCATCAACCTGATCGGCCGTTTCTACGATGTGCAGCAGGGCGTCGTCACCATCAACGGTTCCGACATTCGCAACTTTTCCAAAAATGATCTACGAAAACGGCTCGGCTATGTATTTCAGGATCCCTTCATCTTCACCGGTTCCGTCGCAGATAATATCAGCCTGGGTCAGCCGGGCATCTCCCGCACCGATATCGAGCACGCCGCAAAAACGGTCAACGCCCACGGTTTCATCAGCGCCATGCCGAAAGGATACGATACCGTTCTGAATGAACGCGGTGCCGGTCTTTCACTCGGTCAGAAACAGCTGTTGGCCATGGCCCGTGCCCTGGCCCAGGATCCGGAACTGCTCTTCGTCCTGGACGAAGCCACCGCCAGCGTCGACACCGCCACCGAAATGCTGATTCAGGATGCCCTGAACAAACTCATGGCCAACCGTACCTCCATCGTAATCGCCCACCGCCTTTCCACCATCCGCAATGCCGACCGTATTCTCGTGATGCGCCACGGCGAACTGATCGACCAGGGCACACACGATGAACTTATGGCGAACGACGGCTATTACCGCCAGCTTTATGAGCTGCTGGAGCATGCCCCCGCCTGATTCAAAAATAACTTCAGTCTTGAAAAAATACTCAACCATCATAAAATATTTTTTCAATACAGGAGGATGACATGAAGGCAGTACTGGCATTCACATGCACTGCGGGGATGGTTATCTGCAGTTCCGCCGACCAGGCCGCGGATGAATTAAGAAAAGAATTCGAGGCCTACAGGATGCAGTCCGAAGCCCGTATCCGGACCCTGGAAAACATGACTGTCAGTCGGGACCAGGATCAGATTCATCAGGGTGACCAGCCGGACCGCACAACCAAAGATTTTGAATTCCACGGCTATTTTCGCGCCGGACTCGGCGTGAACGGAAACGGCGATGCCATGGAGGCCTTTCAGGCCCCGAATGCCGGTTCAAAATACCGCCTCGGCAACGAAGCCGAAACTTATATTGAAGCCACCTATCAGCAGAACTTCCGTACACAGGAACTGATTGAAAATAACATCGATATCTATACCAAACTGACCTTTGCCTACTTTACGCCGACGGTCGACAACAACAACTTCGACACCACCACCTCCCTGCGCGAAGCCTTCGCCGGTGCGCGCGGCGTCTGGGATACCAAAAAGGAGGCGCTTTTCTGGGCGGGTAATCGGTTCTATCAACACCTCGATATCCACATTACCGATTTCTTTTTTCGCGATATGGCCGGCTTCGGCGGCGGGATTGAAGATGTGGCCCTGGGCGACGAGATGAAATGGGCCGCTGCCTGGCTCGGCGGTTCCATCGACCAGCTCGACTCCAGCGGGACCGCATACACAAACGATTATCACTTCAATAAAAACACCCTCAACCTGCGGCTCTACGATATCCCCGTCGGCATCGGTAAACTGGAACTCATCGGAGACATCGCCGACTTCTCCGGCGACCGGTTGGAAACAGCGGGTGCAGACATCATTATCGAAAGTGGATTCGGCTGGGCACTGGGTGCGATTCTTCAAACCCCGCTTTCCGATAAAATCGCCAACCGGTTCACCATGCAGTACGGTGAAGGCGTGGCCGATAATTTCCGCGCCGTAATCACCGCCCCTCAGGGCCTCACCCTCGCACCGGGCGACACCTTTAAAACCGAAGATACCCGCCGGTTTCGGATGACGGATGACGTAGTCATTGATCACGGCAATCCGGTTTCCCTGCAGTGCATGGCACTCTACGAAAATTATGACAACGGGGTGACCGGACCGATGGACTGGATTTCGCTCGGAGCACGGCCGGTCTATCACTTTAATGAATACTGGTCGCTCGCTTTTGAAGCTGGCGCGGACTACACCAATCAGGACAACGGATCAGAAGGAGTGCTGGGAAAATTCACGTTGGCCCCGCAAATCCAGCCGTCGGCCGATTTTTTTGCCCGTCCGTCCATCCGTGCCTTCCTCACCTACGCCACCTGGTCGGACGGGTTTGAAGGGATGGTGGCTCCGACCGGCTACAGCGACGAAACGCACGGCATTTCCGCCGGCGTTCAGATGGAAGCCTGGTGGTAAATCCGGAACGGTCCGGAACTACATCTTCATTTTCTTGAAAACGAATTCCGGAATGCAACGGATGATCAGCATAATCCAGCGCCACATCCAGAGAATGTAGATCACATTCTTCTTTTTTTCCAATCCATGGAAAACCGCTTCCGCAATCTGTTCCGGACTGGCTGTCAGTGCCGCCGGAAGCTCCAGATTCTCTGTCATTTTCGTGCGTGCAAATCCCGGCTTCACCGTCATCACATGCACCCCTTTTTCAGATAGCCGGTTTCTCAGACCGGCCAGAAAAGCCGTAAGCCCCGCTTTGGCACTGCCGTAAATATAATTACTCTGCCGTCCGCGATCCCCCGCCACCGAACTGATGGCCGCGATGGCTCCATTGCCGCGCTGCCCGAAATCCTCGGCAATCACACTGAGCATCGTCGCCATACCCGTAAAATTGATATCAATCGTCCGCCGAATATCTTCAATATCATTTCGGACGTTTTCCTGATCGCTCATATAGCCGAAGCAGGCAATCACCGCATCGGGTTTCACCGACAGCGAATCATAGATTTTCCGATGGCTGGAAAAGTCCGCCGCATCAAATTTAAACGTCAGTACTTCCGATCCCGACCGCACTTTCAGATCACTCGCAATCGGTTCCAGAAGATCGACCTCCAGCGCCCCCAGCGTCAAGCTCCAGCCCTCCGCCGCATATTTCTTCGCAATCGCCTGCGCCATATCTGACGTCGCACCTAAAATTAAAACATTCTTCATTGCCCGTTCACCTATAAATTCAAACCACGAAATACACTAAATACACGAAACGTCAGTTTGCGATTTGTTCGATCTGCACTTTGGGATAATGGCCGAAATTCACCAGAAGTCCTAACCTGTATCCAGTTGCCTTTAAATAATTTTTAACCTGCGCTCGATGCTCATCTGAAAGATCCTTTACCGCTTTGATTTCAACAATGATTTTATCCATGCAAATAAAGTCATGAATATATAATTTTCTCAACAGCCGGCCCTTGTATTTCAACTTTAAAGGATACTGAGCAACAAACTCTATCCCCTGCATCTCCAATTCAATTTCCAGACCTTCCTGATAAACAACTTCAGGAAAACCGCATCCCTTTTTCTTTATACACCTCGAAAAGCACACCTCGTATCTGATAGGTCAGATCTTCATATATCAGTTCACTCATTTTTGCTTCTTCCGTGTATTCAGTGTATTGCGTGGTGATACATTTATTCTGTGATTCCGATCCGTTTGGACTGCAGCGATGCAAATCTCGTTCCGCCTTCGTTCAGCAGCGCAATCACCTGGCGGAACTCATCCGCATTGGGATAGGTTTTTTCAAACATTTCCGCATTCATGCGTGAATCTTTAGCCAGATAAAGCCGGCCGCCGTAATCGGCCACCATTGCATCAAGCTCTTTAAACAGACTCATCGCTTTTACCGAAATGGGGAAATCAAGCGCCAGCGTGTATCCGGCCATGGGAAATGACATAAAACTCTCCTGCTCGCCAAAGAGTTTGAGCACGGCAAGGAACGACCCGAGTCCACTGTCGGTAATCCGCTTCAGGATGGTTCGCATACCTTCGCGACCGGCGGCTTTGGGAATCACAAACTGGTATTGTGTAAATCCGCGTTTGCCGTAAATCCGGTTCCAGTCGGCAATCGCGTCGAGCGGATAAAAGAAGCTGTTGTAATCTACAACATGCTCATGTTTCCCGGGCCGCGTCTTGTTGTAATACGCAAAATTAAAAGCCTTCATACTCAACGGATTCAGCACAAAGTTCGGAAAACTCACCGGCACCCCCAGCTTGCTCCCCTGCTTAACCGACAACGGATAATCCCGATGGGCCTGATTCACCAGATCGGTGGTTGTGGCATGTTCGCCCCGCATCAGAACACTCCGCCCCATCGCATCGCCCTTGGCCAGACAATCGATCCAGGCCACGGAATAGGTCCAGTCATCCGACATTTCGAACCCGTCCATAATCTCTTCCAGATTCGCGGCACGGACTGTTTCCTCTTTGATATACGCCGTCTCGATTTTCCGCAGACAAAACGTGGCATTCAGAATAATTCCGCTCAGCCCCATGCCCCCGACGGTAACATTGAAAAAATCCGCATTCTCCGTCGGTGAACAGGTGATCAGCGATCCGTCGTTACGCATAATATCCATACGGAGAACATGCTGTCCGAACGATCCGTCCACATGATGGTTTTTTCCATGCACATCGGAAGCAATCGCACCGCCCACCGTAATCAGCTTCGTTCCCGGTGTCACCGGCAGAAACCAGCCGCGCGGCACAAAGACATCCAGAATTTCCGAAAGCAGCACTCCCGCCTGGCAACGCAGTTCCCCCGTCGTTTCATTGAAGGAAAGAAATTTATTGAACCGGCGCGTCAGCACAATCCGCTTTTGCAGCGAAGCATCCCCATAGGAACGCCCGTTGCCGAAAGCAATCACGTCACCCGGAAGTTCCAGCTGCTGTTTCAGCTGTTCCGTGCTATCAAAACCGTTCACCTCGGCCTCGATAACCGGATAATTCCCCCAATCAGAAATCTTTCGCATGGACACCTCATTCACGACTTGTTCAATGACCCGACACCATATACATATTTAAGCATGAAGACAGTAGAAATCATTTGCGGGAATTGCGGGGCCGACGCCCTGCTCACACGTGAACCCATCTATGAAGGGTTTAGCAAAATCGGGGAAAAACTCATCTGCTCGGCATGCGGTTTTGAGTTTCCCTCTGAAGCCGACGTACCGTTCAAACATAAAAAAACTGAACCTGCCATTTTCACCGATGCCGACCGCCCGGAAACCGTTAAAATTTTCGAAGAAGATGAAAACGCCGCGCTCTGCCGCTACTGTGCAAACTATATCGTAAATCCTTTCACGCAGTTCTGCTCCGTTCACAAAAAGGAAGTGGAGTCCACCGACACCTGCCCGCAGTTTGAAAAAGCACAGGCCAAAAAAGCCTCGGATGACCTGTTCTAGATCTCCGGGTTTTCCAATGTCTGGAAATCTTCGCCTTCCAGTTCCACCTTTTCAATCTTGGTAAACCGGCTGCTGATTTTTTTCGCCGACGTCTGCACCAGCCCCACATCCTTGTTGGCCTGATCGATATGTGTCGCCAGCTTATCCATACGATTTTGGAACCGCTCAAAATCCTTCGAAAGCGCCACAAGGTGTTCCTGGATAATATGCACCTGTTTGCGGGTGGCGGCGTCTTTCAGCACGGCACGCGAAGTCGTCAGCACCGCCATCATGGTCGTCGGCGATGTCAGCCAGACCCGTGCCCGCTGCGCCTCTTCCACGAGGTCCGGATAACGGGCATGAATTTCGGCAAAAATCGCCTCGGCCGGAATAAACATCATCGCACCGTCTGACGTCTCCCCGGGAATGATATATTTCGAGGAAATGTCTTTGATGTGTTTTCTGATATCCTGACGGAACTGCTGCTCCGCCGCCTTCCGATCCGCATCACCCAGATTGAAATCCACCATTTTCTGATAACTCTCCAGCGGGAACTTGGAATCGATGCAGATCGTCCCGGTCGGTTCCGGCAGAAACAGCACACAGTCGGCACGCACCCCGTTACTGAACGTATGCTGCAGCGAAAAACTGTTTTCCGGCATAATATTGGCAATCAGTGCATTCAGCTGCACCTCGCCGAATGCACCGCGTGACCGTTTATCGGAAAGCACTTCCTGCAGCGAAACCACATTCCCCGAAAGCTCCGCAATTTTCTCCTGCGCCTTATCAATCTCCACCAGACGTTTCAGCACATCCTCAAAAACTTTGCTCGTTTTCTCGAAGCCCTTATCGAGCCGCTCCTCCACTTTACCCGAAATTTCGCCCAGTCGCTTTTCATTGGTTTCGATCAGCTGCCTGACCCGCTCACCAAACTGGCGGCTGTTTTTTTCCAGCGATTCATCCACCCGCACACGAACCGATTCAACATCTTCACGGAGTTCCTTTTCCAGACCCCGGAAAATATACTCCAGCTTCTCAATCCGCTCCGCCCCCTGATCATTCTGAACACCGATCTGCCGGGCAAACTCATCAAGACGTGTATTCACCTTTGTCATTCCGGTGAGCTGCAGCATCAGCACTGTTCCGAGAACGACCAGAACCAGAATCAATAAAACCGTTGTAATCATCAAAACCCTCCAAAGACCGGAGCACTATGCAAAAACTTCCAATGCGTGGAAAGCGTTGAAAACATCCGCCCACCGGAATGCGGCATATGCCGGTTCATTCGGATGAACGAAAGGTTACTGTACCGTGCGCTTGCGATAGTGGAGAGAATCCCCTCGCTCGTTAAACCCGATGGTCTCCCCGATGCCTTTAATTCGCCCACTGAGGCATCCCCGGCACATCGATGAATTTTCATCGGTACAAGGCTTGTTATCGTAAAGCTGATATTTCGGCCGGAATTCCGTTTCCGTCAGATTCGGCATAATCACATTCGCCCCGCATTTCAGCCCCTGTTCGCGACCGGTGTACTCCAATGCCTGAAGCGCTGTGGCAGCCGCAATATTCACATCGCGCAGAACCAGCCGCGTCACAGCAATCATTTTCAGCCCCAGCTGCAGCGCCACCTTTTTTTCTTCGTCGGTATAAGCCGGAATTTCTTTTCCCATCGGCGTATCGGAATGCGGGATATACGGCCCCATGCCGATCATATCAATATCGATTTCTTTCAGAAAAAGGATGTCATCAGCCAGATCCTCCATGGTCTGACCCGGCATACCCATCATCACCCCGGTGCCTACCTGATATCCGGTACGGCGCAGTGCTTTCAGACACTCCTTACGCACGTCCATCGAATGATCCTCCGGATGTATTTTTGCATAAAGCTCCGGATTCGTAGTTTCAATCCGCAGCAGATAACGATGAGCACCCGCCTCTTTCCAGCGTTTGTACACCTCCTCCGTCTGCTCACCCAGCGAAAGCGTAATGCCCAAGGAACCGCCGGTCGCCTCCGCAATCCGTTTCACCACCCGCTCAATCATGGCAATGTATTCCTCGTCCTGCCGCTCGCCCGACTGAATCACGCAGGAGCCGTATTCCGCCTCATACGCCCACATCGCCTCTTTAAAGATCTCCTCTTCATCCATCAGAAACCGTTCGACATTCTGATTACTGCGGCGAATCCCGCAATAGAAGCAATCCTTGATGCAGATATTACTGCACTCGATCAATCCCCGGAAATAAGCGACCCGGCCCACCTCTTCCGCCTTTACCGCATAAGCCGTATCAAACAGCATCTGCATATGCTTCTGATCCGACACCGATAACAACGCCGTGATCTCCGCACGGGACAGATCGCCGGTCTTCCGGGCTTTTTCCAAAATCTCTTCCATCATCATTCCGTTAAAAATAGAGGTCCCGCGCACCTTCACGCACCTGCTGCATACGGTTTAGCAACTCGTCCTTCGCCTTGCTCTCCGGCATGGCTTCCAGTTCCCGGTCAATCTGCTTCAGCCCCGCGGCGAGGGTTTCACCCGACGCATAGTCGTTCAGATACTCCAGAAACGTAAGCACCGCGTTCGGCGTGCAGAAACGCTTCACAAATCCGGGAATAGCAAATTCCATAAAATGCTCTCCGGTGCGCCCCTTGCGGTAGCACCCCGTGCAGAACGAAGGAACAAATCCGGCTTCGCACAGTTCGCGGATGATTTCATCCAGGCTGCGATTGTCGCCCAGCAGGAACTGGCTCTTCTTAAACGCCTCCGGATCCTTCTGGGAATACGACCCCACGCCGATGCTTGAGCCGCCGTCGATCTGGCTCACGCCAAATCCCAGCATTTCATTGCGCAGTTCCGTCGATTCGCGGCACGTCAGAATCAGCCCCGTGTACGGCACTGCCAGTCGCAGAATCGCCACCAGCCGTTTAAAATCAAAATCCGACACCGCATGTTTTTTTGTCAGCGCCTCAATATCCGTCCCGATCGCCGGCTCCAGCCGCGGAAATGAAATCGTATGCGGACCGACATTAAATTTTTTTTCGAGATGAATGGTATGATACAGCAAGGCCATCGTTTCAAACCGCCAGTCATACAGTCCCAGCAGCGCACCGATCCCCAGATCATCAATGCCCGCCTCCATTGCCCGGTCCAGACCGTGCAGCCGCCAGAGAAAATCCGATTTCGGTCCACCCTTATGAACCTGCTTATAGGTTTCACGATGATACGTTTCCTGAAAAATCTGATAGGTCCCGATGCCGGCGGATTTCACCGTTTTAAATCCGTCCACATCCAGCGGCGCCGCATTAATATTCACCCGCCGGATTTCGCCGGGGCCTTTTTTTACCGCATAGACTTCCTTCACCGTATCGTGAATATACTGCGCATCATATTTCGGGTGTTCACCGTAAACCATAATCAGACGTTTATGACCGAGATCCTCCAGCGCCTCGACCTCCGCCACCAGCTCCTCGCTCAGAAGCGTTTTCCGGTGCACCTCGGTATTGTCCGCCCGGAAACCGCAATAGGCACAACGGTTCACACATTCGTTCCCCACATACAGAGGAGCGAAAAGTACAATACGATTGCCGTAAATCCGGCGCTTCAGCTCACGCGCCCCCTCGAAAATCTCCTCCACCAGCTCCGGAGAATCCGCATTGATCAGCGTTGCCATCTCCTCCGGATCCAGCCGGTTTTTATCCAACGATTTCCGGATAATTTCCCGAACCCGTTCCGCATCCGGATGCTTTGTTTTTTCCAACCATTGGAAAATCTCGTCATCGGGGATAAAGCTCTTCAGCCCTTCGGTATCAATCTTCGGTAATCCACTCATTTCGTCACCTCATCATAAGCCGCCAACGCCGCCGGAAACGGGGACAGCACGCGTCTCAAAACGCCCTGCGTCTGCGCAATACACAGGCCGTAATTTGTAATCGGCACTCCGGCCGCCTCGCACTTTTCAATGCGACTCAAAACCTCTCGGCGATTCTGCATGCATCCGCCGCACTGCACCGCCAGTTTATATTCCGACAGGTTATCGGGAAAATCGTGCCCGGCATACACATCAACCTCCAGGTCGATGCCCACATACTGACGCAGCCACCGCGGAATCTTCACCCGCCCGATATCATCCTCCAGCGCATGATGCGAACACGACTCCGCAATCAGCACCTTATCGCCCGGTTCCAACCGGTCAATCGCCGCCGCGCCCATCGCAAATTTTCGAAGATCGCCCTTCAGCCGCGCAAACAGAATTGAAAACGTCGTGCACGGAATTTCCGGCGGCGTATCCGCCACCATTTTCAGCACCATCTGCGAATCGCAGATCGCCACATCCGGTTTCCGGTTCAGCATCGAAAGCATATGCGCATATTCCCGCTCTTTGCAGACCAGCGTCGCCGCATCATGATCCAGCGCATCGCGGATCGTCGAAACCTGCGGCAGGATCAGCCGCCCCTTCGGTGCCTGCAGATCAATCGGAACAATCAGCATCGCCAGCCCGCCCGGTTTCACCAGATCACCGATCAGCGGCGGCGGCGTCAGAAATTCATCGGGGCAGACATTGATCAGTTCCGCTTTCAACGCCGCCAAAACAGAATCGCGGGAACTGAAATCGCATGAATTACACTGTACGGGCGACATGCAAGTCGCCCCAACAGGAAACAGGTCCACCTTATTTGCGATATGGACAACCGGGATTTCTTTTTCCTCCGCCTTCTTAATGACGGACGTTTCAAATGCGGTAATTTCGGACCCTTCGTGCAGCAGCAGAATCACATCCGCCCGGTCAAACACCCGCCCGGTTCGGTCAATCCGTTTTTCCCCAAGCGCCGTCGCATCATCAATCCCCGCCGTATCCAGAAAAACCACCGGACCGATCGGCAGCAGCTCCATCGGCTTTTCCACCACATCCGTCGTCGTACCCGCCTGCTCCGAAACAATCGAAACATCCTGCCCCGCAATCAGATTCAGGAACGATGATTTGCCCACGTTCGTTCGTCCGAACAACGCGATGTGCAACCTTAAACTTTTAGGTGTTTTCTGCATTATCGGTGCCCCAGTGCCATCAGATTCTGCGGCGAGAGTGTTTTTTCCACGACCTCTTCACCCAGTTCTTCCGTTAGATAATTTTTAAAATCGCTCCGATCGGTCTTCTTGAATTTCTCAACCAGCTCCGTCGCTTTTTCGTATCCAATGGTTGGAAGAAAAGCGGTCACAATTTCGACCGATGCATTAAAGTGCCGCTCACATGCCGCTTCGTCGGCCTCGATCCCTTCCGCATGCTGCGAGAGCATAGTGCAGGCATCGCCCAGCAGCTCCATCGATTCCAGCAGGGCCGACGCGAGCAACGGCATAAATTCATTAATCTGCAGCGACCCGCGCGATGCACATTCCGTAATGATCAAATCATTCGCCTGCACTTTGATGCCGACCTGCATCACGCTTTCGAGAATCACCGGATTCACTTTGCCCGGCATGATCGACGATCCCGCCTGCACCGCCGGAAGTATGATTTTTCCGGTCATATGCAACAGCCGAAGATCGCCGCAGATTTTCAGCAGATTCGCTGCACAGGCCTTCATAATCCCCGAAACTTCAACAAATGCATCCGCATTCGCCGTCTGATCCACCAGGTTTTCACCCCGGCTGATTCCGAGTCCGGAAATTTCGCGCAGTTTATCGGTAACCAGAAAAATATAATCACGCGGTGCCGTCAGACCGGTGCCGACTGCAGTCCCGCCGAGATTCACTACCCGCAGCCGTTCCTCACACTTAAACGTACGCCAGCGGTCGCGTGCAAACGCTTCGGCAAAAGCGCCGAACTCCGCACCGAGCGTCAGCGGAACCGCATCCATCAGCTCGGTTTTTCCAAGGGTTGGAATATGGGCAAATTTATTTTCCAACCGTTGGAAAACGCCCTGCAGTTTTTCAATCTTTTCGGCGAGATCGCGCAGTCCGTAAATCGCCGCAACTTTTACGGCGGTCGGATACACATCATTTGTCGACTGATGCAGATTCACCTCTTCAATAGGATGAACGTTTGCCTGGTGTGCAATCACCTCATTGATGAACATATTGGTGCTCGTTCCCGCCCCGCCCTGTAAAGCAGGCAATGGACATTCCGGACGATCCATAATCTGTTCACAGGCATAAATGACCGCATCCGCTTTTTCAGGAGATAAACAGCCGAGATCTTTGTTCGCCAGCGCACAGGCTTTTTTGACCAGCGCCAGCGCGGCGATCAGAGATACCGGAACGGCAGGCCCAGCCATTGGAAAATTTTCCAGTGCGCGTGCGGTATGGATCCCCCACGGCGCATCCGCCGGGATTTCTTTCGTTCCTAATAAATCATGCCCTTTTCTTGTACTCATCGCTGACCGGAACCTATCGATTCTGTCTTCCCGTTTCCTTGATCGCAATCAAGCCTGCTGCGCTTTACTGAGCATCGATTTAACGGAGACGCCGGAGAGCCGGCCGAGTTTGCCCGTAAGTGAACCGAGCTGATCCGTATCGGCATCAATCACCAGCGTGATGGCGGAGCAGTTGCGGTCCGGACACGGCACGCCGGTACGCGCGAGAATGATGTCCCCGTATTCCGATAAAAGGGTATTTACCGCTGCCGCGTTTTTTTCGCGGTTTTCAATAATCAGCCCCACAAAGCCGAGACGCTTTTCCATGATCTCCTCCGTTCCGTTAATCGAAACCGTCAGATTGCGTTTTAAAGAATCCTCACGGCCTGCCGCAGCCGACTGCTCAGATAAATGCACCCTATTTATTTCCTTTCTTCCGGCAAGAGTGAAGTGGGCCTACCGGTCAATATAGATTGCGTATAAACAAAAAAAGCGGCCCGAATGGAGCCGCTTTTACAGATTGCAAAAACCGTTTAATAAAATTTTGACGGACGGGTCGGCCAGCACCGTTCTCCGGTTTCCGGATCGAACGTGCGACCGACAGGGAGATCGCAAAGTTTGTCAGCAATCTCCAGCCATTCGTTCCGCGTTGCTTTCGAAGCAATGATTTCGCCGCGCTCATCCTTGACGACCATCATATAACCGGAATAGCTTTCGCCGCGGCGCTGACCATACGACACGTAGGCTGTCACCGGGATTTCCTGAGTAGATACCGTGAACTCCGACCCATTACCATTCAGCGTAAACGACTCCTTCTGATAACTGTAGAGAATATTCTTATCCCCGTTATTTTCTTCGCCGATATTGAAAAACTCCAGCGTAAGCGGCCGATGATAGGGTCGACCGGAAAGCTGTTTTACCCTGGCAGTAAACGTGTATATCGTTTGACGCGGCAGTTCCGACTCATTGTACGTGGGCGGATAAACCCGTTGATCGGAGGTTTTTCCCAGCTCCAGATCAAGGCGCGGCGGATTGAGAAGCTCTATGTAACGGCGATCCTCTTTGCACAGCCCGGCCAAAGGCACCTTCCGGATCCTGCCCCGGACGGTCTTCAACGTTACCTCCCCGGCAGCAAGGGCAACATATTCCGCCTCCACGGTTTTTCCGTGTTTCAACGTCCACACGTGTACTTCGGCCCGGGCCATCAGGGAAGTCAGAGCCATTCCAAGAAAACTTAAAATCAGTCTGTTCATAACCATTCTCCTAGAAATCCCGGAAAACCGGACCGTTCGTCAGCGTACACTCACCTTCCGGCAGCAACTTATAGATCTCATCCAGCTGATTCCGGGAAAACTCCTCAGTTTTGAAGGCGGGCAGCAACGGTCCGCCCTGACTCGTACGCGGATATTCAACCCCCTCCACTTCCACCAGCAAACAAATCCCCATTTCACCGCCGGTATATTCCCCGAAAATCACTTTCATATCCCGGGGTTCCCCCGCCTTGAGATCAATCCACTCGCCAACTTTCAGCTGCTGATTGGCCACATAATATTTATCTGAGTGAGCCGTATCCGGTGTCGTCCAATGACGCAGATAATCCTTCAGCCGGTTTTCCCAGCCGTTGATCAGCACATTCTCTCCGTCCACATTCACCACGCAGTATGCATCACCCGTACCCCAGAAACGGAAACGAATATCGTCCTTATACACCAGTTTTCCTTCATACTTCACAAGAAAGAAAAAACTGGCGGTCTCCGGTGAACCGTACACATCCGGCGCCAACGGTGAGGTAATCGGCGGAATCATGAAATGTGTGGTATACAGCTTATTCGGTGCCCGATAATATTTATTGAGAATGGATTCCTTCATATTGTTGCGCGCCAGCTCCCTGACGGTCATCATATAAGGCTCTTTCTCCATCGGCGCAGTGCCTCCGCGCCGGTCGCGTTTCAAATCGTAAAATGTACCTTCAAAATCATTACCGATCGACTGACCTCCCCCGAAAACACTGACCTCTTCCAGATTCGGCATAATGTCAAAACCACCGATGCCCCCCACAATATCCCCGCCGATCCCGGACATTTCAGGAAGCTGAATATCGGGCATACTGGCCTTCTGAACTTTCGTGACAATCCGCGTGGTTGATCTCGGCTTCGAAGACTTCTTCACCTTCACTTTCGGCTTCTTCAGCTTCATTTTCGGTCGGTCGACCGGTTTCGGAGGAACAAACTTTTTTTCCTCTTTCTTAACCACATTAAAAACAACCAGCATCCCGGCCAGGGCAAAAGCGGCTGCATGAATGGCTATACTGATAATAAAACCGCTGGGCGCACCTTTAACGACCTTAGCCTCTTTTTTCTTCATTCCTTAAATCCCTCATTTTTTCGCGCACGTTTTCCCTTCAAAAAGAAGTCGTTTCCATGCGTATCCTGCTGTTGTCTCCAAGTAAGAGACTTCCCCTCAGCAGTTAGAGACGGTACCTCGATTGAAAACCGGATAAAAAGCCGGTGTTCCGCCAAAAATATACAATATCCAGCCAGACTGACCGGTTCTCCGATCCCCTCGGTTTTTCGTCTTTTCGGTGAATCTTTATTCTGCTCGCCGATTCATTCTGTTACGTTTTGATGATGTTAACGCTTGAAAACCTGATCAATGAATATGCCGCGCTCGAAACGGAAATACGCAAGATAATGACCCACCTGTTCAGCGGAACGTGCGGCCTGTGCACGGCGTGCTGCTGCCGGGCCGACATCTGTGAAGAAGCGGTGGAAAGCGCGTTTCTCGCCCGCCTGCTCAAAAAGCAGGGCCTCGGGGAAAAGGATATGGACGACCGCTTCGGCTGGCTGGATCTCAGCGGCTGTTCGCTGGATTACGGCCGCCCGCCGGTCTGCTATGCCTATTACTGCGATGAACTGCTCGCCCGCCTGCCTGACGACACCCACCGTTATTCCGCCGGTGTGCTGGGCAAACTGATCCTCCATATCGGACAGCAGGCCCTCGGCAACCGTCATCTGGTCGAGATCATGGATCCGGACGATCTCGAAAAAATTAATTATGATCGCGTTTTCCAAAGGCTGGAAGAAGCCCAGGCCGCCTTCGAAGTGATTAAAGCCTATCTGGCCAGCGGCATGCTCAACAAAGCCGACCGCGAAGTGCTCGCCGTCATTACCACCGAAGAACCGTAAACCTCAGTTCTGCAGCACATCCCACTTCGGCCGCTGCCAGCTGGCTTTAAACGATTCCGCATCGCCGAGCACAATTTCATCCGACTTTTCCACCGCGTCGAGAAAGAGGACAAATTCAAAAGCCCCGCCGTCGCCCATTTCGCGGACCGCCTGCTCGGCCAGCCGGTTCGGCGGCAGCAGGCGGCGCCCGTTGATCACCTCCGGCTCAAGCGGAAGCTCCCCGCCGGCGCGATAGGCTTTATACACCAGCTCGGAACAGACCAGCGCATTTTCAGTGGTGAAATCAAAGTTGAGATCATAGGGCTTGCCGTAGTACGCCAGCGCACCGAGCAGCGCTTTAAACTTTTCCGCTTTTCCAAGGGTTGGACGAACCACCCCGAGATAATCGCACCGCGCACTCGTTTCCAGAGATTGGAAAACAACGCCGGGACGGATGGCCTCGATGACGCGCATGGGGAATCCGTTTTCATCGGATGCTTCCAATGCCTGGAATGCATCGGGATAGAGCGCCTTAATGGTTTCCAGGGGCTGGAAATCCAGCTCACTGAAACAGGCTTCGATTTCCGCCGGCGTTCCGACATAGAGCGCAACGTGGGGCCAGAACCCGGGAATGCCGATATTGGTCATGTGCCAGTTCCGCCGCTGAATCAGAATATCGCCGGGCTGCAGTTCGGCCTGATGCTCCGCAAGAATTTCGGGGGTGATCAGATAGTCGCGTTTCGCTGTGCGGATATAACTCATCTGCACCGCCACATTTTTCTGAACCGGCAGAATTGTTTCAAATGCCGCGCGCTCAAGAATATCGAGCGGGTTGTCGATGAAGAGGTCGGGATGCATACCCATGGTTTTCACAAACGACGTGCGGCGTTCCCGGAAGTCGGCCACAAGCTCCGGCTCAAACGTGATCTCTTTTTTAACCAGTTCAAAATAAGCCGCGCCGGCATTCATCCGCAGGATCACATTCGGATGCGTCAGACGCTGCTTCATAAAATAATAACTGTCGACCGGAATGCCCTCGCCCTCTTCGTTGAGCAGCGTTTCCATGAAAGCATTGCTGCCCACCATTTCAATCACCTGTATGCAGGCGTTGTACTGGGTAATGTAGGCCATGTAAGCCAGCATAAAGGCGTCGGCGTGCAGCGCCGGCTCAGCCACATAATCGATCTGGTAAAACCCGCGATATTTAGCTTTCAGCAAATCAAATTCCAGAAAGGCCATAACACCGTCGCGCCACAGGCGCCGTATGGTTTTGCGCTCGGCCGGGCTCAGTTCATCCACCTTTTTCTGAAGCAGTCCGTTGGACTCGAACGCGGCAATAAAATCATCGGCGGTTTTACGCAGCATATGGTAGCTGCCGAGATCGCGATCCATTTCCGTCCGGATCTTTTCCGGGCTCCATTCGGCCAGCGGACTGCGCTCCACCGGAAACAGCGCCGAGGTGACATAAAACGCCAGCAGCAGCAAAACAGCAACGATCGCATGCGGAAGAAAAGGTCGCGCCTTTTTACGGATCAGCTTTTTCTGCACACGCAGAATCCGGCGGTTGATCTGATAGGAAATCAGCAGCGGAATCCAGCCGAGACCGAGCAGCCCGTAAGCAATGAGCCGGTGCGACGGAAAACCGATTTTCATGCCGAGCACGACAATTGCACTCAATACAAACAACAACGTTAACCAGAGAAGACGCTTATTCTTAAACATAACAACCTACTGTATTGAATGATCCCATCAGATAATAACCGCTTCGGTACGACCGGGTTCAAAATCCCATGCGTCCCGCTCAACGTTCGCCTTCAGCGGTGTCCGGTTCCTCCTTCTCCCGGTTGTCCATATCGATTTTCCACAGCATCTTCTGTGTCTGATAAACCGTAACAAACAAAGCAAAGGTTGCGCCGGCCAGTACAACCGGCAACACCCGCGCAATTTCGAACTTCTCCGCAAAAATAATGATCAGCGTATTGGCCGCGATAAAGATCAGCCGCACCTCGGTCGGGCCGATGCCCAGGTAGCTGATTTTGAATGCCCCCGTTGCCGCGAACGAGAGGAATGAATTCACCATGAATGCGCCGAACAGAGCGAGGATGTAGAAAAGCAGATACTTGTTATGATCCTCCACCATCAGACCGTATCCGATGAGAATGGAGCAGAGAAACAGGTAGTCGAGGAAGTGATCCATGTAGTACCCCCATTTGATCAGGCCGGTGTTCCGCCGCCGTCCCACCTCGCCATCCAGCAGGTCGGTAATGTATTGCCCGAAAATAGCCAGCGAAACCACCCAGAGAAAATGAATGGAGTACCGCGCCATAAAACTGAAGAGAATAATCATGGCGCACCACAGCAGCGTCGTCAGCGTCAGATGATAAGTCTCAATCCCTTTCGGCACCTTGGGCACCAGCCAGTCCTTCAGCCGGTTTTCTGCATCGGCCAGCAGCCAGGTTCCCTCTTTTTTATCGCCATGAAACGCCATTGTCTTCCCCTGTTTTTTCAACTCAGAACGGGATTTTTATCATATGCCGATAACCGCGAAAAGGTCTATCCCCCACCCTGGCCTGTTCCGGATTCGTTTCCCTTGAACTTCTCCGTCCAAACACAAAACAGCTCCTATGCGCCTGAAAATAAACACATTTTTATCAACTGTATGATTTACAAGCATTAACTAAGTATATAGTTCTACCCGCAGCACGTAGGAAAAACGTGGGAAGAAGAAAATCAGGAGAAAAATAATGGCTGCAAAGAAAGCTGCAAAAAAGAAAGCAACAAAGAAGGCTCCGGCTAAAAAAGCCGTTGCAAAAAAAGCCCCGGCGAAAAAGACGGCCAAGAAAGCGGTCAAAAAAGCTCCGGCTAAAAAAACCGCCAAGAAAGCGGTCAAAAAAGCCCCGGCTAAAAAAGCTCCGGCTAAAAAGGCTCCGGCTAAAAAGGCTCCGGCTAAAAAGACGGCCAAGAAGGCTGCTAAAAAAGCCGCGGTTAAAAAAACCGCCAAAGTGAACTACACTGCCGAACAGGTTTATTCCATGATTGAGCAGGCCGCTTACTTTGCCGCTGAAAACGACGGTTTCTCGAAAGAGCCGGCCGAATACTGGGCGCATGCAGAAGCTTCAATCAACGCCATGATCAAAGGCTGATTCCAAAGATCTGAACGTTGAAAAGGCGATCCCGTCGGGATCGCCTTTTTTATACCTCGCTTCCGAAATCCGGAAATTGCACTGAACTTATTTTGAGACTGTAAGTTTCACGCTGTGCTGAATTCCGTCGGTTGCGTATTCCTCGCTTTTGTGGTCAGCCAGCGGAACGGCGTCGTCCCAGGAATAGGCCGTAATTTCAACCTTCCCTTTTTTGTGGCCGGTCACAACACCGAACTTGTCGACCGATGCGATGGAGGAATCGCTGGATTTCCAGATGATGCCGCGCCGGGTGGCGTTTTGCGGATAGATGCGGCACGTCAGCTCCTTGCTGCCGCCAACACGAAGCGGCACCTCGCCTTTGACAATCTGCAGGCGTTGAACCGGAACGTAGGCATTCTGCTTCAGAATCTTACCGAGACCGTCATAAGCGCGCTTCTGTTCCGGAGTCAGTGTATTGATATCGAGTCCGCTGTAGTGCCATTTATTCCAGACCTTGGGCACCTTTTTCTTTTCGGCTCCCGCCTCCTCAAAAAGGTCAGTCCGCAGATCAAAAAAGCGGCCTTCAGGATAGAGCTTGCTCGGAGCATACCGTTTAAATTCCTTGGTAAAAGCATACTCAACCACGTTATCCAGATCGCTGGATTTATTATTTCCGTTATACCAGGTGTAAATCCATTTACGATGATCGGCAGAGGCTTTACCGGTCACCTGCGGCCAGAAACTGATGCCGTCAAGGGCCTCTTTATTCGGCGGTTCAATGCCGACCGCGTCGCACAGCGTCGGCAGAATATCGGTCAGATTAACCATGCCCGAATACGATTTTCCCGCCGGAATTTTTCCGGGGGCCCGAAGCAGCAGCGGAACATGAAGACCGCCTTCTTTATTACTTCCTTTGTCGCCGCGGAATACCGTGCCGTCGGGCAGCACATGTTCGAAACATTCCTTCGTGCCGTTATCTCCCATTACGACAACCAGCGTATTATCATCCAGTCCGAGCTTTTCCAGCTGATCCAGCACCTGTCCCACCATTTTATCCGCATACGCCAGCATATCCGGAAAATAGCGGCGGTCGTCCCCTTTCATAAATCCATATTCAGTGGGTTTTGAAATATCGTGCTCATCAAAGATACTGGCGGGTTTTGTGTCCGGCGTCGGCGTATGTTCGTCGTGCATCAGCACCATGGAATAGTAGAGAAAGAACGGCTTCTCCTGATTACGTTCGATGAAATCGAGGGCGTACCGATTAAAAATATCCGGTCCGTAACAGCGCCGCCCGGTCACCGGATCAATGCCTTTGTAATTCATGATTTCCCCGTTTTCCACAATGTCGGGATCAATCATGCGATACCCCTCGGTCACCACATCAAAACAGCAGAACTCATCCCAGCCGAACTCGGAAATATAATCTTTCCCGGGAATACTTTTCGTGCCGCGCGTCTGTTTCCATTTTCCGACAATGCAGGTTTCATAATCTTCGCGCTGAAACAGATCGCCGAAGGTGATATCCGATGCATGCTGCGATTTGCACTGATGGTAGTTCCGGATATTATTCATGCCGCTCATCAGTGCAATCCGAGTGGGTTCACAAAGCGGATAGGCATAGGCATAATCGCACTTCATTCCATCTTTTGCCAGACTGTCAATACGCGGCGTCTCAAACTCCACGTTTTTAAAAAACCCTTGCGTCGAACTGATCCGGTTAGCCCCATAGGCGGTAATCCCGTAATGACTTAAATCATCAATCAGAATAAATACAACATTGGGTTTTTCAGACGCTGTGACGGATACTCCGGCAAGCAGGGCTGCGGCAAAAAAGCAGGTTACACGTTTCATAATTACTCCATTTATAAATAAACAGAATAACCGCAAACCGACAGGGCTCAACCTATCCTATGGGTTGACTTCCTAAAGACTCGAAAACTTTTATTTGGACGACGTAATCGTCAGATTATCAATACACACCAGGCCCAGCTGAGTGTCCGGTGCAAAAAAACCGATATGGGCACGCGAGGTATTCCACATTTCCTTCGCTACCTTATCTTTTTTATTATCTGAAAATTCTATCTCGGCAATCAGTTCGCCGCTTTCGGCTCCGAGAATTTCCACCCGCGTTTCAAATGAATCAGGCTCGGTCAGCTTCTTTGAAACCAACCGCATTTTATACCATTGTGAAATCGACACGGCATTGTTTTCACGAATGAGGAAATTTTCACCATAAATCCGTTTCGACGATTCATCCGGCATGGCACCCGTCAACACCCAATCGCCAGAGGGAGAAGCCTCCAGCTTTACTTCCCAGCGCGCTTTCGGGCTCAGCAGTGCATTCCCTACCATTACGCTCATCACGGGTTTGGGGATGATCAGTTCCCGAGGATCAGCCGCAATTTTAAAATCAAATTCAGCCTCCAGAGTATAGCCCGGCAACCAGCGGACCGGCTCACCGGTCACACAGCGGATCGGTGTTTTAGACGCTTTGATTACCAGCGCTTTATCCCCGTCGGCTTCACTCGTTCCGACCTGGTCCATAATTGACAGCGCAGATGTATCCGGCACTTTATCGTAGGTATTCCACTCGTGCTGACCGCTGATCGGCCCCGCCTCGAAATCATTAAAACTATACTTCAGGGTCTCCCCCTGTGCGCCGGCACCGATACAGGCCGCTGCCGCGAATGTCAGCCATTTTATATCCATCAAAATCTACCCCATGACGTCTTTATTTAAACGAAATGAATATAGCAGGAGGCTTGCCAACTTCTTGAAAAACCTTTGATCCCGGAAGCAAAAACGCACGAAAGGGCTTTGCCCTTCGTGCGTTTTCACACAAGATTTTTTTTCGGAAGAGGCTACTTTCTGACCGCAGCGCGGATTACCGCAGTGCCCACATAGCCTTCGTCACTGTCCGCAAACGATACGGTAACGACGTTTTCCGCTTTCAATTTAGCCGGATCGATATTGACCAGTTTGGTCACACCGTATTCCCCCTTGCTGAAGCGGTCCGCCGCATCTTCCAGCGGGACATCCAGCGTTTCGCCATTGAGCGTGATGATTGCATTTTTATCGGCATCCGTTTTACGGGTCAGCCCCACGCGCAACTGCGCATATTCAATCTCCTGATCAACCGGAACCTTGATGGTGAACGTCGCTTTTTTCAGCGGCACCATGGTTTTGTCGCCATAGCATGCTATCTCATTCACCACAGCACGTTCTTCAATCACGTCCCCCAGATTCGCAACAATCATAACGGCTTCCCGACCGCGCAGCGTCAGCGTCTCCGGCGTTTTCACGGTTTCCTCGGTGAAATAGGCGGTATAATCATCGTTGCGGCCGAATTTACGGATTTCAACCTGATCGGCTTCGATGCCGTATAGGTTGACGGATTCCGGACGCCAGCTTTGGTTGTTCACAGCCAGATACAAGGTGGAACCGTCCACAAAGGCCCGCGTCTGCAGGTCCGGATCATTGACCAGTGCTTTCACTCGCCGGCCGTTGACGCCCCGGAAAAACTTATAGAAATCGAGCATGTGCGTTTCCACCCACGTCTCTTTGTCGGTGTAGTTTTTCGGCACATACAGACTCGCATAATATTTGGTATCCCACGCCCATGTATTGGGCAGCAAAAACGGAACCGACTTCTGCACGGTGTCGGGATGATCAATAAAAGCCATGGTGTTTGCCAGAATACTGCTCACATGAACAAACGCTACGATGGACCGTTTTTTCAGCTCTCGCTCCCAGGGTTCCGCATCGTTGAAATAGTTTGCCGCCAGCTCTTCGGCCAGCAGCTCACCATCGTAAGCCCCTTTGGGCTGAACATTGATATATCCACCCTGTTCACTGACCACCACGTCGACCTCTTTGCCGAAGGTATTCACCGTAAAGTTCTGCATCAGATCCAGCGAACCTTCCAGGGCAATCCCCGACTGTACACGGCCCCGGAAATCATCATCCTCCCATTTAAAGTAGTCATAGGAATGGAACGAATAGAAATCCATATTTGCATCGGTATTTTTAATAAACCCCTTGAATCCGTTAAAATTCTGATAGTTGTCCCGGAAGAAATAGGAAACCGACTGGCACATCCCGCCGACCTTCACCTCGGGGGTCACTTCGTGCAGTTTTTCCTGCACCGCCAGATGCCAGTCCGCCAGATGCGGATCCACAAAATATTTCCAGTGCGGCTCATTGAGCGGTTCGAAATATTTCGGCCGGTCAAAATCAGTGTAGTTATGCAGGAAAATATCCGCCGCCAGCTGGGCGGCCGCATCGATATTTTCCGGAATCCATTCCGGCGTTCCATGATAATCGGCACCCTCCTGCATGTGCTTACCCATATAGGCCGGATACGCATTATGATTACCGTGCGCCGCTACATCCAGATTCGGCCCGAAATCTTCCAGAAACTGCTTTCCGGGCTTCGGGAGGTTCTGTTTTTTAAGTTTTGTGGTGTCGGCATATCCCGGTCGATTCGGATCCTCCGGCAAGGTTGATGCGGTATATTGCACCGGGCCCAGACTGCGCCCGAAACTGATCCCCAGATCATGCACCAGATAATCATAAATATCTTCCGGCATACGCTTATCAAAACCGGTTCCGTTATCGCTTACCGCAAAATAAGCTTTGCGATCGACTTCAGAAACGCCCCCGATTTCACGCGTGGTATGCGCATCCACCACAATATGCGGCTCATCCCAGTTCACCGTCCGCGCGGCATCCGGTTTCCCGTCATTGGAAACACATCCCGCAGCCAATACCGAGGCCGCGGCCAAACTTCCATAATAAAACTTCATATTCATTTCTCCGTTACTTCTTCTTCAATAAATTCACAAACTTACGCGGCTGGCGCTTACGCGGTTTTTTCACAGTAACCCGCAGTTCAGCAATCGAGGTTTTGTTCCGATCGGCCGCCACCCGGGCCACAATACGTTCCATACCGTTCCCCAGCGAACGGCGCGTATGCTGCTGCATCACGCCATCTGTGCTCCAGCTTCTACCATCTGCCGACCCCTCAATCACAAACCAATAATCCGGGCCCAGTTCTTCCAACCGTTGGAACTCGATTCCCGTATATTCGCCCTGAGCATCGGTCAGTTCCACCTGATGCGGGAGCTGTGCGGCGGTTGGAAGCTTCGGATCCCGCGGATCCCCGCCATGAATATATTCATGAAAATTATCAATTCCATCCCCGTCCGGATCCTCGTCTGGATTCAACGGCCCGAATTTCTGTTCGAACCAGTCGGCAATCCCGTCTTTATCCGCATCCGGCGACGGCAACGGCGCTTCCGAGTCGGTGTCATACAGAGCATACTTTTTCAGCTCCGGCTCCAGCTTTGCTTTCTCCGCCAGCAGCATGTTTTTATATTCACCGTTCGGCAGATCCTCCAGCCGGGTGAACGAATGATAATCGCCGGGACGCTTATTGACGTCATACCACGTGCCCTCCCCGTCTTTCATCACCTTGTCGTTCCGGATCATCTGCGCATCAATGCGCATGGCATAAATATAGTCGCGGTGTTTTTTCGATTTTCCCGTCAGATAGGGCCACAGACTTTTTCCATCGAGCCGATCATAATTCTCCGGAAACTCAAACCCCATCAGTTCGGCCAGCGTCGGCAGCATATCCGTGAAATCAGCGAAGACCGGCAGACGGCCCTGCCGCAGACTCTTCACGCCCGGAGCATAGATCATCAGCGGAACCTGCTGCCCCTGCTGCTGCGTAATCCGGGCTTTCCCGAAATGCCCCGCATTATCCTGCGTACCATTATCCGCAAAAAACAGAATAACCGTATTTTCCAGCTCCCCCATTTCCTTTAGCTTCTCGACATACTGCCACATGTGATAATCGAGATACTCCACATGATAGCTCAGCCCCGCCGGGGTAATATTAATCCGCTCATACGTACCGTCATTGTTTTTAATGTGCTTTGGCTCCTTACGCACATATTTCCCGTTTTTCCACTCAATCTCCGGCGTTCCCGGCCAGACCGTCGGCGTTCCGGGAATGGCACAATCCCTGGCCAGATGTCCCAGATGCGGATGATGCATCACAAAAAACGGATTTCCAGAGGCCTTGGAACGCTCCATGAAATCAAAGATATATTCCATCTCCAGATCCGGCGCATAATCATTGATCTCCGTTTTCACAAATTTAAACGGTTCATCCGGGAAATCAGGATGATTGATCAGCTGAATTTCCGGCCACCAGAAAAAGGATTCATGGTCCCAGTCCTCCGGATTCGCGGTTCTGAAAATCGGATACGGATTGGTGTTCGGCGTTCCGAACGGGTTCCACCCCATATGACGCGCCGGTTCCGCCGGATCAAAAACACACTCGTTAAATCCGAAACTCAACACATCGCCGCCGGCCCCGATATGATTTTTCGACACCCAGATATTCGCATACCCTGCATCGCGGCTCATTCGTCCCAATGTAATGGGGGCGCTTTCATAACCGGAATAGACGTTCCAGCAATCGGAACCGATATGTTTATTATCCCAGTATTTATTCTGATACGCATACGTACCGGTCATCAGCTGCACCCGGCTCGGCTTGCAAATGGTCGAGCCCCAGAACGTCTCCACAAAACAGCCGCCGCCGTCAATCATCCGATCCATCATCGGCGTTTTTGCCCGGCGCTCCCCCGTCCACGTCGTCGATTCATAATACGGGAATTCCCGCGCACTGATATCGTCCGCCATCACCAGAATCACGTTCATTTTTTTCCCGCCTGCCGCACGCAACGTACCGGCAGCCAGCAGGATTCCCAGGACCGGAAACCACATTGCTTTCATCATCTTTCTCCCGCCTTAAAATGAGAACTGAAACACCTTAAGGAATTAAAAAACCCAGTCAACGGAATCCGACTGGGTCATAAGAACTACTTCAGTTTAAACGGCCGGCGCGAAACGGCATCCGCCGTCGGAAAATCATCCGGAACCGGAATCGTCACTTTTCCGGAAGCCGCCCATTCACAGCCCCGCACAAATGTCGTAATGAATCCAACGCCCTCGAAAGCCGGCGTATCGTGTCCCAGCGTCGTATGAAAACAGCGGCCCTGACCGTAATCAATGGCCATCAGCATCGGCTGGTGTTTTCCTTTACGTTTTTCCACACCCTGATCCTCGCCCGTGGCCAGCACCGTCATATTCAGCGCCGGACCGCGCATATTGGCATAGCATTCATCTTTCGACGTCAACCAGGACTTCGGCAATCCCTTCATCACCGGATGTTCCGGCGCACGCACCACAATCGGAAACTCATGCTGCGGACCATGGGAACCGGCATTGCCCGGCGAAGTATCACGCACTTCCTTGCCCTGATCATTGAAATAGACCATCGGACCGCTCTTTTCATTACGACCGCCCCAGCCGCCGACACCGATCATTTTATTGAATTCAATCCACTGCGGCCAGGCGTTGTCGGCCGCATGCACCGACACAAATCCGCCGCCGTTCAGCATATATTCCTCCAGCGCCTTCTCGGTTTCTTTGCTCAGGTTCGCCGCCTTCCAGCCGAAGTTCGAAATGATCACATCATAATCGGAAAAATTCGGTTTAAAATCGGGATCGCTTTTCGGCTGCTTCACCGCCTCGCTCTCAAAGTCACCGGCCATCGGAAGATATTTGGCTTCACGCTCCGATTTCCAGATGTAGCGCACCCGGTCCACATCCACTTCAAACAGGCCGGTTTCCTCCAGATACTGTTTCATCATGATCGTGGACTTCGGCCAAACCGCATGGTTGTTCTGACCATCAACAATCAGTGCTTTCAACTTTGCTTCCGCACCGCCCACAGCCAGCACAGCACACAGCAGACTCCATATAAACTTTTTCATACTCCTGCTCCTTTCTCGGATTTATGAGTTGTAAAACATAAGACGCCGGTCGCATAGAATCTTGTACGGAATCCGCATCCTTTTGTATTTCACAAATACCCGACACCCCGATTTGCGGACTATTCTGTCACATATTCCGACGCGGTGTAGGAAAAGTCCGGATCGAGATTCTCAATCACGCTTTTTCCAAAAGCCGGCGGGATTTCAAGAAAACCGATGGTCTCCACCATCGTGACATCGGTTGAATTGGTGGTTTTGGTGATTTCCGGCACATCGAATTTACGAATGAGGGACAGATATTTTTCGGGCTGAAGCTCCGGTTCCAGCACAATGACCTCTTCAAATTTCAGCGGAGAATCCTCCCAATCGAGCTCCAGCGTATTCGTCCCCGCCGGCAGCGTCATCGTCACAAACGATTCATTTCCGATCACCGCCGCCAGCTCACCATCCATATGAATCAGCACCTCCGACGGTGCCGGCTCCGGCTCAATCCGGATCAGCGTCAGTTTTCCAAAAACCGGAACAGGCGGCTCTGCCGGCACCGCTACCGGCGGTTCCACCGAGGCCGGAACCGTTTCCGCAACCGGGGAATCGACCTTCGACGCACAACCGCTCAACAAAACCAGCAAACAGCATATCGACAGATAAAATTTCACGCTTTCCTCATTTCTGAAGAAAGCGTGACACGGACTTCCAATCATTGGAAGAATTATTCACGCCATGCGTCGATTTTAACGAACCAGAATCACCCAGTCCTCTTCGGCTTCCGACGGCGGGTTCCCCAGATCGGCTTTTCCCCCGCCTTTCACCGCAGCCACAGAGCCGTGCTGCAACGCCCCGCCCCGGCGCGGGTTGAACCAACGGACATTGAAATCGCCCGAAACGCCCGAAAGATCCAGCTCAGCTTTTCCAGCCTTTGGAACATAGATCACATAAACTTCCGGCCGGGAAAAACAGAATCCGGCATTCACATCATTTTTCGGATTTCCGATCAGCGCATTGCTGTTTTCCATCTCCCAGAACGGGATCTTATTTTCGTTGAAGAATGCGAGCGCATAGCGGCAATAGTCCCAGAAACCGTCACGCGAGCGCCAGTCGGTACAGGTCAGATCGGAGTGCGGAACCTTATAGCCGAAATACCATTCCACGCCCCATCCGCCGGCGAGCAGCGTTCCCCAGAGTGCATTTTTACGGGCGTTGTAGTGATTCACGCCGTCGGAATCATTCGCATCCGGAAGCAGCGAAAAGGAGGCATCGCCCGGTTCATCACACGCCACGGCCCACGGTTTTCCATGCTCGGCAGACTGGTTGCGCAGTTTAAGCACATTACCGTGCACATTGCGGAAATCCTTTTGGTTCGTTTGCAGCGAAGGTCCGGTGTATTTGCTCTCCGGCCCGAGAATATCATCGAACCATTTTCCGTTATGAATCACCCGGTGGTGCTGATAAGGATCCTGCAGATACAAACGCTCCGCACAGGCCAGCCGTTCCGGCGTTTCGGCCGGCGGTGTTCTCAGGTGTCCCCATTCGCCACTCTCCTCACAGACATTCCAGTTGAGCGCCAAATGATGCCCGAAACGGGCGATGATTTCGCGATAGTACAATTTGGTCCGAGCCCCCACGGCTCCACCGTCGAGCAGGCCTTGGTTTTCGTGTTCCATCAGCTTGAAATGCAGAAAAAGGCCGTGCCGCTGCGCATGTTCAAATACAATTTCCCACTGATCCAGTTTGGAGCAGTCGAACCGGTCCAGCGTGTCATAATCCACATACGGAAAAGCGTTCTGATCATCCCCGCCGATATTCATCGTCAGAAAAGAAACCGAATTGAGGCCCTCGGATTCCAGATAATTCAGTGCACCGATAATCCCCTTGCCCTTTCCGCCCTGCCAGACGGGATCGCCGTTTTTCCAGTCTCCGGAATGCGCTTCCCAGGTTTTCACGAGATTATCTTTATGCCCGTCGGCATTCTGAGTGCCGTCAAACTCGGCATACGACAAAAAGTTTTCCGGCGCATCGGGGCCCATTTTCAGGAAATATTCCCCGCTGCCCGCAAACTGCAGATAGTGCCCGCCCACATAATCAAGGCGGCCTTTGGAGCGGAAATCGCGCCCGGTTTTATCCGTTTCCGCAATATCGAAAGAACCGGTTTCCCCATCCATAAATTCGCCGGGTTTACCGGTGTCCTTTTTGGAACTGATCGCCGCGTAATTCCCTTTACGGAAATCGACCTCATATTCCCAGGTGCCGGTCCGGTCCGGCGAAAAGTGCACCCGCCATTTATCGCCTTTAACCGCCGAGGTTTCTGCGGCATTCCCATCCGCCGCAAAATAACCCGGAACCACATAGATTTTTCCGGTGGCCGGATGCCGGAAGGTCACATTGAGACGATAGTTCATAAACGGATTTAATTGGGCCTGCTCCGAAGTTTCCGGACCCTGGAACGTCAGGGTGACCTTGTGCCACGTTTTGAGTTCACCCGAAATTTCGGCTTTGCCGAACGCCCATACACTCATAAGGCACAGCAGTGCCGTCCATGCTCGCTTCATGCTCAACTCCCTTGTTTCATAATGGAGGAAAAGGCTTTGTCCGAGCCGCCGTTCACCGGACAGGCTCCGACGGAGCGTCGCCCTCCACTCAATTATTTAGTTTTCGTCACCGTCGTGATCCGGGCCGCAGACATCGTGATGCCCTTCTCCTCGGTGGAGATCTTCAGGACGTTGTCCTTCTTGATCCAGTCCGGATTTACAGAGAGTTCAACATAATCGAAGAAATTAGGCGTTCCTTTTGAATAAGAAAGGTCCGCAGTCCCAACAGCCTGACCGTTCAGCTCAAACGCAACGGGTTTCTGCATGCCGCCTTTACGATAGAATCCCACGCGCAACACGGCGGATTCCACCTTTTTCACATCGACCGGAACCGGCACTTCGATGGCACCGTCGATCTTAACCGCCGTGCCGCGGGCATAGTGAATGCGCTCTTCCAGCGTGGTTTTGATCTTCGGCGCCTTTTCCAGCTCAAGTTCAAAAATGGCGGTAACATCCACCCCCATCGGAATGGTCTTCAGACTTTCGAGCGGCTCATAACTGTACCGGGTTTCGCCCTTCTCAAAAAAGGCCATCCGCCGTTTCACAGATTTCACCGCAGCGCCCTTCGGCACCACGGCATCAATATCCAGCTCCACGCGCTGCCCGCTATGGTTATTCATCACAAGACGAATCAGATTGCCGTCAATCAGTGCCTGTGTACGGACCTTGTGCTCGGAATCGGATACCGGAATACGCGTGCCCTTAAACCCCTTCCACATATCGAGAAGATAGGTGTTTTTGGTTTTCACAAACTCGCCGTCGGGCGTCTGATGAATAAACGTTTCCAGCGAGTCCGGCGCCCAGTGCATGAAGGTCAGCATGAACGGAACCGTAATCTCAAAATCGTGCGGACGGTCGAGAAACTTAACCATCAGCGAATTGATGTTCTTGATATGCATCCAGAAACCGCGTTCATCGCGCACAAAACTGAGCGAGCCGTATTCCGAACAAACCATCGGTTTATTATTTCCGGTCGCCGCCATATGGGCGCGCAGCATATCCACCGTATTTTCCAGCCCGCCCTGCACATAGCTGCTTCCCTCGCGCTGCACCCGCTCGAGCGAATCCATGGCTCCGACTTCATAAAAGTGGTGCGAATAAAAATCGAGTTTATCGCGCGTCAGATCCATAAAACGGGCCTGATCGCGCCACACGCGGAAATCGCCGGCATACGGAACAAACCAGGCCGAAACCGGACCGCCGATTTTGATCTCCGGCAACTCTTCATGAATGGTGTCGGCCATCGTGTTGTGAAAATCGGCCAGCAGTTTCCAGCTGTCGTATCCTTTTTCGTGGTGATAAACCCACTCCGACTTCACGTCCGACTCATTTTTCACTTCCCAGTAATTTGCCGTACGGCCGCTGTCGCGAATCTGCGCTTTCAAAAACTGAAGAGAAAGGTCCGCCGCCGCATGGAATTTATCGACCGCCGGCGTGCCGCGCTGATTCGGAACCCCCGGGAAATTAGTCGGATGCATAAAACGCGGCCAGGAATCGAAGCCCATAATAAAATCCAGCTCAGGGTCCACCCCTTCAAACTGCCAGCAGTCTTCCTGCTCAAAAAACGCCGGATCCGCATAGCCCGAGCCCGGACGCGCCGGATCCTCTTTCAAGGTGGTCATCGCGTTGGCCGCCCCGTAGCGATCCTCATAAGCCGGCCCCAGCTCAGCCAGTTGCCGGCCGGGCAGAAAACCCATCCCTTTAAAATAGGGTTCTTTACCGGAACGGTCGGCATTCGGCATGGCGTAATAGCGGAAATAGCGTTCCGGTTTCAGCTTGGAAATCCCCTCAATCGAACGATAGTGCGTGGCATCCACCGTCACCTGCACACGTTTCACCGGTTTATCCAGCCCCGGCTCACGGTAGATCGAAGCATCAAATTCCATGGCAATGCCTTCGCGATGCACAAATTCGACTTTCTCCACCGTGCCCTGACCCTCGATTTCCAGCGTCAGCGGAACATTCAGCGCGCACATAAATGACGTCACTTTGATCTGAATTGATTTTTCGCGCTGCGCCGTAATCCCGAGCACCGGGTTGCCCGAACCGATACTGATCACTTTCACCTTGGTGACGCCGTCCAGGTTTTCACCCAGAATCTCCACCTGCTTAAAATCAAAAATATGTTCGTTCAGCTCCTGGGGAATCGGAACCTGCAGCATACCGTCAATCTCCGTCGGTCCCTTGTAAAACGGCAGATGGGTCAGCGCCTTCACCCCGGAATTGACCTGCGTTTTCGTCGAAACCTCATAATGCGGCACCACCTCGTTAAACAGACGCTGATGCTTTTCATAGGCCGCTTTTCCGGCCGGACCCAACTGTTCCAGATTAATTTCCGCCGCCCCGGCCGAAACCGCCGCAAGCACGAGCACTGTCAGAAAACTTCGCATGAGAACCATAACATTATCCTTTCAAAAAAGATCCAACGATTGGAACCCCCAACCGTTGGACAAACAAAACTAGGCTTTTGGCGCAGCAGTCGATTCGCGCGTAAGCAGATGCGGCTCAAAACGCATCTGCCGTACCGGCATCTGACGGTCCTTGTTTTCAATGCGGTCAATCACCAACTGAGCCGCCTGCACGCCGATTTCATAAGCGTCCTGATGCAGTGTCGTAGCCGGCGGAATCATATATTCGGAAAACTCTTCATCGCCGAAACCGATCACGGACAGCTCTTCCGGAATGGGCATATTCAATGAATGCGCGGCACGGTAAACACTGGGCAGCATAAAATCGCCGCCCGCAAAAATTCCGGTAACCGCATTTTCTCCAGTAAGAATATCCCGGATTCTGGCCTGATTTTTTTCATCATCCTCAAAATTCCAGCCCTCCAGCATCACCGGCTCTGCCGCATCCGCCATACGGGAAACCGCATATTCAAACCCGCGCTTACGAAGCTTAAGCGATTCAGTATCCGTATAAAGCATCGCGACCCGGCGGTGTCCGAGTTCCAGCAGATGCTCCGCGGCCAGCTGCCCGCCGTGTTCATCAGCCGTACCCACAAAATCAAACTTTTTTTCACTCGTCAGCGCATAATCCACCGAAACCACGGGCATATGATGCTGCTCAATAGACTCGGAAACCTCATCCATCCGCTCCGGATAAGGCCGGATAATCAGCCCCTCCACCCGCCGTTCCGCCAGACGCTGCACCAGCTGCTCGTCTTCGCCATCCTGATTATGCATCAGCAGAATCGGCAGATAATTCCGCTTCATCAGCTCATCATGGGCCCCGCGGAAGATCTCTTCGGTAAAGTTATCCACAAACGGATCAATGATCAGCCCGACCGAATAGGTCTTGCCGCTCTGCATCCCTTTGGCAAAAAGGTTCGGTACGTAGCCCATTTCATTGGCCACTTTTTCGATTTTCCGCACCGTGGCGGCTTTATGAAGATGGGCTTTCCCGTTCAGCACGCGGCTGACGGTCTGAAACGAGAACCCCGTCTTCTCGGCAATATCGCGAATCGTGATTTGTTTGCTCATAGTGGCCAGTTGTTACCACAAACATTTAACTTCAGGCAATATTTAAAAGCCTTTCCCTGCTTTCACCGTATCCTGATCCTGAGAATTAACATGTTTGTCTCAAATTATGAAACCTGCGATGCCGCGGAAACGCACCGCCTTTTCCAGCCCTTGGAAAGAACAGACCGTCCCCTGCCGCACCAAATCTTTGCAAAAGATTATTTTTCACGCTCATCAATATAAGGTAGCTTGATTCCAAATACGGTACGAATGGCCGAAAGGATATACCTGCACCGGAATATGCAATACATATCAACCACACTGTTGGTCTCGGAAAATATAAAATGAATATCTATCGAATTTACGAACATGAAGAAAAGCGACAAGAAACAGTGAAAGTTGGTTTCCTCTGGTTCGCTTTCTTTTTTGGGTGGCTGTGGGCGCTAACGCAAGGATTATTCAAATGCGCTCTTAAATGGTTTCTAATATCGTTAACCATTAGCGTTGTCGCACAAGTGATTAGCCGATTAACCCACAACACAACCATGGGCTCAATATTCAACCTAGCGGCTTTAATAGTGTTATGGATTTGGATTGGAAACATAGCAAGCCGTAGGAAAGAAGCTCACTTGGTAAAAAAAGGATACAAGTTGATATATGAATCAGAAGCTGGCTGTTTTGATGAAGCAATGAGTTCGTTTAGAAAACAGCAGATACCTGAATAAAAAAGACCAACCAGATCCCGGACCCTACTTGAACAACGCCCGTTTTTGAAGGCAAAGTTTGTTTCCCAAGCGGGTCAGGATTAACGTTGGAAGAGGAAAAATATGAAAATAATTGGCGTGATTTTTGGACTCATCGCAATACTTGGAACGTTGCTCGGAATTGCATCGTTATCTGAAGCAACCATGGGTATCGGAATTATTGCTGCATCCGCAGTAGCTGCAATCTTCTCACGCATATCTCAAGCTGATGCACATCATCTTGAACAAAAGAAAAAAATCCAAGAGCTACAAACTGAGATGTACGAAGTTAAACGTATTCTCGCTCATGTGCACAAAGTCAAAGTAGACTAAAAGACTTCCAACCAGCCATCTGAGGTTCTCCGTCAACGCAAAAATTGACTTTCGACAGGCCCGTTCAGCCTAATGGCATCAGGGTGTTCGGCAATGATTTTGATTAATCCAGAGCCTCGTCTTTTGAGTACGCTGATATAGTGCAGCTCGTCGTAAGGAACCCGCTCTTTCCAGCAGCGGTACAGAATACGGTTCCATTTGTAACCCAGTGCCCGGACGGCCTGGTGATGACCCATTCCCTTCTCTCTGGCTTGGATGTAGAACGCCCGAGCCCACAGGGAGTGCTTACGGGTCTCACCGGCCCATTCATGAAAGCTCTGCCGTATAAAGTTCGAGCACTTCCAGCGTCGGTGCACCCAGTGCATTTTTCCGCTGCGTTCAGTGACGGGGGCAATGCCGGAATAGTTCTCCAGTTCCTGTGCTGAGTTAAAGCGGTTGCGATCGGTGCCCAGTGCGGCAATCAACCGAGGGCCGAATACTTTGCCGGTGGCCGGAAAGCTTGAAATGATGGCGACATCGGCATGCGAGGCATAGGTGCGAACGATCTGCCGGTCGTATTCCCGGATGGTTTCCCTCAGCTTCTGAAGCTGGGCCACCAAAGCCAGCATCTGCATGCTGAAGCTTTCAACGATCACCGGATCGCCGGTGACCGGCTCTGCCCGCTCGATGGCGTTCAGACGTTTTTCAATGGCTTTCGAGTAGCGGCTGTTGCCCCGGGTGTAGAAGCTGCGAACCGTCGTTAAACGGGAACGCTTGAGTTTTTCAAACGTGGGCCAGCGAGCCAGAAAATCAAGAGCCAGTTTTTCGTTCAGCTTGTCGCCGGCCACCTCGCAGGCGAGTGGATAGTAGCTTTTGAGACAGGAACGCAGTTCGTTGGTCAGTTTGACCCTCAGATCAACCAGTTTGCGGCGATGCTCGGTCAGCAGCATCAGTCTACGGGTGTCCGGACTGTCCGGACGCCAGGCCTTAAGTTTAAGGGTAAGTGTCCGTCCTATTATTTCGTTATCAGACCCAAAGCTGGCGATCGAGGGTGCGGTACTGAATGGCCTCCGAAATGGGGTTGGGCTGAATAGTTTCGGCGGCGGCGAGGTTGGGGTCGTGGTCTACATTTTCCAGAGGTTGAAAAGTTCCAATGACTGGAGGGTCGAAGGCCTCGGCGACCGGGCGGCGGGTTCGGCGAACCAGCCCTACCCATGAACCGCCTGTCTTTCCTTTCCGTGTATTTCGTGTATTCCGTGGTTCATAATTTTCTGTCCGCGCAAGTCCCTGCGCGGCATCGGTACGGCCTTGGCAAACATCGCGGATCACCTCGTCGTCGAGATCGGGAATGTGCACCGGGGTCAGGTGTCCGGACCGCAGAAACTCCGCCAGCTTACGCGCATCGCGCCGGTCGGTTTTCTTTTTGTCTCCGGACTTCGAGGGAATCAATGAAGGAGCAATAACCACGCATTCGAAGCCGAGTTTAATCAGCCGGCGCGCCAGCACAAACCCCGTCGGCCCGGCCTCATAGCAGCAAAGCACTTCAGCATCTTCAGGATAGCCCAGCTTCTGCTTGGCCAGGACCAGTTCAGCAAGAAACCGTTTGCGGTCACGGGCATCAATATTTTTGCGCCGGATCTTTTCGCCGTTATAAAAAGCCAACAGCCATTTGCTGTTGCTCAGCTCCATGGCAACGAGTAATTTCTCAACGTTATGTGTGGGTGTGTTGTTCATTATGTATCTCCTTATTCTATGGTGATCTAAGGATCATATTTTGAATGACAACCCCCACATAGCATCTACCGTGAAAACGCCCGTCAAGTCAGGCAACGAACAAGGCTTTAACGTTAGACTAGGAAAAAATATGAAAACCATCATCACATTCATTATAGCCATATCAGTAACCATCACGGGCTTTTCTGAATCAAAAGATGAGCTTATTGAAAAACTTATCATTCTCAATGGAGTGGAACTGCAATTCAATGAAGGCGCAGAGAAAATACTCAATCAGCTCATGCAATCATATGAGGGAAAAGGGAAATCATATGATTCAATAAAAGAGATCGTGCGTAAGCACTGCAACTGGAAGAGTTGGAAACCATATTACACATCCCTCTTGGATGAAACATACACAAAGAAAGAATTAGAGAGCCTGATTCAGTATCGAACCTCTATCCCACCTGAAATCATGAAACTGTCAGAAAAGCAGGTCGATATTCAAGTGAGGTATACCTTTGCCCAAAGGAAGTGGGTTGAAGAAATCCAGCCACTAATTAGTGATGACATCCAAAAACTACCCCCGACTCCAGCAGAAGAATTAGAATCATATGCAGACAAATGGAATAGCTGGAGTGAGGGAGAAAAACGATTTTACATTTCTGGATATAAAACCGGATGCGAAGGTGCGATTGCAGAGTTTTCCCGTGAACTAAAACCGAAAAAAGAAGTATTAAACAAGATAACTAAACGCGTTGAGTTAAACTCACACTTCCAAAAATTAAGCGGAGCTGTTACAGATTTTTACGCTGATCCGAAAAATGCAGAAATTCCATACATACCAGCCTTCTATCTTGTTGATGCAAAACTTCAAGGGAACGACATCAGCGAAAAGTTAGAACGGGCAAGAAAACGATCATCAAAAACTGATCCGAACCGGCTATCTAAGGATGTCCGTCAACCATAAAGAAGCCTGCTAAGGGTTGATCAATTTAAAATCTTCCGAATGTTCTGCGATTACTTTCCACAGACTTAACCCCCGCTTTTTAAACCTGCTCAAGTAGTGCAGTTCGTCATAAGGTTTCTTCTCGTTCCAGCATCGATACAGGATGCGGGTCCATTTGAAGGCCAGTGCCCGGACGGCCTGGTGATGGCCCACCCCTCGATCCCGGGTCTGCGCAGAGACGGACTTAAGATTTTGGACCACGGGTTAAGTTAGGTTTTGGTGCATGACTCCTCAAATGAGCAGGTAAAGGAGTTATGAAAAAGCATAGACGGAAACATACCGCTGAGTTTAAGGCCGGGTTGCTCTTGAAGCGCTCAGGGACTTCACCGAACTCAACATATTTCCATCAGGCAACTAACAGCTTCCGTGCAAGCCCCACGATGCCGACCCGTAATATGCCCGTCATTGGAAGGCTTTGGAGGGTGGAATTCCGCGGTGTTTTTTATAGGCACGGGAAAAATAGAGCGGATCTTCAAAACCGCATTTTTCGGCAATCCGGGCCATTCGCCAATCAGGATTGGCTTTCATGAGCCGATCCGCACGGTCGAGCCGCAGCGCCATTTGATATTGCTTGAAACTGACGCCGATCATGGTGGTGAACAGGTGCGAGAGCCGGGATGCGCTTAAACCGACGATTCCGGCGGCGTCTTTAAGACTGAGCCGTTCTTCGGGTTGCCGGCGCATCCGCTGCACCAGCGGATCGAGCAGGTCGTAGTCCCGCCGCCCGACCAGTGCATGACTGGTGATGTGCTGAATCAGCACATCAAACATACTGAGCAGGTCTTCGGCTTTCTGCGGTGTAAAAACCGGCATTTTTTCCAGCGCCTCCGCTTCGTGCGCATTGCGGACTTTTTCTTCGGATCCAACAATACGGAATTGCCCGACCATGGCGTAGCCGATCGGGGTCTCGCCCACATATACCGGCACCACGGCCTCATAGAGTCCGGCGTGGCATTGATAAAAACAAACGCTTTCCATTTCCAGTGCCGCCCGGCGGCCGGCCGCATCGTTGGCGAGACAGGCCTTATCAAAGCCCTTTTCGCGCCGGCGCATCGCACAGTAGTCGCAAATACTGCGGTCCTGACCGATGCAGAGTTCCTCCCCTTTCAACGAAAAAAAGGCAATCCGCACTTCTGTCAGCGAGGTAAAATGATCCAGCAGCTTCAGCATCCGGTCGCTGAAAATATATTCCATATCCCGATTCATGGACTGTTTTTATCCATTGCCGGCAAATTTGTCCATAACTATAGCATCTGCGTCTATGGCTAAAATCACCTACATCCTATTACGTATTAAAAACGTGGCAACGTTGATGTGATGCGTGACGGGATCGTTACGGCCAGGGAATCACAGGTCAATCGTCACAGTTCAACCGGGTGTTAACGAAGGAGATATAACAATGACAAAACGAGAAGTGGTTCGGATGGTCCTGAACGGGGAAAAGCCGCCGTATGTGCCGTGGTCCTATAAATTTACGGAAGAACCGGAGCAGGCTCTGGCGGAATATCTCGGTACCGACGACCTGGAACGGGCCGTGGGCAATCACATTGTGCGCGTCGGCAGTGATATCGGTTTTTTTGACGATCTGGGCAACGACCGCCTGAAGGATGTATTCGGTGTGATCTGGGACCGCAGTGTCGATAAGGATATCGGCGTGTGCGAAAATGTGCTGATTCCGGAACCGACGATGGAAGGCTTTGAATTCCCCGATCCGCTCGACAAACGGTTCTTCGAAAATATTGAGCCGAAACTCAACAAATATGCGGACTGTTTCCGCGTTTTTGAGCTGGGTTTCTCACTTTATGAACGAGCCTGGACTTTGCGCGGTATGGAAAACCTGATGATCGATATGATCGAAGAGCCGGAATTTGTTCATGAACTGATGACGGCCATTGCCGACTACAACCTGGCGCAGGTGGAAGAAGCCCTTAAATATGACATCGATGCGGTTTATTTCGGCGATGACTGGGGCCAGCAGAGCGGCCTGATTATGGGTCCGACGTTCTGGCGGGAATATATTCTGCCGCAGCTTAAACGCATGTATGGCAAAGTGCGCAGCGCCGGAAAATTTGTGATGATTCACTCCTGCGGCGACGTCGACGAACTGTTCGACGATCTGGTTGATGCCGGCCTCAACTGCTTCAACCCGTTCCAGCCGGAAGTCATGGACATTCATGAAATTCTGCCGGCCTATCACGGCCGTCTGGCCTTCCACGGCGGACTCAGCATGCAGAAAACACTGCCGTTCGGCACTGTGGAAGATGTGCGGAATGAATCGCGTGATCTCCTGAAACTCGGAGCCGACGGAGGCTATATTTTCTCGCCCTCGCATTCGGTTGAAAGCGACACCTCCATTGAAAATATCGTGGCCTTTATCGAGGAAGCCTTTGCTCAGGAAACCTATCAGGCGTTGCATCCGGGCGATGGTTTAAAGCTGCCTGCAACGGCATAATTTCCAACCATTGGAAAACAGGGAACGCGCTTTTCCACAGAGAAGCGCGTTTTATTTAATCTTCACGATCTTCACCCGATGGGTCATCGGCTGTGCCATCTCATAGATTTTATCGATGGTATTTTCCAGACGTTGGAAAAGAAGGTCGTAGTCGTCGATACACCGGACATACTGAGCCAGCACATGTTTCACATAATCACTCGGCGGAGCCCACAGGCCCTCGGGCTCGAAACCGGCATCAATCCGCCTGATCATTTCCAGATTTGCGTTTTTGTCTGCGGCATCGTGATCTTTTATTTTCGAAAGATACCCTACCGCCCAGACCACACTCCGAATGTCCGCCATGATTTTTTTCTGTTTCAGCCCCAACAGATAAACCTTTTGGCTCTGCTGTAACTGCGGAGTATCCAGCCGGGCCAGATTAATGCCCGCGTCGAGTTCGGTATGGCTGAAGCGCCCCGCCGTTTTATCCCCGATCTGCACTCGGTACATGCCGTCCGTCAGCCCGGCTACACGCAGGATTTCCCGGTTAAACGCCTCCTCAAACGGAATCAGTCCTTCCGCTTTTTCATAGCTCTGCCGCACCATCGGCAGCGCGTTCGCCGTATAATCAAACTGAACCTGTCCCGCACCCGTTTTCAGAGAAGAAACGACCGCGTTTTTAACCGTCCATTTTTTCTCCGGATCATTCAGCCGAAGCTCCACTTCAGCCACGGGCCCTTCCAAGCCCTGGAATTTCAGAAAGGTATACCCCATCACGGTGTGTCCCGCCTCGCCAGGATGAACCCGATCAAGTCCAACCAGGGTAAATGCCGGATCGTTCTGCTGCCGCCGTTCATTAATTTCCAGCAGCGCCGAATTAAAATCGCAGACCGGATAGCCGCGCTTTTCCGCTTCCTCATCAATCACTTTTTCGCCGAAATCAATAATGGCATCATTTTTCCCAAAACCAAATTTAAGCAGATTGTGCTGCGCCTGGGGATTCACCATCGTCTGATCGTACGGCGATGATTTAATCAATGCGATTCGGTCAATGCGCTGCGCTTCCAGATGATTCAGCAACGAAGCATAATTTGCGCGGTACCATCCGAGTTGTTTTTCATGAAAGCTCATCAGCTGCTCCCGGCTGGTGGACGATTCAAAATGCGAACCGCCGACATCATTCATTCCGAGCATCACTGCGGCCGCCGTCGGCGCATACATCCGCACATCACGCTCCCAGATTCCGTCCCCGTTCACAGAAGACCGCTGCGCACCGCCATGAGCCGTATCACCGCTGATCCCGACGTTGAAGCAGGCCACCTTCCGATCCGGAAAATGCGTGGCATAGAAATACTGGATCAGCGTATGGTAGCTGCCGCCATGCGTAATACTGTCGCCCACAAAAACGACCCGCTCATTTTCACGATACGGCTCCGCATATAAAAAACCCGTCACCAACAGCACAGCCATCAACATCTTAAACTTCATCTTCTCTGCTCCTTCCAGACGCTGGAATTTCCAATGTTCGGAACTATACTGAAGGCTCAAAATGAAACGAGTCGATTGCTTTGCAGAAATCGCGGTTTTTGCATTGGGTAATGTTTGGCGGATGCGTCATAGTTTCCGCCAGTTTAACCAACGAGGATTTTTCTATGGGAACGAGCGTAAATGTAAAGGGTGTGAAATTCGGAGAAAAAGACCCGCTGGCTTTAATTGCCGGACCGTGCGTCATTGAAAGCCGCGAGGGCTGTATGGCCATTGCCGACCGTCTCGTGAAGCTGGCGAAGGAACAGAATATCCCTTTAGTTTTCAAAGCGTCGTACGACAAAGCCAACCGAACCTCGATCAACTCCTATCGCGGCCCCGGCATTGAAAAAGGCCTTGAGATCCTCGCCGAAATCAAAGCCAAATATGACATCCCGGTTCTCACTGATGTCCACAGCGTCGAAGAAATTAAAATCGCCGCCCAAACCGTCGACATCATCCAGCTTCCGGCCTTTATGATCCGTCAGACCGATTTTGTGGTGGCCGCCGGAGAAAGCGGTGCGGTGGTGAATGTGAAAAAGGCCCAGTTCGCCGCGCCGTGGGACATGAAAAATGTGGTTAAAAAAATTGAATCCACCGGCAACAGAAACATTCTGCTGACCGAACGCGGCGCGTCGTTTGGATACAATACCCTGGTCGCCGACATGCGAAGCCTGATCATTATGCGTGAATTCGGCTATCCCGTAATTTTCGACGCCACCCATTCCGTACAGTCCCCCGGCGGACAGGGCGACACCTCGGGCGGTGACGGACGTTTTGCCCCCTATCTCGCCAAAGCGGCGGCCGCCGTCGGCGTGGATGGCATGTTCATTGAAACACACCCCAACCCCGCCGAAGCCCTTTCCGACGGACCCAACATGATTCCCACCCGGGATCTTTCCAGCCTTTGGAAAAAACTGGATGCGATCGACCGGATCAAATAGACCCGCCGTGTCTTCCCGCTACCCCGTTCCCGCCGGCCGGCACCGGGCTGAAACGGTTGAAAAGAAAAGCCGTTTTATCGCCACGCTTCGGCGGGTCTGCTCTCCGGATGAAGCCAAACAGTTTGTAAACGAAATCCGCAGCGAATATCCCGATGCCCGGCACCATTGCTGGGCCTATGTGGCCGGAGCCCCCGGCAGCTCGCATCCCTGCGGCATGAGCGACGACGGCGAACCGCACGGAACGGCCGGACGCCCCATGCTGCAGGTTTTACTCAACTGCGGCATCGGTGAAATCATGGTTATCGTGACACGCTATTTCGGCGGGACCAAACTGGGAACGGGCGGTCTGGCACGCGCTTACTCCGGTGCCGTGCAGGCCGTACTCGAATCTCTCCCGACCGAAGAAGCCGTCGATACAGAACCCGTTATGATACGCACCGCATTTGAATTCGAACCGTCCATCCGGCATCAACTTTCGCTGCTGAAACTCGACATTAAAGATACGGTTTACACCGCAGAAGTTACGTTGCATATCGACGTTCCGGCGGATCAAATGGAAATAACAGAAAACCATTTAAACGCCAAACTGCCCCACAACGCCTTCCGCTGGCTTACAGATTGAGCAGTTCCTGCACGTCTTCCCAGGTGAGTTTCTGCATCACCTGTTCATCGGTGGTCAGCGTCGAATCGATAATGCCTTTTTTGTGCTCCTGCATCGCGAGGACCTTTTCTTCGACCGTGCCCTTGGTGATGAGTTTAACGGAATAGACGGTCCGTTTCTGGCCGATGCGGTGTGCCCGGTCGGTCGCCTGATCTTCGACGGCGGGATTCCACCATGGATCGAAATGAATAACCATGTCGGCCCCGGTCAGATTCAGCCCGGTTCCTCCGGCCTTAAGACTCATCAGGAACACGGGAACGGTATGGTCTTTATTGAACTTCCGCACCACATCCTGACGATCTTTGGTGCTGCCGTCGAGATAGCAGAACTTAATGCCGCGCTCAGTCATCTCCTCTTTCAGAATCGCCAGCATACTGGTGAACTGACTGAAGACCAGTACCCGGTGCTTACTGTCGATCGCCTCGTTGAGCAGTTCAAAAAACAGCTCCATTTTGGCCGACGGATGCTTGCTTTTCACCCCGTCCAGTTTCAGCAGATCGATGTGGTTGCAGGTCTGGCGTAATCGCAACAGGGTTTTGAGGATTTCCATACGGCTCTTATTGAAGCCTTCCTTTTCCACCATTTCATTAATTCTGGCTTTAGAATCCTCAAGCAGCTGCTTGTATACTTTATGCTGATCCTGCGTAAGCTTGCAGGGGGCAACGCGGATAATTTTTTCCGGCAGATCTTTGGCCACATGTTTTTTGAGACGTCGCAGCAGGAACGGATGCAGCTTGCGGCGCAGTTTGATCTGAGCCAGATCCCCTTCCGTACCGCCGTTCAGAATCGGCAGTTCATAGTGCTCACGGAAATCCTTATGATCCCCGAGATAGCCCGGCATCAGATAATCCATAATCGACCAGAGATCCGTCACGCCGTTTTCAATCGGCGTTCCGGTCAGAACCAGCTTGTGGTCGGCCTTGAGCTTTTTGGCCGCCAGCGCATTCTGCGTGGTGCGGTTTTTGATGTGCTGCGCTTCATCCAGAATCGCAATCGAATATGTGTATTCCAAATGCTTTTCAATATCACGCCGCATCAGCGCATAGGAGGTGATAACCAGATCAGATTTCGGAATATTTTTCCATTTCCGGTGCCGGTCTGTGCCATGCAGAATCAATGCCTTGAGATTGGGGGTGAATTTCGCGGCTTCCTCTTTCCAGTTTTCCACGAGGCTGGTCGGACAGATAATCAGCGCCGGTTTGCCGTTCTGCTCACCATCCGCCCGGCCCATCTGAACCCAGGCCAGGGTCTGCAGTGTTTTGCCCAGCCCCATCTCATCGGCCAGAATACCGCAGAAACCGCGGCGCTCCAGAAAACGAAGCCAGTTGACCCCTTCCTGCTGATAGGAGCGCAGCGTGGCCCTCAGCTCCGGATGCAGCTCAACCTCTTCCACGGCAACCTGTTCATTCTGAACTTTCGCACTTTCCATCCACGAAGGCGTGGCTTCAATATTGATTCCATCGAGCGCATTGAGCGACGCTTCGACGTAGCTGCCGTAAATTCCGCTCATCCGGAAGGAACCGATCTTTTCGCCTGCCCCGACGGCACAATCCTCAAAAACTTCACGGGCCTGCATGATGGCATCGCCATCGAGCAGAATCGTCCGGCCGTTGCGTTCAATAAATGAATCGCCTTTCATCAGCGCCCGCTGAATATCGCGCTCGGAAACGCTTCCGGTGCCCACCTCGTATTCATAGCTGACGTCAAAATAGCTGCCGTCTTCGGTTTCATCCACATGCACAACCGGCGTGACATAATCCGCTTTTTCGGCGAAGGGTTTAACCCGCCCTTCCAGCTCAACCTGCCAGCCGAAGCGGCGGATTTGCGGCACACCGGTGCCCAGAAAATTCAGCACCTCGCGCGGACCGACAATATTTTTGAGCGTATCCCCGGCACGGCCGTCAAAACCGACGCTGTGCAGTTTTTCCACAGCCGCCTTTTCTGCCGCCATATTGCGGATCCGGTATTTCAACAGATCGCGCGGATCGGGAATGGCAAAATTGCCTTTCATATCGGCACGGCCGGCCACCAGCTCCACGGCCTCATCATAGCGGGCATAAAGCGTTGCCGCCAATGACGCCGGGCTGCCCTTCACCACCAAACGGAACGTCGGCTTGGCCGGTTTCATAAAAAAGAGATCGGGCGTAATTTCCGTGCGCACGGTACTGAATTTTTCAGCCTGCGGCAGTTCGGTCATGAGAAACGCCGGCACACTCGTGCGCGGAATAACCAATTCAGTCGTGTAAACTTCGTGCAGTGATTTCGGCAGAATACTGCTCAGCGGGTAAAACTCGCCGGCCGCAAAAATCCAACCGCTGTTCTGACCGATGATATACTGCGGAAACAGATCCCGCTCGCCGTCAGGAAGTTCAGTAACCACGTTGAGAATCAGTTCTCCGTCGTCACGGTCCATATCCATTTCAAGAACGGTATCCAACGCACCGCTGTGGACCGTATAGCCCTTTTTCCGGCCTTTATAATGAATGGTCTTTCCCTGATGCAGCCGAAGGATATTAATAAAATCGTAAACGGAAATTTCGATTTCGTTCTTCAGGGCACCGCGGCAAACATCTTCCAGCACATAGAGCAGATTTTCATCGCGCCGCGGAAAGGCAAACGGCACATCCACGGGAACATCCATGGCTTTATACCGTTTTTTCTCATACTCCACAGCGATATGGATTTTAACCTTTTCCGACTCAAGCTGCTTTTCCCAGTCTTTATCAAGTTCGATATAGAGGTTGGCATCCACCGCTCCCGGAGCATCCTGCCGGACTCGGGTGATGCGCGTGCCTTCTGCCGCCTTCACGATCCGGTCAATCCGTTTTTTCTCTGCCACCGCCCGCTCATTACGGCTGGACTCGGAGTGCTGTTTAAGCACTTCCAGACCCATCGCGACCAGATGCGAACAGATCAGTCCCCGTTCCTGATTATCACGGCACGGGCAATGATTTTCCACCAAACCGTTTTTCAGAATCTCAAATTTACTCCGCATCCCGCGGGGCCCCAGATTAAGCTGACCGGTAATGAAGGGAGATTCAAAGGTGACCTTTTCGACTACGCCCCGCTCAAAAAGCGCCTTTCCGTCGCGAAATGCCCGCCAACCGGCCCAGTCTTTTAATTTCTTCTCGGTATATGGAATTTCATCACTCATTCGGTGCGCTCTCTCTTCTCCCTACAGGAAATAGGGGCCATTTTCTCCAGCTGGGCAAATAAATCGATAAAAAACTCTGCTTTTTATCCTCATCCGGACCTATCCCTGTAAATTCCACCCTTTGAAAATCAACATTCTCACCAAAATCGGCTCAAAACAGATGTTGACGCAAAGGATGCCCGATAACATTATGCGCGCCTTTGAAACGAGGAATCGCTATGCAGCGCATCATGAAAAAATCCAAGATACATACCGCCACCATTACCGGGCGGGAACTGTATTACGAAGGCAGCATCACCATCGACCGCGATCTTATGGATGCCGCAGACATGCTGCCCGGTGAACAGGTTCAGGTCGTCAACCTCAACAATGGCGAGCGTTTTGTCACCTACACCATCAGCGGCGAGCGCGGCTCCGGGGCCATCGAGCTCAACGGCCCCGCCGCCCGTCTGGCAGCCCAAGGCGACAAAGTGATCATCATTACATACGGCAATTACGACGAAGAAGAAGCCCGCGCGCTCGAACCCATTGTTGTTTTTGTTGATGACCAGAACCGAATCGTTCAGAAATGAGCGACTACCTCTATCAGACCACCCAGCAGTATTTCGGTCAGCTGGCCGGCGGATCCGAATCCTGCGGTGAACAGGAACTTAAAGCCCTCGGTGCCTCTAAAATCCGGAGAAGTTATCTGGGCTGTTATTTCTGCGCGGACCAACGCACCCTTTACAACATCGTATACAAAACCCGCATTTTTTCCCGTATTCTTGCGCCACTTATTGCCTTCGACTGTCACTCCGAGAAATATCTTTATAAAACCGCGCAGAATATTGACTGGTCCGATTTCCTCACGCTGACCAAAACCCTGGCTGTTACAGCCAATGTGGCAAAAAGCAACATTCGCAACTCCCAGTATGCCGGACGAATCCTGAAAGACGCCATTGTGGACCAGTTCCGCGAAAAAACCACAAAACGCCCGGATGTCGACACCCGTTTCCCTGACCTGCTGCTGAATCTGTATGTCTACGAAAACAAAGCCCGCATCAGCGTCGATCTCGGCGGAGGATCGCTCCACAAACGAGGCTATCGCACCGAATCCGTCGAAGCCCCCATGCAGGAAACACTCGCCGCCACCCTCCTGCAACTGGCCGACTGGAATGGCGAACGACCGCTCTACGACCCGTTCTGCGGTTCCGGCACCATCCTTTGCGAGGCCTTCATGCGCGCCGGAAATGTCCCTGCATCCTACCTCCGGAAAAAATTCGGATTCCTCCGGCTCCCCGATTTTGATGCTGCCGTGTGGAACCAAATCAAAACCAAAGCGAATAACGAGACCAAAGACATTCCGGACGACCTGATCAGAGGCTCCGACCTCAATCCGGAAGCCGTCAAAGCTGTGCGCGCCAACCGCGCCGAACTTCCGGAGATTGGAACCCTTAAAGTGCGCCGCTCTGACTTCCAATCCCTGGAAGGGTTTGAAAACACCGTCATCGTCACCAATCCACCCTACGGCATCCGGCTGGGAAACACCGAACAGGTGACCGGACTGCTGAAAGATTTCGGCGATTTTCTGAAACAGAAATGCACCGGATCCACCGCTTTCATTTATTACGGCGACAAAACACTCGTCAAAAAACTCGGCCTCAAACCTGAATGGCGACACGAACTCCGCGCCGGCGGCCTCGACGGCGTCCTCTGCAGATACCAGCTGTATTGATTTTCCCGCTTCATTTCCCTTCGGTCTAATTAAAAGCTCTCATACATTCTTTTCTTATTGAGATACCGAATTGAGGCGCATTTTCTTCACAAAATGATTTCGAGCGATCGAGGATTTCGCAGATCTTAAACTTTCTTCTTCGCAAATGTGAAAAAATCAGACCCACCACCCGCCCCTCTCTGTGCCCCCCGCTTACAGACTCTTAAAACATAAAATTCCGTTTAAACCGGATATGACCCACCGCGCACCCGCCCTTGCAGCAAATTAATTTGTTTTGAGCGGAGCATAAACAAAACACACCAATGGCATAGAGTTTGCTTAATTGATAATGGCCTCAACCGACAGGATATGTAATCGAAAATAATGAAGAAAGGTCCTCATAATATGGCAATCGCATCGAAAATCGATCATGGGCGTAAAGCTGCACGGAATGGAAAGGCAAAAAAAGGTGGCTTCACATTGATAGAAGTTCTGGTTGCCTCCTTCATTTCCGTAATGGCCGTCTCCTCGGCTTTCATGCTGCTGACCCAGTCCATGGATATTCTGCGATCTTCCTCAAACCGACTTGATGCGCTCCAACAGACTCGCGGAGCTGTTGAATATCTCCGATCCCTTGCTTTTACCGAAGATGAACTGAATATCGGAAATCATACCACCACCCGAAACGGGCAGCAGTTTTCATACACGGTCTCCAAGTATGAAGGAGATGATAATCTCAAGTTGATCAACGTCCGAACCAACTGGCGGAGTGAAGTGGCTGATGCCGACCGTGAACTCGAATTGGAAACTGTAATTTGCGCCCCGCTCCACGCCAACTAGGACTTGTCATGATATCGCACCGCACATCTAAACAGGGGTTGACTTTAATCGAAGTGATGATTTCACTCTCTCTTGCTATGATTGCCATGGCTGGTTTCATGACAGTTTTCATCGCTTATCTATCCCAATCGGATGCCGCAACCGTGTGGAGGGATGCCGATCACAATGCCAACAGAGCGCTGGAACGCATCGTCCGGGGAACCCCCGAAACGGTTGGGTTGCGCGAGTTTTATAAAGGATTAATCCGGTGGACTTCTGACAACGATGGCTGGAGCATTACGGACGACAAACCCAACGCCGGTTATACGTATAACGCATCTGCCGGAACCATCTCTGATTTTAACGGGAATATTTTTGCCCGCAATGTGGAAGCCTCCACCCTGTCATATGCGAACAACCGCATAACACTGACCCTCTCTGTAACCTCCCGGCAAGGACGAAACAGTTCGACACGTGAATACAGCACAACCATCCAACCCAGAAATCCCTGAGGAACGACCATGATGAAGCCTCAATTGATGACAACGAAAAATACAAACCGCAACGGATCCGTTCTGCTCACGATCCTCATTATCATGTTTGTGCTGACGATAGCCATGGGCAGTTTACTTACACTCAGCACGCAGTATTTTTTCTCGACTCAAACGAAGGTGGATGCCGCACAGGCGCTGTATTATGCAGAAGCCGGCGTCGAAGAAGCCTGTCAGTTTGTATCGGAACGTGGAGTGAATATTCCTGACTCATACTCAGGCACCGGGACAAACGGTGTCGGCAGTTTCGACTGGGATCTGGAAAAAACAAACTTCTATTCCGGAAATATTGTTTCCGTCGGCGAATTTAATGGACAGAGAAAAGCCATTGAAATCAGGAATGCCCGAAGCGCAACCTATGCTCAGTTCGCCTTCTGGGCGGAAAATAATCTATCCATCTATTTCAAAAATGGTGAAACCTTCTGGGGCCACATTCATACCGACAGTAAACCCTGGTTCTCCGGTGACCCGGAATTCAATGATGTGTTCACCACTCTGGCCAACAGTTACGGAGGAAGCACCAATTCCGTGGATTTCAAAAGCGGGTTCAAAATGAATACCGCCATGGGATCGATGGCGGAAATCGATTTTGACGACATGAAATACTTCGCGCAAACCTATCCCGACAATGCGCTTCTACTCACCGGGGCCACCTCCTTTAAATTTGACGGAAACCAGGTTTTGATCACCAACGAAGCTTACGGTTGGGATGAAGAACCCTATACCCTTGACTCTGAAAAGCTGATTTATATTCAGGATGGAACCATCGATACAACAGAAAGCTACTATCAGTATGTCGGCAAAAAAAAGGGAGACTACAACTACAGTCGTCGATACGGATATTACTATGCCGGCTATAACAAAGGGTATTATGATTTATCCACACGAACAGTAACTCAGAACTCCCCGGGATCGCTCTCTCTGGATGGCGGTGATCTGGACGGCCGGCTCACGATCGTGACCGAAGATGACATCTATATTAACGATCATACGGAGTATGCACTTGACCCGCTTGATAATGACGCAGTCAATGATGCCATAGCCTATGCGAAGGACAATAATCTGCCGTCTGAATATACTGACGTAGTCAACGATGCTCTGGGATTGATCAGCGGTGACGATGTAATCATTACCGGCTATGCCCCGGACAATATCCATATCGACGCCACGATCATGGCTACCGGTAGTAAGAGCCCCTCAAATGATCCCGGCAGTTTTTACGTCGAAAACTACACCTCTTACGATCCCCGGGGATTCATCAACCTCCTCGGCGGTATCGTCCAGGAGGAAAGAGGACCGGTTGGCTCCTTCAGTACCTATACCGGAAAAACATCGCACAGTTTTGATAAAAATTATGTATTTGATTGGCGGTTCGCCTATATGCCGCCCCCATTCTACCCCCCCCTGTACAGTAAGCTGACATTTGACTCCTGGCAGGAAATCTCCCCGGAATCATGAGTGCAACCGATAAAACCCTGTTAAGTATCTGTATCCTCAGCCTCGTTGCCGGACTGCTTCAGCACGGCTGCTCCAAACGGATTGATAAAAAGGATGCCGCTCTTGCTCAAAAAAGTGCCTCCGGAACATTTTCCGCGCCCGCACAAAACGAAACGAATCCGAATGGAACGTCAATACCGACATTCGTCCACATCGTGAATGATGAACCCGCCGAAAGCATGCCCGAAAACGAGCACGACCGGCGCATGAATGCCATACACAAACACATCGACAACTTAGAAAATCAAGAACCGATCAAACTCCCGGACGATTTCGATCTCTTTACCGCCCGCGAAGGACTGAAAGATATGCTCTTCAGCCCCACCTTCGACAGCGGCACAAATACCATGACCGATGCCGAAAAATGGGAATTCATTGAAGCTGGCAACCTGCCCTGGTAAATGCAGGACACGATTCTCTCCATTACGGACACTCCGCTGAAGCCCACTCCTGCCTACCACGCGATGCCTGAACGAATAGAAGTTTTTATCGGACACGCTATAGAAACCGCAGCCCCCGGTTCCCGCCGCTGTTTTGAAGTGTTTCTTTTCGTTCACCGTGTTGACAGATCCATACGATCGGAAGATCAGCATGCCAGCGTCCGATAGCAATCCAGTCGGCTCCGAAGGAATTCATGTTTTTCGTTTTCAGCAACAGCTATCAAACAGATAAACAACCTTGTTTCATGCAGAATGCCTCCACTTTCATCGCCGCTGAATTAAATTGATCAATCAGATTCTGGAATTTCTATTGCACATGAATCCTTTCCCCCTCATTTCCTTCGTTGCACAGAAAGGAAGTAATGCCGAAGACGTTATGCCTGCTCAAACTCACGCGCTTCAACTAGGACACTATAGTCGGCACTGAAATCCCGAAGAAAATCCGTTGTCGTATTGCTGTTCATGCCCCCGCTCAAACACTTCAGAATTCGCCGACCGAATTTTCCGGCAACACGCACAGTTCCAATCCGGCATTCTCGACCTGCAGCCTTCATGCTCGCGTCAGTAACATACATGACATTTCTAAAAAGAAAGTCCCTACCGTTCAGTGGACTTATTTTCAATCAGCCCCAAACCGGAAAGGCCCCTTTTTCGAAATAGAAAAGAGAACCGGTTGCGCTGCGCCCGTCCCCCATGAGAAAACGCGCCGTTTTCCAATCTCAGGAAACAGCACAATAACACGGCCTTTCAGCGTCTAATTCTTCGAAAGCCCCTCTTACGCCATCATTCCTTGATCACTGCGCTTGACTCCTTCGGATGTTCTGCACAGAATAGTACGGCAAAAGGATGCAAAATCTATGAGCCGAAACCAATATATCCAAGACTTCATGAACACCTTCAAATATGAAGGCCTTACCTTTGATGATGTGTCACTGATTACCCAATATGCAGACTTTCTGCCGGGCGACACCGACATCTCTTCCAGGCTGACCCGCAACGTGAGCGTAAAAATCCCGTTCCTCTCAGCCGCCATGGATACCGTAACCGAAGGCCGCATGGCCAACGCCATGGCGATGATGGGCGGTATCGGAGTGATTCATAAGAACCTCGAACCGGAAGTTCAGGCCCAGCAGGTCAGTCGGGTAAAACACCACCTCAACGGACTGATCTCCGACCCCATCACATTCTCCACGAACGATACGCTTGAAACGATTGCGATTCGGCGAGCCGAAAAAGGATATAGCTTCAATGGATTTCCGATCATGGATAATGATGGAAAACTGGTCGGCATACTGACTTCGAAGGATATCCGTTTTTCGCGTTCAAAGCGCGCCTCCGTCACTGATATCATGACAAAAAATGTTATCACCGCTTCGCCGGACACGAATTTAAAGCAAGCGTATGAAATTATGCAGGAGCATAAAATCGGCAAACTTCCGCTGGTTGATAAAGGCAAACTGGTCGCCCTTTATTCCTATGCTGACGTCCGACGCCTGATTGAAAATGAAGAACCGCTGTTTAATCGCGACGAACAATACCGCCTGCGCGTTGCTGCCGGCGTCGGCCCCGGCGATTACGAGCGCGCGGAAATTCTCAACGACCGTGAAGTGGACGTGCTGGTGGTAGACACCGCACACGGCCACACCAAAGGCGTAATCGATATGGTTTCCTGGGTGAAAAATAAATTCCCCCATATTGACGTGATCGGTGGAAATATCGCCACAGGCGAAGCTGCGCTGGCCTTGCGTGATGCCGGAGCTGATGCCGTAAAAGTCGGAATCGGCCCCGGATCCATCTGCACCACCCGTGTCGTTGCCGGCGTCGGCATTCCGCAGATTTCCGCCATTTATGCTGCAGCAAGTGCACTCAAAGGCGAAATCCCGGTTGTCGCCGACGGCGGCATCCGAAATTCGGGCGACATTGCCAAGGCCCTCGTGGCCGGTGCCGACACCGTCATGATGGGATCCGTATTGGCCGGCACCGAAGAATCCCCCGGTGAAAAAATTATTTATGAAGGCCGTCAGTTTGTTATTTACCGCGGTATGGGATCGCTCGATGCCATGAAGTCCCGCGAAGGTTCCCGTCAGCGCTACGGACTGAGTGATGACGACGATATCGTACCGCAGGGCATCGAAGGCATGGTTCCTTTCGCCGGCACCGTCAGTAAAGTGATGAAACAGTACTGCGGCGGGCTGCAGGCCAGCCTCGGATATTGTGGAGCACGAACCATTCCGGAACTCAAATCCACCGGAAAATTTGTTCGCGTTTCCGGAGCCGGAGCCGTCGAAGCCCACGCGCACGACATCAAAATCACTAAAGAAGCGCCGAACTACAGAAGGTAGATGATGCGAGAATCGTGAGGTGTGATTCCCATGCCTCACGGCTCCATCGTCACGGCTCACATATGAAAACAGCACTGATTCAAATGAATCCGACGGTCGGCGCACTGGCAAATAATGCCGACCGTATCATTTCCAAAGCATGGGAAGCCTTCAACGCTGGAGCCGGACTGATCGTTTTTCCCGAGCTCGCCCTGTCCGGATATCCGCCCGAAGATCTGATTCTGAAAGATCACTTCTGTGGCGATTGTGAAGCCCTCCTGACCCGGCTCGGAAAGGAATTTCCGTCCGAGCCCGTCATCGTTGTCGGAACGCCCATTTCCCGAGAAGGGAAAAAATACAACGCCGCACTGGTTTTCCAAGGTTCGGAAATCATCGGGGAATACCGGAAAATGCTGCTCCCGAATTATGGCGTTTTCGATGAAAAACGACTGTTTGAAGCCGGCTCCCAGCCTCTGATTCTCGACATTCACGGGAAAAAAGCCGCCGTCCATATTTGCGAGGATTCCTGGGCCCCTTCCGGAAAAGCCGTCCAATCGCTGGAAAACAGGAACATTGACCTGCTCATTAATCTTTCCGCCTCGCCCTATCACCGCGGAAAACTGCTGAATGACCGAATCAATGTACTCGCAGAAACCGCGAAGAAACTTAAAAGCACCCTGCTCTACTGCAATCTGATCGGCGGACAGGATGAGCTCGTCTTCGACGGTGCCAGCATGGTTTTTGCTCCCGACGGATCCCGCATTGCCCGCGCAAAACAGTTCGAAGAGGATATTCTCTATTTCGAAGAATCTCCCTCCCGCAAAGAAAAACCTCTTCCGGACCTGGAGGAAGTGTACGAAGCCCTCAAGCTTGGCCTGCGCGATTATGTAAATAAAATCGGCTTCAAACGTGTCGTCGTCGCCCTGTCCGGCGGCATTGACTCCGCACTGGTTCTCGCCATTGCCGTCGATGCTCTGGGTAAAGACCGCGTCGCCTCCGTTACCATGCCCTCCCAGTATTCCTCTTCGGGAACGCTGGGCGATGCCCACGAAATGGCAAAGATCCTCGATATCGAATTTCACGAAATCCCCATCAAAGGCCTTTATAATGAGTTTAAAGGCGAACTGTCAAAAATATGGGGAAAGGACAAAACTCCTGGACTGGCCGAGGAAAACCTGCAGGCCCGTATTCGTGGAAACCTCATCATGGCGCTCTCCAACGAATATGGCTGGCTCGTACTGACTACTGGAAACAAGAGTGAAATGGCCATGGGCTATTGTACCATCTACGGCGATATGGCCGGCGGATTTGCCGTCATTAAAGATGTACCCAAAACCCTCGTCTTTGAGCTCTGTCGATGGCGCAATGAACAGACCGGCGGCATCGTTATCCCACCGGGCATCATCGAACGGCCCCCTTCAGCTGAATTGCGGCCCGACCAGAAAGATTCCGATTCTCTGCCTCCATACGAAGAACTCGATCCAATCCTCGAAGATTATGTGGAAAACGATATGGGCATTTCATCCCTAATTGAAAAGGGCTACGACGAGACCATTGTCCGCCGTGTAGTACATGCCGTCGAACTCAGCGAATATAAACGCCGCCAATCACCGCCCGGCGTAAAAATTACTCCGAAATCATTCGATCGCGATCGGCGCATCCCGATCGTCAACCGCTACCGAAACTAAAGACTGCGCTTAAAAGCCTGTAATCCTTAACTCGCCTTAATTTCATACATTGCAATGTATGAAAAATACAACCAGTCATTAAATAAGGGCCATATATAAACTTCATACATTGCAATGTGTGAAATTTGGAACAGATCAAGTATCTCGATTAGAGCGCCCAGCGACGTCTGCGGCGACCGTGCTCAACAGCCGATTCTTCATCTTGAGTCGTAACCACCGTCTGCTCTGATAATGGCGTTATTTCGATGGCATTCCCTTTTTTGACGGCCGGGCAGATATTCCTGCAGGCCCCGCAGCCCCTGCATTTCAGCGGATTGATTTCCGGCAAAGGGATTCCATCTTTACCATCGTGCATTTCAATGGCGTTATAACTGCAGAATTCATCGCAGGCCATACACTCCTGTCGGTCTTCCCAAGCCAGACAGGCTCCCCGGCGTATACGGGCGGTTGCAATTCTACGCATCTGTTTATTTTCTTCGCTTAAAAACTGTATGGCTCCAGTGGGGCAAACTGTAGTGCAGATATTACAGTACTGCTCACAATATGACCCATCCATTCGATCAAAGTCCATTTCGGGCAGACAGAGCTCTGCCAGCCCCCCCTCTTTCCGCACTGTCAACACACCGGTTGGACAGGCTTTCACACAGGCGTAACAACGCATGCAGGTTGCCGCAAAATCATCCAGCGTTTTGGCGCCGGGCGGCAATACCGGAGGCTGTACAGCCCTGGCATTCTGTTTTAAGACCATGGCTGTCGGAACCCCCAGCGCCAAACCGGTTAAAATTTCACGACGGCTGGATTTTATCGATCTATCAGTCTGCGGCGTTTTCACCTTAAGCTTCTCAACCATGTATCCCAGCGGACAGAGCTGCATGCACCAAATGTGAGGTTGAACAAAACTCAGCAGTAAGAAAACAGGTATCAGCGCTCCGGGAATCCATGCCATGGCATGCGCAGTCCCCTGTCCGAGTACTCCGAACCGGGTGAAAGTCGAAAGCGGGTCAAGAAACAGAATCAAAGGCAGCCCGGCCACCGACGCCGAAATCGTAAACCAGAAGAGGTATCCGTTCAGCTTCCATGGCAGAATTCTTTTTTTTGCACTGAACTGCGATGGAATGGAATAAATGGTGCCTAATGGACAGATCCATCGACAGAAGAAGCGTCCTTTCAACAGGCTGAGCAAAAGAATTCCAAGGGCCGGAAGTGTCCAGACGAGCGAGACATACCATACCTGATGCGCCAATGTGGACGACAATGCCGCGAGTGGACTTAATGCGGGAACCCAGCGTACGGCATGCTCCGGCAACGGTCCGCCGATCAGAAAAAAGATGCTAAGCCCGAGAATAAACAAACGAACCGACCAGCGAATCGCCTGCTTATGTTTTTTATAGAACCCGTCTCCACTCATCATCAGCCAACTTCTATGTTGTGAATATTCATTAAGCTTTTATCAACAACCCCAATTCCCATCTCCCCGGCATACTTCAGGTATTTGATATCCATCGGATCCCGCTCAAAGATATCCATCACGCAGGCATCGGCGGCGACCTGATCCTTTGAAAGAATCAGCAGATGAGGCATCTTAAGATTTTCGGCTGGTCCCTGCGGGCCATGATCCATCATCACGCGTGTAGCATCGACGATGGTCCAGGCCGGTTTGATAAATGTGGAAAAATCCGCAATGCACTGATGCAGATCCGTACGGTGCCAATGACGGCGATCCTTCACAATCCCCATCCAGTTTTTCATAGCGGCGGAAACCGTGGCTCCGCTGTGGTGCTTGGCCACGGGCATATTCACAACAGCATCGGCATCCAGATATTCACCCGCCACCTCGGCTTCCTTGAGCTTACGCCCCCCGGGTATCTCAACTTTGCGGAAGCTCTTCTGCTTCTTCTTCAGGTCGATCATCCTGCACTTATGTTTTTTCGCAACCTTTTCAATGCCGCTCCGATCGAAGGCGATTTTAGCCGCACTGCAGGGATGCTCCGGAATCGTAATTTTTTTAACGCCGCCTGCTTTCGCGTTTTTCAGAAAAACATCGATGAGTTCCGGATGGGTGTTGGCCCCGACCTCCGGCTCCCGTCCCCAGGCGGCATTCACCTTCAGCGCCAGAGTTTCTACATGGGGTCCAAAACCGCCGTTTTCAACGACAATCCCCATGGCTTTTTCCATGAGCTTACGATTGTCTTTACCATGCAGGATCCAGACCTCTACTTTATCCGGAGAAACAGCATGCGCACCGGATGCGGCCGCCACGACCGTACCGGCGGCGGTGGTTTTGACAAATGCGCGACGGGATGCAGATTCGGTTTTCATGATAAGCTCCTTTTGCTTATGGATATAAGACGGAAGAAGCTGTCGTTAAACCACTCTAAAACAGAGGGTCACACAACTTTAGACAGAATCCGGCTAAGCCGTAATCAAAGGTCCAGGAAGTTCTGCAGGAGTTTTTTACCCTCTGCGGTCAGAATCGATTCCGGGTGGAACTGAACACCGTGAACGGGATGTTCTTTGTGTTGAACCCCCATGATTTCACCCTCTTCCGTCCAGGCCGTGATTTCCAGACAGTCCGGCAGGGTTTCACGCTCAACAATCAGGGAATGATAGCGCGTGGCATTAAACGGACTCGGCAAACCTTTGAACACGCTCTTATTGTCGTGAATCATAGGCGACGTCTTTCCATGCATCAGCCGTTCCGCCCGTATGACGTTGCCGCCATAAACATCGCCGATCGACTGGTGTCCCAGACAGACCCCGAAGGTCGGAAGCCGCGGTCCGAACTCGCGAATGATATCGCAGGAAATCCCCGCTTCTTTCGGCGTACACGGCCCCGGGCTGACCAGTACTTTTTCAGGATTCAGTGCCACGGCGTCTGCAACAGAAATTTCATCGTTACGGAACACGCGCATTTCCGCGCCCAGCTCGCCGAGATACTGCACAAGGTTATAAGTAAAAGAGTCGTAGTTATCGATGACCAGAATCATGGTTATTCTCCTCCCGTACGGGCGGCGTGGTAATGCTTGGCCAGGGCCAGGGCTTTCATCATGCCGCGCGCCTTGTTGCGCGTCTCTTCATATTCACTGCTCGGAACCGAATCGGCAACAATCCCGGCCCCAGCCTGAACGTAGGCTTTGTTCTTATCCAGAATCACCGTACGGATCGTAATCGCCGCATCAAAGTTTCCGTTATAATCAAAATAGCCGACACATCCGGCATACGGTCCTCGTTTACTCTTCTCAAGTTCTGCAATAATCTCCATGGCCCGGATTTTCGGCGCACCGCTCACCGTCCCTGCCGGGAAACTTGCGCGGACAACATCAAAAATATCATGCTCATCCGACAGTGTACCGGTCACATCGGAAACAATATGCATCACATGACTGTAGCGCTCAATCACCATCAGATCCGGCACTTCGACGGAGTTGAATTCACAAACGCGGCCGACATCGTTACGCCCCAGATCGACCAGCATAATATGCTCTGCAATTTCCTTCGGATCCGCCAGCAAATCCTTTTCATAAGCCCGATCCTCTTCCGGCGTTGCTCCGCGCGGGCGCGTTCCGGCAATAGGCCGAACCTCCACCTTTTTGTCTTCGCAACGCACCAGAATTTCGGGTGATGTACCGACAATTGCACTCTCTCCCATATCCAGGCAATACATGTAGGGCGACGGATTCACCGCCCGAAGCGCACGGTAGACATCCAGCGAATCGGCCTCATTCTCCACTTCAAATCGCTGGGAAATCACCGTCTGGATCACATCGCCGGCTCGGATATATTCCTTGGTCTTTTCAACCATACCCACAAATTCTTCTTTTGAAGTATTCGATTTCGGTTCCAGCGGTTCCACTTCGGTATGTGTATCAATCAGAACCCGGGTCACCTCCGTTTTCAGCGCATCAGTCAGCTCATCAATCTGAGCCAGAGCCTTGTCATACGCTTCATTCGGATCACCGTCAATGTGGGCATCCGCAACAATCCGCAGGTTATGATTCACCCGGTCAAAAATAATCAGCCCGTCTGTCACCATGAACACCATATCCGGATTACCGATTTCATCATTTCCAATGATTGGAACCCGCGGCTCAAACTGCGATACCACATCGTAACCGAGAAATCCGACCGCGCCGCCGATGAAACGCGGAAGCGTCGGATCGTCCACCACCGGTGAAAACTGCGCCATATGATTTTTCAGCGCTTCCAGCGGATCGATATCTTCGATCACCTGCAACGCTTTATCCCGGGTCTGAATTTCCACCTTACGGCCATAAGCCCGCAGAATAGTGCGCGGATTACCGCCGATAAACGAATAGCGGCCGATATTTTCTCCACCCTCCACCGACTCCAGCAAATAGGTGTGCGACGTCTTATCTTTTTCGCGCAAATATTTCCGCACCCGTTTATAGGCGGAAACCGGTGTTTCCTGATCGGCCAGAACTTCTTTCCAGACCGGCACCAGATTCCCCTGCTTTGCTTTTTCCAGAAATGTTGCTCTATCGGGTATAATCGCCATGAAATCTCTCACTGTTAAAGGGAGCGAGTGTAGCCATTACGCGAACCATCGCAATTAAAAATGTCCAGTGTTAAAGCCCACGGCAGACTCCCCAACGAACTTCATGCATTTAAAGTACATGACGATAAAGATAGAATGCAGGCGTCCCGGAACTTCCCCGATCTATTTTGTCCGCACATCCACTTTAAGAAAATCCGCGTCCGATCCGGAAACCGGAGAAAGCAGACGTTCCGTCACAGCCTCAACACCATCCATCAGCGGATCCGACTGAATGACTGCCGTCTGATTCGTCTGCCACCCGGCCCCTTCAACCAGATTGGTGGAATGCAGCACCTGAATATCCACAAACGGCTGCGCTTCGGAGGCCCGACGATACGTCACCCCGAAATAGTCATCTCCCACCTCGCTGAAAAATTTAAATTCCGGAAGATTCGCGGCATTGTCCTCTCGCGGATTCAGCCCCATCGCAAACTCATCCAGCGCCGTCAAATCGTCGTTGAATTCATCTGCACCCGGCTCCATGGCTTCCGCCTCGCCGGCATAACGGATTTCAAAATCGTCCGACAACCCGTCACCATCAAGGTCGCGCTGCAGCGGATCTCCATACGTCACATCCATCACCGCCGAAGCCAGATGACCTCCGGATGAGGCATAGGTAACAGAAATAACATTGGTCTCTGACAGCATTGCCGTCGGCACATCCACCTCCCAGGCCTGCAACAGATCCGTCGCATCCCCCATCTGATTGGACGGCATGGAAACCGGCTCACCGTTCACCCGCAACGATGAAGGTATCCATGCCCCCACATTTCCAGCGGAAATACGCAACCGCGCATTCAGAATATTTCTGTTTCGATCAATTCCGGAGATCGTCACCCGGACGGGCGATTCCCCGACAATCGGCAAAATCATCGCATCGCCGAAATACGTTATTTTTTCATTTTCCTTCTGCCCGGAAGGCGTCCCTGAAAGGTTCAGTGTCAGCATTACCGCTTCATAACCGCTGAGGGTGAGATCTTCTTCCGAAAAATTGAAGGAGCTGCTGGACACTTTCGTTGCATCGGAAGCGCCGTCCCAGTACAGCCTCGAAATTTCAGCTGAAAGAATTGAAGCATCACCGGTTAAATAAACCGGTTCCACATTCACGTCCGAATCAAGGGTATTGTATATCACCCAGCGAACCGTATTGCCGTCCTGTAACGCATGTACCAGCACATCAGAATTCCCGGATGAAACCTCCAGGCGTGCGCCGCGGAAATCCTGCCAGAATTCATAAAGCCGGATCATATCCGTCCAGACATAATTACCGTTGCCGTCATCCTGCAGCATGGCACTTGCCCACGAGGTCGAATTAGCCGTATTGAACGGAATACTCCGCCCCATCAGCCCGCCGCGTTCCAGAAACTGGAAGAAAAAGGAATTCTGACCCCGCATGTTCTGCCAGAACTTTTCATTCAACGACCCCTCCATATCCGGCAGATGCCCGAACTCGGTAATCATCAGCGGCCGGGTCTCGCCCAGACGGATCATGGAATAATTATTAATCATATCCATAATCGCCTCTGCATTGGGCCCCATGCGGGAATAGAGGTGAACGGAATAGGCATCCATCGATGCCCCGGCAATATCGATAAACTCCACCCAGTCGCGATTCCAGATTCCGAAATTCTGATATTCAAAGGCCGGCCATTTCCCCCCGAATCCCACAAATTTTGTCCCTAGATTATCGGCATGCACCCGATCGGCCACCGTTTTCGCCAATACGCAGATATTGCTCCAGGTCGTGCCCAGTTCACCCGCTTCACCGTTGATTTCATTCGAAAACTCATACCACGTCATTCGTGGATAAAACATCTGGATATATTTCGAGACAAACTCGGCATTCGCGTCATGATCCCAGGTCCGGAATCCGTTGGGCGGCGCATTGGCAATATCTTCGGCCGATGGAAAATGGGTGCCGGTATGACTGGTGGTGATTTTATCGGTCGTATTGTCATGTGCAGGGCTTCCCGCATTTACCCAGCTGTTGGATGCACTGACAACCTGACTGTTCATCTGATCCAGATCCCAATAGCCCGGCCGGTCCGCATCCTCTTTAATCTGATTCATCTTCCAGATGACTCCGAAACTGCGGCCCGCATAAACATCCAAATCTTCATATACATACTCCTGCTGAGCCGCACTGAACCCGCTGGTTCCCGCATGTACGCTGAACAGGTTTTTCCGGATAATATCCAACTGCCCGTTGATCAATCGGCGCCGCGTGACATCCACCCGGACCGGAACTGCATCCGGTTCCGTTTCATCCGGAGTTTCCGGAACGACTGCCGGAAGTCCCGTCCAGCGCAATTCCGTCAGAATAAAATTATACTGCGTTGTATCATCCGTATCCCCGGTTTCAATATAAAGTCCGCCGCCCGTAACAGCCGACAAATCCGGAACCCCCGCAACCAGCGTCACAGGAGCAGCAATCGCGTGCTTGGCATCGGCATCCAGCTCATTCATTTCCAAAGCTGCCGAATCATCCACCTTAAGCCAGCCGACCAGAGACGGATCAACCGCAACCGTCGCAGATGAAACAACAGTCGTTGCCGACGAAAGATACCAATCATAATTCGCATCGCGAACCAGCCAGCGGATTTCCTGCTCCGGCGCGGCCCCGGAAATATCCGCTTCCATTCCCGTCAGCTCCAGCGCCTGCGATGCTGAAGCTGTTCCGTTTGTGTCAAAAACCGCATAAAAATAAGTGCCGCTGTAATTAGCCGAAACGGCAGCATCCTGATTCGTATTTGCATAAAGCTCGAGCCGCTGATGCCCGCCACTGATATTCACATTCGCCCGCCAGCCGCTGGTCGAAGCCTGACTGTACCCGCCCCAGAGATAACCCGATCCCGGCATAACGGCCGGTGTTTCAGATGCGGAATCACAAATCGAAAATCCATTGGTGGTTTCAAAACGTTCCACCAGGCTCGTCTGAGCGAAAACTTCGAATAATCCGGCACAACAGAAACTGAATATAATCCACGACGGAAAAAATTTTCCGGAAGAGATATTCCGTAGCGATTTTATGGACTCTTTCATGCTGTTTCCCTCCGATCAAAAAAATAAAAAATCAGCCTATAACATCTTCCGCACAAACAAAACACACTTTGTTTACGATCTCATTGATCAATAAAAAGAAAGCGGAACCACCATCAGTTCCGCTCATGTCACATTGCAAACCGCATCAGCCTTTCAGCTTCAGCAGCACATCCATCGATTGCTTCTGCATTTCAACCACTCGCTCTTCCGAGTCCGCTTCGTTGTAGCAGCGAAACTCCGGCGCGTTGCCCGACGGACGCATATGCAGCACTTCCGATGACTGGAAAGTCACGCGCAATCCATCCGTGCGGTCAATGGATTCAACTTTTCCGAACAGTTCTCCGAAAGCATCCTCAATTGCAGAAACGTCCTCAAACTGTGCCAGAATCTTACGGCTCTCTTCCGTCGGAAAATCCTGAATGCGGTCACTCGCCGTGAAACGCTGGGGCAGATCCGCCAGCAGTTGCGAGATCGGTTTACGTTCCTGAATAGAGAGCAGAATAATGCTCAGCACCGGAAGCACCGCATCGCGCGTAGGCAGAGCCCGCAGCTCTTTTCCAAACACTGAAAAGGTGGAATTTGTCAGAAAACCACCGTTGGCTTCATACCCGACTACCCCCTTTTTTCCGGAAAAGTCGGCCTCGATCATCGATGCGACCACAAAAGGCGAACCGATTTTCGTCCGGCGGATATCTTCAAACCATCCGCATTTTTCCAGCGCCGTATTACAACTTACCGGCGTGCTGACCGAATCCGCACCCAGATATTTTGCGGCCAGAATACCCGCCACATCACCGCGCAGCCACATTCCGTTTTCATCGGAAATCAGTGGACGGTCGCTGTCACCGTCCGTAGAAAGGATCACATCAAATCCGTTCTGCGCCGACCACTCTGCCGCAAGTTTATAATCCTCCTCGCGAATGGCTTCGGTATCCACCGGAACAAACGTATCCGAAAATCCGAGCGGCGTAACATCCGCTCCCAGTCCGGAAAAAATTTCAATCAGCACATCGCGGCCCACCGCTGAATGCTGATAGATGCCCACCTTTCTGCCCTGCAGGCAGTCTTTCGGAAATGCGCGCAGATAACGCTGAACATATTCAATTCGTGCATCAATGTTTTCTTCAGGAAGTTTAAATCCGGCATCCGTAAAAATCGAATCATCCGTTTCAACGACCTGTTCGCGGATCTGCTCCTCATCAAACTTCAGAATTTCGCCGGTGCATTTATTGAACTTAATGCCGTTGCGGTCCGCCGGAATATGACTTCCCGTCACCATAATGGCCGGACAGCCGTTTTCCAAACCGTACAGTGCCACTGCCGGCGAAGGAATCCGCCCGCAGTTTACCGGCGCATAACCCATATCAGCAGCGGCCTTGGCCACCGCTCCCATAATGCGGCCGGTGCTCGGACGAAGATCACCGGCAATGGCCACCGATTCACCGTTTTTTTTCAGTTCACCCGATTCTTCCAGATACTGGAGAAACCCCTTGGTGTAGGCATAGCAGACCTGATCGGTCATCTCCACCGCCAGGCCGCGCGCGCCGCTGGTGCCGAATTTCACACCGCTCTTTGCCATCAAGTCATTAATTTTAATTTTCATAAAAATCTAAGGTTCCGGGTTTTAAAGGTTGATGAGACCCCCGTTTTACGGGTCCATATTTTCAAGCTTCGTCGGATTATCCAGATCAATTTTGCGGTAATAGCAGTTGCGCGGCTCACCTTTGGAATTCTTGGTGTGACAGATACCGCCGCGATTCGGGCGCACAATGAAGAGCAATGAATTCTGCTCACAGTTCACATAGGCTTCCAGCAGCTCAAAGGTTTCTCCGGAAGTCAGCCCTTTAACCCAAAGTTCCTGACGCGACGAGCTCCACAGCACCAGCATCTTTCGCTTGAGTGATTCCTCAAACGCAAGCTGATTGATATAGGCCACCAGAATCACTTCCTTTGTATCTGCATTCTGCACAGCCACAGGAATAATTCCTTTTGTTCCTTCAACCGCCTTTTCCAGTTTGTTCCAGTCCAGCGCCAATTCAAATCCTTCTTCCAATTCTTTGCTCATAATTTCTCCTTAAAATGAAAACTCGAACTATACGCACCCGCAGCCCCCTTGCCAATCTTCTCAACATACAGATTATAAACCGGACTGTCCGGCCTGCTTCATCAGCGTCGTTATTTCTTTGTATTTTCGCTGCGTAACACGGGGTGCAGCACAACAACTGATAACATGGGGAAATTAATGAAACGACGCAACATACTCGCTGTCGGTACGGCAGCAGGCGGCGGAGCCTGCCTGCTCACACTGACCACCGCCTTTAAAACCAATACCAAGGCCGAAGAGAAAAAGCATAAACTCGAACCGGGCAAGACGGAAACTGAATGGAACTATGGAACACTTTCCGCAGACGACACCGGCCGGATTGCCTATAACGGCTATGCCGAAGGCAGCTGCATGTATGCCGTGGCAAACAGTATAATCCAGCAATTGGCCGACCGGTTCGGCGAACCCTACACCGCGTTCCCCGTACACATGATGAAATACGGCCACGGCGGAGTCGGCGGATACGGAACCCTTTGCGGCGCATTGAACGGAGCGGCGGCCATGATTGGCCTGGTCGTGCCCGACAAAAAAGATCAGAATGCCCTGATTGCAGACCTGTTCCGCTGGTACGAGCAAAGCAACCTGCCGGTGTACTCACCTGAAAATCCGGTAACCGAATACACGCCGGAACCCTCAAAAGCAGGCTCACCGCTCTGCCATGCCTCGGTGAGCAACTGGTGCAAAGTTTCCGGACACGGATCCGCCGGGAAACAGCGGAAAGAACGCTGCAGCCGGCTTTCGGCCGATGTCGCCATCCAGGCCACCGCCATGCTCAACCGGTATTTTGACTGCGAATACCAGACTCCGATGTTCAGCGGTGAAACGTCGAATACCTGCCTCACCTGTCACGGCAAAGAAGGCAAACTGGAGAATACCAGCGGGCAGATGAGCTGCACCGCCTGCCACACCAAATCAATCGGCCACCGGCTCTTTGCCGACGTACACTACAAATGCATCGAAGAAAAAGAGTAGCGGTTCAGAGGCGTACTTCCACACCCTTGTCGCGCATGTATTCCTTCAGCTCACCGACCGTGAGCTCGCCGAAGTGGAACAGCGATGCCGCCAACACGGCATCTGCTTTCCCTTCGGTTACGGCATCCACAAAATGCTGCTTCGTTCCGGCACCGCCCGAAGCAATCACCGGCACATTCACCGCTTCTGAAATCGTACGGGTCAGTTCCAGATCGTAGCCGTCGCGGCATCCGTCGCAGTCCATACTGGTCAGCAGAATTTCGCCCGCACCGCGCTGTGTACCTTCAATCGCCCACTTCACGGCATCGAGCTCCGTCGGATTCCGGCCGCCGTGTGTATAAACGCCCCACGTACCGTCGCCATTGCGCCGCGCATCAATGGCCAGCACCGTGCACTGCGCACCGAACGACTCCGAACACTCATTGAGAATATCCGGATTATTAATCGCCGCCGTATTGAATGAAACCTTGTCCGCTCCGGCCTTCAGCATACGCCGCACATCCGGCGCCGTACGAATCCCCCCGCCGACCGTCAGCGGCATAAAAACCTGCTCTGCGCAACGCCGGACAATGTCCACCATCGTATCACGTCCGTCGCTCGACGCCGTAATATCCAGAAAAGTCAGTTCATCCGCACCCTGCGCTTCATAGGCCTTGGCGCATTCCACCGGATCGCCCGCATCGCGCAGGTCCACAAAATTAACCCCTTTAACAACACGACCGCCGGTTACATCCAGACAGGGTATGATTCTTTTCGCAAGCATGGTAAGTCCCTTAAAATTAAAGGCCCGAACGATATTCCAGCCATTGGAAAAACGCAAACGGGATTTCCCCCTATTCAGATTCCGCCGCTCCGCTTTCTTCCCGCTCCGGCATCACCCGTCGACAGGAAAACGATAAATCGGACAGATCCACGCGCGTGAGCTGAACCAAAACCTCTTCATCCAGCTCCACCTTATCCATACGGCGCAGTTTGGCATCGATCGCCAGTTCGGGAATCAGCACCGTGCCGCGGTCATCCCGCTTATCCACCAGAACGCCGCGATACACCTTTTCCGGCTGCTGCTGCATATGCAGCAGCGTCCAGTGCCGATTGCTCGACCGCTCCGCCCGCGCCGTACTCCCGCCCCCGACATCCGCCTGCGCCGTGCGCGACAGCATATCAGCCTCCGAAATCAACGCTTCGCCGCGCAGCCAGGCGCGCAGTTGCTGATGCACCAGCAGGTCGGAATAGCGGCGCAGCGGGCTGGTGACGCGCGTATACGTTTCAATCCCCAGTCCCGCATGCAGTCCCGGCTCCAGCGACAGCGACGACCGCTTGAACTTTTTCCGATACGCAAACTTTTCCGCCATTGTCTCCGGCGTCGACGGCTCATCCGGCGGCGGCTGCGATGCAAAAGGCGCCGGAATCTCATGCTCCATCAAAAACAGCGCAATGGCTTCACCCGCCATCAGCATGGCGTCGGTAACCAGATCCCGGCTTTTCAGGCGCGGCAGATCTTTCACGCTCACCGAATAATCAGCAGCTTCTCTCCGTTCCAGCGCATGCTCCCCCATCAGATTATACAACCCGCCCTCAACCGAAGCCGACAGCTTCACCTCCGGCAGATCAATCACCGTTGCACCATGGGCAACACGACGCGCCCGGTATTTTTCTGTAAACTTCAACAGATCCGCGAACGGCGCCTCCTCCATGCGTGCATCCACCTCGGCATAACTCAGACGCTCCACCGCCACCCAGCTCGGCACCATTTTTTCGCACCGCGGTGTGCCCGCGTCATCACACGTAATTTTAAACGACAGTGCCGGCGATTTTTCCGCCAGCCCCAGCCCAAGAATTTCCGTCACCCCTTCCGGCAGCATATGAATCACCGTTTCCGGCAGATAAAGATTTGCGCCGCGCGCCCGCGCTTCGACATCAAGTTCAGATTCCGGAGCAATCAGCGCCGCCGCATCGGCCACGTGCACCCAGATCGCATCGCCGTCCAGACTGATCGCATCATCCGGATCGCTGCAGTTGTCATCATCAATGGCATAACTCGCCAGCGCCGTCAGATCCTCGCGCTCCTCATCCGGAAGCGTCGGAATGGCCAGCCCGGGCTCCGCTAACGCGCACCCTTCGCGCGCCGGATAGGGATTGACCGTTTCATTCCAGATCTTCAGCTGCAAAAGCAGCCGGTGCGCTTTTTCCGGCCGAACCTCAATGCCCAGCTCCTTCAGCGTCCGGTTCGTCACAGCCCGCCCATACGCCAGCCGCTCCACCTCGCTCAGATGCTCAAAATCCTCCGGCTCCACAGCCGCGGTCTTCACCCGCTCAAGATAAGCCGTCCAGCGCGCGGCCTCTTCCGCCTTCGCGCGGCGTTTCGCCAACGTCTCAGCCACCTCCGCTTCCGGCTGCGCCGTCACTGACTCCATCGTTCCTGAAAAATAGAGATTTTCCTGCAGAGCCTGCCACGCAAACCAAACCGTCGCCGGCGTCTCCTCACCGTAGATCAATTCCGCCAGCTCCGTCAGCGAAACCGTCTCGCCCTGCAGCAGTTCCCACGCCTCTTCAATATTTCCCGCCGGTTCAGTATCCAGTTCATGAAGCCCCGTGATCGGCCCCTCATGCAGCAGCTCAATATCTTTGGGCCGCACCTTCACCTGCTTACCGCCCGCGCGCTGAATTACAATCTTATCCCCCACCTGCTCCACCAGAGCCGGAGCCTTCTTAAACAGCACTAAATTTTTCGGTTTAAATAAATCCGACATCAAATTTCCTTTTTAGCGGCGTCATACACTTCGCGAACCGCAACCTTGTTTTCTCTGGCCAATCGGCGGCAGTCCTCAATTTCCGGCGAGGCTGTAATCACCTTCCCGCCCCGTTTCCCGATCTTCACCCGCACATCACCGAACGGTGTTTCCAGGGTTTGGAAACTTCGCTCCAGCACCGTCCGTTTCTCCAGTCGCTCACGGATGCCGAACGTGGTTGATTCTGCAAAAATCAGATCCAGCATGCGATCGCGGTCAGCCGGCAAACATAGAACTGTGAGTAAAATTCCGGAGCGTTGTTTTTTCATTTGAACCGGCGCCGTGAACACATCCAATGCACCGGCTTCGAGCAATTGATTGAACAGGCAACCCACCAATTCCGGCGTCGTATCATCCAGATTACACTCCAGCACCAGCACTTCGTCAGCCGTCTGATCCTCGGCTGATTCATAGAGCGTCGCCCTCAATAGGTTCGGCCGACCGTTCAGTTGCCGATGTCCGAAACTGTAGGCCGTTTTAACCGCCCGGCTTCCAATCACTGGAACTTCCGCCGTACGCCAACTGGCCATCAGCGCGGCCCCGGTCGGCGTCACCAGTTCAAACGGCTCATCCACATCCTGTACCGGGAAACCTTCCAGAATCCGGAGCGTCGCCGGGGCCGGATTGGGATACGTTCCATGTGCACATTCAATGGTCCCGTGCCCCTGCGGGAGATTCCGGATGGAAACTTCATCCACGCCCAGCTTTTCAAGGGCCAGACAGCTTCCGACAATATCGACGATCGAATCCATCGCCCCGACTTCATGAAAATGGATCTTTTCAATATCGACGCCGTGAATCGCCGCTTCCGCTTCACCGATTTTCTGAAAAACATCCAAAGCCTGGGATTTTACAGGGTCTGGAAGCGCGCTTGCTTCGATCAGTTTTTTAATCGTGCTCAGGTGGCGCCCGTGATGATGGTCGTGGTCATGCCCGTGGTGGTGATCATGGTCGTGGTCATGATGGTGATGATGGTGCTCGTGCAAAACGACCTCCCCGCGCACCCCGCTCATGCCCTGCTCGACGATTTCATCGACCACAATCTCGAACGGATCCACCTTCAGCGATTTCAGCTCTTCATTCAGCTCGTCCACCGAAACACCCAAACTCACCAGCGCCCCGAGAATCATATCCCCGCTCGCCCCGCCAATACTTTCAAAATGTAAAGTTCTGCTCATAATGCGCGGGAGCATGGCAGGTTTTAGAATCGGAACCAAGCCTCTAGCCGAGATCCCGCCCGCCCCTCTGCAGCCGAGATCCCGCCCGCCCCTCTGCAGCCGAGGTCCCCGACCTCGCCACGCACGCAACACCATTCCACCGAAAGGCCATTCCACCGTCCAGCGGGGTCACGGCCCCCGCCCTACATAAACCTGTAGCCGATGTCCCCGACCTCGCTCGCCACGCAATACCTTTCCACCGAAAGGCGGGGTCACGGCCCCCGCCCTACATACATCGTCGTGATTCAGGGATTTCAAACATAATGTATATGCCCGGAATATTTCCAATCCTTGGAATCTTCAACCAACCCTGCTCTGACGGGGTTTTGCCGGATATAGTCCCATTTTTCGGAATATGATTCATCAGAACGGATCAGATGATCGAAAAATTCCCTTTGCCAAAGCGGTGCCTGAATTCCAATCTTTGAACCAATTGCTTTGGCACTCCATTGTTTCCATGCGCCGATCATTTTAGAAAGCGGGGTTGTACTTCCGACATCCGCACAAAAGAAATGCACATGATCCGGCATGATGACATAAGAACCAATGGGCCACCCGTATAGATCCAATGACTTCGCCCAATGCTCACGAAGGATTTCATGAATCGCAGAATGAGCGAGGAGATTGCGGCGATGATAGGTGCAGGTCGTAATGAAATAGCGGGGATGGCTTTGATAAACGCAACCGAGTCTTTTCAGGTGTCTTCGTTCCGGCATATTTCTCCTCCACCACGGCGGGGTTACAGCCCCGCCCTACACCGATTCAACTTCCGGCGCCCTACACATTCTTCTGTAGCCGAGGTCCCGACCTCCTTAATTGAATCGAACCAACCCGGCTTCGCGCAGGCTGAGAAAATCGGTATTCGAATTTGTGCGGCGATGACCGATGACGATGTGATCCAGCACCTTGATGCCCATCACCTCGCCGGCACCGATCAGCTGCCTGGTGACTTTGATGTCTTCCGCCGAGGGCGTTGGGTCGCCGGACGGATGATTGTGCGCGAGAATCATGGAGGCACAGGACAGTTCAAGGGCTTTTTTAAACAGCTCTCTGGGATGTACCAGACTGCTGGTCAGCGTGCCTTCGCTGATTTTCTGCGGCTCGCCGATCAAACGGTTTTTGGCATCGAGCATCAGCGCCCAGAATACTTCTTTCTGCAGAATGCGCGCGCGTTCCCGCAATACAGCCGCCGCCTGCTCAGGCGTCACCACCATCGGGCTTTCTCCGACGCTCTCTCGCGTCAAACGCTGCGCCAGCTCCATGGCCGCCTTAATCATCTGGGCTTTGACGGGTCCGATGCTGTTGATGGACTGAATTTCTTTCTCCGAAGCTTTGGCCAGTGCCGTAAGCGATCCAAAGGAAGAAAGCAGACGTTGCGACACCTCAACCACATTCATGCCTTTGGTCCCGGTCCGGAGAATCAGAGCCAGCAGCACCGCATCGGAAACATTCTCCGCCCCGACCCGCTCAAATTCCTCGCGCGGGCGGAGCTGTGCCGGCATATCGCAGACCCGCAGCGCGTCGTGTTTTACGGAATAAGAGACCTCTTCATGCATCGGCATTTTCTCCATAGTGCGCCATCGCCTCTTCCACAATTTCACGCCCGATGAGCGCATAGGCGATGACCATTTCGGATTTGACGGCATGCACGACATGGGTCCGGGCGATTTCGAGGAACGAAACAACGCACCCGAACAAATCGGGAGGATCCAGCTGATGATTATCTTTTCGCATTGAGCAAATGTTATTCTAATACAACACCTTTTACCCAACACTTTATTTTACTTATTTTCCCGTACTGCCGAATCCTCCCGATCCGCGGGTGGTTTCGGAAAGCTCGTCCACCATTTCGTAATAGATCGGCGAGCAGTCGCAGGCGACAACCTGGAAGAGGCGCTGCCCCTTTTCGGCCGTGTAGGATTCGTCTTTAATGTTATCGCACATCGCCATCAGCTCCCCGCGGTAGCCGGCATCGATCAGTCCGACGGAATTGGCGAGACGCAACGGGGTCTTGGAGATGCTCGAGCGCGGCATCAGGAAATAGGCGCGGCCGTCTTCCGGCTCGCAGGCAATACCGAGTTTGATCGCTTTGGTTTCGCCCGGCTCAATGGTGATGTCTTCGAGCACATAGAGATCGAGCCCGGCGTCGCCCTCATGAAAATGGCCGTGATCGGAATATACGTCGCGCGCGGCGTCGTTGAGCGGTTTGATTTTAAGATGCATCTTCAATCCTTTTTTGAGTTACAGAATCCGGTTAACTTAAAATATCCCGCACGCTTAATCCACAAAAGAGTTTTAAACTCCCGTTCTTTTTCCTATCTTGTTAACTCTTCGCATCGAGGGGATTGGATTATGGATTGTGTTCAAGGGGAAAATACACCGGCTGCAGAACCGGGGTTGGTATCAATACAGAACGTCACCAAAAAATTCGGCATGAAGGTGGCTCTCGATCAGGTTTCATTTGAAGTTCCTGCAGGTCAGCTATGCGGACTCCTGGGGCCTAACGGCGCGGGAAAAACCACCCTCTTCCGCCTGCTCATGGGCATCCTTAAATCCTCCCGGGGCAAACTGTTTGTGGATGGACGCGATGCCTTCGAAGATCGCGTGGTAGTCAAGACCCTCGTGGGTTTCCTTCCCGATGAACCGGTCTTCTATTCCTATCTTTCCGGCCGGGAAATTCTGGAATTGAGCGCATCCATGCACGGTTTGAATCCAAAGCAGACCATGAAGCGCATGGCGCCGATGATTGATCGGCTCAACCTCAAAGACGATATGCGGAATTTTGCCGAGGATTATTCACGCGGTATGAAGAAGAAGCTCGGACTGCTGCTGGCCCTGCTTCACGAACCCAGGCTCCTGATTCTTGACGAACCGACCAACGGACTCGATGTGGAATCGACCCACCTCTTCTACGAGATGATGAAAGAGGAATCGCAAAAAGGCGTAACGGTCCTCTTTTCCACCCACCTGATGGATCAGGTTTCCAAACTCTGCACACACAGCATTATCATTAATAAGGGTAAGGTGGTTATGCAGGGATCGCTCGATGAACTCCGCGCGGAGTTCGACGATTCATACAGCCTCGAAGAGATCTTTCTGACGCTGACTGCGGAGCCTGCGAATTGATGGATAACCGGGTTTCCATGACCGGGTGGAAGGGCTTTTTCCGAACCCTGAAACTCGTGTTAAAAACTGCTCGCATCCGGGCGGCCGGAAGGAGTCAACGGCAGCAGCAACTGCTTTATCAGCGGACAGGTTCGCACAATGATGCCCTCCGCGTCCTCGGCTTTCTCGCCATGCTGTTTGTCATGGCGCTCGTTCATGGCCTGGCCGGTTTTTCCGTGCACTATTTCGCCTCCGAAGCCTATCGCTATGGACTGGAAAGAGACGGAACCATCATCGTCAGTCCACAATTCTACAAACGGCTGGTCGAATTCAAGGCGGCCGACCCTGAATTGGAACAGAAGGAATTTCTCACCACACGCGACTGGTGGCTGGAACGCGAGGCCGACAGACGGGAAGAACGCTACGGGGGTACGGAAACTGGACATCGGGATATGCTGGTTCAGATGATCCAGCATAGACCCATTGAAGATTTCGGTCATTTGCCCAGGCACTATAGAGCTTTACATTATGCCGACAGACTCGCGCCCTTTCCATTAACTCTTGCTTCTCTGAGTGCACTATGGTGGTTCATCATGCTGATCTGTCAGGGCGAGGGCCTTGAACTGGATATCCAGCGACGGCGTCATCCGATGTGGGAATGGTTTTTCACCCATCCCGTGCATCCCGGCGCGGTTTTCCTGGCCGAAATGCTTTCCCCCCTGGCCGCAAACCCGGCTTTCCTTGCAGCGCCGCTTTTCCCGGGCTTCCTGTTCGGTCTGCAATACGGAGCTCCGGCCGGATTGCTGGCCGCGATCATCACCGGCATCCCGCTCTCGGTCGCATGCGCCTGCCTAGGAAAATCCATTGAAGTGGCCGTCATGCTCCGCAGCCCTGTTCGTAAGCGCGGAGCGGTTATCGGGCTGAAAAGCTGGCTGGGTTATGCCGCCTTCATCTCTTTCCTGCTTGGCACCTTTGCCGCCCCGCGCATTGTGAATGCATTCGGCTTCCTTTTTTACAACCTCACCGAAACCATACCATTCAAGTTCATCCTTCCAATCATTGGAAGCTGGGGCAGCAGCTCCTCTTTCTGGCTCGGGATCCTTTTCTGCCTTCTTCTCTCCCTCCTGATGATCGCTTCAGCGGTCGGCATCAGCGTTTGGGGAACACGGAACGGGCTGGCCGGCAATAGCGATCCCGGCGAAGCCATAACGAATAAAAAGAGCGAAGAAATCATCGTAAAGCTGGGCCGCGATCCGCTCTATCGTAAAGAGCTTCTGTGGTTCATACGCGACCGGAGTGCGTTCATCCAGGTCTTCCTCATCCCCATCACCATCGCTGCAACGCAGATGTTCAACATGCGTTCATTGCTGGAACACGCCGACAATACATGGAATACGCTTTCCGGAGCAGCCGTCATTTTCGGCACCTATTTCCTTTGGATTCTGGGCCCGAAGTCCCTGACCTCGGAAGGGGCCGCCCTCTGGATTGCCCAAACCTGGCCGTGCGGCATGGAGGATCTGCTGAAGGCCAAGGCCCGGCTCTGGTTTATGATCTCAAGTATCGTGGTCGGCCTTATTCTTCTGATTACCGCCCTGCGATTTTCTTCCGATCTCTGGAAAATCGGATTGATCGGCCTGGGTTGGATCGCCTTCGGGCGGAGTATGGCCGAAAAGTGTGTCACGCTGGTGAGCGTTACCAAAGAGTCCGGCGAAACCGAAAAAGTTCCCGCCGGCCGGCAGATGGCCGCGGCGCTTGGCATGCTCAGCTTCGGTATCGGCATATTCACCCGACAATGGCACCTTGCCTGTATCGGCATCATCTACTCCTGGATCACCGCTGCCGCCATGTGGCAGAACTTTCGCGCGCACCTGCCCTATCTTTATGATCCGTGGGCGGAAAAAATGCCCCCCGCCCCTACAGTGATGCATGCCATGATTGCCATCAGCGTGCTGATCGAGGTCGGCGCTGTTTTCACCGGTATCTTCGTGGCCGCTTCCGGGGATGGAAACCTGACCGTTGCCGGAGGAATCGCCTACGCCATTATTTCTTTCATCATGATGTTCATTACCATGGCCAAAATGGGTGACTACTACCTCACACCCGCTGAAACCTGGTCGTGGAACGAAAGTATCGATTCCGAACATCGGAAAAAATGGTTCTGGTGCGGGGATAAATCCCGCCGCCTCGCCTTTTTCAACGCCTGTTTCACCGGCATCGGAATCGGCCTGATCTGGGCGGTATTTGCCCACGGATATATCGAAGTACTTAAGTATTTTGAACTACTCAGGGAACTAATTTCGACATCGGAAAATTACTTGCAGGCTCACAAAGACACACGGACCGCCCTTATTCTGGTGGCGGTCTTCTGTACGCCCTTTGCCGAGGAATATCTTTTCCGCGGGCTGCTTTTCCGGGCATTAGATAGAGAATGGGGCGGTTGGAAGGCGCTGCTCGGAAGTGCAGCATTCTTTGCCATTTATCATCCGCCAATAGCCTGGCTCCCCGTCGGTCTCATGGGCCTCATAAATTCCTGGCTGTTCAAGCACACCGGCCGCCTTGCCCCGTGTGTGCTTCTGCATATGGTCTACAACGCCGTCGTTTTGGCCTGGTGATACAAACCGCGAATACACGAAACACACAAAAACCTTCCTTTCCTTCCTTTCGCGTATTTGGTGTATTTCGTGGTCACTTGCAATTGAAGGGAAACAGACATGTTGAAATTAGCTATTTTCGGATCGGGGTCGGGTACCAACTGCCAGGCCATTATTGACGCGGTTGAAGCGGGGACGCTGGATGCGGAAATCAAGTGCGTTCTGGCCGACAATAAGGACGCCTACATTCTGGAACGCGCCCGCAAACATAATATTCCCGCCATCTATTTTGACTGCGCCCCTTTTAAAACCAAGCTCGACGGCGAGGCCGAACAGCAGGTGCTCCGAACACTGGAAGAACACGACGTCAATTTTATTGCCCTCGCCGGATTCATGCGGATTGTGAAAGACGGGCTGCTCAACGCCTACGAAGGCCGCATGATCAATATCCACCCCTCCCTGCTGCCCAGCTTTCCGGGCCTGGACGGCGGAAAACAGGCCTTTGACTACGGCGTAAAATTTACCGGATGCACGGTTCACTTTGTCGACTCAGGCGTCGATACCGGAGCTATCATCAACCAGCGGATCATCTCGATCGATGATGACGACACGCTGGACACCGTGATGAGCAAGCTGCATGCACAGGAACACATCGCTTATACGGAAGCTTTGCAATGGATTGCAGAAGGCAGAATCAAGCGCGACGGCCGGCGGCTCTCGCTGAAGTAGAGCACGCGTCTCACTTGCCGGAACGAGCAGCATGCCCGTTCTAAACGAGCAGGTCGTCGTCTTCCGGCTTGTGATGGATTTCATCGAGCCGGACCGGGTCCCAGGGAAAATGACTGAGAATAAATGAAACCAAACGGGTGATAAACAGAATGCCGCCCCCGAAAAACAGCAGAGCAATCACCGGATAGTTTTCGTAAGCAGCCATGAATTCATTTCGCAATGCGCCGGCCACAATAATCAGCAACATTCCCGGTGTAATAAAACGAATGGCAACATCCCATAACACCGGCAGCTTTACCGCACTCACCGAATTTACGTGATTGCGCATGACCCCCGACTTCAAGATCCACCCCACGAGAATACATTCAAGAACTCCGCCGATAATCAGGGCATAGTTGTTAATAAAGTGATCGATGATATCAAGAATGAACAGACCGGCCTGTGTCGTAAACACAATACTGCCCGCCAGCCCCAGACCACAGATGATTGAAGTCGATTTTTTCCGGCTGATTTTAAACTTATCACAAATGGAACAACTGAAAGCTTCGGTGAGCGAAATGGCCGAAGAAAGACCCGCCACAATCAGCACGAGAAAAAAGAGTGCCCCGAAAATACGGTTTCCGGCCGGCAGCTGATTGATCGCTTCCGGATAGACGACAAAAGCCAGACCAGGCCCTGCCTTGATGGCCTCCCCGAAGGCAATACCCTGAGCCTGAGCCATGTAGCCGATGGTGCCGAAAACCGCAAAACCGGTAATGAACGAATAGAGGCAGTTGAGCACACAGGTGGTCAGCGCATTACCGACAATATCGGTTTTTTTCGGCAGGTAGCTCGCATAGGTGATCATAATACCGAAGCCGAGCGAAAGCGTGAAAAAGATCTGCCCGAATGCCGCCACCCAGACCTTCCGACCGACATCGGTGAACAGACTTATTTTAGAAAAATCGCAGGAAAGGTAGTTTTCCTTAATGGCGGTCCAGGCCCCCGGAAGCTGCACCGACCAGCCCACAAGCACGAGGGTTAAAACAAAAAGAAGCGGCATAAAAATCATGCTCGCTTTCTCAATACCGTGACTGACCTCGCGGTAACAGATCCCCCAGACAATCGCCCACGTCAGAACCGTCCCGCCTAAAATCGGCCAGCGGATGGAGCCGAGATCGAAAGGTCCATCGCTGATCTGCAGAAATTCGCCGAAGAAAAAAGCTCCGGTATCAGCGCCCCACGAGAGGTTGAACGAGAGTAGAAAATAGTTCATACACCAGCCGATGACGGCGGCATAGAACAAATTGATCCCGAAAAAAGCCACCGTCGGCATCCACCAGCCTAACGGCTCCCACAGCCGGTTCACCCGGGCGAAGGCCAGCGGAGGAGAGGCTTTTTCCCGATGCCCGAGGGCATATTCGAGAATCATCAGCGGAATCCCGGCCATCAATAGCGCCACAGCATAGGGAATCAGAAAGGCCCCGCCGCCGTTTTCATAGGCCATATAGCCGAAGCGCCAGATATTTCCAAGCCCTACCGCCGAGCCGATTGCCGCCAGCAGAAAGCCGACTTTACTGCCCCACAGGCTTCTTTTTTCAGCCATCGCGTCGCTCCGTCTGAATCTGGATTATTGAAGTTCCGGGGTGTTGAAAAATGGAATGCATGCCGCGTCCTTCATTCAACACGCCGACCCTCCACCATTCCATTTAATTTCTATGACGGAATGTGATACGCCCTTTTTCCAGATCGTACGGAGAAATTTCGATGGTTACCCGGTCGCCTACAGCAATACGGATAAAATGCTTACGCATCTTTCCGGAAATGTGCGCGAGAATCTCATGTCCATTTTCCAGTTCAACACGATACATCGTTGCCGGAAGTACCTTTTTAACAACACCTTCTGCTTCGATTACGTCTTCTTTAGCCATTTAAGCCCCTTTCAAAAATTACAAAAGGAGCATGCTACACGCAAAAACAACGTTTGCAACCCTAACAGTTAGCGCTTTTCCAATTTACAGCTCAGCCCGCCGCTCAATCAGCACTTCCACCACCGAAGGATCCGCCAATGTGGAGATATCCCCGAGGTTTCCGGTTTCCTGGCTGGCAATTTTGCGCAGAATCCGCCGCATAATTTTTCCGGAACGGGTCTTCGGCAGACCGGTTGTGATCAGAATATGGTCCGGTGCCGCAATGGGACCGATGTGCGTGCGGACTTCATTTCGCAGCTCCCCTACCAACTCGGCGTCGGGATCGAAACCTTCCTTTAGAATAACATAAGCGAAAATACCCTGCCCTTTGATCTCGTGCGGAAAACCGACCACCGCCGCCTCGGCGCAGCCCGGATGGCTGACCAGCGCGCTTTCCACTTCGGCCGTACCCATACGATGGCCCGAAACATTGATCACATCGTCCACGCGTCCGGTGATCCAGTAATAGCCGTCCTCATCCCTGCGGCAGCCGTCTCCGGTCAGGTAATAGCCGGGAAACGGATCGAGATAGGTCTGCGCAAACCGAACATGATCGCCCTGAATCGTCCGCGCCATTGCCGGCCACGGACGCTTAATGGCCAGCAGACCCGATACGTCGTTGCCATAAATTTCACAGCCCTGATCATCCAGCAGCACCGGTTCGATACCAAAAAACGGGAACGTGGCCGAACCCGGCTTGGTCGGCGTGGCTCCCGGTAACGGGGTGATCATAATGCCGCCGGTTTCGGTCTGCCACCAGGTATCGACAATATTGCAACGCCCCTCACCGACCACATCGTAGTACCACTGCCAGCTTTCAGGATTGATCGGCTCTCCCACGGAACCGAGCACGCGCAGACTGGAGCGATCGTACATTTTCACAAATGCATCACCGTTACGCGCAATGGCGCGAATAGCGGTCGGTGCCGTATAAAACTGTGTAATCTGCAGACGGTCCACCATATCCCAGTAACGACCGGAATCCGGATAGGTCGGAACCGATTCAAACATCACTGTCGTTGCTCCGTTCGCCAAAGGCCCGTACACCACATAGCTGTGGCCCGTAATCCAGCCGATGTCGGCAACGCAGGCAAAAATATCGTCTTCACGATAATCAAAAACATAACGATGGGTCAGCATCGTATAGAGCAGATAACCCGCACTGGTATGAGAAATCCCTTTGGGTTTCCCCGTCGAGCCCGATGTATAAAGCAGAAAAAGGGTGTCTTCGGAATCCATATGCTCGACCGGACAATACGGTCGCTCATTTTTCATGGCTTCATTCAAATCGATATCGCGCGGCTCATAAAACGGAACCTTGGCATCGGTATGGCGCACCATGAAAACATGCTCCACCGTCGGGCAGGCCATCACAGCCTCATCAACCGGTCGTTTCAACGGAATGGATTTCTTTCCGCGACGGCCTTCATCGGCCGTAATCACCGCCTTGCATTTGGCATCAATAATCCGGTCCCGAAGCGCTTCAGCACTGAACCCCGCAAACACCACGCTGTGCACCGCCCCGATGCGCGCACAGGCCAGCATGGCAAATGCAGCTTCAGGAATCATCGGCATATAAATCGCCACCCGATCGCCCTTACGAATCCCGTTATGCCGCAACACATTGGCAAGTCGGCAGACCTGACGATGCAGCTCGCGATAGGTGATTTCACGAACATCCCCCGGCTCATCACCCTCCCAGAGAATCGCCACTTTGTCCCCGCGGGTTTCCAGATGACGGTCGACACAGTTATGACAGACATTCAGTTTTCCGCCCAGAAACCACGCCACCATGCCGTTCGAAAAATCGCAGTCCGAAACCTGGTTAAAACCGTGAAACCAGTCAATATGCTCCCTCGCCTGTTCACCCCAGAAGGCGTCCGGATCTTCCAGCGACCGGTCATACAGTTCCTGATATTCCTCCAAAGTCTGGAAATGAGCCCCCTCGCTCACCCGGGCCGGCGGTGCATACAATGAATTACCCTCTTTCTGACCACTCATATAACTTCTCCGATGTTAAAACAAATATACATTATAAACATGATCACATTTTGAGCAAAACTTTTTCCCGGCCATTAAAAAAGGCGGCTTCCAATCATTGGAAAACCGCCTTTTCAAGGGTTTGATGAGTGTGAGGGCCTACAGAGATTCGCCGCGTAGCGGGATGCCGCGTTTAAATAAGTTGCTCTGCCTCGTGATCCCTGCAAGCAGATCTTTCTGCTTATTGGCCTTGGCGACCTTCGCGGCCCGCTTAGACCATTCAACCGCTTCACCGAAGTGCGACAGTTCCGCATAGGCCGCACTGATCAACACCAATGTCGTGACCTCATTTTGTCCGGTGAGGTCGAGCAGCTTCTGCGCATATTCCAAAGCCTCTACCCCGTTGCGTTCGTCAGGATTTTCATCTGTCGCCAAAATGGTGATCAATTCGCGCAAAGCATCGGTATCGTGCGGGTTGACATGCAGTTTTTTGAGCGCCTTTTCACTCTTCGATGCGTTTTCAGTTTCATCCGCATGCATTTCCAGATCATCGAGCGAGGATACAGACAGATCGAGCCGAATATTCTCCTCTTCAAATTTTTTCTGCAGGAATGCCTTATCAATCGCGTTGCTATACGCTTCTTCCGGGGTAATGATTCCGCGTTTGACCAGACTCAGCAAATCATCGGCAAATGTACACATTCCAACATTTTTTCCCGTCTGCATCAGCGAAGGAATCTGATGGGTCTTACCCTCGCGGATGTTGGCCGCAACCGCCGGAGTTGCCACCAGAATTTCACATGAAGCAATCCGGCCGCCGCCAATTCGCTTGCAAAGGGTCTGCGCAATCACACCTTTGAGCGAGTCAGCCAGCATGGTCCGGATCTGATTCTGCCGGTCGGCCGGAAATTTATCAATGATCCGGTCTACGGTGGTAGCCGCTGTATTGGTATGCAATGTGCCGAAAACCAGATGCCCCGTCTCGGCGGTCTCAATGGCAATCTCCATAGTCTCAAGATCGCGCAACTCTCCCACCAGCACAATATCGGGATCTTCACGCAGGGCAGCCCGCAGCGCACTGGAAAAATTTTTGGTATGAACATGTACTTCACGCTGATTAACCAGACAGCCCAACGAACGATGCTTGAATTCCACCGGATCTTCTACGGTGATCAGATGTTGACGCCGTGTACGGTTGATCAAATCGACCATAGCCGCCAGCGTTGTCGATTTTCCCGAACCGGTAGGCCCCGTAACAATCACCAGCCCTTTATTCAGAAAACAGAAGGATCGCACCCCTTCGGGAATATTCAGCTCCTCGAAAGTGGGAACCCGGGAGGGAATCTGACGCATTACACATCCAATACCCTCATGATCTATAAACACATTCACACGGAAGCGGGCTGCACCGGGAAGCTCATACGCAAAGTCCGTATCCCAATCTTCCTCAAGTTCAGCAATGTTCCGCTGCGGTGCAAATTCATAGATAAGCTCTCTCAGTTCCTCGTCCGTAAATTTTTCAGTGCCCCGCTGAAACTGCATTTCACCGTCAACCCGGTAGCAGGGCTGATGATTGGAGGAAAGGTGGATGTCACTGGCCCCCTTTTCGAGCATTTCTTCAAGATATCGGTCTATACGTCTCATAGTTTTCCCTTAACAAAAACACACAATATCTTTAGCAACATCAGTGCCATACCGACCGGCAATTTAAAATCACATAAATAATCTACTCGTTTCCGCCAATATACTTCTGAATGGTCCGACCCAGCTCTTTCCAGTCAAGTGGTTTGGCCACATAGGCGGCATGACCCAGCGAGCGCAGATCTTCGCCCTCAACCTTTTCCATGTATCCGCTGCAGAGGATGGCCGGAATATCGCTCCGAACCTTGAGAATCTGCTCAATCAGATCATGCCCATTGATTTCAGGCATACTGTAATCTGTTACAACCACATCAAAAGCCTGCGGGCGGAGCTTGAAGGTCTCCAGCGCGCGAAGACCGTTGGGCGCCGAAACCACTTCATAACCGAACGATTTAAGCATTTCACTCCCCATCGAAAGAATCGCCTTATCATCATCCACAAAAAGTATGCGCCCAGCCCCGGACGGCACCGAAAGATCGACGGGATCTTTCTCCGACAGAACTGCCTCGCCCAACAGCGGAAGATAAATTGTAAATGTCGTACCGACCCCCTCGTCACTCACTACGCTGATCTGGCCGCGGTGTTTACGGACGATGCCATGAACAATCGACAGTCCGAAGCCTGTGCCCTCTCCTTTTTTCTTGGTTGTAAAATAGGGTTCGAAAATATGTTCAACGATATCAGGTGGCATACCGCATCCGCTGTCAGAGACTGTAATACAGGCATATTTCCCCGGGTCGAGATCCACCAGCATTTCGTCTTTATGCCCTTCCGCAACGTCGACCTCCTGCAAGGAAACACTCAACGTTCCCTGATCGGTTCTTCCCAGCGCATGAGCCGCATTGGTACACAGATTGATCAAGACCTGCTGAATTTGTGTCGCATCCCCGAGAACAGCTCCGCATGCCGGATCAATATCCTGCTCCACGGTGATATTCTTTTTCATGGTGGTCTGCACCATGTTTAGCGAATCCTCCACCACGGACTGCAGTTCCAAAGACTGGAACTCCTGTTCCTCCTGCCGGCTGAAGGTCAGAATCTGCCGAACCAGCTTAGTGGCCCGATCACCTGCTTTTACAATCTCCTTGAGATAACTGTAAACCTTGCTTTCTTCATCCACGGTATTCATGCACAGCGCCACATAGCCAAGAATCGCGGTAAGAATATTGTTAAAATCGTGGGAAACCCCGCCTGCCAACGCACCGATAGCATTCATTTTCTGTTGCTGACGCATGTGCTTCTCAATCTCGCGCTCCTCCGTGATATCACGGCTGATGGCCACATAGTTGATCATCTCATTACCGTCACCGCGGATGGGATAGATAACCGATTCCTCAACATAAAAACTGCCGTCCTTTTTTTGGTTGATGAATTCCCCCGACCAAGGATCGCCCCGACTGATCGTCTCCCAAAGTTCTTCAAAAAACTGTGTCCCCTGCTTCCCACTGTTCAGAAAATCGGTTTTTCGCCCCAGCACCTCATTGTGAGTATAGCCCGAGGTATTTTCAAAGGCGGCATTCACATATTGGATATTTCCACTGACGTCAGTAATAATGATGGATTCGCTCGACTGCTCAACCGCCACAGCCAGACGACGCATCTCCTGCTCCATCTGGATACGTTTGGTCAAATCGCGGCTGATACTGATCATCCCGGTGGAGCCAGCTGCAGAATCAAGATACGGAATTTTCATCGTTTCATGATAAACATCTTCTCCATCCGCATTGCTGACCCATCCTTCAGATTCCGCAGCTGTTCCCTTTGCCAGAACACGCAGATCTTCCATGTGCGAGGATTTTGATACGTTTCCCGGAAGAATCTCCGACGACGTCCGCCCGTAGATCCCCTCAACTTCAGCCCCTACAAACCGGGCATATGCCGAGTTACATCCCAGATAGAGACCCCGGCTGTCTTTCACATAGATCGGATCCGGGATCGAATCGATCAGGCAGTACATCAGCGCCTGCTGCTCCACCAGACGGCGTCCAACCTGAATACGGGCCAGCAACTCGCCACTGTCGAACGGCTTTTTAATAAAGTCATCCGCCCCGGCCGCGAAACCTTCAAGCACATCCTCTTTATCAGATTTCGCCGTGAGCAGAATCATATAGACCGGGATCGGTGTTTCAACCTGTCGCATTTTTCGGCACAGCTCAATCCCACTGAGCCCCGGCATCATCCAGTCCAGCAAAGCCAGTTTCGGAGGTTCATCCTGCTGCAGAATTTCCCAGGCCACGTCACCATTCTCGGCCGCAACCACATCATACCCCGCCTTGGTCAGTGTTTTTTTCAACAGGGTCCGCGAGAACGCATTGTCCTCTGCAATCAGAATTTTCATCGGGTCATCTCCAGGCAACCGTAAACCATGCTGTGAATTCTCAAAAAAGATCGATTCAAAAGAAGTGTTACAGATCGTTCACAGGGGTTCAATCGTTTTCAAACTCTGTAAAAGCAACAAAAAGCGCCCCGTTGAATATCGAGGCGCTGTGCGGTTATTCCAGACATCGGAAACGCGAAGACCTAATGGTCGGTCACATCCACCACTTCCTTCACTTCCGGCACCCGTTCTTTGAGCAGGGATTCAATCCCGTTTTTCATGGTCATACGCGCTCCCGGGCAGCCTTTGCATCCACCTTCGAGCTCAATATACACAATACCGTTATTAACATTCGTCACATTGCCGCCGCCACCATGGGAGGCCAATGCCGGTGTAACTTCCTCGTCCATTACCGCATTCACTGCATCCAGAATTTCCTGATCCGTCATGGTTTTTTCCTTTTCTATAGATGAAATTGACTTAGCTCTGCTTAATCCCTACTACTTTCCCCCGACTTACACAAGCATCGGGGAGCCATTAATGATCGACTATATTCTGAATATTCTCAAAGGCGCACTCATGGGTGCAGCCAACGTGATCCCCGGCGTTTCCGGCGGAACCATGGCCCTGCTCACCGGAATCTTTGAGAAACTGATCAACACCATCAAATCGTTCGATCTCACGGCCGTTAAACTCGCCTGCACCTTCAGATTTAAAGAACTCTGCGAACACGTCGACCTCAAATTCCTCTCCGCCATCGGCATCGGGGTCATCGGCAGTATTCTCACCGTCGCCCGGATCCTTGAATATCTCTTCGAACATCAAGCACTATACGTCTGGGCCTTCTTTTTCGGCCTGATCCTCGCATCCGTCTATTTTGTCGGAAAAAAGATTCAGCGGAAATCCATTGCGGTCTACCTGCTTTTTGCACTCGGCACCGCCATCGCCGTCGGCATCGCCTTTCTGGAACCGGCCGAGCAGAACGACGCCATCCCCTACCTGCTCCTCTGCGGAGCGGTCTCCATGTGCAGCATGATCCTGCCCGGCCTCTCCGGCTCCTTTGTCCTCTTGCTCATGGGCAACTATGAACTCGTTATGATCGATGCCGTCAACACCCTCAATCTCCGTGTCATTATCCCGACCGGAATCGGTATGGTGCTTGGAATTGCCGCCTTCGCCCGCGTCCTCTCCTGGGTCTTCAAAAAATTTCACGACCAGACCATTGCCCTGCTCACCGGATTTATTTTCGGGTCGCTGGCCATTCTCTGGCCCTGGAAAGATGAAATCATCAAAACTTTTCAGGACGGCGAAAAACTCAAAGAAAAAGTGGTGGGATACCACTACAGCCTGCCGGAATGGAACACCGAAACCGGCCTGGCTTTGGCCATCATGCTGGCCGGAATCATCATCATTGCTGTGGTGGAAACCACCGCCGGAAAAATAAAGGCCGACTGATCACTCTGCCGGCCCGTCTATTCCAAATACCGGAATCATGCCTTCAGCATTTTATCCGCCCGGTATGACGAACGGACCAGCGGGCCCGACGCTACCGCATCAAAACCGATTTCGTAAGCCGCGTCCTCGAAATCGACAAACTCCTTCGGGGTCACAAACCGCTTCGTGTGCGCATGGTCACGCGTCGGTGCCATATACTGCCCAATGGTCAGCAGACGGATCCCGTGATCATAAATATCCTGCAGACACTCCATCACCTCTTCGTTCGTTTCACCGAGACCCAGCATAATACCGGTCTTCACCCGAATCGATCCATCGCCATACTCCGACGCCATTTTCAAAATTTTCAACGAACGCTCATAAGTCGCGCCAGAGCGAATCGAGCGCTGCAGCCGTTTCACCGTTTCCACATTATGATTAAAAACAATCGGTCCGGCGTCCAGAACCTTATAGAGCGATTCCTTCCGCCCCCAGAAATCCGGTGTCAACACCTCTACGGTTAAACCGGGAACCCGTTCTTTGACCGCAGTAATCGTCTGCGCAAAAATTTCCGCGCCGCCGTCAAGCAGATCATCACGCGTAACCGACGTAATCACCACATGTTTCAGTTTCATTTTTTCCACGGCATCCGCAACCCGGCGGGGCTCATCCAGATCCAGCCCTTCCGGCTTCCCGAACGCAATCGAACAGAACCGGCAGTCACGTGTGCAGATATTCCCCAGAATCATCACCGTCGCCGTGCCGTGGTTCCAGCATTCATGCCGGTTCGGACACTTGGCATCTTCACAGACGGTGTGCAGCCCGTTTTTCTTCAGGGCATTGTGGGTTTCAGAATATTCTTTATCCGTCTGAATGGGGCGCCGCATCCATTCCGGAATCCGTGCGGGCCGCACTGCTTCTTCAGTTGTACTCATATCATGATCTCCGATTGCCGCCCAATCACGGCGACTTCAGTGGCAAAACAGGAAGGAACATACCAGAACCTCCGCTCCGGCAAACTCTAATCCTTAATTTATGTAGGACTGAAAATGTGCTGAATGGATAGTTTTGTCAATTATACAGCATTTTAGTCCATAACAATAGCATCTCGGTCTATGGCCAAAATCAGCTTGATCTTATTACCTATATAACATTAACCAAGATATAAGGAGTTTGATCATGCCCGTTCACCCCGATCCATTCAAAGCCGACCGAGAATCGACCGGTCTTCATCACGTCGATGTCGAAGGTGAAAACCTTCCCCTGATTCTCACGCACAAAGAAGTCCGCAATGCCGCACGCGATTATGAATCGTTCAGCAGCAACAACCCTCTGATGTGCGTCATCCATTCCGAAGCTGACGTACGCACTGTCCGTCAGCTTCCCCTCGAAATCGATCCCCCCGACCATACCGACTATCGCAATATCGTAGAGCCGCTTTTCAAGCGCCCGATGGAAGACGAAAAGTATATGGCCGACATGAAAACACTGGTAAGCGAAATGGTGAGTCATGCCGTACACCAGAAAGAAATCGAGGCTGTACGCGGATTTGCTCTTCCCTTGCAGTGCCGCGCTCTGACACGCCTGCTGAACGTTCCGGAAAGCGAAGCGGACGAATGGATCAATTGGGGCGTACACGTCTTTCACGACCGGGACGACGGCGTCGACAGCGGTCCGGTTTTGGAAAACTATACCGGAAAACAGTTTGCCAAAGCGGAAGGAAATCCGGGCAACGATTTTTTCAGCATACTGAATCTGGCGGAATTCCGCGGCAGAAAACTGACCCTCGAAGAAAAGCAGGGGTTTGCCAATGTTGCCTTTGCCGGCGGCCGCGATACGGTGATTAATATGGTCTCCAGCATTCTGGCCTATTTCGGCGATCATCCGGAAGGCATCGACTTCCTGCGGGAAGACGAAACCCGCATCCCTAAAGCCATTGAGGAATTTGTCCGCTATGTAAGCCCCCTGACTGCCATCACCCGGGTCTGTCCCCATGCCAAAGAAGTGCTGGGCCATACCGTTCCCGCCGGCGGACGCGTCGGGCTATGCTGGCCATCGGCCAATCGCGATGCCACGGTCTTTGAAAATCCGGATGAGATCATCCTCGACCGCCACCCCAACCGACACGTCGGTTTCGGTCATGCCACTCATCGCTGTATGGGTGCGCCGCACGCTCGGCTGATCATGCGCAGCCTGCTTGAATCACTCTGCGAACAGGTCGAACGCATCGAACTGATTGAAGCTGTACCGAAATACGACGAGGAAGCCTCATTCAAGCGCATGACCGGATACGAGTCGGTAAACATTCGTTTTATCGAACGATAAACCGCCCGTACCCGCCAAAGAGCGGAAAGCTTAAAATAAGCGATATCAGCCGCGAAGCGTATCGATCATCTTTTCAAGCTTTTCGCTCTTCTCCTGCAGCTCCACCTTGCGCTTGCGCTGAATGTCCACCACATCCTTAGGAGCACGGTCTACAAAATTAGGATTCTCAAGCTTCTTCTTAACACCGGTCAGGAAGCCGTTGACTTCCTCCAGCTCTTTAGACAGCTTTTCGATTTCCGCATCGACGTCCACCAGACCTTCAATCGACATATACACTGTTCCCAGTGCACTGATACCGCTGGGCATTGCACCTTCCGGCGTATAATCAACGTCCACACGAATTTCCTCCGCATTCAGCGCCGCCGAAATCGAGGCAATATCATCCTCGATCTGCTGTGCAACCTCCGCATTGGAGGCGCGGACACAGAATTTAGCCGTCTGCTTATTGGCCAGGTTATATTCAGCCCGCAGAATACGCCCGATGCGGATTAGGTCATGCTTTCCGTCAACATACTTCACCACCGCAGAACGGATACCCGAAACCACGGCGTTCTCCGGCCACGGCGCAATCATGATCGATTCGGATTCATGATTATATCCCATGCCCTCCCAGAGCTCTTCCGTCTGGAACGGCATAAAAGGATGCAACAGCCGCAGGGCCGTGGAAAATGAAAAATGCATCACCTGCAGCGTATGCTTCTTCTGTTCCGGCGTGCCTTTGTAAAGGATCGGCTTCGCATATTCGAGGTACCAATCGCAGTAGCTATGCCAGAAAAAATCATACAGCGCGAGCGTCGCATCATTAAAACGATAGCGGCCCAGATTTTCATTCACCGCCTCAATCGCTTCATTCAGCTTCGCCAGCAGATGCTGATCGTCCGGTGTCAGATCCGCTTCATCAAACGCCAGATCCTTCACATCAAAATCGGTGGAATGCATTTCCATGAAGCGCGCTGCATTCCAGATCTTCGTACCGAAGTTACGGCCGATCTCAAATTTTTCGTCATTAATATAAACATCCTGCCCGGTCGCTGTAATCATCAGCAGCGAAAAGCGCAGTGCATCCGAGCTGTATTTTTCGATGATATCCAGCGGATCGATGGAATTACCGAGCGATTTCGACATTTTCCGTCCCTGGTCATCGCGCACAGTGCCGTGGATGTAAACCGTATCGAACGGAATATCCCCCATCACTTCCAGACCCGACATAATCATACGCGCCACCCAGAAAAAGATGATCTCGTTACCGGTCACCAGCGTATTGGTCGGATAATAAAATTTCAGATCTTTATCATCGTTCGGCCAGCCGAATACAGAGAACGGCCAGAGCCAGGAAGAGAACCACGTATCGAGTACATCCTCATCCTGCCGCACATTGGCTGATTGACATTTCGGGCACGCGGTTTCCGAGGTCTTGGAGGCCCACTCGTGTCCGCAGTCATCGCAATAGAAAATCGGAATACGGTGCCCCCACCAGATCTGGCGCGAGATGCACCAATCGCGGATGTTTTCCATCCAGCCCATATAGGTCTTGTTCCAGCGCTCCGGCACAAACTTTATCCGGCCGTCATTCACCGCCTCGATCGCCGGACGCGCCAGTGATTTCATCTTCACAAACCACTGCGGAGAAAGGCGCGGTTCAACCACCGTATCGCAACGGTAGCAATGCCCCACCGCGTGCATGTGCTTTTCCACCTTTTCCACCAGCCCGCCGGCCTTCAGATCTTCCATCAGCTGCTTGCGGCATTCAAAGCGGTCCATCCCTTCGTACGGACCGGCCTCCTCGTTCATGATGCCGGTATCGGTCATCACATTAATCTGCGGCAGCTCATGACGCAGCCCCATTTCAAAGTCGTTCGGGTCGTGCGCCGGTGTAATTTTCACAATACCGGTTCCGAATTCCGGATCGACGTAATCGTCGGCAATAATCGGAATTTCACGATTTACAATCGGAAGAATAACCGTCTTCCCGACAAGGTCCTTGTAACGCTCGTCACGCGGATTTACCGCAACTGCCGTATCGCCGAGCATCGTTTCCGGACGCGTCGTCGCAACCACCAGCTTTTTCTTTTCGTCTTTCACCGCGTATTTAATGTGATACAGCGCACCTTCCACTTCAATATGCTCGGATTCCTCATCCGACAACGCGGTCTCGCAACGCGGGCACCAGTTGATGATCCGGCTGCCGCGGTAAATCAGATCTTTGTCATACAGCCGGCAGAAGATTTCCAGCACCGCATCGCTCAGCCCTTCATCCATCGTAAAACGCTCGCGATCCCAATCGCAGGAAGCCCCCAGCTTTTTCAGCTGGTTGGAAATCGTGGAGCCATACTCCTCTTTCCATTCCCAGACGCGCTCGAGAAATTTTTCACGGCCGAGATCATCACGCGTTTTACCTTCTTTTTTGAGGGCGCGCTCCACCACATTCTGCGTAGCGATACCCGCGTGATCGGATCCCGGAACCCAGACCGTATTTTTGCCCTGCATACGGGCGACGCGCGTCAGCACATCCTGGATATTATTATTCAGCGCATGGCCCATGTGCAGAATGCCGGTCACATTCGGCGGCGGAATCACAATGCAGAACGGATCGCCCCCGTCCTCGCTTTCGCCATGAAAGCGCTTGTCTTCCATCCACTGCTTGTACCACTTTTCTTCAACTGCCTTCGGGTCGTAGTTTTTAGATAATCCTGCCATAATTTTTAATCCGGGTTGTTACTAAATTCAGAGTTCATAAACTTGAGCCTGGATGTAGGAAATTCACGGCTCACATTTCACGAATCACTTTTTATCCTCATTCAAAAAGAGTTTGTATTCCACGCCGTCAACCAGAGCTTCCCACGACGCTTCGATGATATTTTCCGAGACACCGACCGTACCCCAGGTATTTTCACCGTCCGACGATTCAATCACCACGCGGGTCTTCGCCGCCGTCGCCTCTTCCGGGTCGAGAATACTCACGCGATAGTCCGCCAGCTGCACATGCCGGATACTCGGGTAAAATTCCTGAAGCGCATGGCGCAGCGCCATGTTCAGCGCATCCACCGGGCCATCACCCTCACCCACCGTAAACGCCCGTTTTCCGTTCACATTCAGCTTCAGTGTCGCCTCGGAAACACACGGCGCATTTTTGCCGCGCTTTTCCACCATCACGCGGAACCCCTCGAGCTCAAAGAAACTCTTATGCTCCTTCAGCACCTTCTTGATCAGCATCTTAAAGGAGGCATCGGCCGACTCATACACATAGCCGCCCCGCTCCTGCTTTTCCATCATTTTCAGAATCTCGCGCACTTCCGGCGATTTCCGGTCGATATTATTCAACCCCATCTCAATCAGCTTTTCCATCACATTGCTTGCCCCGGAAAGCTCCGAAATCAGGATACGGCGATCATTGCCCACCGACTCCGGCGGCACATGTTCAAAACTGTGCGACACCTTCCGCACGCCATCCACATGCATCCCCGCCTTATGAGCAAATGCGCTCTCGCCCACAAAGGCCGCACGCTGGTTATCCCGCAGATTCGCCTGCTCATTCACAAACTGCGAAACCGACTTCAGACTTTTCAGCTGCGCCGGATCGGCCAGACAGGTTTTGTCCGTCTTCAGATTCAGGTTGGCCACCACTGAAACCAGGTTGCAGTTCCCGCACCGCTCACCGAATCCATTGATTACGCCCTGCACATGCACAGCCCCGGCACGAACCGATTCCATCGCATTCGCCACCGCGGTTTCTGAGTCGTTGTGCGTATGAATACCCACCGCCACGCCGAATCGATCGCGTACCAGTGTGGTCACCTCAAAAATTTCGTTCGGCATACAACCGCCGTTGGTATCGCACAGCACCAGGCAGTCCGCCCCGCCCCTCACCGCAGCTTCCAGGGATCGGAGGGCATAATCCGGACTGTCCTTGTATCCGTCGAAAAAATGTTCCGCGTCGTAAATGACCTCTTTGCCGTTTTCCTTCAAATAGCGGCAGGTATCCTCGATCATCGCCAGATTTTCCTCCGGCGTCGTTTTCAAAACTTCGGTCACATGCAGCAGCCAGCTTTTTCCGAAAATCGTGCAGACGTCCGTATCCGCCTCCAGCAGCGCCGCCGTACCCTTATCCTCTTCCACCTTCACGTTGGCCCGACGCGTACTTCCGAAAGCCGCAATTTTGGCCTGCTTCAGCGTTTCGTTTTTAATGGCCTTGAAAAAGGCCATATCCTTCGGATTCGACGCAGCGAATCCACCCTCGATATAATCCACCCCGAACGAATCGAGCATTTTCGCCACATGGATCTTGGCCACCGGCGAGAACGTGACGCCCTCCGCCTGCGCACCGTCACGCAACGTTGTATCGTAAATGAAGACTTTATTTTCTGCACTCATGTAGGCTCTCTCTGTCAATAGAAACGCGGAAACATAACGCAGGCCCCGCAATCGAACCAAGCTCGAAGGGGGAATTTCTCCAGATGCAAAATTCGCTGTTTTTCGCTGAACCAGCCGCATTTCGCCGCTATATTTTCCCAATGGACCCGATTCCCGCCAACCGAAGCCTCGCCTATCTGCTCGGTCGCAGATCGGCTCCGCTCTTCCTGAAAGCCAACTGGATATTCAAGGCGCTGGCGGGCAGTGAAAAAGAGAAAATATCCGCTGAATTCCAGATGGGCCTGTTGCTGGCTCAGGCCTACGAGGAGAAAGTTCCAACCTTTGGAAGTAACCGCCTCGATGAAATTGCCGCACAACTCACCGCCCGCCTCCGAAACAAAAACCGGCAGCACCGTTTCCGGCTCGATCAGTCCGGCGAACTCAATGCCTGCGCCATTCCCGGCGGATTCATCTATGTATCGGAAAAACTGTTCGATCTGTGCGGCGAAGATACCGACGCCATCGCCTTTGTTCTCGCCCACGAAATGGCCCACGGCATTCACGGCGATGCCAACGAGCGTTACTTAACCAAAACGGTGATCAGCGGACTGCTCCGCTTGAAAACGCGCGGCCTTTCCCCGGGCACGCAGCAGCTGCTCGCGCGGCTGATTCAACAGGGCTATTCCCGGGAGCAGGAATTCCGCGCCGACCGCTTCGCCGTCGCCCTCACCCGGGCCGCCGGATTTGATCCCGAAGGAGGATGCCGCCTTTTTTCCAATCTTCGGAAAACCTCAAACGACCCGAACCCCTTCGGTGCCTATCTTTCCTCCCATCCCCCGATGGATGAGCGGATCAAACGGATCGAAAAGCGAATCAAAGAACGGGCTTAATCCAGCGCCGCTCCACAGAATTTACAGTATTTTGCATCGGTATCGTGCGGCCCTCTTTTACAAGACGGACAGATTTTTCCTCTGCGCTTCATCGCTGTGGAAAGACCCACCTCCGCCGTAATAATTCCGGTAGGCACTGCAATGATGCTGTAGGCAATAATCATCAGGAAAGCCGCCAGCGTCTGACCCAGCGGCGTCTGCGGCGCCATATCGCCATAGCCCACCGTCGTCACCGTAATGATCGCCCAATACACCGACTGCGGAATACTGTTGAATCCATGCTGCTCGCCCTCAATTGCATACATCAGCGATCCGACAATAATTACCAGCGTCAGCACCGTGACGAGGAAAATACCGATTTTGCGCCGGCTGGCCATCAGCGCATTCAGCAGCAGGTCCGCCTCGCCGACATATTGCGCCATTTTCAGTACACGGAATATACGCAGCATCCGCAGCACTTTTATGACATCCAGAAATTCCGCATTATCAATAAAGAGCCCCAGGTAAAACGGCAACACCGCCAGCAAATCCACCACCCCGAAAAAACTGTGCGCATATTTAACCGGGTTCTTTGCACAGTAGAGCCGCAGAACATATTCAATGGTAAACAGCACCGTGAATACCGTGTTGAGCGATGAAACCAACAGACCGTGTGCATCGCGAACAGAATGCACGCTGTTGAGCATCGTCAGCCCGACGCTGATCAGAATGGCCGCAAAAAGCCCGACATCAAAGGCTTTTCCCGCCGGAGTATCCGCCCCGAAGATAATGATAAACAGCTTTTCTTTCAGCGGCTGATTACGCATGACAACAACATCCGGTCGGTGTGATTTCCAGATGATGCACCGGAAATTCCAGCTCCTTTAAATCCGTATAACCGATTCCGATGGCGCAATCGCCCATGCCCGAACCGGAAATTTTCGCGCCGAAAATATCCGGCGACTGCTGCAGCGCATTGACGATAATCTGAAGCTCCGGCGTATTCACCCCCATCTCATCCATCAATTCCTGATTCCGGTTGAGAATTTTTCCAAACCCTGGAAAATCGTGATTCCGAAGTTTGGAAACCGCGTTCTGCGCACTTGCATTCATTTCCGCATAAATGCGCTCATACTTCGCGGGATCATCCGCCTTGAGCTGTTCCACCCGCAGAATGACATCCGGTGTCGGCGTTTTGTACCCGCAGTAAACCGCGGTCAATGGAATCGAAACTTCAAGGGGAATAAAATCCGGATCAATCGTGTACCCGACAATTCCGCCGAACACACTGGCGGCCAGATCAGAACCGGACCCCCGCCCCTGCACGGTCTGTACTGTTTTCAGAGCGGCCTCAAACAGCTGCTCCGGTGCGGCTTCTATGCCCTCCAGCCAGAACATCAGCGCCGCATGCACGGCCACGGTCACCGCGGCCGACGAACCGAAACCGATGTCGGCCGAAAATTCAGAATGTATCTTCAGACGAAATCCCGACGGGATAGCACCGAGATGCTGCCGCACAGCCTGCAACACAAAACGAAAACGGGGATCGTCCTCCAAACTGCTGAGCGATGCCCGGTAATTTCCGAGAGCGGAATCGATTTCCAGCACATTTTCCGGAGTCTGGAAAAGTTCCACCTGAATGCGCCGGTCAATGGCACCGACCAATGCGCGGTTTCCATGGAGCACAGCATGCTCGCCCAACAGCATCAGACTGCCCGGAGCCGAGGTTTTGATGACGGCAGCTTCGGCCATGAAACTTAAACGATTCGGGTTCCCAGCGGATCGCCTCGCACGGGCGAGACGGCATAGCCGTATTTTTCGCAGATTCCACGCGGCATTTCATCGGCAATCACTAGCACCACACCACCGCACTCGCCGGCTACGGATCCTGCACCGCAGATTTTTGCGGACCCGCCCCACGCTTCGACTTCAGCAATAAACCGCTGAACCTTTTCCGGAACAACCCCGATCGCCGACAGCAACCGGTTATTTTCCCGAACCAGCCAATGCAGCTTCTGTGTGTTATTGCTCCGGATGGCCTGTTCAAATTCGTTGGTCACAGCCTCGAATTCGCTCCAGATTCCGCTGTTTCCAAACTGCTTCTCCACATCCATCACACACTCGCCGGTGGACGTTGCGGGAACGCCGGTCTGCACCATGAACATTTGCGTACGCGGCAGTGCAATGGAAGAGGCCACGCCATTCTGAAAACGGGCGCAACCACCGTGCAGCGAAATATAGGAATCCACACCGCTCGGCCTGCCATGCTGCAGCTTTTCGGCTTCAAGCGAATATTCGTAGTACCAATCAGGTTTAAAATCGACGCGGAAATAGTGGCCGATCGCGCGGATTTCGCTCAGCACCGTGGCCGCCGAGGATCCCATTCCGCAGCCTACCGGAATACTGGAGCGCAACTTCATCACCAACCCGGAATCAAGCGTGCGATGCAATCCATCCATCGTATGGATAAAGGTGAAACGGAACAGATCGGCCGGCGCTCCGAGCACATAGCCGATCCCGACATCGCCTTTCAAAAATTCGCGGTATTTTTTCTCAGCACGGCGCTTCAGATCGCGCAGAGCCATCACCGTATGGGATTCGGAAACGCCGGTTCCGGGAAGATCAAAGGCGACGCCCTGTTCCTCTTTCGGAGTCAGCTCAAATACCGCACTGCGATCGATCGCCATGGCAATGGCCGGTTTCCCGTAAACCACCGCATGTTCACCGCTGAGAATCAGCTTGCCTGGAGCCACTGCTTTCATTCGTCCACTAATGATTCATACTCCCGTTTATGCTGACTGATCCCCGAAAACCGGAACGGCCCGGTTTTGTATTGCGGGAAAATATAATCCCCGCCATCGGTCGGCACGCCGTAATGAAAAATATCTTCGTACTGTTGATACGTAAGTTCCGTGCGTTCGGCGAGCATTTTTGCATGCTGATCCCCAAAGAGGACATCGCGGTAACCGGGCTGAACCACCCCGCTGTAAAACTCGCCGACACATCCCGAACCGTAGCTGTAAAGGCCGATGCGCTTTCCAGTCAGATCCTCTTCCCCCGTTTCAAGCAGGGACGTGAGGCCGACATACATCGATCCGGAATAACAGTTCCCCGTAATCCGGCTGTAACGCAGCGACTCCTCCAGCAGATGCTGCATATCTTCGCGCGAGGTTTTCACCCTGCATTTTCGGCAGAGCTTCTGGTGCGCCTTTTCCGCCATTTTGGTGAACGGAATGTGATAGCAGAAACGGTCGAAATCGGTCAGTTCACGACCGGACTCTTCCGCATACTGCTTCCAGGATTCTATGAGAGCATGGATGTAGACCATCGTGGAATACTTCCCGTCCACCAGCGCTTCCGAGCGATAATTCGGACGCCAGAAATCCATGACATCTTCCGTATAATATCCCGCTTCGGGATCAATCGCCAGAATCCGCGGATCGGCGGAAATCAGCATCGCGACCGAGCCGCAGCCCTGCGTGGCCTCCCCCGGACTGCCCAGTTCATAACGCGCCACATCGGACGTAATCACCAGCGCTTTTTTTGCCGGATTCCGCGCCACAAAACCGAGGGCCATCTGAATAGCCGCTGTTCCGGAATAACACGCCTGCTTCAGTTCAACCGTTCGGCAGCGCGGCCCCAGCTCCAACAGCCCGTGAACATAGACGCCCGCCGCCTTTGACTGGTCAATGCCGGTTTCCGTGGCGAAAAGCAAAAGCTCGACCTCTTCAAGCTCCCCCTCCTTCATCAGCGGATACGCCGCACTTGCACCCAGCGTCACTACATCTTCATCCGGCGCAGGTATACCCATTTTTTCCTGCCCGATACCCACATAATATTTATCGGCATCCACTTTACGCGCTTCAGCCAGTGTTTTCAGATCTACAAAATAATGAGAGGTGTAGAAGCTGATCCGATCAATTCCAATTTTCATTCAGAATGAGTTCCTCTTTGCCTTTCAAATTCTCAACACGTCCCGTTCCCAGCAGAAACATCGCCGTCACAAATTCCCGTTTCAGCCGCTGAATCACCTGCCGCACCGCATCCGCCGATTCCCGCGCCGGATCCAGAAACGGGCGGGCCAGACCGCACATCGATGCACCTAGAATAATACTTTTAGCCATATCTATGCCACTCCGGATACCACCTGAAGCAATCACATTCATCTCATGCCGGAACGGCTTCATCATTTTTAATGCAACCGGCGTCGGAATTCCCCAGTCGCCAAACAGTTCACCCAATGCGGGATTCTCACTGCGGCGGCTCTCCACCATGCTCCATGATGTACCGCCGCTGCCCGCAACATCAATATATTTCACACCGGCCGCCAGCAGATGTTCCACATCCTGCGCGGAAATCCCCGCACCGACTTCTTTGATCACGACCGGTATTTTCAACTGCTGCACAACCGTCGCAATTTTATTCCGAAGGTCGGAAAAATCGGTATCCCCCTCCGGTTGAACCGCCTCCTGCAGCGGATTCAGATGCAGATACAACCCATCGGCATCCAGCACCTGCACAGCCGCTTCGCAGTCCGCAAACCCCACATTATAATTCAGCTGAACCGCCCCCAGATTTCCTAGAAGCGGAACCGTCGGAGCATACTCACGCAGGGCAAAGCTTTCCCGCGCCGCGCGGTCGGAAAGAAAAACACGTTGCGATCCCACCGCCAGTGCCACGCCCTCGGCCTCGGCCGCAACAGCAAGATTGCGGTTGATTTTCACCAGCTCCTCATCCTTCCCCCCGGTCATTGAGGAAATCAGCAGCGGAAATGAAAGTTTCCTGCCGAGAAAGGTTACCGCGGGATCGATCTCCGCCATATTCAGTTCCGGTAACGCACGGTGCGTCAGATGAATCCGGTCAAAATAGAATTTATTGCGATCAATCGCCGCATCGTCCGACACGATATTGATATGATCCAGTTTACGCTGATTGATTTTTGCCATAATTCGGAAGACTGTATAACGATCTTCCAGGCGTTGGAAATCCTAAAACAGGCACTAAACCGCTTCAGGATCGATGACTCGCGGCTTGAAACTTGCCAAATTCCATATTTGAAAGGATAGTTACAGCATGAACAAATTAACGGCTCTATGTATTGGTCTAATCCTCGCAACTGTCGTTCCGGCATCGCACGCACAGGAAAGCATTCAGAATCTACGCGTCGTTTGGTCGAAAGATCCCGGCACCCAGGCGGTTATTGTATGGGATGCCCCCCAGGCAGATGAAACCGCGCGCGTGCTCTACGACACCCGGTCGCATTCGGACGAACAGAAGAATTATCTCTTTAACGCCCCCCTTTCTGAAACCGGTCTGTACAACGAAAGCCGCGCGAAAAAACCGAAATCGGCTCCTGCAGACTGGACCTCCGAATCCTCGCCGGACCTGTTCTATCACCAGATTCAGCTCCAAAACCTGGAGCCCGAAACGATCTATTATCTAACCGTAAAAACGGCCCGCGGAATGAGTCGGGAATATCATTTCAAAACCGCTCCGGAAAAGCAGACGCCCTTTAAACTGATCTATGCCGGCGACTCCCGAACCCATCTGGAGGTTGCCCGGAAAATCAGTTTACAGATCAGAGAAATGATCAAACAGGACGATTCGATTATTGCACTGATCCATGGCGGCGACTATGCCGTCACCACTCGGCGGAAGGTCTGGAAAAACTGGCTCGAAGCCTACGCACTCACCACAACCGAAGACGGACAGCTGCTTCCCATCATTCCAACCATTGGAAACCACGATGTCCCGGGAAAAAGTCCTATTTTCCGTCAAGCCTACGGCTACCCCGGCGGCGAACGCGACTACTATACCTGTCGACTGACCCCCGACGTCAGCATTCTTTGCCTGAACACCGAAATCAGTGCCGAAGGCCGGCAGCGGGCCTTTCTGCAATCGGAACTCGAAAAGCTGAAAAAAGATCATGTAAAATGGCAGCTCGCCGCCTACCACAAACCCGCCTTTCCGGCGATTAAACAACCCAGTGCGGCGAAGGTCAGCTGGGTACCGCTCTTTGATAAATTCAATCTGGATCTCGTGCTGGAATCGGATGGGCACTGCATCAAACGAACGGTACCCATTCGCCATGGAAAAGAAGATCCGGCCGGAACGGTCTATCTCGGCGAAGGAGGCTACGGAGCCCCGCAACGGGACCCGAAACCCGATCGATGGTATCTGCAGGGCGAAAATTCTTTTGCCTCAAAGGGCGATCACATCATGCTGCTGGAATTCAATGGCGATACGATTCATTATTCCACCCTCCTTGATACGGGCGAAACCGTAGACACCGCCACCTTCAAAGCCCGACGCTAGTATGCACCATCAAAAAACTGCAGCATTCCGGCATGCTCCGCCCCATCTGTTGGCTGCGGCATACACTCTGACGTGCCTGGTCTATGCCTGGCGTTTCAACCGCTATTCCTCCAAAACATTCTCCTTCCTCTGGGAAGAAAATGGAATATCCGAAGCCGGAGCCGGACGGGTTGAGACCGCGATGATTCTCCTGCTTCTGTTTTCAGCGGGCTGCATTTGGAGCGGTAAACTGCGTAATCTTTCCCTGCTCGGCATCATTCCGATGTTTTTCGAAATGCTCTCGGAAACCTTCATGCCTTCCGCCAAATATCCCCTGCTCTACTGGGCGGAATGGGCGCTGCGCTATACCGTGCCGGCAGCGGCCATCATCCTGCTCAATCCATCAGAAAGAAACCGGGCATGGAGCATGGGGCTTCTGCGTATTTCAATCGCACTCACCTTTGCCGCACACGGAATTAAAGCCCTGCTTTCCGATCCCCACTTCCTCGATTTTCTGCTGGTATTCCTCCGACGCATAAACGTGCAGACAGTCAACGAAGAATGGATGCTCCACGCGGTGCATCTGATTGGGATATTTGATCTGTGCCTTGCGGCTCACCTGCTGTTTTTCAAGCTGGAGCGCAATCGGGCAGTATTAATATGGATGGCCACCTGGGGCGCCATCACCGCACTGGCCCGCATTACCTACGGGGGCTGGGGAAACTGGCATGAAGTGTGTATTCGTTCCGCTCACAGCATCGGGCCCATCACCCTTCTGCTGTTGATCAGCATCCGTCGATCTGAAACGTCCGATTAACCGCCGGATTTTTTTACCGTGTAGCCCATCGACTGCAGTTCAGCCACCAGCAGATCGCGATGGTCGCCCTGAATTTCAATCGTCCGGCCTTTAACCGTACCGCCTGTTCCGCATTTCTGCTTCAGCTGTTTCGCCAGGTCTTTCAATCCTTGCGGATGCACCGGAACGCCGGTAATCACCGTCATCCCTTTACCCTTGCGGCCCTTGGTTTCACGGCCCACCCGGACAATGCCGTCGCCCTTCGGCACTTCCGGCTTTTTCTTTTCCGGTTTAATCCGACCCTTATCGGTTGAGAAAACAATATCCAGATCGTCAAAACTGTTCATGAGAAATCCTCATTGCATCTCAGCAAAACCGAGAATACCGGCCTGATCTTCAGTTGGAAGGATCACAGCACCCACCTGCTCCAGCTCTGCGCACATCTGCTTGCAGACATCCAGTTGCTTGCCAGCTGTAGGTTTACGGACAACAAACAGCGTATTTTCAGGATGTTCCGGAATACTCTTCAGGCGTTCCAGTTTGCTCTTCCAGGCATCCGCATGGCTTACAATCTGATGCGTTTCGTTTTTATCAAGATCCAGCGGGCGGATCGCCCGTGTAAAACGGTCATCCTGCTGTCGAACAAACGGAAAATGCGCCGTACAAAGATCTCCGGTAAAGGTGTGGTCGGTATAATGCTTTAAAATCTGCTTTGCGGAAAAAACCTGCCGCAAACGCTTTTCCATCAGTTTTTCCTGATATTCCTGTCGCTGAGCAAATCCCCGTTCCACATAATGTTCAAATAGAGTCTCCAACGTTTGGGCAGGATCATCCACCAGACAGGTGCGCGGATTGCTGAAACAGAAAGCCTCTTCCCGCGGACGAACCAGCGTTAAAAACGTCTGATTAAACTGTTTAGCCAATTCTTTAAACTGAGGTTGCCCTTTTTCATATCCGTTATGGAGCACCTCGCGAACGCGCTCCAATTCCTCTTTGAACAACTTTCGCCCTTCAATAAAAGATTCTTTGTTCTGCTTCAGTTCCGGAAAAAATCCGGTAATGCGCTCCACGCGCCGTGTTTCCAGCCGGAAGTCAAACCAGTGTAGATCCGGGCACGCCATCGCAACGCCAAGGTTCACAAACTCTTCGCTTTCCGGATACGGAAGAAAGCGAAGAACCGTATAGTTACATGCCAGTTTATTTTTCATTAGCCTGCCCTCCAAATACATCGAGGAGTTTATCAAAACGGTTTAAAATTGCATTTGCGGTTTCCGGAATAAAATCGCCGGGACGCTCATCCTGTTCCACCCACTCATCCGGAAAATCCTTAATTAAATCTCCAAACCGGCCCGCCATATTCGCGAAGCGCTGTTTTTGTTCAAGCAAAAAGGAGGCCGGAATCCGGCTCCGCTCCTCCCGGAAAACATGGTGCTCAAAAAATGCGACTTCGTCGAATTCCGAATCGAACGCATTGTTGTGGTCGATAACCGTTAATTGTTGGTCAACCGGGTTCCACAGCAAATTCACATTGCCACCTTTCTCGCCGAGCGTACGGTCTTCATTTTGAACCCACCAGTCAAACAACAGAATTTTCCACCGCAGATCCTGCGGGACGGACGAAACTTCCACCGGCAGAAGGGATGAAACATGTTCTACATACCGCGATCCAAAAGCCGGGCCGGCACTCAGATCCCGAATCCCCGGAACCGCGCAAAATTCCAACAACACCTCCGGCACATCCAGCACCTCAAACCCCGCCACCGGCAAACCGATTTCGGATGCAAGTTTTGCGCACAGCAACTCATAACAAAGTTCGTTTCGGTTCCATCCGGTGCCCATTCCCTTAATCCAATACAAGCTGCCGTCATCCGCCCGAACCCGGAACGGACGACTCACACACGTTCCTTCCGCACAACGCGCTATAATTTCGACAACCTGTTTCATTATTCCTCCCCGAAAACCTCAGCCAACGCATCGGCACCATCCTCGTCTATCGCATACGCAGCCTTGAACACTTCGAACAAGGCTTCGATTTCGGCGAAATGCTCGTGTCCACTTCAGGGGCTCAATATCGAAAGCCACACATGCCTCAATGTCCTTCTGCGAAAAGTAGTGAGCGTGCACTAATTCTTCCCGAATCTGGTCGGAAGGATCTGCATACATTCGTTCTTCAATATCCCAGCTATCCAGCAGGAAACGCTTCAAGCAATCGTGAATAACAGGTTGCATGTGAATTTGAATGTGATCAATGCACTGGAGGGCTTCCCCCATTTTCTGATCCGCACTCTGAGAAGCATTGTAGAAGATGTTTCCGTTGGAATGGGCTATGTCGTTGCGCTCCTTAACGAGCTTGGCATATTGCCCTACATCGTTGTTGTCGCATCCGATCAGCTTTAAGAAACGAAAAATGCGGCTCTCATTGATTGTCCAGAATGCAAAAGGTGATGATGCATCCAACAAACCCCTCTCATCGGCTTTTGAAAAACCAACCAAAGAATTTTTGAATAGCTCGGGCTTCGGCTCATAGCGGCGGTGCTCCGAAACAGAACCCGGTGTCGGGAACTTGGAAATGACATACGGATTGCCCTGCTCCAGATCCCAGAAATAGTGAAGGTTTCCATTGGAAAGAATCACAAAGCGGCAGTTTTGGGCATCGGCATAGGAACGAGCCTGTTCCTTCGCACTCAGAGGATTGATAGCCTCGACCTTTGCCTCCAACACCACAAAAGGGAACCCCTTCTCATCCAGCAACAGAAAGTCGATAAATCCGTTTTTGGTCTGCTCAAAATTTTCACCAAGACCGGAAATCTGCGGTTGGGTAATTTTGACATGCGGTTCGAGAACAATATTTGCAGGGCCGGATTCATCGTCAAAAAAATGCCTCCCTGCCTCTTCAAGCAGACGGTTGATCTTAATTCGAGCCTTCGCTTCCTTTTCCACCGTTCTGTCCCCTATCACCATTGATAATCGGAAAAGAATATAAGCTGTTTAATTATTCAGCAAGCCAGACGCCTAACATTTTAAATGTGGCAGGACAAATCTAAACCAATCGCACACCGTCGTCTTCAATGGTGATCAGGCGTTTTTTATACAGGGCACCAACAGCATTTTTATAGGTCTTTTTGCTGACCCCGAATAATGCGTTGATTTTTTCCGGCGAGGTTTTCGAGGTGACCGGCATGAAACCGTCATTTTTCTTCAGGTGTTCAAGAATCACATCCGTGAGATCCGTTACTTTTTCATAGCCCTGTTTCTGCAGCGTCAGATCAATCCGTCCATCCGGCCGAACATTTTTAATGTAGCCCTTAATTCGTGTGCCGCGTTCCAGGGCCTGAAAAATCTCATTATGAAACACCATGCCCCAACGTTCATTATTGATAATGAATTTATAACCGAGGTCCGACTTCTGCCAGACCATCAGATCCACCTCTTCATTATTTTTATAAAAGCGTTTGGAATTCAGATATTTGTCCAGTTTGGCGGAAGCCACAATGCGCTCGCTCGCTTTGTCGTAATACAGATAAACCAGATACGATTCACCTTTGCGCATCTTCATCCGCTGCTCACGGAACGGAACAAAGAGATCTTTCGGCAATCCCCAGTCCAGAAAGGCACCGATCGGCGTGGCGTCTTTACAGCGCAGCAGTGCAAATTCGCCCACCTGCGCCTTCGGTTTCTGCGTCGTCGCGGTCAAGCGGTCTTCGGAATCGAGATAAACAAACACCTCAATTTTATCCCCAAGGTTCCAGGCCTTGGAAACATAGCGGTTCGGCATCAGAATTTCACCGAGCTGAAGCCCGTCGAACACCAACCCGAAATCCGTCTCACGCGAAATCGCCAGCTTATTCCATTTTCCCACTTCAACCATGTTTAGACCTGCGGCTTTTAATCCGCGACGGGCGGCCCCCTTTTCTACCACTCTTCAACCGGCCGTCGGAACTGACCCTCGGCTTGCCACGCTGCTGCCGGACTTTCGGTCCCGGTTTGGCGTCAGCGCCCGTTGCATTCATGGCCTTTTCGGAATGCCAACTGTGGGTCAAATCGCGCGGAATTTCAAATCCGATCAGTTTTTCAATGGCCCGCAGATAATCCCGTTCCGGCGCGCAGCACATCGAAATAGAATCGCCCTCGGCTCCGGCACGGGCCGTGCGGCCGATCCGGTGCACATAGGTTTCCGGCTCCACCGGCATATCATAGTTGATGACGTGCGAAATTTCCTTCACATCAATCCCGCGCGCCGCAATATCCGTGGCCACCAGTGCACGGCATTTGCCCGACTTGAAATCGGCCAGCGCCTGCGTACGCGCGCCCTGACTCTTATTGCCGTGAATGGCCGCCGCTGAAACACCCACACCTTCGAGCTTTCGTGCCACTTTATTGGCCACATGCTTCATCTGCGTGAAAATGATGACTTTATCCAGCTTTTTACTGGCCATCAGCTGAAGGATCAGATCGTCCTTATGCTCTTTTTTAACAAACATGACTTTCTGGGTAATCCGCTCCACCGCCGGCTTTTCAGGCTCAATCGCCACCTGCGCCGGATGACTCACGAGCGACTCCGCGAGCTGCTTGACCTTCGGTTCCATTGTGGCCGAGAAAAAGAGTGACTGCCGTTTCTTCGGCAGCTCTTTAATCACTTTTTTAATATCGTGAATAAAACCCATATCGAGCATACGATCGGCTTCGTCGAGCACAAAGATTTCAACGCCGCCCAGATCGAGCAGCCCCTGCCCCACCAAATCGTTCAACCGCCCCGGTGTTGCCACCAGAATGTTCACCCCGCGGCGAATGGTTTTCACCTGCGGATGCTGGCCAACGCCGCCGAAAATCACGGTGTGCGAAATTTTGGTATGTTTACCGTATTTCTTCACGCTGTCGCCGATCTGCGCCGCGAGCTCGCGCGTCGGGGCAAGAATCAGCACTTCCGGCCGTTTGGAAACCGGTCGTTTATTCTTTTTCACAAGATACTGGAGAATCGGCAGCGTAAAGGCCGCTGTTTTTCCGGTCCCCGTCTGGGCACAGCCGATCATATCGCGGCCCTGCAGCAGATACGGAATCGCCTGCTCCTGAATCGGTGAGGGGGTTTGATAGCCCGCTTCGGTTACTGCTTTTCCAATCTCTGGAAGTAATTCTCCGAAAATGCCCTGAAGGTCGTTTTCTTTCTTCATATAGTTTTTTTCCACGTAGCAATCATCAACCGTTCATCGATCCGCCCTCAATCGAGGAAGGACGAAGGAACAAACTGAACTGCCACAATGTGGCTCCTAACCGGCGAATAAAAATAATTTCAAAACTCGCCGCCGGTGGAGTGAAGAAAAAAGGAGCGGTCCACTTGACCGTCCGAAAGTGGTGGGGGTTCTATAGGTTCAACCCAGCCAAGTCAAGCTCAGCAATCCGGAGTTTCCGGCGAGGCCGTATAGTCCTCTTTACCGAAAAAGGCCCGGAAGCAGAACATCCAGACGGAGAGCAACCCCCAACCGAGACCGAAAAGCACCCCTGCATCCACAATACCGCGCCAGGGCTGCGCCAGATAACGAACCGACAAAATCAGCACAATCACCATCGTCGTGATGCTGTAAGCCACAATTTTCCGTTTTTTCGTGGCATGGAAAAAACCCATACAGAACAGCGGGGCAAAAAGAATACGAATCAGCGTCGGGTTGTTTTTCAGATACAGCGCCCGCGCGGCGACCCGTGGTGAAAATTTAAGATGAAACCCTTTATAGCCTTCAGCATAGCCCATGAACACCAGACTCACCGCCAGACCGATCCATTCGACCGCACTGAATCGCGTCCCGATAATTTCGTCCACAAACGGCCAAATACTGAAGAGCCCGCGCCCCAGAATAATACTCAGCCCGAATATGCCCCAAATCGCTCCAATTGTTCCTGCCATAATATTTCCCATCTCAAAAGCGCGGAAGTCTAACAGCGAACGCCGCAAAACAAAGTTCTTTCTGATACCCAATCCAACCTGGCATGCGGACTGCTATATACTCTGGCACATCTCCTCCTCACCAGGCAGTGAGAGCTCGGGGTCACCCACTCTCCTGCCTGGTGCTCTTAAAACACCAACAAAACCCCTATTTTCAGTGTAATTGTGAGGAATAAGGACTAATAAATTGTCAACAACAGATCCAAACAGTTCTTACTTCAAAACCTCAATTTAAGTACCAAATAAGTATCAAGTTTCACATTAATTTCCGCCTTCAATGTCAGCGAATAAAGTAAGGTTTACTTATCACATACTCGAACTGTGGATTCACATTTATTATGTACTAGAATTGGAATCTCATCTTATCCGCATACAGGCACTTAATTCAGGAATTACGGCTTCCGGTTTTGATAAAGTCCAAGAGATACCGCGTAGATCAAAGAGAAGCTCAAGGGGATGACAGGAGAGAACTGGGAGCAAATCAGGGAGGAGTTGATATGACCGGTACAAATTCACCAGTATCACGTCGCCTTGTGCTTCCATTCCTTTCGTGGATAAACGTGGACATACACATTTCGATCACCGTCCTCCCGGAAGGTAAGCCCCAATATTAAACTCTGCCGCGTCAATATTCGGATAAATATCGGACTCTCGAGCCCTTTTTCGTAGTAATATTTCGGTATCTGTTCGATTACTCATCCCACCCCCTACGCCAACAGTTTGAGTTCGAGTTCGGTTTTTAGCTTTTCCCAGTGCGGGAGCTTGGATTCTAAAAGGGTGCGGAAGGCCTGGTTGTGTTGTTTGTGGCGCACGTGGCATAGCTCGTGGATAACGACGTAGTCGATCTGCGCTTTGGAAGCCTGGATCAGGTCCTGGTTCAGGATGATGCGGTGCGGTTTTTCGAGATAGCTGCCCCACCGCTTCTTCAGCTTACGGATTCCAAGGCTTGGAAGTTCTTCATAGTCGAACAGCCCGAAGCAGACATGGAGCCGCTCGCGGAATACACGCTCCGTCTTTCGGGCATACCACGCATCCAGCAGCTTGCGGGTAATCAGACGGTTTTGCGGGAAGGCGCTATAGACCGTCAACGTGCCGTGCTGCAGCGACACACGCGGTTCGCCCTTGGCTTTCCGCACCAGCAGCTTGTAGGTGCGCCCCAGATAACGAAACGACTCGCCGGAAACATACTGCTTTTCCGATGGCGGCTTGAATCGGAACTCGGTGGCCGGGTGCGCAAGGGAGAGCATGCGTGCCCCGTCGTGTTCAGGAAAATAGTCGAACCCGACCAACAGGAGGAACGGCCCGAGCAGAAAGGCTATGCGATGCTTCGCTACTACCGCGTATTCAATACCGCGCAGTGCTAGGGCCTCGAAGGCAAGGTGCCCGAGGTTGCGGTTCCCCAACGGGAACACGAACCGCTGGAGATTGCCGAGCGGATTCTGACAAACATGCCCGACATCGGCTATGGCCGGACGCTGGCGTCGTATTCGCCATCGATGGACACCATATCCATGCCCTGCCCTGAGTGGTTTGAATCCCGGGAGGAATTTTACGGGGCACTCTGGCACGAATGTGCGCATGGAACCGAAGAGTCCCATTCAAGCGGTCTGGACTGCCCGCCGTCCCGGAATTACCTTCAAGGAATCGATGTTCCACTGGCTGGGCAACCTTAAGTTGGGCTGGCTTTATGGCGCTCCAGTTGGACTTTTGGGATCATCTTACGGTCGGACTTAAAAGTTCCCCTCCGGAGCATGAACTAGACCGCTCAGCCGAGTTTGTTGGCCAGAAGGGCATTACTCTTAAATTTTCCATTTTTGGATATGAGCAGATCGGTATAGGGTGCACGCAACGGATGGTTCCGTTTGATAAAATGATTGAACATAATATCTCTAATGTAATGCTGATCGTCCAACCGGAAACTTACCATCGCTGGCGCAGACCAAAGGATGACAACCCCAAACGAGCGAAGGGTTCCTCTTCTTCCGCTATTTAACTCCTAATATCCTTTTTAATAGGTCTGCTGAAATTTTTATTTCAGGATTAAAACCATCAGATGCACTATAGTTCAGAAGTGATTGAAATAGTGCGCAACCTTCGGCGGTTTGCTGGATGGCTGGGAGATCGATGGCGCTGACGAGGATGCGGCCGTTGCCGACCTTGAACTCGAACAGCGTGCCGAGTTTGTGTGAACGCCACATGTTGTCAATGCTTTGCACAAATGGACGATATCCTTCCGGTGCATCGTCTAAGATGATCGGGCGCGAATTTTTCACCGGTGCCCACCATTGCCAGTTGCTATGAAACTCGGTAGGGAAACCGGCCAATGCCGGATGTTTTTCATCGATCAGCAGCCCCAACGTTCCAGCCGAAGGCTCAACGCCTTGCCTTACTGCAATAGTATAAAACATCGTGTACGACCAAAATTCGGTCATAAACAGTCCTCCGACACTGTTATCCTTGATCGTTTCATGTTCGGGAACCAGCAGAACCCTTCCGCCCTTTTCCAAGGTATGGATCGTCTGATCATCCAGCTTGCGGGTTACCGTTACGTTTTCGGGAATGCTTATTGCCATGGGAGCCGGATAGATCCAGAGAGGGTAAGATTTAACAATGCCGTTCAGTTCCAGTTCGATGGTGGTCTGCAATGCTTTTTCAACGGTTGGAAGTTTAACGTTAATCTGTCCTGCATCAGAGATTCCTCCTTGATCGGCCTCAATCACAAAAGAGCCATTTCCAAATGATGGAATGTTCCAACTAAACATTCCTGAGATATCGGACGGTCCATAGTTGGCCACCTTTAGATCAGCTGTAAAGGTTTCTCCTGCGGTCAGGGTAAAAGTATCAAACTCTGCGAGAAGCGTTACGGGGGCGGAAAACTCCCGCCACTTTTCAGGCGTAATGGTTCCTTTCGATTCCATAAATGCATTCAGCGGACCAACGAGTGCCGTTCCCTGCCCTGGAAAGTCCTGCAGATCAAGCAATTGAAAGCCGCCGAATCCGGGGGTACGAATACCGGATTCCATGTCCTCGCAGTAGAGAATAGAGGCCCACTTTCCTGCAGCTTCAAAAAAATCCGGCCATTGATCATACATGCCCTTTTTTTTCAGTAGTTCACGACCCGCCTCCAAATTCCAAGGTTTGGTCACTCCTGTGTATTTTTCAATCTCATTGTAATCGGGATAATAACAATACTGACCTGTTTCATGACCGATGACCGGGACATCCGTATCCGCCAGCGATTTACTGAAATTCACACGGGTGGACGGGCGCAAATGATTGATCGGGCCGCCATCAAATTGATCAGCCATGGAAAAAGACATACGCGTGACATTGTCATAGTTTTCCCATGTTTTGGTAGACGTCCGCACCGTCGTCCAATAGTCATCCGTCGCACCTTTCTTTGGATCGCGGAAATTATTATTGGAACCCTGCGTATAGAGGCGGCGGTTGTTATCGGATTTTCGATAGCCATCCACCAAGCGCTGCATGACCGCGACATTGCCTTTTAATTCATTCCCGAGCCCCAGCATCACAAAGGAGGCATAGTCGCCGTATTGATCCAGAATCCGCGCACCCTCTTCATGGAAGAACGCTTCGGCTTCGGTCACCATGCTCGGATCAAACTTGCGCCCCGTCTTCGTTTTCTCGGAGCCGAACGCTACCGCATTCACATCCTTGATCTTCACGTTTCGTTCCTGCTCCCAAAGCACGCCCCAGCATGGCAGCTCCGGCTGCATGTAGATGCCCACCAAGTCTGCGGCGGCCAGTGCGGCTTCCGGCGGACACCACGTGTGAAATCGGTAATGGTTGATGCCATATTCCTTGGCGATTTTCAGCACGCGCACCCACTCGACCACGTCCATCGGCGCATACCCCGTCAGAGGAAAAACACAGCCGTCATGCGTACCGCGCAGGAACGTGGTTTTGCCGTTAATCACAAACTGAGAACCGTTCTGTGTGAACTCACGCATGCCGAAGGTACGGCTTAATTTCTGTACCTGCCCATCAGACAACTGCATCGTAATATTCGCTCGGTACAGTGCTGGATCAAACTCATCCCAAAGCAGCATGCCCTCGCCCATCTTAATCACAGCCTTTATCGTCGCGGATTCTGCATTTAACTCAAAGGGAACCATTACGGTCTTTGGAACATGCTTCGCATCGCTGTTAAAGCTTTCTGCGGCAATATGGATCTTTCCGCTCTGCGCACCGTCGAGCTGTTTGTTCAGCGTCAACTCAACCCTGGCCTGACGTTTTCCAATATCTGGAAAAAAGCGAATACGTTCAATCCAGATCATCGGAGTCGCTTCCAGCTGGAGCTTGCCGAGCATGCCATTCCAGTTGGTCTGTGTGTCTTCAACATTCATGTGCGACCGACCACTCGGAGATCCGTCCTTAACGTTATCCACAGCAACCACCAGCTCATGTTCACCGGGTTCCAATTTTCCCAGTTCTACCACATGTGCGGTACTCAGCGATGGATCAACCCCAGCCAATTGCCCATCAATCCAGACTGCGGTTTTGCGCGTACGCTCGATGCGCAATACCACGCGCTTCCCATCCCAATCCTTTGGAATGCTGATCGAGCGACGATACCACGCCGTTCCCTCGAACATAAATTCCCGCGTCAAATGCTTCGTTACCGTCCGGTCATTATTCGGAATACCCTTTTTATTTTCGGTGAGGCTTCCCGGCAGACACAAAAAGTCCTCAAATGCTATGCCTGCAAGCCGAGGCGCGTCTCCCAGAGCCTTGTCTGGCTGAAGCGCCAATTCCCAGTGACCGGCAAGCTCAATGATCTCGCCACTATCCGAACTCAATACATCCGCTGGCTTAGCTGCCCCCCCATTGAGAAGCAGTCCGGCCAAGCTCAACAATATCGTCCACTTCATTTTATTCCGCATATCTTACACCCTTGCCTTCCATCAGTTCTTTCAATCGTTTTGCCATGGCTGCGGCTTTTTCCGGATACTCATCCATGAGATTATTCAGCTCGCCTGGATCGCAATTCAGGTCATAAAGTTCCGCCGGTATGAATGCCCCCGCCTTTGTCTGTTTAGCGGCAATGAATTTCCAGTCGCCAATCCGTAGCGCACGCCCATCGCGCATAGCCTCTTCAATCATAAAAGGCAGACCCTGCTCTGATTTACCAAGGAAGGCATCCAATGTATTGCGGCTGTCGCGTGCTACTCCCTCCGCTAAATCGATTTTCAACAGCGAAGCAAACGAAGCTATGAAATCAATCTGATTAACCAATGCATCTGAAACGCCCGGTTGAATCCGACCCGGCCAGCGGATGATCAACGGAACCCGGGTGCCACCCTCGTATATCGAATATTTCCCGTTTCTCCATATTCCCGATGCATCGTGTCCGCGATCCACCTCACCGATTTCATCCCGGTGCTTAGAACCGTCAACGTATGCATCCTGGTAAACAGGGCCGTTATCACTCGAAAAAATGACAATCGTGTCATCCGCAACCCCCATGTCCGCCAGCGTTTTCATAATCTGTCCCGTCGCCCAATCAAACTGAACCATCGCATCGCCTCGTGCGCTCAACGTCGTTGTCCCGCAGAAGCGTTTGGCTGGCATGCGCGGTGTGTGAATGTCATGCGTGGAGAAAAACAGAAAGAACGGCTTGTCCGATTTTTCCCACAGAAAGGCCTGCGCCTTTTCAACCAAGACATCGCCCATGGTCTCATCATCCCACAGAGCCGATTTTCCTCCAGCCATGTATCCGTTCCGTCCAATGCCGTGAATGACCGTGTCGTTATGTCGGAATTCAGTTTTCAGAACATTCATTGCTTCAGGATTAGACCGCCCGTCCGGATATTGCGTACTCCCTTTAACCTTCCGAATTTCCTTCAGGCTTCGACTCACCACCAGCGGATCATTCGGATTTAAATTCACTACATAATGATTCTTCACATAAACGCATGGCACCCGGTCATTCGTAATCGGCAACAGAAACGATGAATCAAACCCGACTTCCAACGGCCCCGGCTTCACGGCCCCGTTCCAATCCAGCGAACCTTCATTCTCACCAAGTCCCAGGTGCCACTTGCCCACGATGCCCGTGCGGTACCCCGCCTGCCGAAACAGCTTCGGCAGCGTCAGATCCAAGGTTGAAACGGAGAGTCCGGCCGTTGGTCCGAGAATTGAAACTCCGTCCCTGAAAGCATGCACACCGGTTAGCATAGAATACCGCGAAGGCGAGCAGGTGGCCGCCGAACTGTGTCCATCCGTAAAGCGCAGTCCCTCTGCAGCCAACCGGTCAATATTTGGCGTGGGGATAAGTCTCGACCCATATGCGCCAACATCACCGTATCCGACATCGTCCCCGTAAATGATAACCACATTCGGTTGTTCTGCCGCCTGAGAAGTCCCTAACAGCAAGGCCCCCGACACCATCAACAATCCCTGTTTTATTCGATCAAGTTTCATGCCGGAACCTCTATCAAACCTCTATTCGCCAATTTAATCAGCGTCTCCTTAAATTCGCTCTTGTCTCCGATCTCCAATTTGATCATAGGTCAGGGCGCTCGGAGTTGAGTTCTCGAAGCAGATTTTTTTTCATCTGCTCCACTCGTTCGGGATACTTGGCTGACAGTTCGTTCCGTTCCTCGTTATCTTCCGCAATATGGTAGAGTTGGAATTCACCGGTCTTATTGTCCTGAATCAGTTTCCATCCGTCGGAAGTCATAATAGAACTACCGCCCATAATTTTCCAGGTATTGGCCACCACCACATAATCATGCGTGGTGGTCTGCGGTTTTCCCAACAAGGTTGGCAGGTAGGAAATCCCGTCCTTGCCCTCAGGAGCGTCCACCCCGCCAATATCCGCCACGGTTGCCATAAAATCATAATGTGCCGTCAGAAGATCCGTCGTTCTTCCCTTCGGAATGCTGCCCGGCCACCGCGCCATCATTACACACTGGATACCACCCTGATAACCGGAACGTTTCAGCCCCGCCCTGCCTCCTGCTCCATTAAATACATCATCCACTTCCGATGTTCGGAACTTGTTGTCGGTCAGATTATATTTCCTGCCGTCAGGTGTTTTCTGCTTCTTGTAATCAATAAACGGGCCGGAATACATTTCATGGCCGTTATCTGAGGCAAAAAAGACCACGGTATTGTCATCCAGCCCCTGTTTTTTCAGTTCGTCAAGAATCTGTCCCACGTGGTTATCCAGAATTTTAACCATTGTGGCATATTTTTTCTCAGACAGGTCGAGCCGCCTATCATCCACATAATCCGGATGAATGGCCGGAACAGCTGATGGCCCATGCGGTAACTGGGTCGGATGATAGATAAAGAACGGTTTCAAGTCCTTGCCCGAACGAATGGCCTCTCCATGCTCCCGGATATAATCCAGCATGCTTTCAACAAACACATCCGGACAATAGGTTTCTCCGAACTTGCCAACCGGCTCGTCCATGCCGTCCTGACTGGCTTTTCCACAATTCGGGTACGGGTTGCCTTCGAGTTCCACCTTTTCACCATTGCGCCAGATGTAGGGCGGATAAAACCCGTGGCAACGGACATGATCATACAAGCCCTCATAAAAGTCCCACCCAAAACGCTTCACCCGCTCATGCCACGTCAGGAATCCGCGATCCAATTTGCCGAACTGGGCTGTTTTATAGCCCGCTTCTTGTGCCACCTGGGCCAGAAACACTTCATTATCTGCAATGGGGTGAGCATTGGCTTTCAACTCTTCAAGCTGCTTTTGATATTCCTTTTCCGAAATCTCCCCGGCATCCCGTTTAATAGGAAGACCGGCACGGGTATGCTTAAAGCCGCCGATTCGGCCGTCGTGCATGCCGGTTAGCAGCGTCCAGCGTGCGGGCGCGCAGAAGACACCGCCATAATAGTTTTCAAATGAAATTCCCTCGTCAGCGAGCCTGTCAATGTGCGGCGTCGTTACAATCTGTTGCCCATAGCAGCTCAGCATGCCCGGCCCCAGGTCATCTGCAAAAATCAGGATAATATTTGGTTTATCGTTCGCGATGGCATTTACAGCAACCAAGACCATACCGCATAAAGCGATCAATCCACGTTTCATATTTCATTCTCCGTTCAATTAAGGGAAAGCAAGCACTCCTTCGCAGGAACAGAACATGTATCCCTCTATACGTTATTTCACAGTCCTGACTGACAGTTTTGTTCCCACTGAGCATAGGTCTTTTTCATCTCCGAGACCTTCTCGGGCATTTGTTGAGCTAAATTTTTGGTTTCGGTATTATCTGTCGACATGTCGTATAATTCCCATGGATCATCCTTGTACTTAACCAGTTTCCATTTTCCGTCGCGGATCATTTTCCCGAACTTATAGTCATTGCCGATCTTGTATTCGCGGCTCGGCAACTCTTCTTCCGAAAAAGACGGAACCAGACTAATCCCCTCAATCGGCTTAGCAGGTCTGCCATTGAACTGTTCCGGGTAGTTAAGGTCCGAAAGGTCGAGAAAAGTGGCCATTATATCCACGAGGTGAGCCGGCTCACGGCACCAGCGATTTGTTTTTTTAATTCCCTTAGGCCAATACGCAATCATGGGCGTACGGATGCCGCCCTCATGACTTGTTTTTTTAAAATAACCCAGCGGGGTATTCGCCACATAGGCCCACTGTTGGCCAATTGCATCCCATGTAAACGCCCCGCCCTGCACCTCCCTGCCATTCGGCTGATAGGCGTCTTTATCCGGTTTGATATAGACCCGCTCCGCCCCGTTATCTGACAGAAACAGGATCAGAGTATTTTCCAGCTTGCCCTGCGCGGCCAATTCGTCGAGCACTCGGCCGATATTCTGATCCACCCGATCAACCATCGCCGCATGCACTTCCATACGGTTCGCTTCCTGTTGTTGCTCTTCCGCGGACAACGAATCCCATTGTTTTTTTTTCTGCGGGTGCAGTGGCGAGGTCTCCGGATCGATCACCCCCAGCCCGATCATACGTTCATAGCGCTGGTTTTGAATCACCTGATAGCCCGCATCATAGCGGCCGTCATATTTAGCAACATCCTCGGCCCGAGCTTGAATGGGATAGTGCGGTGCTGTGTAGGCCAGATAGAGCAGAAACGGTTTTTCCTCGCCCTCATACTCCTTCAACCATTGGATCCCATTATCCGTAATCGCATCGGTCACATAAAACTCAGGGTCTTGTGGAACAAAGGGCTCCACCCATTGGTCATCAACCATCCACTCCACCAGGCTCGTACTCGAATACGGCAACGGACGACCATCCGCCGTTTCCCGAGCCGGACAGAAGAAGTTTGACAGTCCCCCCTGCAAACCGAAGAAGCGATCAAAACCGCGTTCGGTGGGGCGAATCTTATTATGATTCTTTCCAGCCATCAGGGTACGATAGCCTGCTTGCTGTGCCAGCTCGCCCAACGTCGGTCCAACGGCAAAATTCTTATGCTCTGTCACCCGCGTAACGTAACGTCCGCTTAACAATGCCTCCCGCGATGTGTTGCACTTTGAGGTATTATAAAACTGCGAGTAGCGCAACCCATTCGCTGCCAGACGGTCCAGATTCGGCGTTTCAATTTCACCGCCGTAACACCCGATATCGGAATACCCCATATCATCCACCATAATCAGAAGAATATTGGGCTTCATCCCTGCCATCAGTACAGCTGCATTCAGGAATAGCCCCAAAAACACTATTAGCACCCGCTTCATTTCCATCTCCTTCAGTTCAAATCTGAATTGAACAATATTCAGGAAAACCGAAAACAAGCAATGTACGGATGTTGTAGTTAGGTAGTCAGACGTTAGCCCCTACGAATGAGTCCTATCTGTCAACGGCAGCTGCATCACGTATGCCTAGTGCCCTTCCAGGCATCGACATCCAGCCGTTACCTTGGAGTTGAAAACTTCCTGAACACGACCTCGATCGGTAAGCTTGGTGCTAATGCTGTATAATTTTGATACCTCACAGTGCTTTGAGCTCTCCACCGTCACCGTCGTCGCGTCAAAAGGTTTTAACACTGGAACAGAAACCGTCCCAACGCTTTCTCCATGAATCAAAACTTCCAGCTCCGCCTGATCACTTGAGGCCACCTGACCAAAGTTACTGATTTTCACCTCAAATAACGTTCCCGCCTCACCCACTCTCAATACCGGAACTTCGGCAGAGAGAATGGGTTCGATATATTCAACGTCCGGCAGATGTGACCACCCAAACAACAGCTTCCCCGTCGAGGTCTTGCCCAAAAGCTTCCCGGCAAAATTATCGGCAGTGAAGCCGTGCCCCTTTGCATCAAAAATCAGAATGAGATCCCGGCCGTCCTTCTCCGTACCGGTTATTTTACATCCGCGCCCGAAGTTGACTTCTTGGGCTGCCCCGAAATGCAGCGATTCAATATCTATATCTTTATGCGGATTAAACCCATCTTCGGCTTTTATTTTCACTTTGATTTCGTCCGTATCAGCAGTGATCGTATCTGAATTCAACACCTCCAACTGACGCCCGACGGTCATGGGTATACATACGTTTTTCGAGTTGTGGTTGTCGTTGCCTTTTTCGGTGTCTTTATCCACATCGAGCGCCGCAAAGTTAATCTGCATTGCACGGCCCAGATCATCCTGCAACACCTGCACCCGCTCATAGCGCCACCACTCATTTTCGGTTCCATCCTCATAGAGACACTTCGCGCTCCCATAGCCCAGACCCGGCTCCCGCACCCACTTCACCCCGTCTTTAGAACGCAGATAGTACGCTTCCCAATGATTATAATCATGCGTCAGCATATGATACTGAATACCATCATACCAAAGAGCAGGATCCTCATATTTGGTGGTTTCGTCCTGACGAGGGGGAAACACCGGTCCCGTTCCAATGGCATACCACTTAGTGGTGCCCGTTTGACTGATCAGCATACTACCCTTTTTGTCCACCGCTAGACAGGCACCATCCTCACGTCGCGTAATCCCAAAATTAGATGCATGCAAATAGGCCGGACGCCCGCGCAGATCATATTCATAAGCATTGATCACCCACGGATCTCCCAGATTTTTCGCACGGTAGTAATAAGTCAACGCTCTGCCTTCAGTGCGAATAAAAGCATAAACAACATACGAACCATCGGCTTGCCGATAGGCCGCCGGATTATGCCCCGGCCCGAGTCTTTCAATCACCTCATAAGGACCCAGCGGATTTTCAGAGACCGCATGCACGATTTGCGAGTGCATCCACGCGCGATGCCCACGCTTGTTATCCTCTGACCAGCGGCAGGGAAACATGTGATATTTCCCATCGTCCCCCTTCAGGATTTTACCGCCCCAATACGACCAATCCGGATCCTCAATTCCATTCGATAGATCGCGCGGCAGAACATTCTCCGCGCCCCAGGTATCTGATGTCAGCTCTCCAATGATTGGAACCGGCTCAAACCGATCCGTAAACTGCCCGCCAAAAACAAGTGTTTCCCCTTCCGGCACGCCGACCTGCGATTGCGCAGCTGCGCAGAACAGTCCCAATGCGATAACTCCCATACTCTTTTTCATCTTATTTCCTTTTCCATTCATCCAGCATGTGGCCCCACAAAGGAAGATTCCTGCTCAGGCTTCTGATAACCGGCATTCTGCGCTAACACAAAGATTGCGGAGTCTCCCCGCAGAAAGTCAAAATTTGGGCTGCCCCGAGGGGAAGCAGCCCATCCTCAATGGTTCCACATTACGGGCAGCTGCAACCGGCCGACACCGAGGACTTGAATTCCTCCTGGACACGCTGATCTACAATCAGCTTTGTGATCACAGAATATTTTGCACCTACCTCACATGGGAAGTCCCCAGCCACCGTTACAGTTTTCGTTTCAAACGGCTTGAGTGCAGGAACCGAGGACGAAGCTCTCATGACTCCATCCACATACACCTCAATGACCGCCGTTTCATCGGATGCCACCTGACCGAAATTGCTGACATCCACTTCAATCAGTGCCCCGCCATCGGTCGCTTTCAGTACGGGCGGAATCGCCGATAAGATCGGTTCTATATAGGTCACGCCCGGCAGATGCGACCAGCCGAACAGCAGGTTGCCTGCGGTCGTCTTTCCGAGCAATTTACCTGCAAAATTTTCCGGGTTGAATCCGTTACCTTTTCCATCAAAAAACACAACCAGATCTTCGCCGGATTTTTCTGTTCGGATCACCTGACATCCGTGCCCGAAATTGATCTCCTGTGCCGCACCGAAACGGAGCGATTTCAGATCCATGTCCTTATGCGGCTCAAAGCCGTCTTCCGCTTTAACCTTCACGCGAATCTCGCGCGTATCAGCAGTGATCGCCTCGGTATTCAAAACCTCCAGCTGACGACCGACGGTCATCGGAATGCAGACATTTTTTGAGTTGTGATTGTCGTTGCCCTTTTCGGTATCTTTATCCACATCCAGCGCCGCAAAGTTAATCTGCATCGCACGACCCAGGTCGTCCTGCAACACCATCACACGCTCATAGCGCCACCACTCGGTTTCGGTTCCATCCTCATAAATACACTTTGCGCGCCCATAGCCCAAGCCGGGCTCGGAAACCCAATGTACGCCGTCTTTAGACCGCAGGTAAAAGCCCTCCCAATGATTATAATCATGCGTAATCATGTGATATTGAATCCCGTCATACCAAAGCGCGGGATCTTCATATTTAGTGGTTTCGTCCTGCCGAGGCGGATAAACCGACCCCGTTCCGACCGCATACCACTTGGTCGTTCCGGTTTTGCTGAAAGACATCGTGCCCTTTTTATCCACCTTCAAAAAAGAACCGTCTTCGCGCATAGCGAAGGCGCAATTCGCGGCGTGAGCGTAACACCGCGCCCCTCGCAAATCTTCTTCGTATGTATTGATCGTCCAGGGCCCGTCCAACGTCTTTGCGCGATAGTAATAGTTCTGCGCTTTGCCTTCGGTACGAATAAAGGCATAAACCACATATACACCATCAGCCCGTTGATAGACGGACGGATTAACACCCGGCCCGAGTCTCTCAATCACCTTATACGGCCCCAATGGATTTTCAGAAACGGCATGTACGATTTGTGAATACATCCAGGCGCGATGCCCGCGTTTATTATCCTCTGACCACCGGGCGGGGAACATATGATACTTCCCGTCCTCACCCTTGATAATCTTGCCGCCGAAATACGACCACTCAGGATGCTCAATCCCATTCGAAATATCGCGGGGAACCACATTGTCCGCACCCCACGTATCCGACGTCAGCGGCGACAAAATCGGAACCGGCTCAAACCGATCCATAAACTGCCCGCCAAAAACAAGCGTTTCACCTTCCGGAACGCCGAACTGCGCCTGCACAGATGCGCAGAGCAGTCCCAATGCGATAATTCCTATTCTATTCAACATAACAATTTCCTTCAGTGAACGTAGTTTTTCTCTCACAAGAGTTCCCTCACAGGAAAAGCATTGCACAAAGCCAAACGCGTAAAATTGCTTCAGCTGTTAAGATCCCCTAATTCAAACTCACAAACCGGCTTTGCAGTTCTGCTCCCACATCGAAAATGCCTGCTTCATGGCCGCAACCTTTTCAGGCATTTGTTCAGCCAGATCACGGGTTTCCGTGCGGTCCTTCTCCATATCGTACAATTCCCACCCCAGCTCCTTGTACTGCACCAACTTCCATTTTCCGTCGCGGATCATCTTGCCGAACTTATAATCGTTACCGATTTTATGTTTACGCACCGCCAGAGGCTCGCCCCTAAAGGATGGCAGCAGGCTAATCCCTTCATTTGGTTTGGCCGGCTCCCCGTTAAATTCCGATGGGTACCGCAGATCTGTCAGATCCAGCAGGGTACTCATAATATCGACCAGATGCGCAGGCTCATGAACCCAACCGTTTTTGAGGGGTATCCCCTCGGGCCAATACGCAATCATCGGCGAGCAGACGCCACCTTCGTGACTGGTTTTCTTGTAATAGCCCAACGGGCTGTTAGCGACCATTGCCCAGTTTTTACCCAGAAACTCCCAGCTGAACATGCCTCCCAGCTGCTCGTTTCCCGTCGGGGTATAATAATCTTTATACTCGTCGCCTCTCGAACCATTTGCCCCGTTATCGGACATAAACAGAATCAGCGTATTGTCCAGCTCACCCCGAACTTCCAGCTCAGATAGAACCCGTCCGACATTCTGATCCACCCGATCAATCATCGCGGCATACACCTCCATCCGGTCAGCCTCCAGCTCCTTTTCCTCAGGAGAAAGCGAATCCCATTGAGTAATCTTTTGCGGATGAAACGGCGCGGTTTCCGGGTTGAACACACCATCCTTCACGGCGCGCTTATAACGTTGTTTTCGAATTTCCTGATAACCGACATCATAGCGGCCCTCATATTTTTTAATGTCTTGCTCCCTCGCCTGCAATGGGGCGTGGGGCGCTGTGTAAGCGAGATAGAGAAAGAACGGTTTATCTTCCCCGCTGTATTCCTTCAGCCATAGCAACGCGTTATCGGTAATGGCATCGGTCACATAAAACTCGGGATCGGTCGGGACAAACAATTCTACCCACTCATCATGAACCATCCACTCGTTGACGCTTGTCCCGGTATACGGAACCGGACGCCCATCCGCCGTTTTTCGAGCCGGACAGAAAAAGTTAGACAGTCCCCCCTGTATACCGAAAAACCGATCGAACCCACGCTCCGGCGGACGAATGCTGTTGTGATTTTTCCCCGCCCAAAGCGTACGGTACCCGGCCTGTTGAGCCAGTTCCCCAAGCGTCGGTCCGGAACTGAAGTTTTTATGCTCGCTGACCCGGTTCACATAGCGGCCCATCAGCAGGGATTCACGTGAGGTATTGCACTTCGAGGTATTATAGAACTCAGAGTACCGAATGCCGTTCGCCGCTAAGCGATCGAGATTCGGTGTTTCGATTTCCCCCCCGTAACAGCCGATATCAGAATACCCCATATCATCAACCATGATGAGAACAATATTAGGCCGTCCTTCAGCACGCTTATTCGCTTTACCAAACGCCGTATAACTTGCGATAAGTAATAAAATTACGAATACACCTCGGATAAAAAACTTTTTCATAAATACTCTATGCTATGGGGTTAATTGGCTACGGGTCAATGTGAGGCGATAGATCGGATTCCCAACTTCATCGAGCAACCGATAGGTAACTTCCGGATCGGGCAGCGTGGTATTGAACTCGAATTCACTGAACGCAAATCTCCCCATAATGCCATACAGCTGAGTCGTCCAATTCGGATTCGTCGCCGGCGGACCTCTTCGCCCGCCGAGACTCGCCGCGCCGAACTCGTAAAACTTAAATCCGTTCTTGCGCGGAATGGTGAACCCGCGGGCACCGTGGCGATCTCCGGAGATTAAGAGCACTCCTTTTATCCCCTGCTCTTCGATGAAGCTGAAAAGCTCCTCGCGCCCTTGAGGATCGAATGCTCCCCACGAATCCTTTCCATTGGAAACAAAATCGGTCCACATGGTGCCACAGGAAAGAATAATGAAGGGGCCTTTGCAGTCGAGCAGCTGTTCCTTGAGCCACGCCATTTGCTCTTCGCCCAGAAACGCATATTTCTCGTTCTTTGCACGCCTAAAGGTCCGGTTGTCGGTCAGTATTACGTCCGCCGGACCAATCCGTGTCCTCATAAAAATACCACGCGAGTCTGATTCGCTTCCGTAAGAAGGATTCACCCACGACTGAGTAAACACCCGCCGCGTATTCGCCTGGTCTTCAACGCTGAACTCTGGACTGATGCCCGAGAGATCGTTCGCTCCGTAATCATGGTCATCCCAGGATGCAAATCCCGGAATTTCCGATACAAACCGTTGCCAGCGCGGAGCCAAATCTCTCAACAGCACATCATGACGCTGCAAGCCTAAGTGTCCGAGTCGATCCTGCAGAGCGATATCACCGATCATCAGCATAGCCACCGGTTTACGAGAGCGAATCACATCCATCTGAGGATGGCCAATGCCCCACCGATGCCAGCAACTTCCGAAGGCTATACGGGTGGCAGCGTGATCGACGGGCACCGTTCGAATCGTAGTGCTAGAGTCGGTACGAATCGGCTGATCATCAATCAACACGCGATAGGAATATTCCTTCCCCGGTTTTAATCCCGTAATAACCACGACGGCCGTCAAGTCACTCTCTTCCGTGCTGGATACCGGCCCAAAGCGCATTCCATTAATTTCCACACTTACGCTGGAAGGTCTAAGCGTTCGAATCCAGACACGGGCTCCGGTTTCTGAAATGCCGCCCAGCATCGGCCCGCCCAAATGAGTGATTCCAGACGCACGACACAGTGCAACAAACTCCGGTTGCTGCATCAGTCCGGAAAAAGAACCATCAGGCGCCTCGTTTAAATAAGCAAACGCAAGGCTCAACATCTTCTGCTTATTGGGCGCTGCCTCTCCCCACAAATTCAAGATGGCCATAGACGCGTCCAGCCCAGGCCCCTTCAGGAATTTATGGTCCAGTTTTGTGCTCGTACCTTTCGCCCATACCGGCAAGGCTCCCAGCACAGAAACACCGCCCATGCTTACAATAAAACTTTTTCTATTCACCATGCGTCTCCCTTGAAATTATTTTCCCCACCTCGTTACTTCGCCCTTAATCTCAAGGGCATCCAGCTGTGCCTGCAGCTCCACCTTAACGGTGGTAAATTCCGGATTTTCAGCAAGGTTGGTCCATTCGTTCGGATCATTCTGATGGTCATACAGCTCTTCAGAACCATCTTTATACCGCATGTAGCGGTAACGTTCTGCCTGAAGGGCAAAGCAGTTTTCCCGCCAAGCTGTCAGCGCCGGGTACGGCCATTCTCTTTTCGGATCATTCAGCAACGGCACCAAACTTCGGCCTTCGTTTTTCGGGTTTTCCGGAAGTCCGCACAACTCCAGCAGCGTGGGGTAGATATCCAGCAGGCTGACCACTCGGCCGCATCTTTTTTCTTTCTCAATGCCTGTACCGGCAAACAACAGTGGAACATGCCCGGCGCGATCCCACAAGGAGTGCTTCTGAAAACTGTTTTTTTCGCCCATGTGATAGCCATGGTCCGACCATAGAACAATAACGGTGTTATCCTTGTACGGGCTCGCCTCCAGCGCATCCAGAATACGGCCCAGCTGGTGGTCCATAAAACTAACCGACGCCAGATAGGCATGCAGAATATTCCGCCACTGGTTGTTCTCAATCGCCCACTGGGTTCGCGGCATATTTTTGTGAATATTTACAGCTACTGAAGCCGGCGGAACATCATCTAAATCGTCCGCCTTGTAGGGAGGCAGGGTAAGTTCAGCCGGATCATAGAGATCGAACCACTTCTTATTTACATACCAGGGAACGTGCGGACGAATAAATCCGACCATCAGCATAAATGGATTTTTTTGCTCTTTCTGAAGCTGATTAATCGCCCAGCTCGCTGCTTCGTAGTCAGGGAATTCTTCATCCGGTTTATCGACGGCAAACCAATCGGTGCTGGTACCCGCAGGGCCATAATTCTTACACATGCGACCCAATCCCGCAGTAAAAGACCCACGCCCGCCACTTTCATCCACGCTTCCTTCCGGGACATGATCATGACACAGCTTCCCAACGGCCAGCGTTGTATAACCATGCTCGGAAAAATATTCATGCACCAGTTTGGTCCCCAATTCCCGGGTGCGCTTCTGCAGATCTTCATCCACCCATTTTTCCTTCCCAGCCACAGTGGTCGGCAGCAATCCGGACATAACGCTGTTGCGCGACGGGCCGCAGGTGGGCCACTGACAATACGCCTTTTCAAAAACCACCCCCTGTTTCGCCAACCGATCCAGATTGGGCGTAATCGCATCCGGGTAACGCTCCGCATAGGTTGGATAATCATTTAGGTCATCCACGGCGATAAAGAGTACGTTGGGGGGCGCTTTAGCATCCTTAACTTCACTTCGGCTTTCCGCAGAACTAACGCTCCAGCATAAAGCCATACACAACATGACTACTTCGACACTATTATTTTTCATCTATCAACCCTTCCCTTCGATTACCCGTAATCATCAACTCAACGACTACGCTATAGATCATTAATGCGTCTTATAACTCCAATTCATGACCATCTAAAGAACATGAGAATAGCCACCCTCCCCAAAGGATGCGAAGTACGGATATTGTAGTAATAACAAGACAATAAATGCCTCTATTGCCTTCCTAATTTCTATAGAAAGGCATTCCGCTGGAGTAAAGCGCCGGTTATATGACTCAGATCACGTGACATTTCATTCCAACAGATCGCGCTATTTATGCGGCTACTTACCTATCAATTCGATAGACTTATCCGCTAAACGTTTGCCGAACACCCTATACCCGTCGACGGAGTAGTGCAGATTATTCCTGATCATCTTCCCGCGGGCATTGATGCCGTCGTTTAAGTCATCCGACGATACCCAATCAAACTCTGGATTTGAATCCGCCACCTGCATCTGAGCCTGTCGTACAATCGACCAATGCGGGATACTTTGTGCCCTGCGAGTCATGATCTCTCAAACGACCGATTACAAAACGAACATCATCCCGGCCCGGGTCTGCCTGCAACAGCACATACAAACCTATCAAACTTGCCGCATATACCTCGCCATGTTCCTTGGCATCCGCCTCGCCCTGCATTCGGACAACGGTCATCGTATTAAAGCTTCTCTCTTCCATAGCCAGACGCACTTTTTGCATCAAACGATGCATACAATTTCCCCGTCGCTTTCGGCTCATCCCCCTGCAACGGCGTCCACTGCTTATACCATTCCCGGATTGGCTGGCCGCCCTGCGCATCATACACCACAGCCACGTTTGCGGCACCGAACTCCGCCTCCACGGTGGGCGTGAAAGAAAGATTTGGATCCAGTCTCTCCATAGTCGACAGCCCCGGCAAAATTAACAGATGCTTCTCTACCCCTATGCCTGAACACCGGTCAAAATCAAACTTGCTGCCAATACAGCCACATACCCTATTCTCATATCAACATCGCCCCATCTCTTTCGGTTATTATTCACACTACAGACGCATCTATTTAGAAGCGAAACCCTATCGAATCACACAGGCTGGTGGCTGATCGCCACTCCATAAAATGGCTTCCTCTCTTTTCTTGAGGTCCAATTGAAACACCTTCGATCGTAGCACCTTCTAGCAGAAATCGCGTGCTCCGGAAACCTTCACCTTACCATTTAGGCCGGGCCGAATTTTGCACGGCTCGCCTGCCAGACTTTTGATGGGTATGAACTGCGTTTCGCCTCCTTTTTACGGGAAGCACAGACGAGGAACGCCCATTACTTCAATACCAACCCACAAACAACGGCATGGCCCTTAACCGGATTCAATATGACGCTTACTATTTCGGAGTCAGATAGCGTCACGGGCGCATCCCATTTCAGCGGCTCTTCCGGCTGTACAGAAACGTGCTCGCTGACCACTAATTTTCCGCCAACTCGTACATCCAACTGCATGTCGCTATCGACAGGTGTATTAAACAGCAAGGACAGCTTATAATTACCCGCCGAAACGGGTTCCGGCTTAAACTCGTCAAACACCGTCGTAGCCGGACTGCACCCAAAAGAAAGAATCGGCGAAACCATCAGTGTCATTGGCTGATCACTCATCACTCCATATTGAAAGACTCCATCTGTTGACGTTTCAAAAACTTCTGCACCGGTTTCTTCGGCTCCGAACGTCTGCCAGACCGCTTTATCCGCCTCATAATGGAACGTCAATTGACCGCGCGCCTGCGCCATGAGTTCATGATCCGTCGGACCGAAGTTATAGCGAATCGCATCTAGCCCTAACTGCTGGCGCAAGCGGACAAAATGCGGAATCCAACGCGTATTCATAGAAACCAGCAGCCCCATCTCGCCTTTCGTCGCTCCGCATTTTTTCACCGCCGACGCATAATCCGCGACTACCTTTTCCGGGTTCAAACCCCGTACGATTTCGCGCGCCTGATCGAACTGCGCCTGTGCCAATGCATTGGTCGCCTGCTCATACCCAGCCAGCGTCTGATAGACTTCCAACACAAACAGCTCGTACTCCTTAAAAAATGCATATTGCTTACGCTGCGACTCCGACATTGCGGAAACGTTCGCCTTTTGCAGCAAAGCCAACCGCTCTTCATAGCCCGATTTCACCTTCGACAGATCGTGCCCGATTTCATGGCCGATAAAATATTCATCCGTCTCACGCGCAAACGCCGGCATACCGTCGACCCATTTATCGAGATATTCCCCCATTACGGTTTCATTCGCCGCGCCGAACCAATTCCGTGCGACAAAAGCACACGATTCCGACTGTGATTCATTTTTCGTGGCCGACCAGGTTTGACGGCTATGCGCCGTGTAGTACGGATCAAGCGGGTGCGTCATCCAGTGAATAATCCCGAAACCTCCGGCCATACAAGTCTGCAGGCGGGCTGAAAGATCCTGCACAAAATCAAGCGGTGAGCCGATATACGCGCCATCATCGTGGTGCGACCAGATCACAGGAATAAAACGTTCGGGTCCAATCAAATCCCCCAACCCCTTCAGTCGTTCATAGCTGTTCATGAATCCGGTTCCGCGCAAAATGCGTGAATCCAATGCAATCAGTGGCGTATCGTGCGGTAAAAATTCAACCGCTACTGGTATCCATTTATCATTCCAGCTCCCCATCGCCAGCGTAATATCTTCCCGCCCAGCCTCTTTCAGTGCGCGCTTCCAAGCCGCATACATCTTTGCAATACCAAACAAGCCGACCGACTGGAACTGTTTGGCGACCTTGGGATGCTCCGTTACATACGCTTTATATTCCGCCTGCCACTTCGCCGGATACTCCTCCAGCTTTACATTCAATAACGGTGATTTGTCACCCCGACGCCACAACGTAATCATATCTACCTGCGGATACGCTTTTAAGAGAGCATCGCACTGTGCTTTATAAAACGTGTAGCCTTCGGCCGTATCCGGACGAGCCACCCACAGCCTGGCCGCCGGCACCTTCATTCGCGGACGCCCTGCATAGTCGATTAGGAAACGATCAGCCTCATTCAACGTCGTAATCAAATTCTGCGGTAAGCATGGTGGCATATCGATATCGATCGCAATATTCACATCCACGCCGCGTTGATCGGCATATTCAAACGCCTTCCCCATCATTGCTTTCACCGTTTCCGACTGCGAACCGCTCTCGTCCACCACCGCTTCGCTTCCGAAAAAGTCCTGATCAAACAGCTCACTGCCCTGCATTAGGCGTACGTCGTTCACATGATTGACTGCCCAATCACGCCCGGAACGTGTCGATGCCAACTCGCCGACCGGTTTTTCCTGACCATTAAATGCATAGGAAAACATCGGGTTATTGCCATAAGCATGCACCATCACCGTATTGAATCCGGACTTCTGCGACTGCGCGATCCACTCCTCCCAGTCCTCAAGATCCCATGTGCTGCAGCTGAACAAAAAGTTATGCCAGTTAAAGCTGATACGCACCGGCGTTGTCGGATAGTTTTCCAACTCCCAGCCATCGAAACTAAACGCACCCGACTTCGACAACGGCTTCGCGTCGCCGCTCATAAACAGGCCGTAGCCCAGCTTTTCCAATATTCCGCAGACGCATACATCATGCCCTGCGGATCGGCTCCGATAATGCGCGCGGTGTTGCCATCATGAGAAACCACATACCCTTCAGCTTCGCCAGAACCGTCCGCCGCTAACAAAATCGTCTGCCTAGACCCTGCTCGCGAAGAAATCGTAAAGCGCTTCTTCGGATACAACTCTCCCAGCGCCTCCGCTAGTTCCGCCGCCGCAATCTGTTCAATCGGACCAGCATTTTCCGGTACAACAATCCGAACGTCCTCTTTTGCACATCCCACGCTACAAAGCAACAGACAGCCCAGAATTATCTTTTTTAAAATTTGTTTCATATATCCCTCTATTCTCAAGTTAAGCGGCCCGTCTGTCAGATGCTTCAAAATATCAGACGACCGCCCCGCCATCCAAATATAGATCTTGTAGTACGAACCGATCCGCCAAAATTATTTACCCGCCACCGCCGCAATATCGCTGAACAAACCCAGTAATGACTGCGAACTCATGAAGAGTGAAAAGCAGGCGATCAGCGCAAGCGAAATCCAGCCGGCTTTATTCCGCCGGTGTTACCCTAAAAGTTCTTTGCGGCTCGAAAGGTACATCAGTCCCAACAGAGCCAACGGCATCACCAGCAAATCCGCGCCTGCGATAACAACAGCAGAAACTCGGGGAACCAGTGAAGTATTATAAACCCGCCCATTTGCAAGCACTTTAATGCGATGCCCCTTTTCACCCTTCACCACTCCGCCATAACGGATGACCAGTTCCGATGCACCGGAGGGACCGTCGTTTTCATCGCACTACTGAACAGAAGCATCCGCCTCACCTGTAAAACGAATATAACCTTCTCCCCGAAAGATTCGGCCATGTGCTTTCCCTTCCCTTACAGCTCCCGTAAAGACTGCGCGTTCAGCCTGCTCTCCGGCCGGTATCTCGGATGCTTTCACACTGCTTTTCCAGACAAACCCTTCGCCCGCCGCAAAGCGCTCATCGAGATTCAATACGGGCAGACCGTCGAGGACGACCAGTGCTTTTACCATAGTGCCCAACGTTACAGGAAATGTGCCCGCATAACGCGTCGACTCCGCCGTCGGCTCTGTCCCGTCCACGGTATAATAGATATCAACATTCGCTTTAGGTGCTTTACCCCGAAGCGGAAGCAGCTGGACATCGATACTCACCAGATCTGAGTACACCAGTTTCTTTTCACCAATGAAGATATCTCCCCTCTAGATGCGCCTATACGGTTCGAGCATGGGGGAGTAATTTATTTATTCAGCGTACCAGAATCGAGACCGGTATTATGTTCAACTTTCAATCCAGTGGTTCCGCCTTTGCTCTCTATTCGGATGGGGAATTCGAATCCGGCAAAACTGTTGTTTTTCACTCGTACATCTTTGCAGAAATCCAAAGCGACTGCCGGCAGCCCGGAACTGCTCGGATACGTATTATCGACTTCTACCGTGTTCTCTTCAACGATCAGGTTCTTAACAGATTTCGCATGTACCAGATGGCCGTTAAAATTTTTGATCCTGTTATTCGTGAACCGGATATTCCAGTGATATTGGTCGTCGCCCAGCGTCTGCTCCGGCAGCAGCATGGGTGCGGCGTAGAGAGGGTAACCCTGCCCATTTCCATACCCGTGATTCACAAATGTATTGTTATTGATCGTCACATCCCGAACTCCGCCGGATTCATACCAGGACTTGTTATCTCCCTCGATCAGCACTCCGTGCATCTGAGAAGAAAACCAGTTATCTTCGAGCAGGACTTTACCTTTCGTCGAAATCAGAACACTGCGGGCACGGTTTTCCCGCACAATACATTTTTTCATGATGACGTCCGGATACCAGGTCAGGTTTTCAAACGATAACGGACCTTCCGGATACGTTTCCGGCATCATATCCACCGTCATCAAAAAGCGGGATTCATTCAGAATTCGAGTAGCGGTAACGGTCGACTCATAAAGAGGCTGAACATTTTTACGTGACGTAAGCATCACCTTGTCGCCCGGTTCACAGAAGATCAGCCCTTTCTGTTGTCGATGACTGATTTCACAGAGAAATGTGTTATCACCCATGTACTCAACGACCTTCACATAAGCACCATGCACATTGATTCCATCATCTCCCATATGCTCCAGCAGACAGTTTTCCACATGAATGAGCCCCTTACAGCCGAGAAAATGAGTTGCATCCGCACGTGCAGAAAGTGTTCGGCCTTCCGCTGAAGTTACAACAAATTTATTGAGATGAATATTTTCGCATCGTTCCGCAATCAGTCCCATACCACCGCCGGCATAGACCGTTACATTCTCAATCGTTGTATTCAGAGAATTGCCCAGATGAATAGACTGCGCCAACCGGTTCGGAGAGTTCCCCCAAGCGCATAATACGGCACCCAGCGGAGGAGCAAGGCGTGTGGCGTCCTGAAGCCGCACTCTGTTTTCTCCAACGTTGGCGGCCTTCGCCCCTCTGTATTTCAGGCCATACCTGCGTGTATCCCAATAAGGCGCACCTGTCTTCGGGTCGTACGGAATATTCTGCCCCAGCTCATCTTCCCAACCATAGTGCCCCAGCAGCAGTTTACCGCCCTGTACTTTGAAGCCGTGCTTCATCGGGCTGACTTCTGCCACGAAGGTATTGTTCTTTTCATCACGTTCAACAACGGTCAGCTCGTGATGAAACGGTGTATCCCAGTCAATACTGAAATTTTTCAGCATGATATTTTTTGAATTCTCGACGATCACCGGACAGATACGTCCATAAAACAGGAACGTGGATTCCCCGCCATCAAGGGTAAAGTCTTCAAACCCATACAATGGAAAAGCAATTCGTTTCAGGCTGTTGTCGTGGTTGGTCACGGCTCTATATTTCTCGATTGCATTTTCCGGTTTAAACTCATAACGCCCTTTAGGAAAATAAAGGGTCACCCCTTTTTCTCCCTGAAGTTCTTCCAGAAGCTGATTCACTTTAAACGTTACATCCTGCCCTGGTACAATCCCGTGATCTTCCACATTAACGGTTCGTGCCAATACACTTCCGGCGCAAATCACCAGAAGACAACCGACTCCGAAAAAAGTTCTCATCTCGTTTTTCCTCTTACTTTTTTTGACTGATATGCTCAACCAGCCCAATATCCACAAAGCCACCCTTTAATGGTTTCTCGGCAATCACTGTAATCGTATGCATACCCGGAGTAAGTTGCCCGCAGCGCTCACCTACAGGAATGAGGCGGTATCCATCGCAGCCCTCCTCCAGTGTCAGCACATTGCGACCGTCGATGGAGATGGCAACCCGCCCCGGATTCGCCTGCGAAAGCCGCGCGGTCTGTTTCAGGTAGAGACAAGGATTTTTCACGCCGGACTCATCCACCTTGAACGTTTTCTTCAGGTAAGCCGCTTTGCCCTTCCAGTTCTGATCCGCAATTAACGGCAAACGCGATGTGCCGGCCTCATCCACCTGTTTCCAGATGGCATCCAGATCGGCATACTTTACTTCACTGTCTGCACCGGGAATCCCTTTCACGCCCTTGGCCCGTTTATATTTCGGCATAAGGTCGCTGAAGAAAACCGTCCACTCCGAACCGCTCGGTACAATTTCCTTGAGTACAGAATCGTTTTGAATATCCGTGACCCGATGCCAGACTGCGGTTTCTGCAAACGTACCGGACGATACGGTGATTTTATTTTCGCCCGACTTAAGCGGAACCTTGTTCCAGCGATGAATTCCATATTCAGCGTCAGTGATTTTACCCATGCTCGTTCCGTTCACGATCAGCTCTACTTCATCCAGATTGGAATAGGCCGTGATTTCAGCGGTATCCAGCAGGCGAACATCAAATCGCTTGTCGCAGAGATGAAGCATCGGTTCCGGATTCCAGTTGGCCTTGTAGAAAAAGAAGGCGTCTTTAAACTGCTTGCGGTCTTCGCCCACCAAGCCCTTATCGTGCAGGAAGGTGGCACGGCCCTGATCATAGTTCGGAACAAGAAATTCCGATAACGTCCAGATAAAGGTACCCCATAGCCACGGACGTTGCTGCATTGCCGCCCAGTGCTCCTCGTGACTCCAGTTATAAAAGTCCTGAGGGTGAAATTGATCTTTATTGTAAGGGGCAATCCGTCGATGCTCATCAAAATGGTTACTGGCCGCACCCGCACCGTATTCCGTGATGCCCAGTTTACGGTTCGGAAATTCATCCCGCATGGTGTCGATCCAGCTGAAGTCGCTTGGTCCCCCCTCATACGCATTCCAATACCAGCCCTGATAGCGGTTCCATCCATTGATATCGGGAATATCGTTGCGCTCCCCGGCCTTCCAGCTAACCCCGCAGGTCAAACGAGCCGGATCGATTTCCTTGGCCGTACGGTTTAGCCCCGCAAGAAATTCCAGACCGTTAAACCCTTTCCACTCATCACTACGCAACTCGTTATACAGTCCCCAAATGGCAACAGACGGATGATTATAGAGTTGATAGATCATCTCCTTCAACTGCTGTTCACAGTTGGCCGTATAAGCTTCAGAACCGTTGAAAAGGTTGATCAGCGCCATTTCCGTAAAGACTACAATCCCAGCTTTGTCGCAAAGATCAAACCGGTATTCGCTGTGCGGATAGTGAGACAGACGAACCGCATTCATGCCCAGGTCTTCCATGATTTCCGCATCACGCTCAAAATGTTCCGCACGCATGGCCGAGCCGACACCCGGGTAATACTGATGCTGTGCACAACCATACAGCGGATAGGATTTCCCATTCAGGAAAAATCCCTTATCCCGATCCACTGCAACCGTCTTAAATCCAGTCGTTACATCCACCTGATCAACGGTTTTTCCCTTTAGCTGAAGCTCAACGCTCAGTTGATAAAGGGCCGGATTTTCAAGACCATTCCAAAGGCTGGGCTTCATCACCTCCATGGGCACAGTTACCGTCCACTGCTCGCCGGCCTTGACCTTCACGTTCCTGCTTTCCTTTGCTACAGCTGTACCGGAGGAATCCTTGATGGTGCAAACCACTTTGTACTTACCTCCTGCACCTGCCGGAGCGTTAAGCACGGTATCGATCTCGAGTTCGGCTCTCTCCGGGGAGACATCCAGTTGTCGGCAATAAACACCGCTGGAAGCATAGTGTACCGGACTAATACAAACCTGCGGTTTTTCAATCAGCCAAACCGGGCGTGTAATGCCGCCAAATTTAAGATAGCCGCCACCCAGCGGAGTAATGGCATCATTGAATTCATTATTTACCCGAACCGCGATGACGTTGTCCGCTCCATAGTTTACCTGACCGGTGATTTCATAACAGAATGCAGAAAATCCACCGTCATGCCGTCCGATCTTTTCACCGTTCAGGAAAACATCGGATCGCAGATAGGCCGCATCGAACCGGAGAAACAGGCGTTTTCCCTTCTGCGCCTGATCAACAAACAGGTTTTTGCGATACCAGGCAGGCCCCACATACTGAACCGCTTCCTGTTGCTCGCGGTAGATCTCTTCCGAGCCCGATGGATTATAGGTATGCGGAAGCTCGACCGCTTCCCAATCACTGGAATCAAACTCCACGGCCTCCGCCCCGACAACCTCGCCCTTTTGAAAGAGCCATCCGTCATTGATTCCCAGCTTCGCCGCCATCACCTGATGACAGGTAACTAAAAGAATGATAGCCTCAAATAAATACTTCTTCATTGTATCTCCTTAAATCACTGGAACTTTCGTTTTTTTGCTCTCAGGCCCCTGGACCATCGTCATTCTTGTCACCAGGGCTTCGTGCATAGTTTTTAGAACAGTCTTATACGCGGGATCGGCATAGAAATTAATCAACTCATCCGGATCCTTTTCAAGATCGAACAGGAAGGGTTCGCCTTTCGAGGAATAGATCAGCTTATGTTTCCGACTGACCGTTGCCACCCACAAACCATTGGCCTCCGCCATATAGGAGATGCGGTCATCGAAAATCTTTTGATCCTTGCTTAACAAATCCTCAGAGCAATCAACTCCCTGCGCACTCGGAATGAATGATGCACCCATAAGGCCCAATATGGTCGGCGCAAAATCAGTATTATTATACGCCTTGTGAATGACTTTGCCCGACTTGATCTTTTTCGGATAGCGGATCACGAACGGGATGCGGGCAGAACCATCAAACGGTTGCCCTTTGTTCACCTGGTCGTGCTCGTAAAGCATGTCACCATGGTCGGAGGTAAAGACCACAATGGTATTGTCAGCTATCCCCTTTTCGTCCAGGAACTGGAGAAGCCGCCCGACATTCTCATCGATGCACTTCACCATACCGAAGTATCCGCTCATCTTTTGCTTATCAAACTCCTGGCCGCCATTCTTATTCTCCGATGAACGCCAGCCCGGGAGCGTGCCCGCTGGCATCCTTTTCCTGGTACGCGGCGGCTCGAAAGGGAGATCCGCAAACATGGTATCGTATGGTTTTCGCACGGTATTGGGGGAATGCGGGTCGGGAATCGAAACCATCAGACAGAATGGCTTATGACGATCCCGTTCCAGGATTTCGAGCGATCGATCAGCGAGCCAGTCGGTGGTGAATGATTTTTCGTCGGCATTGTCCAACTTGCCGGTCGGTTTACCCTTGTGGTTTGTTGCCCCGACCCTGGGCGAACCGTCGTCATTCTGCGCCATCTTTTTCCAATGGCCACCGTTCCACATGAAGCGGTTGTCCTCGAAACCAAATTTGCGCTGCGGAGCAAACTGCGGATGTCCTTTACCATCCAAGTGCCATTTGCCCAAATATGAAGTGGCATATCCTTCCCGGCGTAACACTTCTGCAAATGTCACCACTTCATCCTTCATCGGAATGCTGTTTTTCCAGGTTCCTGTCTTAATCGGATACTGCCCGGACATAAACGAGGCGCGCGATGGAGAACAAACCGGTGACGTTGCATAATAGTTCATGCAGATCGCGCCCTCATTCGCAATGCGGTCAATATGCGGAGTGTCCACCTTCACACCCTTGCCCCAAACAAAAGCCTGGTCTTCGCTCAACTGCTCACGGTAGCAACCGAGTGTGCGAAAGTTATGTTCGTCGGTATGAATGACCAATAGATTCGGTCGCTTCTGCTTATCCGCCAGTACACTGCCGGTTCCAGCCGTTAAACCGACCGCAGCCCATTTTGTAAAACTACGTCTGTTCATGAAATTTTCCTAGCTGCGAGTCTCAACAATCAAAGGTTTTTTCGGCGACACCAGCATCGGTTCATTGGCGCGCTTCATTGCATTCATTAGCGCAGTTTTCATCCGCTGGCCGATCTCCTTATATTCCGGCTTGGGATATTGATTGATCAGCTCATCCGGATCCTTTTCCAGATCAAACAGCCAGGGGTCATCAATAGGTGTCAGCACCAGCTTGTAACGTTGGTTAACCGCCGTCACCGCATTTTGGTGCGCACTGGTAACATACGTGATGCGATCATCATTCACCTCCAGTTCCTTGCTTAAAAATGCAGACGATCCATCGATTCCCTCAGCATTCGGAATGGTTTCGGAAATACCCATCATGCCGAGAATCGTCGGAGCAAAATCCACCGTCGTATAAGCAGTATGAATCACTTTACCCGGCCGTATTTTTTTCGGATAACGGATGACAAACGGAATGCGCGCGGATGCTTCGAAGGGCATACTCTTGTTCGTACGCTTATGCTCCCCAAGCATGTCCCCATGATCCGAAGTAAAGATTACAATGGTATTCTGATCCAGCCCCTTTGCCTTTAGGTCTCCCAGAACTCGGCCGACATTGTCGTCGATGCATTTAACCATCCCGAAATATTGCTGAAACTTGTCCTGATCGATTTCGAGACAGGTATTTTTCTGTCCGACCCGATGCCATTTAGGCATTTTTTCCAGCGGCCAGTCCATCGTTTTCGGATTCTTGAAATGCAGATCTTTAAACATGGTGTCGTAGGGTGCACGAACCGTATTGGGGGTGTGCGGATCAGGGATCGAACACATGATGCAGAATGGCTTGTGCTGATCGCGCTCAATAATCTCCATGGTACGATCCGCCAGCCAGTCGGTTGTAAACGATTTTTCATCCGCACCGTCCACCCGCGTGTTCACTTTTCCATTGCTTCCGATGGATGCCACATAAGGCGATCCGTCTTCCTTCAGTCCCATTTTTTTCCAGTGACCGCCATCCCACATATAACGATTATCATCGAATCCGAATTTTCGTTTCGGTGCAAATCCAGGCTTTTCTTTGATTCCTTCCAAATGCCATTTACCAAGGTAGGAGGTGGAATAGCCCTGTTGCTTCAGAACCTCAGCAAAGGTCACTAAGCCTTCCTTCAAGGGAATCCCGTTTTTGTAGACGTTGGTATTAATCGGGTAAAGACCGGAAACAAAAGAGGCGCGCGACGGAGAACAGACCGGTGATGAGGAATAATACCGATCGCAAATCGCTCCGTCTCTGGCTATCGAGTCAATGTGCGGCGTATCCACCTTTACGCCCTTACCCCAGACAAACGCCTGATCCTCGGACATCAGATCCCTGTAGCAGCCCAGTGTGCGGAAGTTGTGCTCATCGGTTTGAAAGATCAACAGATTCGGCTTAGTCTGTTTCGCAGCGAGCGTAGACCCCGTTGCTGCAACCATCGTGGTTGCTGCCAGTTTCGTAAAATCACGTCTTTTCATTTTCTATTCTCCATTATTCTAAAATTGAATATCCACAAACCGCATAGATCCCGCCGGAACGATCAGTTCAACCTTCCCGTCAGTGATTTCCAGTTGCTCCTTCGACAGGATATCGACCGCACCTTTAGGACCCGTTTTTTGAACAGTTATCTCGCTCGGGCAGTCACGCGGATCGATATAGTGCGGATCCACCAGCACAATGCGATAGTGACTTTCATCCAGTTTGATTGCGCTCCAGGATGCGCCCTTCACCAGAAATGGCAGTTTTTTCGCTCCAGCTTTTACTGTTTTTGAAATTGTCGTTCCGAAAGTATCAGCAGACACCTCCTTCCCCCCAACAAGGCCATTCCTTGCATTACTCACAAAGTAAGGCGTGCTATTCTGTTGCAACTGTTTCTGATAATCGAGCGGAGCAATCGGCACCATGCCATGTGGAAGTTTCGGCATGAAATTTAGCCAACGGTAGTCCACTCCCAGCGCTTTCGAGAAATCATAACCCGGCACACTTGCGCCGCCCCAGTGTACATTCACCACAGAGAGAACCGCATCATAGTCCTCTTCGAGATAGGCGTCGATCGTGTGGCCGAGATGCTCCCGCATATGAAAATCATGGGGTACTTCTTTCATCAGATGATAGGCTCCGATGGAAGCCAGATCATCCGCATCTTCAATCAGCGGAAGTACGCCGGATCCCATCATCGCAATCAGCAGTTCAAGCCCCGGTCCATCCACACTGTGAAAATTCCACAGCAAACCGAATCGAGCACCATACGCTCCGCGAATCACACCGCTGCGCAACCATGGAGAGATAGATCGCTGCCGGCCGGGCGCAACCGGGCGCCAGCCCGTCGGATTGTCATCAATTAGCCGCATAGCAAAATCATCAACACAGCCGGCGGTAAACATACCCACACGACCGGCCAGGTTCAGTTCCTGAGTCGTAGAGTTGGTATCTTCCGTCCCCGGCACCAGAAGATCGGAATATTTTCCAGAAAGAAACAGCTCATTCCATGGGTGCGCCTGAACCGTCGTTGCCCAAAACGTCTGCTTGTAGCGGAAATAGAGCTTGGCTTTACCCTGCTTTCGACACGCTTTCGCCAGTCTCGGCATATAATGCTCAATAAAATAATGAATGCGCGGATCTTCCGTATTCGACATCTCCGCATAGGTAAATCCTAAACACGTATTCGGCGCTGCCTCCAGTATGGCTTCCAGTGTCCCAATAGATACATAAAACGGATCGCTACCATGACCTGCCCAGATAATAAACGCCTCGCCTTGGGCCTCAAGATCCTGCGCCTTCCGAATGAGGTCTGCACGGGAATCGCGATAGGGCTTACGCTTGTCCCGTCTGTTTCCATATTGTTCTCCCACTACAGAAATGATATCTGACCGATCATAATCCTCCGACCAGATCTCCTCATCGGCTATAACCACCTCATTGAAATCCAGCGCTGCCACTTCTTCCTGAATTGCACCGCCATAGCCCATCACCCAGGGTTTCTTTGCCGGTGACTGATATTCGGGTGGGTCAAAAGACAGTACCTGCTCATATAATGTTTCCAGATTTGCCTTAACATCGCTCATCCGACCAGTCCATTGGTCATGCTGCATCCACCATTCGGATTGGGTCAGGTCAAACTCATAAACCCCGTTATCTCCGCCGACCGATCCCGCTCCAAACAATTTCCTTGTTGCCGGATGCATACAAATATCACCAAACGGGAAACGGGCGGAATTAGATCCGCTCCATTCCAACAGCTTGCCCTTGGAGTCGAGCACATAAAACGCGCGGCCAAACTGGATCAGGATTTCGTCTCTGGCAGGATAGAGAGAAGTGCCGATCGAATGCGCATAGCGCTGGCGGGAAGCGCGCTCAACTTTTTTGTAGCCGCTGAGATCAAAACCCGCAATCTCTTCAAACTCTCCATTTAACGCAGACAACACCGGGCCGCTATTCAGAAAAACCAACAGATCATCCAAACCGTCACGATCCAGATCCTGAACCCGTAGATCGGTCATGATTCCCGATAACCGTTTAGTTCTGTTCCTTGATGATAAAGATCCCATGTCCTTCTTTAGATGATCCGGATCGAGAAACCCGAATGTCAACCAGCCGGACTTGTCGTGCCGCATGGTCATCACAAAAAGGAGCGGCTCGCCCTTTTTCTTAAAGTCACCGATTTCCAGCTTGCGGATGGCACCGGGAACGCCGTGCTTCGTGATCAGGTTTCCATCGCGGTCCAGCACATAGATGACTTTGTCGTTACCACCCGCAAAAATCTTTATATCCTTTCCGCGTTTTAACACCGCCACTTCATTAAAACGGACTTTGCGGTCCCCGCTGTATTTCCAGCGAAGCGAACCATTGGCATTCCAGCAGGTGATGGATCCGTCACCGCTTGCCGTCAGCAGATCATCACGCCCATCGCCATCCACATCCGCCACCTCAATTTCAAACAATACGGCAGGCGACTTGGTTTCATTCCGCCAAAGTTTCTTCCCGTCCGTAGTATAGCAGGAAACGCTGCCGTCAAGTTCTCCGAAAAAGAATACCGGCGTCGATTTGATCATCCCCGGAGTCATTTTCCGGATGGCATTGCCGTCGGTCACAAAACTTTTTGCGGATACCACAACGGCCGACACCGTAAGAAACAACACTGCTTTGACCAAACATTTACCCATTCACTCATCCTTTAGCATAATTCGATTAAGAAATTAGATGCACCAAGTAAATTTGCAAAGGTACGGATGTTGTAGTCATGCCGGCAGATGCAATCCCTACCCGCTCTTTGCAAACGAGAAGCGTCGACCGAGCCAGGCACACTCCAGAACACTTTGTGCTGCAATCCCAACGGTGAAATCACACTTAGCGTGCATCAAGTCATGAAAAGGATTATTCACTAACCTTTAGTTTGAAAAACTTAGTTGACATGGTAGAGGGAAACACATTGGTCACGGATTCAATGTTACTCGCCCAGTTGCCCGAATCCCATTGCCCACCAAGCGTCACTGCATAGTTCCCTAGTTTTTCCAGCTCGAAACCGGGAGTATTCACCAAGTCAGTATCCGAAAAAATATTATATTTAGGGTACGGCCCGTTCTTTGGTCGGGGATGAATGATCAGAAAGTTACCATCCGCACCAACCATATACCGTGGCAGCCTTCCCGTCGCATCACTGGGATTCCTCGGGTCTCCGCCAAAACCCCATTCTGTTACATTGTCTAAACCATCACCGTCATAATCATTCGTACAGATCGCATCATTCATATATATGCCTTGCGAATCTGCCCAGACCTGATAATCAGTCAATATCGGTATGGCCACAATGCGAAATCCTTGTCCTATTGTTATAGGATATTCAAGGCGGGCCACAGAACTTAAATAGTATGCATCATTAATATATTCTCCTCCTCTAATTACCCGTTTTTCACTCATGTCATCAAGCACACCATCAAATGCACTTTCCGTCCATTCCCATTGGTTGCCCCCCATATCGAATGTACCGTTGTTTTCAACGCTCCCCGACCCTACATTCCATAGGCCATCTTTGTTGTTGTAATTTTCTCCCCCCGCCCTTTCGATCGGTATCGAATCCCCGGTGGGATAAAGAGTGAATGCGCTTCCATCCGACTTAAGATAGGCCGCTTTGTACCACTCATCTTCGGTCGGCAACACATAGACCCTGCTGTAAGCCGCAACTGCCGCCTCGCGATTTACATTGGTCATAGCTCCGCTCCCATCAAACTGATAGGCACCTTCATAGGCGTTACCACTCGTCAACCAGTTTGCAAATTTGGCGGCTTCATTCCAGGTCGCAGAACGCACGGGCAATGAACCGCTCCCATCATCCGAATCCCCCACATCGGGATCTGCCGTGATCACCGTTGCCCACTGCGAAGCGGTCACCTCATACTTGCCCATGCGATAGGCGTAATCCACCGTGCCATAGCCCGTTGAATCTGCGCCGACATTGCTTTGGCCGATGTCTACGAATGTCATATTGACCATCGTTCCTCCATGCTGAATTGAATCAGCTCCGGTCCCGACGGAAAGAAACGTAATTAGTAATGCTGCTCCTGTCATCACCTTCATTTATCGCACTCCGATTTTAGATCATTATTTAACTGCTCAGATACACTCTGAATAAGTCGTTTTTGAAGGCGACTCTATCCACTCAAATTTTCTGATACGACAGAAGGAACAGCAGAGCTTTACCTCTATCATTGATATTCGTTCGTGTGCCCGGGAACGAAAATAATTTACCTAACGATAAATTCCAAAGTACGAATGTTGTAGTCTGCCGACCGGAAACGACTTCTCCCTGAAGCTCAGAATTGCAATTGGGCCGCGATCTGCCCTGAATAGCAACGTTCCCCCTGCGCCATCTTTACCCCCTAGAGAGCGAGACGGATGAGTCACCTCCCGGTTTTCCCGAACAAGTAGACCATTTACATGAACGAAGACAAACTGGGCTTTTTGATTTAATCCAGCATCATCAATCCCTCTATTCACTAAAAGGGATAGATAATAAAAGCCAGGGGGATGAGGACAAAGGTACGGATGTTGTAGTCTCAAATGTCAGCAGAAATCCGCACATTGGAAACGTTGCATCTCATTCAATCAGGCGGTCGCGCAGGGCTTTGGCCACTGCGCCGGCAGCGGAGTTGACCTGCAGCTTTACGTAGATGGAGCGCAGATGATAATCGACGGTGGTGGGAGCCACATGAAGTTTGGCGGCGATTTCCTTTCGGGTATCGCCATTGGCCAGCATTTCCAGGATTTCGACTTCACGCTCATTCAGCTCTTCAAACGGTTGTTTCGGCTTAAAGTACTGCAACACATAGGAGGCAATCGAACTGCTGAGCGGTGCCCCGCCTTCCATCACCTGATGAATTCCCTTGAGAATATCATCGAACGGGTCGTTTTTCACGAGGTAGCCGGCCGCTCCTGCACAGATAGCGTCGAAAACGGTTTTCCGGTTTTCATCAACAGTCAGCACCAGAATATGAATATCGGGATGCTTCTCGGTCAGTTCCCGAATGACCTCAAGCCCGTGCATGCCCGGGAGGTTCAGATCTAGCAACAGCAGGTCGGGATATGCTGCACTTTCGATACTGGGCAGGGCTTCCTCGTAGGACTCAAACTTTGCAGTGCACTCGATCACATCATCCAGATTAATCAAACGGGCCAGATGATTGCGAAAGTGCGCTTCATCTTCAATGATCCAGACCGTCTTTTTCGCTTTTCCCATTATTTCACCTTCATTTTAAGCTCAACCAGTGTACCGGTGCCCGGAGCGGATTCGATCACCAAATCGCCATGAATCCGCTTCGCCCGCCGCTTCATGCCTTCGAGTCCCAGATGCATCTTCCCTTCATCCATATGTTCAGGATCAAACCCGCCGCCGTTATCCTGGATCCGGATAACCAACCGAGGCCGGTTCCAAAGTATGGAAATGTTTATTTCCGAAGCCCCGGCATGTTTCACCGCATTATTCAATGCTTCTTTGAAGAACATCATCACATCGCGCTTTATCTTAATACGAATCGGCCTGTCGGGAATCTGATGCAAAGGCGAATGCTTCAGTTCCAGCATTTCTGCCGGCAATGTACTTTCCGCAATTTCCTTCAACTTGCAGACCAGTTCGCCCAGACGGTCCGTCCTGTTACTCGTAAACCAAAGTACGTCGCGTAACGCCTGCTTCATGTCGGCTGCGATTTCATCAATATCATTCCCGCACTCCTGTGCGACCGGTTCGGGGGTTGCCTTTTTCAGGTAGGTGGAAACCAGCGAGATTGCCCCGATCTTGCTGCCGATATCATCGTGCAGATCCTGAGTCACACGCTGCCGGAACAGGAAGGTCTGCCGACGGCGTAACAGCAGACCGGTGAGACTGATACCCGCCAGGATAAGCACAAGTGTTACCAAACTTCCGTTGAGAGCCAAACGACGGAATTGATCCCCGCGGGCAGTCAACTTTTCCTGCAATGCCACATTAGCCTTCAGCCAAAGGTTAAGATCTCTGCGGAGCGAAAGTCCATCGAGCCACTGCAATACAGGAATCACACGACGGCCTCCGGCAAAGCCATCAGTCAACCGCAGCAGATTAGTTTCAGACAGATCCAGATCGGACTTAACCGCACAGCCCGTACCCATCGATACCCGATCGCGTGTAATCGCTATTTCGCCGAACCCAAGAACATAATCTCCCTCATAATGCGGAAGCTTATCCAGCGTGAACCGAACCCAGCGTATATGGTTTGGAATCTGCCGCACACGAATTACATTATTGCCCGGATTTTTCATATCCCTAACCCATTGTTCTCGTAAAACGGTTCTGGGCACCCCCTCTCCACGGTCACGGATATATTCAATTTTTATTGATCCGGGGAATCCATAACCGGGCACCACGGCGCCCTCCGGAGGCTGAGCAGGATAAAATATAATATCGCCTACTCTTCGGTTTTCCTCCAAATCCAGCTCCAGAGAAATCGCCTTATCAGGTTTGGATGGGAAATGAACCACAAAGTCCCGAATCGATTCATCCGGTTCCGGGAGCACCGGGAGCCCCATACCGGTTTTCCCATCCTGAAGATATTCTATACTCCAGAAAGGCGGAACTTCGAAACTCGAAGAAAGCCGCACGGAATGTATCGGAAGAAGGTTGGACTCTCCACGGATAAACACTTCGTCAAGCGCAAAAAATTCTTTGCCGGCTTCGCTATGCCCCTTGAAAACATCAATCTGAATGCCCACATATCTCCCATGCGGGATAATCAAACGTACAGGAAGACGCCCCGGATCAGGAAAATCCCGGTCGTACCAGTCAGAGAGAACAAATGATTTCCCTCTCGAATCAGTCCCCATGATTCTGAAACGTTTAGGAAATCCATAACCGGGCATGGCTGGATCGCGGCGATCGGCAGCAGGAATCAGATATATTTCCCTTGCCCTTGATCCTTCCATGCCCAGAAACACCGTCCACCGCGGCTCCTCGGGCACTTCATCGAGTTCCGGCAGAAAACTACTATGACATCCATAGGCATCCAACTGCTGCGTGTCCTGCAGCAGGGGGAGTTCCGACAACATGCTGAGAAGCTTATCCTCATCGGCTTTCAACCGGGACAGCATTTCCCCGACATTCCAGCCTGGTTTTTTTTCCGGCACAAAGACACAAGGCCCTTCATCCAAGAGCGAATCTACCGGGATGTCTGCCGTATCATAGATGCGGACATTGGCCAGTTCCATTCGATAACCTGTGCCCCGAATGCCGCCGCTGCCCAGAATTATATCGTCCAGTGCAATATCCGCATCGTTCAGCTGCAGGTCCGGCTTTTTCATTTCGCCTTTCTCGGGGGTTACATAGCACTCCACCGCTCCGGAACGTTTCTTCCGCACCAAGAGATGATACCAAATCCCCGGTTTTTTTATCGCAGAACCGAGATCATACAACTGCAACGACTCACCGCTTCGGAAGCGCAGATTCCCCTGCCTACGCGTGTCACTGTGAACCTGCCAACTACCGCGCATCCTTTTTCCGCCCGAACCGACAACGCTTAGATAATCTATTCGCTGATCAACCTGATCCGTTCGAAACCAGAGAGAAAAAGTGAATTCGTCGAGTCTGCCGGGCCCTTTGCACTCCAGCCAGGACACCGAATCAAGCCCTCCCGAGAACACAGCCGTCCCATATGCACGATTCAGCATCACTTCCGGTAGCACCGCTGCCTTGCTGCGTTGCTCCAATCGGTATTCCGGGCCGACTTCATTATCAAGCAGATCCCCATCAGAAAAGTCATAGTGGGCAATAAGCCGCGCATCGCTCGCAGTGCCCATCAGCAACAATGCAATGAATAACCAGATTGATTTATGCCGTATGAATTTCATTAACATTCCATTTAACAAATGGGCTGCAGATCTTTCGAGAAACAAATTCCACTGAAGAACGATGCCCCCCCCTATGGCTGAATGCGCCTGCCCCCAATCTTAGACCACGGATCGGCGAATTTAAGGTGGAACCTGCCAGTCCCTGTTCCGTGTTCCAGCGGCCAACGAGCCGCCCTTCTATGATGCCGTCGCGAAGCGGAGCCCGTCCCCGAAGGGGTGGCCCGGAGGGCCAAGGGCGGAGCGCAGCGACGGCATCACTCGTGATCATGTTCTGACTACTCCTTCCTTGAATACCTCAGCCGGTGTTCGTTTGTCCAGAGCGCTGTGTTTCCTCTCGTGGTTGTAATAGTTGAAATAACCGTCGAGTCCCTGGAGCAATTCCCACCCGTCAGTGTAGGAGGCCGGATAGACCTTCTCGTATTTTACCGACCACCACAGCCGTTCGATGAATACGTTATCAAGCGCCCGTCCCCGGCCATCCATGCTGATCGTGATGTTCTGGCCGAGCAGGACATCGGTAAAGGCATGGGAGGTAAACTGAGAACCTTGATCTGTATTGAAAATGCCGGGTGTCCCTTGGGTCAACGCATGCTCAAGAGCATCGATGCAGAAGAGACTCTCCATTGTATTCGAGAGCTCCCAGGCCAGAACGTACCGGCTGAACCAATCGATCACGGCGGTCAGATACATGTATCCGTTGCGCATGGGGATATAGGTGATGTCCGTACTCCAGACTTGGTTCACCCGCTCAATGTCCACATTGCTCAATAGATACGGATATATCTTGTGCCCCGTCGCCGGCTTGCTCGTGTGCGGGCCGGGCGTGATCGCCTGAAGCCCCATGCGCCGCATCAGGCGGGCGACACGCTTGCGGTTGACTTCATGTCCCTCATCCTGCAGCCAATCCGTCATACGGGGCGAACCGAACTCGGGATGTTTCATATACTGCTCATCGATCAAACGCATCAGAAGGAGATTCTCTGCCGTTTCCGGGGCGGGTTCATAATAGACCCCCGACCGGGGAACGCCTGCCAGCCGACACGGTCGCCGGATTGAATAATCGGGGCAGGGCTCCACCCAGCTCCGACGGGTTGAAAGCGGCAGGCTCATAGCTTTTTTTCGAGCCACTTCACGTCCATCTTCAGCCGCCCGATCTCCTCGTAAAGTGGAGCCGTCAGCTCCTCTTCCGTTTTGGCCTGTGCCTTTTTTCCCGAAGCAAAAAGCTCCGGCGCATTCGAAAGCAGCTGCCTTTTCCGATCCGAGATCTGGTTCGGATGAACCTGATATTCCGAGGCCAATTCGTTGAGTGTCTTCACGCCCTTTATGGATTCGAACGCCACCTTGGCCTTAAACTTGTCCGTAAATGTCCTTCGTTTTCTTCCCATTTCCATACGTCCTTTCGTACCATTTTAAAGACGCAGATTCCACTTAAGCCAGTGGTCCTAAAATCGGGGTAAACCGCAGAACGAATGAATCCACCGGCTTCCGTAAATATGGAGTTTCCCCTCATCATCCTTCACGATGCGACCATCCCAGTAGCACCAGTTTTCCAGTGTTGCATCTTCCAACCCGTTTTCAATATCGCGGGGCAACACATTCGGATCTCCCCAAATACCCTCTTCGATCAGTTTACCCTGCGGCTCCATAGGAAGAAAATAATCTACCAGTTCTTTAGCCGATGCGCTTCCACAGATCGCTCCTGACCAGCAGCATTAATATTAACTTAAAATTCCTCATTTATTTGCCCTCTTAAACCTGTATTCAACTGCAACAACATACGGTTGTTTTCAGTTCGTACTCTTGGATAAAACGGTTCATTCACATCCCTCTTCAGGGCCTACCTGGCTTCAGTGCCCGTTATACATACATTTCCCATCGCATGGATTATACCCCACCACTCGATCAATCTCGACAGGAAGTGCTGTATGTACACCCATGCAACTTTTCATCCGATCATAAAAATGACAACGCATAGCAGGTTCGACGAAGGAAGAACAACCCGCCTTGGACTGCGCCGACAGGGCCGGCACACCAAGACGTTTCGTGCGCTCATATTAGGGTTGTGTGATCCTTAAACGGAAAAAGAGCTGTTCATCGGAACTTCCGCCTACGCGCCGTTCAGCTTCGATATAACCGGGATCTGTAGGCCAGTTTGTTATTGAATCCCACACATTGCTCCAGGTGCCGTTCACAAGATCTTCCGTCCATTCGCTGAGATAGGTGATGCCGAGATTGGCATTGGTGTTTTCCCAGTTAAAAAAACTTACGCTATTGTCGGGATTGAACACCATGTGAGGCGGATTGCCCTGTACGGCCGAATTGATCGGGTCCCCGCCGAGAGCAAACTCCATGAGATCGGACTCGCCATCCAGATCCTCATCCCCTGAGCCGGACAGGTTTAAGCCGGACTCCTGAGCGACCTGCGCCCAGTAGTTCGGATAGGAATAAACCACCAGTTGCGGCCTATGCCCTTCTTCGGTCTCCCGCGAATTAAAGGTTACGGCACTACCGCTGGAAACCATGCTGAAGGAGAGCAACTGATCGGTAGCGCGTTCAGCCTTTATTACATCGGTAAGATCAACTTCCTGCCACCAAACGGTGTCCAGACAAACAACCGTGGTAATGACCGCTCCTGTTGCCGGTTGGTCACTCCACGTAATGTCGTATTCCTCCCAACTATCGTCATCCACCCGGGTAAAGGTATGTAGCGGGCTTCCGCCATTGTGGTGTCCGACATTAAGTCTGAGGATCACGCGACCAATCAAGGGGTTGGTAATGGATGACAGATCGAACCGCATAAAGGTCTTACGCGTCCATTTGTCCAGACTACCCGTCTGCACCACCAGCTCAGGGCGGATTCCAAAATTCTGGTTGGAATCCCCGCCGCCCTCAATGTAGGCATCTGCCTCCGGGTATAGCAGGCTATAGCAGGCGCCCGCTGGCTCAACCTCAATCAGTAGCTCGGTCGTATTCGTTCCCGCAGATCCGTAGACCTGCACTGCAAAGCTGTTCATCCCGATATCATTCGTGCCCGGCACTCCATAAACCATTCCGTTCGTGGATACATTCAGCCAGGCCGGTCCCGAAACCTTCTCAAAGGTCATGGAATCCTCATTCAGATCAAATGCATCGGCCGTGATGAATGCCGTGTAATCCCAATCGGCAACGGCATTCATGGTGTAAATCGGGTTGGCGCGGAATTCCGGAGCAGCATCAATTCGCCCGCGTTCAAACTTAAAGTTGTCCAGCTGCACCTGCTCAAATCCGCTGAAGGATGATACTGTTCCTCCGACAGTGTTTGTACCGGTGGTATATCCGGCATAAACCTTCGTCCCATTCGTGAGTCCGAGATCCATCCAGTCGCTTTTGAACAACAAGCCTCCTTCGTAGTCATATACCGACACGATGCCTTCGTAGTTGGAAATACCTTCCTCGATATACCACTCCATCCGGAACCGGTCACTCCATCCACCGGCAACCGGATCCACGCCCAGATCAGCATGAGATATCAGTCCGTTGGTCATTCCGGCCAAGCCGATTCCACTGCCCCGGTTCGCCAGCAGCACAAAGCGGTTGTCGCCCGCACCAGACGTTTTGTCCGTGCTGAGCAGCAAGCCGAAAGCCGCTTCGTTCAGGTTGCCCGAAACGACACCCGCCTGATGTTTATACCGGAATTCTGACCCGACCCTTAGAAAGGGACCACCTTCCAAATCGAGACTTCCTGCCAACTCCGGATTTTCCGACAGAGTGAACCCTTGGAAATTAACAGCATGATGATTACCCATCGCCGATGTTGTATCCAGAATACCAACCACGTTGTTGCCATGAATCCAGTTCGTCCCCCCGCCGGTCGTCGTTACCGACCAAAAATAGCTGTTCAAGTTCGTGAAATATTCTGCCGCCGAAAACAGATCATCCGAATACCCATCGCCCACCGCAGTCCCCGCCGTCTGGACCGGTGGAGTATATTCAAAACCATACGCCTTTACCCCCGTCATATAGGCTTCATAAACCGGCGTAAACTTAGCGGTGGCAATCGCAGGCCCATACTTACTCTTTCCTCCATCCGGCGACACACTGGTCAGCAAATGTTCCAGTTCCGGAGGGATCTCCAAGGTCTCCTGCCACTTCAACGTGGCATTGGTTCCATACACTGCGGTGATATCGGTAATCGAAGTCCCCGCCGCAAAAGTGCCCGGTCTGATATCCGGATTGGTGACATCTTTTGTATCAATCGTGTCTCCGCCACCCAGGGTCGCAGCAAAAGCACAGTTCGTTGCATACACCCCCTCAATCGTCACCAAACCGTTCTGCATATTATGCGGCCCCAGCATGACGGCGGACTTGCCGATTTCGCAGGAAATATCTTTTCCGACAATATTATGTGCCCCCCCGAACTGCCGCTCGTTCATGGTACGCGCACCGGTTTCCACACGGAGCGTGCAACCGCCCAAACCATACAGATTCGTAAACAAGACCGAATCTGCCGCCTGACACTGAACCGTTCCATATCCATAATGGCCATAGTACGAACTGATGTTAGCAACCGTACCGCTTACCGCGTATCCGCCCGTATCCCAATCATATCCATCGGAAAACAGATTAATGCAGGAGTGCGTCGTGTATTCGTCATGTACATCCACATTCGCAATATAAAAATTCCTGACATTCCCCGTATTCAGAAAACTGCGCGCATTATCGGCCGCCCGAAGAAACACGGCAAACCGGTCATTGGTGGCTCCGGCAGCCGGAATCCCGCGAATACTGACATTGTGGATCGGCTCAAGCAGTCCTCCACCCATACTGAAAATTACGGCATTACGATCCACGCGAGGTACATACTGCTCAATGGTCGTTCCTCCTTCGATCTTGATGTGTACATCCGATTTAAATGCAATGGCGCCGAACAGATAGTCATCCTGCGGAATAATCAGGTCTCCCCCCCCCGGCAATGCAGATATCTCATCAATCGCCTGCTGCAAAATAGCACTTTCATTAATATTTGTATCACCGACCGCACCGTAGTCGGTTTTCAGGTTCTTGACGACATTGTGCGTCTCAGCCGCGGCGTTATAAAATCCGATCATGTTCATAGTAACCGGAGGCGGAGGAGTGTTTGAGACAATCGTTACCGTAATACTGTCAAAATAAAGATCGCCCGTCCCGTAGGCACCGGCCCCATCGGAAATCGCAATGCCAAACACCGCCAGGTCATCCATATTATCAATAACCGCGGCGACTCCATAGGTGCTCATATCCACCGTAATCGAGTTGGTCTGCCAGGCTCCAACCACTGTATTGAAATGTTTAGCTCCTGTTTTGGAGCCGGAAGGCACCGATTCGCCATCCAGCAAATCCACGCCGGAGAGGTTGTTTGTGGTGATGAGTTTGCCCGGAGCATAGCGAGCGTCCTGCGCAATCATATCCGTTCCGGCCATGCCGTTCGTGTTGCCCGTCCAGCCGAAGAGGGACACATTATAGTCGGCGGCGACATTGGCATACGTCACAAAAGTGAACGTCAGCTGATCTCCTGTTTCATCCGTCACAAGATTGTACTGATGCAGTGCCTGATTTTGCGAAACAGATGTTTTCGAGACCACAGACCGGCCATCGAATGCATTGGTCACCCAGGCCCCCGCTGAGCTTCCCTCCATCCATCCCAATCCGACATGCTCAAAATCAGTATGTCGAATATCAGCCGCCATAGACAGCGTCATATCCGCATCGGATATCAATGCTGCCTGTGTCTGCAAACCCACCAGCCAGCCCAAGGAAATTGCGCCTATTACACTCTTCATATATACCTCTTTCCGTCTACCTTTCCTCATGCAGATAATATTTTTTACCCGAAAAACCCCGCCGGATTAGAGCGGGGTGTTTCCGAATGCACCCCGTGAACCGGGGCACATCATTTGGTTTACGATTATTCCGAGACTTCGACCTTGAAGAACTTGGCATCCGTATCCATCGGCACCGCGTTCGTTACAGCTTCGAAGTCAGACTTATCCGGCCATTCTCCACCGGCACTGATGGCATGCGTGCCTTCATTGTTAAAGAATGGGATGATTGTAAGGCTCGACGTTTCCAGAACCGTGTAGGTTGGACGATTTACACTCTTTAGGCGTGGATAGATGTAGAGGAAGTTCCCCAAACCATCCGCTCCACCAAAGCGCTCGGTAATGCCCTGGTTGTTGGCATTGGCGGGGTTTCCGCCCAGTCCCCATTCAGTACCGTTATCGAGACCGTCACCATCAAAGTCGTTGGTGAAGGCCGCGTCTTCGTTGTAAATACCCATTGAATCGGCCCATTGCATATAGACCGTTGGAGAAGAGCCCTGAGTGAGCGTAGCGCCTTCCAGGTATTTATGTCCACCGCCAGTATCCTCACTGAATATACCTACCGCATTAATATCCGTCAGACCAAGTGAACTGCCGGCAACAGGCGAACCGGACAGCGACATCAACGGACCACCCAATACCCCCGGTGTCACCGAATACCAATTTTCCTCCGTCAAATCGGAAAGACTGAAGGTTGTATCACTTCCTGACGTTTCGCTGGCATACCAGGAGCTTCCATTCCGGATGGCCAGACGGAATACATCTGTCTTATGACCATTGATTGTTGCTCCAACTGCCGATGCCGTGGCATCAACAGATTCGCCGCCGACCTCTTCGCACCACAGCAGGAATGCACCATCCATACCGTTAGGATTCATGCGGAATTTATCCAACCCAGTATAATTACGAACCTGCATATGAGAGGTTGTGCTGCCGTTCGTTACCATCTGGTAGATTCCGCAAAGCACCGCACTCACGCCCGTATCATAAGCCGCATCATCGATCCAGGAAGTTGTGCCCAGCGGACTTGCTACCCCCGCTCCGCTTACGAATAGAATCCCGTTCGATTCTATCTGCGAAATAGAATAATTAACATGGGAGCTAACGAACTCGGTTGCGCCCATACGCATGGCCACACCGAAGTCAAGCGCCCGATTAAGGACCTGATTGGAGAATTCTGAGTCCGTTCCTCCATAGTTGGCTTTGAACACATAGAAGTAGGTCCGCAGGTCACTAAGACCGCTATTATCGACGTATATGATGCTGCTTACATCCGTGTAGTCAACTCCATTGGTGAGCGACGCAATCTTGACATAGCTGGTTCCGTCGACTTCTGAACGGTAGATATCAACATGGTCTTCTTCACCTTTCGTTTTGCAAACTACAGTCAGTTCAAGCGCACCACTGACGGAAGCTCCTGTAGCGTCAGGTGCAAATATGGGCGTTTCACTCGCATTGGTGTGAGTAACCGAAACAGAATCCACCGAAACCTGGAGCAGATCCGGAGTCGTAGGCTCCCATTGAGTTTCACCGTATGCCATAACAAAATGAGCGGTATCCGAGTCCCAAAGGGCAGCAGGTTTATTTGCTGCATATTGCACGTTGCCCGTATAGCTATTTCCGCCTACGTGCGCAATCAGTTCGCCGGTATAGCTGTCGTTACCGAGCGCTTTGCGGATGCGGTAATCGAGCTGTATCGAATCGGTAACCAGATCCACTTCATTACTCGGCGTACTGTTGGCCCAGGTGGGATCCCATCCCAGCTCAGCGGCCGACAAATTAAGAATGTCGTTTTGGCCAATAAATCTTGAGTTCATGCCAAACCTGATGTCGCCGGTATCCGTGTACCAGCTCATGATGGCGGTAGTGACGCCATTGTTCGGCATCACCACCGAATTATCAACATCCGAACTGAGACCGAATCGGAAAAAGTCGCTCGCGCCCCCCCATTCGGGATTGCCTGTGATGTTGGCCACCTGCTGGGTATTGACCCCTTCGACCTTTTCAGTCATAGGCGAGTTGCTGGCATTTACGGTGAACACGATGCTGCCGCTCCATACCGAACCGGCCGTGTTGGTGCATTCGCGAGACCAGTAGACACCTGCGCCATTCGTGGCTGCGGCACCGGCAGTGGATAGCGCATAACCATTGCCATCTGCATCCACCGTGAACGCATTTGCGGCACCGGCAGTGATTTCCAACCAGCGAGACTGCGCGTCCAGGATTCCATCGGAATAGCCATCGGCCGTATCAAATGTAGTGTCAAGGAAGGTTTCATTGATAGCAGCGGTATCCGGCGTTGCATAAACCGGAGCCGAATCGGCATCCGTCGCATCAGCGGCTTTTGAACGAACCACATATTTATACTCCGTTCCATTCGAGAGACCGGAATCGTTGTAAACATTGGTCGTTATACCTGATGCAATCACGACATCATCGCGTAGAATATCGTAGCTCTGTGCTTCAACGACTGCGCCCCATGCAAGATCCACTGTTCCATCATCGGGAATAGCAGAAACAGCCGTCGGATAGAGGGTCGGAAGATTTCCGGTCGAATGAGAAAGGCTGAGCTCGTCCACAGCAACATCGAACTGATTCGTATTCCCGTTATATCCTGCTCCGCCATCGTGTTGCATCAGCAGATATGGAAGGGTGGCTGAATCGTAGGCGGTCTGGCATGTCCCAAACGAAGCGATTGTTCCATCAACCGCCGCGCCGCTCGTCAGGTTAGACAAGGAGCATGTCATGCTATAAACACCGCTGTCGCGCGTCTTGCGGATGGCATAGGCAAGGCGCAGTGTATCGGTTTGCAGGTCTATGCCCGGATCAGGCGCATCCCAGCCGCAAAAAGCCGAGTCCACATCAATTATTGTCGCCCCTCCAGATATACTTACTTTAAGTTGATCAGGAAATCCGCTCGACACATTCACGTATACGTCATCTGCTCCCGCCAAGTTTCCGCCGTTATTAGAGGAAAGCCCCACGGCGAGAATGGCTCCATTCGCAAAGGCTGGATCGGTTCTGCTCACAGCGAAATCAACCACACCGTCCCATTGGTCATCGATAGCATTGCCCGACGACACGGTTTGGTAAACTGCTGCATCAATCCCGTCAAACAGTGTAGGGGCCGAATCGGCCGTACCGGCCGCAGTGATATCGAACGCATTCGTTCCGGCAGCCTTTACCCAGCCCTGTTGGCCCGCCAAATCATTTCCGACAGTATATCCCGTCGAAAAATCGGTGCTGTAAGGCAATTGCGCCCATGTTGCTGATAATATACCCATGCTTATAAGCAGGGTTGTTGCGGATTTTCTGATCATCGTCTTCAACTCCTCAATTATGTGGTTTCATCATCCCTATCCATCTTTCAGCAAGCCAGGAATCTATTCCAGGCTCACATTGGACAATATATTTCGAACACCTATGAAAATGCGAAGTACGGATTTTGTAGTTGCGCCCCTCCTCTGCCGCATTGCCGATTATCACATTTCGACGTATCAAGCCTGTCTTTCAGCTCTTGGTCCACCTTGCATAAGTACTGACAGTTAACGATCGAATCAAAGTTCCAGATAGACGCCGAACCAACAAAGATTTGTTATTTTCCGACAGGACTACAACATCCGTACCTTGCTCAAACCGCAGGTTTTCACGAATATTAGAAACATGAAACAAGAGGAACACATCCCGCAGGTTGCCATTCTCATGAATACGGAAAACGAGTGGTGCAGCAGCCTGGTCAACGGCATCATATCCTATGCCCAAGAGGCCGGTCCATGGAACATATGGTTTCGACGCGCCTCTCCGCGTATTTTTGAACACATACCTCTCGACTGGAAAGGCGACGGCATTATTGCCCGTGTCGCCAACAACAGCTTGGCCAAAGAGATATCAAAATCCGGCATTCCCTTCGTGAATGTCGACGACTCCCCGCCCCCCGGACTTTTTGCACCAAGCGTGATGACCGACAATGCCGCTGGCACGCAGATGGCCGTAAATTTCTTTGTTGAGCGGGGGTTCCACAGCATCGCTCTTGCGGGATCGAGACGTACGCCCATGACGATCAAATATACCGAGTCCTTTGAGCAGGCGGTGGCTGCCTACAAGCTTCCCTTCCAGTTCTTCGAAATTTATGGAAACCGCGGTGAACTGAAAGATAGGTTAGTTGCCTGGTTGCATGAACTCCCGAAACCGACCGGCCTTCTTTCCTGTGGCGTAACCGGCGCCGCCTGGATCGCCGACTGTTGCCGGGAGGAAGATATTTCGGTACCCCACGACATTGCCATTCTGAGCAGCCGTTTCGACAAGATCATCTGTAACTCCTGCTATCCGCCGTTGTCGGGCCTGATTGCCCCTACCGAAGAGATCGGCCACCAGGCTGCAGCCCAGCTCCACCGAATGATGCAAGGGGATAAAGTTACTAATGACAACACCTACCTTCCCCCTCTCGGTATTTTGGAACAGCAGTCCACTGACACCATCGCCGTCGAAGATCCCGACCTGGCGAAAGCCATGAAATTTCTTCAAGCCCATGCATGCGAACCAAACCCCATGGAGCAGCTCGACAGAATCATTCCCATGTGCCGTAGGTCGCTTGAACGCCGATTCGTGAAAACGTACAAGCGAACCCCGAGCGAAGAAATTCGCAAATTGAGAATGAATAGAGCACAGGAACTGCTGGCAGAAACAGACCTACCGATACAGGAAATAGCCGAAGCCTCCGGATACTCCAATTACAACTATCTGTCGCATGCCTTTAAAAAGGCAACCGGTATGACTCCGACAGCTTACCGAAAACAGTTTCGCTAACTTCGACATCCGACCTCTTATCCCGTAAAAGTATATCTTTCGCGGGTAACGATGGGTTCGCGATAATGTGACCTCATTTTGGAAGGCAACTTAAGGCAGGGCCGGGTTGCCGGATAGATGCCCACCCGACAAAGTTTTGATAAATCCCATCAACTCCCCCTCGCAATACATGGCCCGAGAAATTGGAGAACAAAGAACCCCATGCCACAACAAACCTTGTCCTGATCGACTACGTCGATGGAGATCCTTCCAATAGCGTCCACAACACCAGCATCCGGAACGGCGGATTCGAAGACAATCCGGTCGCATCCGTTGGAGCGTCCGACCGGAACCTCCGCGCAAAATGCAATCATCACCGATGTCCCCGAACGCGAAGCCGCCAACCATACCGGATATACGGTTGCCGAAAACGACGCGTTTTCTTTAGCCACAAATGACGCGATGCCTCGGCATGGATCGATGCCAGCAGCGACCAGATCACCTTCCAGTCCTACACCACCACTGACGACACTATCGAAACCAGCCAGATTTTCGAATCCGACCTTTCCGTCCAACAGCAGCTACCAGGAAGCCTCCGGCTATTTCAGTGCTCCCGCCGCAATGAATGCTAAGCATCTCTTCATATCCATCAACGGACTCGACGGAGGTGGTGATCCTGACTTTTTTTATGATCCGTCATCCCCTCAACTAGTTCGCAACGAATCGACTCCCAGTTATCAGAGTTCATTGCGCGTAATTTCTCCATCACCCAAGCAGGAACAGGAATTCGTCCTCCTCCTGATAGCTCAGGCATGTGAAGCCCATCTGCTAATTTAGATACCGTTTCCTCATTAAAGCTTTGATCATAATGATCAGTCATCTGAATAGTTTGATGAGCGGTAATCTGCTTAATGATCGTGTCTGGCACACCGGCTAAACGAGCAATCGTAATAAAACTGTGTCGGAGGCTATGGGCACCGGTCTCCACAATGGCCTTCTGCCCAGTCAAATTTAGATCTTTATGAGCCGCAAGCCCTGCAGCATCAAACACCTTTCTCATTCGGCGAGATACTTCAGATCGATCCCTGTTGTAACTGGCCACGAGATCGGGCAACACGTAATCATCATAGCGTGCAATGCTATCAAGTTCAGCCTGTAGTTGTGGAAGTAATGGAATAAAGACCTCTTTGCCTTTTCGCTCGGTTTTTACGGGGGTCATCGTAATGACCTTTTTTGAAAATTAACTTCTGACCATTTCAGTTTTACGCAATCAACCAGGCGCTGCCCGGCACAAGTCAGAATGATCAGCAATGTACGCATTTACCTTTTTTATTACACAAATTCCTCACCAAGCAGTGAGCTGAGAGCGAATCAGCTCGCTGCCTGTGTGTTTACTTACCCAGGAGAGTAGTTCTTCAGCACCCGGAGAACTGCTCTTTTTCTTTTTAAGGATCGCCACCGCATTTTTCCGCAGTTGTGTTACGCCGGCATAACTGACCGCATTGCCTTTAATCAACCGGCGGATTTCACCAGCGGATGTTTTCAGCAACCACTCGAGGTCAATCGGAATGCGCGTATCGATCTTATCTTTCGGCGGGCAGACCACCGAGCACCAGTCACAACCGAAAAGCCAGTCCTCCATCATTTCCGCTTCTTTAAAATTAAGAACCGATCGTTTCTCAATGGTGAGATAACTGATGCAAAGTCGCGCATCGATCGGCTCGCCAAACTGAATCGCCCCGGTCGGGCATTTTTTAATACACGCCTGACAGTCATCACAGGCAAACGGCATTTTCGGCTCCCGAATCACTTCCGGCAGCTCCCGATCCACAAAAAGGCATCCGATAAAAACGCGGACATTGGTCCGCGTCGGCACACGCAGCAGATCATTCGCGCCACGAATTCCCAGCCCCCCGACAGTGGCAAACAACCGCTCATAGACTGCCTTCGTATCGACCGCAGCTTCCGCCTGAATATCTTCCCCCAGTTTTTCCTTCAGCGCCCCGAGCATAGCCTGTCCGGTGGAATGATAATCCTGCTCCCTCGCATAGGCCGAAATATAGCCCAGCAGCGCATCATTTCCAGGCATTGGAAAGGGATGTGTGGCCGACGGATCCCCCCACTTATTTGTAAACGTCAGCACAATCACCGATTTTGCAAATGGAAAGGCCTTCCATGGATCGGCTTTATCGACCGCCATACGCTCCAGATAATCCATCTCCCCCTGCCTGCCCGACGCCAGCCACGCCTCGTACAAGGCACTGTTTTCAGCAATCCGCCGCCTCAGCACCGGATTATCCATCCGGATACACGCCGCCGAAAACGCACCGAGATCCTGTGCGGTTTCCTGCAGCCATTCTGTAAAGTGTTCTGAATCCATTTTAAGCACCACGAAACACACTGAATACACGGAACGTTCCTGAATTGCTATTTTTTCCGTGTCTTCAGTGTATTCCGTGGTTTAGCCTCCGCTCCCACGATGAGCAACGGTTTAAAAATTCTATTTATCTTTGTGGACGGCTTCGGGCTCGGGTCCGACGATCCCGCCGTAAATCCGTTGCGTGATTCCCGTTTTCCAAACCTTTCCAACCTGCTCGATTCAGCCATTCCGATCGATGCGTGCCTCGGCGTCGACGGTATCCCGCAAAGTGCCACCGGCCAGACTGCGCTCCTCTGCGGCGTCAATGCACCGGAAGCCATGGGACGTCACATCGAAGGCTTCCCCCCGCCCCGCCTCAAAAAACTGATCGAAAAAGAGAATATTTTTTCCAAGCTTCGGAAACTCGGCAAAGACCCCACCTTTGCCAATTCCTACTGGATCGACGACCCCTTCAACATTCCGCTGCGCCGTCAATCCGTCACCACCGTTATGGCACTCGCCGCCAACGGAAAAGTGCGCCATAAAGAAGAACTGATGAATGGGAAAGCCGTCAACCACGACATCACCCGCTGGACGATGCACGAACGCGGGTACGACGGCCCGCATATTTCCGAAGAAGAGGCCGCCGGCCATCTGCTCACAGTGGCCGCAGAACACGATTTCACCCTCTATGAATATTTCATGACCGACCGCGCCGGCCATTCCGACGGTCCGGATCTGGCCTTCCAATGCCTGGAATCGCTCGAAAAATTTCTTCCCATTACCGCAACATTCGGAAACCACCCTAATCAGCTGTTTCTGCTCTGCTCCGACCACGGCAACATCGAAGACCGCACAACCCGCGCCCACACCCGCAATCCCGTCCCGCTGATCGCCATCGGAGAAAACGCCGAACACTTCCAATCCCTGGAAAACCTCGCCGAAGTTACCCCCGCCATTCTCAGTATATTCTGAATGCCGCAAAAAAACGTTCCGGCGGCACCACAACAGGAGCATTTTGTGTGAATACCATACCCCCTTGGGAGAAAAGACGGGTATGCCATGTTCACTCAAACCAAACAACCTGACAGCATTCAGCCTGCTAACTTTACCCCCGACCTGCGCAAAACCACATAATATATTTATTTTACATACTGTTTTATAACTATTTATTTTTTATGAATTTTAAATCGGAGGATGCTTATGAAAACGGTAATTACATTCTCTTTTTTATTATTTTTCTGCCTCTCTTCCTTTTCCGAAATATTCACGCTGGATCTGAACTCGCCCAACCAGTTCACCGATAATTTCCAAACATCGTATACCGGAACGCCCGTGTCACAACAAAGTGACGGCGGACTCGGAGGATCGGGATCCATTGATTTCACCAGCGGCGACGGAACTCAGGGATGGCACACTAAATTCTCATTCGATCCGATTGATGTCGGAGTAAGTCTCTCTTTGTCCTATGCTTTTCAATATCATGACAACGATGCTGGGATTAAAAGTTCTTCAGGAGTAAAAATCGGTTTCTGTACCGATCCGACCTCACCCTCTGATCAATCCGGGATGCCCTCCTCAGGATTGCTTGGCGATCTGGGAATGTGGAGCTGGGGCACGCATCTAAGTGACACACTTTCCAGTGGCTCATCCGGTATGATCAGCGGAGGCTTGGGGAACGCTATTTCCATGACGGATTATGGCTGGTACGAAATCGGACTTGCACTTTCCCGAACCGCGGACACAACGTACGACATCACCTATTCATTCTGGTCGCTGAATGATGACGGGGAAAAAGACACGCAACTCGGATTTAACACTGGAGCGCATGACTCCTCGAAATTTAATACCACACTGTATCCCTTCCTGGCTTTGGAAAATCCGGGAGCCGAGGCAACCTTTAATGCTTTGGACAACATAACCCTCAGCAGCACCGGAACCATAAATGATCTCGCAATCCCCGAACCAAGTTCATTAACCCTGGCCGGATTTATTGCTGCATTTGCTTTTTTCATTCGCAGACGAATGATGATCTAACCGCGGTATTTAAATTCAGAGACGGCTCCGTCTGCGCCGCAATTATTAACCCAATATTGGCTTTGTCGAACGTCCCTGCCATTCGGTACATTCTTCGGATGAAAAAGGAAGAACAGAAACGGCCGGACTGGGACGAATATTTTATGGACATCGCGCATGTGGTTTCCCGACGGGGAAATTGCTCCCGGCGTAAAGTCGCTGCTGTAATTGTCCGGGACCGGCGGATTATCTCCACCGGCTACAACGGCACCCCGCGCGGCATCCCCAACTGTTTCGAAGGCGGCTGTCCGCGTTGCAGCTCGGATGCACCGTCGGGCTCGGACCTGGGCGACTGCATCTGTGCCCATGCAGAGGAAAATGCCATTGTGCAGGCGGCATATCACGGCATCAGCGTGCGCGACGGATCGCTCTACTGCACACTGAGCCCCTGTCTGCTCTGCACCAAAATGATTATCAACGCCGGTATCAAGGAAGTGATTTACGAAGAGGAGTATCGCTTCAGTCCGCAGTCGCGTGAACTTTTTGCCACGGCAGGCGTAATCTGCCGACAATTCAAACGAAAATAACGGCATGAAGTATTGCGCATCAGTTCTGCTCTGCTTCGCTCTGTCGTTTTCGGTTCGGGCCGAAGATTTTTCCAGCTGTTTTGTTCCCGGCGAAATTTCCGGGTATAAGGTTTCCTGGATGGGCATTCCGCTGGCGTGGTCGAAGTCGACAACCGATACCACGAATGAAAACGGCCGGGAGTTGATTCGGATCCGGATGGTGACCCAAACGTATGCGGCCTATAGCCACATCTATAAAGTGGACGACATTACGGAAGTGCTCATTGATCCCAAAACCGCTCTGCCTGTTCGCCTTGATATTATTCTGAATGAAGGTTCCCGAAAAAAAAGCAATGAGACCCATTTTGATCATGAGAACCGAACGGCGGTCTATATCGACCGGCTGGCAGACACGACAAATACGGTGGAAATTGCTGCAGACACCCGGGAAGTGATGAGCTTCCTTTACTCGATGCGGCAAACCGATATTGCCGATCTAACCGCCAACGTCCATACGCTTTTTGTTGATGGAAAACTTCATAAAATGGGGGTCGGCTTTCTGAAAGAAAAAAAAGCAAAACTTCCAACCTATGGAAAAGTGGAGTGCAGCGTACTTGAACCGGTGGCTGAATTTGATGCCCTGTTTCTGCGGGAAGGAAAAATCTTCTTTTGGGTTTCCAAGGCTGACCGGCGCATGGTTACGTTGGTGCAGGCCAAAGTGGCCGTGGGCAAAATCAATGTCAAGCTGCAGAAGGTTTCAGGACCGGGCGACGATTTTTGGGTGAAGGAGAAGGAACAGGAATGAAAATTACGGTAGAGCGTGCAAAAGAGCTGCTGAGCAGCGCATCTCAAAAACGGATTCTCGTGGTGGGCGATCTGATGATGGACCGATTCGTTTATGGTTCCGTCTCCAGAATTTCTCCCGAAGCCCCGGTTCCCGTGGTTCATGTTTCACACGAAAAGGCAATGCCCGGCGGCGCCTGCAATGTGGCCTCCAACCTCCTCGCCCTCGGTGGCGCAGCCGCCATGGCCGGCATCATCGGAAGAGATGCCGTAGGCGGAGAACTTAAAAAACAGCTTTCAGCAAACGGGGTACTGCTGAATGCCGTCATTGAACATGCCGTTCATCCCACCTGCGTAAAAACCCGTATCGTGGCCGAGCAGCAGCAGGTCGTCCGGGTGGATCGCGAGGAATACCTGTCCATTTCCGCCGCCGAAATGGAGGCGTTCTGCTCGCACATGATCAAAGAAATCAACTATGCCGACGGGGTCATTATCGAAGACTACGGCAAAGGCTCCGTTCAGCAGAACGTAGTCGATACCGTATTGGCTGCCGCTCAACAGAAAGGCATTCCGGTCGGTTATGACCCCAAGGATGATCACATCCTTAAAATGGAAGGCGTATCCGTGGTAACGCCCAACCGGAAAGAAGCCTTCGGATCCGCCGGCGTTACAGAGACCAAACCGGCTGATAATCCGCTCGAAGATGACGCACTGCTCGAAACCGGGCGTATTCTCGACGAAAAATGGAAAGCCCGGCACACCCTCATCACGCTGGGGCCCCACGGCATGCTGCTTCTGAACCGGGGAGAGAAAGCGAAACACATTCCCACCCGCGCCCGCGAAGTGTTCGATGTTTCCGGGGCCGGCGATACGGTAATCGCCACCTATGTCCTCGCCCTCGCCTGCGGAGCATCCTATCTCGAAGCCGCAGAGCTCTCCAACTTTGCCGCCGGTGTAGTCGTCGGCAAACTCGGCACCGCCACCTGTACACAGCAGGAACTGTTTTGCTACATGAAGAAACACGCCGACGAGATTTAAGCATGAACATCATGATCACCGGAGCCAGCGGGCTGCTCGGCCGTGCCTGCACAACAGCCTTTGCCGACCTCGATCCCGTCACCTGCGCCTGGAGCCGGGCGCAGGGAAACGACCTCAAACTTGACCTGACCGATGCCCTCGCCGTTCGCGCTGCGTTTGATCAGATAAAACCCGATTTAATTATACACACCGCAGCGGAACGGAAACCCGACATCTGTGAAAACCGGCAGGATCTGACACAGCGGTTAAATGTGGATGCCACACGAACAATCGCTACTTGTGCCGCAGAATTCGGCGCTAAAATGATTTATATTTCCACGGACTATGTGTTCGACGGCACCCAGCCGCCTTATGCGGTGGATGCAGAAACAAATCCGCTCAATTTTTACGGACAGACCAAACGCGACGGCGAGCTGGCAACCCTTTCCGCTTCGGCCGATCACATCGTTCTGCGTGTTCCGATTCTGTACGGAGAAGTGGAAAATATCGAAGAATCCCCGGTTACGCTGATGCTGTATAAACTGCTGAATCCTGCCCCCGCTGCTGAAGACCACTGGGCCATCCGGTTCCCGACCTACGTCGGTGATATTGCCGCAACGCTGCGGAACGGACTTCCAACCCTTGGAAAGGCTTCCGGCATCTATCACTTCAGCGGAAACGAAGCCCTCACCAAATTTGAAATGCTCAGGATCATGGGCGAAGCCCTGCACCTGAACACCGAACATATCTCAGCGAATCTCGACCCCCCGTCCGGTGCTCCGCGGCCGAAAAACTGCCGGCTGGACCTCAGCCGGCTGGCGGCATGCACTCAGTTGCAGCAGACACCGTTCAGCCAAAATATCGGGCGGATTCTCAGTTCTTACCTGAAAGGAACCCATCATGCATAAAATTGTCGGCGTCATTCCCTCCCGCTGGGGCTCCACCCGTTTCCCGGGTAAAAGCCTTGCGCTGATTTCCGGTAAACCCATGATTCAGTGGGTCGTTGAACGCGTTAAGCAGGCAGAAAAACTCGATGCCGTCATCGTAGCCACCGATGATCAGCGTATTGCAGACTGCGTCCAATCATTGGACCTTCCGGAGGTCACGGTAGCCATGACCCGTCCCGACCACCCTTCAGGCACCGACCGGATTGCTGAAGCGGTCCAATCATTGGAAATCGATGCCGTAATTAATGTACAGGGAGACGAACCGCTGATTGACCCGAAACTGATTGACCAGCTGGCCGAGGAGATTCTTTCGAACGAATGGGATATGGCCACCGCCGCCACGCCCATTACCGACGCCACTCAGATTACCGATCCCTCCGTGGTTAAAGCGATTTTCAACCGGCATGGTCAGGCGCTCTATTTCTCACGCGCCGCCATTCCGCACATCCGCGAAGTGAAAGACGTTTCAATGGCTGGAATCTATTGGCGCCATATCGGCATCTATGCCTACCGTCGTGAATATCTGCTTAAACTGGTTGCAGAGCCCCCGTGCGAACTGGAAAATCTGGAAAAACTTGAACAGCTCCGGGCCCTGAATATGGGTTGCCGAATGAAGGTGATTCAGACCGAAGACTTCGGCATCGGTGTTGACGTTCCGGACGATATTCCGAAGGCTGAAGCTCTGCTGACCCGATAAAGCCGATGCAGAAATATGCATCGCAAGGGCTCGTGGTTTGCCTGCGAAATTCAGACTTAAATTTGAAGCATTAAAATCAGTTGCCAACGCGTGCCAGTTTGCTATCTTCCTTGGCTTTCCACCACACGCCGGGGTGGCGAAATTGGTAGACGCAGGGGATTCAAAATCCCCCGGCTTCGGTCATGCGGGTTCGAGTCCCGCCCCCGGCACCATTTTCCTGCAGACTTTCCCTATAACAACGCGTCGTACGATCCATTTTCGCGCAGGGAAACCACCATTTTTTTGATATCCTGAGCACGGTCTTTCGGGCAAACGAGTGTTACTCCTTCAGCCTGAACAACAATCAGATCCTTCACCCCGATCACTGCAGTCAGGTGATCTTTCGAAAGGATAATGTTGTTTTCGGCATCGAGCGTTTCAACGGTACCGATCGGTGTGTTGCCTGCTGCATCCTGATCAAAATGACTTTCAAGAGCCGGCCAGGCTCCGACGTCATCCCAGTAGAACGTACCGCAGGCCATGACAATGTTATCGGCTTTTTCCATGAGGGCATAATCGACGGAAATTTTTCCGAGATCCGGATACGTGGCCTCCATACCTTCAATAATTTTTCCATCAGCAGCATAGCCGGTAAGCGTCTTCATAAGCTCCAGCATTTCGGGGCAATGGGCACCGAATGCTTTTTCCAGAGCCTGAACAGACCAGATAAACATTCCTGAATTCCAGAAAAACTTTCCGGTTTCGAGATATTCAGTCGCCGTGTCTTCATCCGGTTTTTCGACGAAACGCGCCGCCTTTTTAAACGCCACACCCTCTGCAGCCTGAAAATCCGCGCCGGATTCAATATAACCGAAACCGGTTGCAGCATAGGTCGGTTTAATTCCGATCGTAACCAGAATATCGTTTGCTTCGGCAAGATCCATCCCGCCTTTAAGCGTATTGGAAAAGATGTCGAGATCGCCCATCACCTGATCGGCAGTGAGCACCGCAAAAACCCCGTTTTCATCTTTGGCTTTCACCAACGCACCGCCACAGGCCACCGCAGCGGCGGTATCACGGCCAATCGGCTCTCCGACAATATTTTCCGGCGGGAGCAACGGAGCCGCTTCCCGCGTGGCATCCACCAAATCCGCATTCGTTACGACAAAAACATGTTCCGGCGGAACCAGCCCGTCCAGCCGGTCAACAGCCTGTGCAATCAACGGTTTGTCGCCGACCAGTGCCAACAGCTGTTTCGGATGTTTCGATGTGCTGAGCGGCCAGAAACGCTCCCCTTTTCCGCCTGCCATAATTACTGCGTAACGTCCTGCCATAATAATCCCCGGTTATTTTCGTTTGAGATTCTAGGTTTTAAGCATCGAGCACTAAACTTCTTTGACCGCATCAACCATCGTTTTCACAAAAGCGGCAGCATCAGCCCGGCCTTCAGCAGTGTGCGGATTATGGTGAAAGGCATTTACGATGGCACTGCCCACCACCACAGCATCGGCCAGTCCGGCGGCATCTCGCGCCTGATCCGGCGTTCCGATTCCAAATCCAAGTGCAACCGGAAGATCAGTATGAGTTCTGATCCGTTCTACCAGCGCTCCGGCTCCTTCCGCAATGGAGTCCTGCACACCGGTCACCCCTTCACGCGATACGCAATAGATGAAACCAGTCGCCTGCTTTACAATTTTTCCAATACGGTCATCAGGCGTTGTCGGGGTTACCAGCTGGATCCCGTTGAGTGCATTTTTTGACAGAGCCCCCTTATAAGGTTTGGCTTCCTCCAGCGGGAGATCAAGCAGCAGGAATCCATCAATGCCGGACTGAGCCGCCATTTCAATGGATTGCTCAAACCCGCGTGCCAGCAACGGATTCATATAGGCATAAAAAATCATGGGAATTTCCGAGCGTTCACGGATATTCGCAATGCATTCCAAAACGCCTTCAAAGGTGGCCCCCGCCTCGAGCGCACGTGTTGCGGCCTCCTGATTCACACGTCCGTCAGCCAGCGGATCCGAAAACGGCAGACCGAGCTCCACCACATCCACTCCCGCATCTTCAAGGCGCAAAACAATATCTACAGTATCCTGGAGATTCGGATCCCCCGCAGACAGATAGGATACAAATCCCTTTTTACCCTGCTTACGAAGATCGGCGAACCGGCGGTCAATTCTGGTTTTTTTCATGAAATTTCCTGTTTAAAACTGAGAGGAAGATTGTACGTAAATTCGCGTGCATTGGAAGTCCGCGCCACAGTTTTCTGGCGCATAAAACCTTAAACCATCCGAAACTGATTAATTCTGATTCTGCAAATCAGAGATAGCCACCTGCCATCGTCGCAGGCAACCATTACATCGATGTTACGACCTGCAGTGCGCCTGAATCGCCTCTTATAGTGACATAGATCCCGACATTCCGCATTTCCGCGATCTTCCTCAGCCCGATGAACATGAAAAATCAGTCTTAACCGCTCCCGGTCAATTAAAACTAAGTGTACCCTTCAATTCCGCTCTCTCTACCGGGCTTGTGCACTTCAATCGACTCCACTACGGGCTGATCAATCGCTGACCGGAATCATGAATTCCTGGTCTACCGCCTCCAAATCTGAGGAGTGTAATCATAAAAAAAATGAGCCGCAGAAAACTACATCAACATGTAAACACTCCCTGTCGGGTCTACAAGGATCTTTCCCTCAAGTGAATGCGAGCTGCTGGACATACATAAAAAAGCCGCCCCGGTGAGCGCGGGGCGACTTCCAACAACGTACCCTGTTATACGTTACATCGATTTACTGAAGGTCAGACTGTTAACCCCCGCAGCAGCACAAGCATCCATGACATCGATGATTCGACGATGAAGCGCATCGGCATGAGGCAGCACATTCACGAAAAACGGAGAATTCTGTGATGCGGCAATTTCCTTCAGACCAGCGACCTGTACCACCAGATCTTCCAGTTCGCGATCGTCGTAAGAAAAGCGCATACCTTCCACCTGAACGGTTCCATCGCGAGTGATTTCAATCAGAACTTCAACGGGAATTTCCTGCATATCCTCCACGGCGACATTGGCCGGGAGCATGAAGCCGATATCGGCTTCTTTCTTGATCAGCGAAGCCGTGACCATGAAGTAAATAAGCAGCAGGAACACCACGTCAATCAGCGAAGCAATTTCAAGCTTCAGCGGACTTTCTTCATAATGTTGCATTAAATCCATGGTTACCTACTCCTCGAATACCGAATAGATCAGATCCTGTGCACCGACTTCGGCACAGGCCAGGGTGATCTCTTCGTTAACCTTGTATTTTACATCACCGTCCGCGCGGATCAGGATGCGCAGTTCGGGATCGCTTTCAATCCATTGACCGATCGTTTCCTTGATCTGATCAATGTCTTTCGGCTCCGGATCCGAACCAATGAAATATTTTTCATCCTTGGTCACAGAGATCATCAGACGACCGGTTGTATCTTCCGGCACTTTACCGTAGGCGGCCATCGGAATGTCCACTTTCGGTTTTTCGTCGATAACCTGCGAGGCGACGATGAAGAAAATCAGGAGCAGGAACACCATGTCGATCATTGGCGACATATCCAGCTCTAGATCTTCTGTCTCTTTCTGTACGAGTTTCATACCCGATCCCTACCTTCCAGGGGTTGGAAAAATCAGACGATAGAATCAGAAGGCTTATTCGCCTTCCATTTTCTCCAGCGTTTCGAGATCCATGAAGCTCACCGGTTCTTTTCCGGTCTGCAGGGCGTCAAAGAGATAGCCGATGTTACGACCGAGGGTCGCCAGCGTCTTCTGAAACCCTTTCTTAAAGAAGAAGAAAAAGAACATCGACGGAATCGCAATCACCAGACCGGTGGCCGTCGTGATCAGAGCCTCACCAATATTCGCGGCAAGCAGCTCTGGTTTACCCATACCCTGCGAACCCATGGTATGGAAGGCTTTGATCATACCGGACACCGTACCAAGCAGACCCAGCATCGGAGAAGAAGCACCGATGATCGAGAGATAGTCGATCGGCTTCATGAGTTTGGCCATCTGTTCAACCGAAGCTTCTTCAACGGACTCTTTTACTTTAACAAAATCGATTTCCTCTTCACCATCCATACAGCGCTCAAGACCCGCACCGAATGTATTGGTAAACATGGACGGATGTTTACGGCAGTAGATCAGCGCCGTTTTACATTTTTTCTGAAGCATCATTTCCAGCAGTTGCGGCATCTGTTCCGTGTGCAGCAATGTTTTTGGGCGCAGGGAAATAAAGTTCTGAATAATCAGTGCCACCATGAAGAACGAAAAAGCGCCCAGCGGGAACATCGCCCATCCACCCTGCTTCAGCAGCGTCCACAAATCCGTTTTCTGCGCCGCAGCAGCATCCGTAATATCACCTTGAGCCAATGCAGCACCAGCCACAGCCAGCAGCGCCACCATCAAGAGTCTTTTTTTCATTATCTTGCCTCCGTTTCCTTATTCAGATTCCGTTTTAGTTGTCTGTCGTTTCACTAACATCCGTATTCGCGGCATCAGCCTTTTTGGCCGCTTTTTCAGCTTCTCGCCGGGCCTTCTGCTCCGCTTTCCGTTTTTTCGCAGCCTCTTCGGCAGCCACCTTGGCGGCTTCCATCTCAGCTTTAAGCGCCTGCTCTTCGGCCTCAATTTCCCGACCGCCAAGTTCTGCCCAGAGTTTTTCCGCATTGACGGCCACCGCCGTACCGGCATACATATTTTTAACCTGACGCGCGGTATTCATGGCTGAATTAGTTGAGATCACCGAGTTGGTTCCTGTCATATCCAGATAACAATACGCCACCAGCAGTTCACTGGCCGGAAGAATTTCAACATCATTCGGAAATTCTTCAATAATCTGTGTAACGGTGATAATGGCATCTTTTTGTTCGCCCTTGGCACGTTGAATCGCTGCCTTCAGATAAAGGTCCGCAGCAACTGCATCTTCAGGAAGTTCCCCTTTAATTTTTTCCGCAGCGGAGACATTGCCCTGATCCAGAGCGATCTGGGCCAGGCCGACCTGACCCATCAGCTTCATTTCATCGTTATCCATCGCCGCCAGTATCTCAGCATAACGCGTGGCATTTGCATAATCCCCGAGCGACTTATAGCTATTGTACGTTAATACAAATGGCGTACGCATATTGTTTTTGATCGGCATGTACTGAATATACTTCTCCATCACTGAACTGGTCGCATCGATGACCTTCTGGAAATCGCCGTCATTGTAGCTTTGCTCAATATTTTTGAGCACCATTTTAAAAATCAGATCGAGCTTATCCGCCGTGGAAATGTGTTCCTGTTTGAAGACCTCACTCACCTGTTCGTCACTGATGACCTGCTGCTCACGGTAGAAGTCGAAATCCTCTTTACCCATGGAAAAAGTCAGACTGCTAATCTTATCGCCAGGTACCGTCATTGACCTTGAACCGGCCACAAAGGTCAAGTTACCGGCTTCCATTTTTTGCAACGTTACCTTAGCTTTTTTCCCGTTTGCAGTTTCAAGCAGGGCCGGCGTACCAGCCGGACCCTCCACCTGCTTCTGCTGCGCTGTTGCAGCAACTGCACCCAGTACAACAAGACTCAAAAAAACGCGTTTCATTATTCGCTCTCCTCAGTGGAAGACGCTGCTGCCGCATCGGACGAAAAGGCTTTATGCTCATCGTCCCCGCCCTCTGACATTTCAGCTTCAACAGCAATGGTGATGTTTGTTGTGTTCCCCGCATCCATATAGGCCACAATCTCGGCCACTTCCGTGGCCCCCAGATACTCCCGAGCCACATCGGCCTGCGGTAAAGTATTCACATAAGGATCAAACAACAACGCTCGGTAGGTATTACGCACGTCGTTTTCCCGACCCATTTTTTTGAGGATACGTGCACTGGCCAAGTAGCCCTCTGCCGCCCAATAGCCCCCGGCATGCCCTTTGTACTGGAAATAGGTGCGCTGGTACCAGCCGAAGGCTTTAGGCAGATTCCCTGCCAGTTCCTCCACCTCACCGAGCTGGAATGTAGCCTGCGCCACCGGTACACCCCGCCATGAAGGAACCGTACGAATGCTCATATTGGCTTCACGAGCCTCTTCAATTTCACCCTCATCAAGCAGCACCTGCGCTTTCAGCAACTGCGCCCATGCCACATCGTAATCCGTACCGTAAAGCGCCTGCGCATCATTAATCGTCGCCAGCGTACCCTCGTAGTCTTTTTCATCGTACTGTCCGAAAGCCCGCAGCTTGTAAGCGGCACGCATGAAGTCCGAATCCTCAAATTTATTGATAAAGATACGGAGGATCTCTTCAGCACGATCATAATCCTTGTTTTCGAAGGAAGCATCGCAGATCAAAGCAAGCACCGGCGGTGACGCATTATCAAAACTCTCAAGCTCAGCGAGAAGTTCGGACCCAAGTTCCATCTCCGTTTCGAGCAGTTTGGCCAGTGTAACTCTCAAACGCAGCAGCAGGGTTTCATTTTCTGCCGCATCGCGGGCCTCATCGAGTTCGGCAATAAGCTTGTCCTGTGCCTCGATATCGAGATAGATGCGGGAAATTTTAACCAGTTCGTTAATCATCTGGTCAACACCGTCCTGACGCAGGTCTCCGCCGTATTTGACGATAGCTCCGACGTAGGTGTCCACCGCTTCATCATATTTTTTCTGTTGAATTTTCGTTTTGCCGATCCAGAACCGGGCCTTGGCAATATCGGCCTCTTCGTTCCAGTCCTGCTCATAGCGTTCGACCACACGCAGGATATCATCATATTTTTCTTCGGCTTCATAGACTTCCGCCGCCTGGAACGTCGCATACGTGGCCTGATTTACCTTCTTAGAGGCGACATAGGCCCGCTCGTAATCTTCGATAGCGAGATCCAGACCGTTAACTTCATCAGACGCACCGTGCAGGTCACCGCGCATGCTGCAGGCTTCCGGATACACGGAGGAATCCGGATAGGTTTCAATTACATGCGTAAACCGCTCTTTGGCTTTATCATACATTTCCTGACCAAAGAAACATACGCCCCCCTGGAAGTAGCATTCGTCCACATACTGTTCAGACGGAAACATACTGATATATCGATCGAAATTGGTCAGGGCATCGGCATATTTCTGCAGGAATAACTGCGACATCGCATACCAGTAGATACAGTTGGCCTCCTGATGAGATTTCGGAAACTCATCGAGCACGTATTTGAAGCCTTTTTCGGATTCCTCATAATTCTGACCGACCAGATCGGATACCGCCTGCATAAAATAAAGTTCAGTATCATACTTAACGATCGTCTCTTCATTTGTTCGCACAAAGGTATCAATATAGGGCTTCAGCGTTTTGATACGGGGCATCATATCATGTGACTGATAGTAACCTGTCAGCATATAGGCCAGCTGCCGCGGGGTCATACCCTCGGTGTATTTACCCATGTGCTCATGGGCCAGCTCTTCGGCCCTTTCAAGTTCATCGAGATTTTCCAGCAGCATATCCACCAGCTCATAAACACAGCGCTCACCGACTTCCGTGGTCGGATCCGCCCGATACACAGTTTCAAAGAATTTCAGCGCTTCCCAATACCGCTCAACGGTTTTATAGAGATCGGCCATTCGATATTGAATATTCAGTTCGTACGGCGGTAACGCTTTAAGGGCATCAATAAGGGCTTCTAACTCACGAATCGGCTTCGGCACCTCTTTTTCTTCCACGGCGGCCGTTTCACCATCTGCGGGTTTTTCCTCTTCTCCTCCGCCGAAAAGAAGCTTCTCAGCTTCGGTCAGTTCAGCTCCTTCTTCCGGGGCCATATCATACGCAAGGCGAAGATCACGCAGCTTACCCTCCTGATATTTTACCAGCTCATCGCGCGGCATAATCATACGATACAGCGGCAAAGCGGAGTCATATTCAGCAGCATCATAAAGAGCCGCAGCAGCATTCATCAGCGCCAGATTAACACGAATGTCATACCGAGCCTCAGTGCGGTACAGCTGAGGTACCCACTCCAGAATACGGTCAAATGCCGGAATTTCAATCAGCGCATTAATCACCTGCATCATCGCAAAACCTTTGCGCTGATCATCATCGGTATGCTCAATCACATACGAGTAGGCCGGAATACATTCTTCATATTTTTCAATATTGAAATAGGACTCCGCCAACGTCATATGCATGGTCGTCAGTTCATCCTGAGTATAAGGATCTTCAGGTTCGATTTTCTGTTTGGAATAATCTTCTTCGTCGTCATCGTCGTCCGATGTACGTGTCGCGATCAGGACCGGGTTCTCATTGTAATACAGCGCATTGGTCACCGTGGTCGCACACTCTTCATAGGCCTCAGTGTCAAAATAGCACGTCGCCAGCATTTTCATTGCCTGGCGTGGCTTATCCGCCAGCGGAGTATCAATATAATCCTGAAGAACCGCTGCCGCTTCATCATAGCGGTCCTTCTGAATAAGAATCGATGCCAGCTTGAATCGGGTATCCTGAGCAATGGCCACGACGCGCGGAGCCTTGGATGCCTCCACTTCGCCGATGTACTGGTACATCCAGTCGATCGCATCATCATATTGCTTGGCCTGCATCGCCTTCATGGCTGACTTCAGCATTTCACCGGCAGTGGGTGCATCCTCTGCCGAAAAGGCACAGGTTGCAGAACCCAACAGGACGATGGCGAGTACGAGTTGACGAATTACAGAAAAACGTCCGGCTTTTTTCGTTAGCATCTTAAACAGTCCCAAACTGATTCCTCGTTCTTTCAAGTCCGGGAACGCCTTCCGACGCCCCCCGAAACACCAAAACGGGCAATAAAACATTCTGTCTTACCCCTCTACCTGGGCTCGAGATTCGAGTATCCAGAAATAAGGCCGAAATATAGGTGAAAAAAACTTCAGGAGAAAGGTCTAAGTTAGGAAAAAACATATTTTGGACACGCTCAACAGATTTTCTTATCCCCGAACCCTGCGACATCAGCCGACTTACACAAATATTCTTAAAAAAATGATAATTCATAGAATCTTCATTCGGACCCACGTTAAAACGCCCGCCGAAAGCATTTCTCCTTACCAATAATGGCATTTTCCACCCCTTGAAAAAGCCGGACTTGTAATTTCCACCCATTGGAACCACACTCCCGCGCTTTTCCACTTTCAACCGAACAGGTCTCTATGAATCCTTGGGTATTATTAGACGAAGCCGACGTACCAAACCACGGCGGTCACATGAAACTCTACCAGCGCGCCTTTGAATATTCGATCAGCATCGACAACGAAGAGCTCATGAACAGCCGCATGCACGGCTCCGAAGATGCCCTCGCCGAGCTCGCCTGCGAACCGCTCGCCCGCACAGAAAACCCGCGCGTACTCATCGGCGGTCTCGGCATGGGCTTCACACTGCGCGCCGCACTCGACACCCTCAATCCCGCCGCCACAATCGAAATCGCCGAACTCGTCCCCGCCGTCATCCGCTGGAACCGAACCCACCTCGCCGACCTCGCCGGCCACCCCCTCGCCGACCCCCGCACCGTCGTGCACGAATCCGATGTCGCCCTCGTCATCAGAAACGCCGACAACGTCTTTGACGCCATCATGCTCGATGTCGACAACGGCCCCGACGGTCTCACCCACGCCGACAACGACCGCCTCTACACCGCCGGCGGCATCAAAGCCGCCGTCAAAGCACTCAAACACGGCGGCATCCTCGGAGTCTGGTCAGCCGAGCCCGACACCGGATTCACCAAACGCCTCCGCGGCGCCGGACTCAAAGTCGAAGAAAAAACCATACGCGCCCGAAAGACCAAAGGCCGCCGCCATACCATCTGGCTCGCACAGAAAAAGTAGTGCGCCTCTTGTAATTTCCAGCCATTGGAAACATGATGCGCCCCCAAATTCAGGAACCATATTATGAAAAAGCAGATCTTTACCGTACATTACAACGACGAAGGCAAACGTCTCTTCGTTCTCATTGCTGAACAGCTCGACATTTCCAAAAAAGCCGCTCAGGCCCTCATCGACGACAAAAAAGTCCTCGTCAACGGCAAACGCGTCTGGATCCGCAAACATGAAGTCCACGAAGACGACCGTATCGAAATCCTCGTCAGCGACTTCAAAAAACCCGAAGCCAAAAAAATCGCGATCCTCTGGGAAGACGCCGACTACCTCATCGTCAACAAACCCGCCTACTTCGTCACCAACGCCGACGACAACTCCATCGAGGCCAAACTGCGCGTCCAGGAAAAGAACCCGAACATCGTCGCCGTCCACCGGCTCGACAAAGAAACCTCCGGATGCGTCATCTTCGCTAAATCCGCAAAAGCCAAAGAAACCATGATTCCCATGTTTCAAGGCCGGGATATCATGAAAATTTACCGCGCCGTCACCATCGGTCACTTTCCCTCCAGCTGGAAAGAAATCCGTACCGACATCGAAGGTTACATGTCCACCACCCTCGTCAAAACGCTCGACTCCAAAAAGCACGCCTCCTATCTCGAGTTACGTATCGAAACCGGCCGCACCCACCAGATTCGCCGCCACCTCGCCGACAAACGCTACCCAGTTATGGGCGACAAAAAATATGCCGGAACTGGCAACGAACTTTCATTAGAGCAGCCCCGTCAGATGCTTCACGCCTACCGCCTCATTTTTCCCCATCCCAAAACCGGCAAACCCGTCCGTGCCACCGCTCCCCTGCCCGGCGACTTTAAAGCCTGCCTCGCCCAGATGAAACTCCGCTAAAATCCCGATGCACCACGCTCGGCGAAAACCGGCAGTTCGACAGCTTCCGGCCCGGCCCGGGTGAAACCCGCCTGCCGTTCTTTACACATAAAACAAAGACTGATAATTTTAATTGATATCTATATTATCCAAAAAAACAGACCTCTCAGTGCTGAGCGGATAAACGGACTTTCAAAAAAGGAGAATCAGTATGATAAAATGGATCTCGGTTTTATTTGCGGCATTCATCATTAACGGCTGTTCAACTCCTCCGTCCAACCCCGCCCCACATGAAAACAAATATACCGTTCAGATCCTTGAGCTGAAAGTTTCCGTAAAGCCCCCTCATTACACCTTTAGAAACATCGATCATGAAACACAGCTGGGGACATCCATCCTGTTTTCTCTCGGCCACACTGTCGATAAGATTGAAGACACGCTTTCAGATCCGGAAACCCACATTATTGAGTACCCTGTCATCCGCACCGGGCTGAACACCCCCTGCTCTCTCAACGAAACCAAACCGGTTTCGCTTACCGAAAATTTCATCCTCAAAAACGGAAAAATAAAACTCATCAAAAAAAACTATCCGCTGGGAACCACCATCGATCTGAACCTCATTGAAACCAAAGCTGACCATATCACCTATCAGATCGACCTGAAGATCAAACGGCTCAAAGGATCCCAGCCGATGACTATTGCAGAGCAAACCGTTCACATGCCCGTGTTTTCAGAAAAACAGCTCGATACTGAAATTCAGCAGTCCTTCGGCAAATGGGTTTCACTCGGAACACTGGATAAATTTAAAGACCCGGACAACCAACGCTTCAGCATCCAATATGCCGTACGCATTCTGCCCCCGAAAACCCCTTAAGCTCTTTCAAAATACAGGCTGAATATCTTCAGCCGGATAGTTCATTAAAGAAACACAAGGCGGCATGCGTTTAACATTAGAAACAATGCCCGCTCCAGCCGCAAAGGAACGACCATGAAAAAACAAACCGTGATCATCTTTTCTATCCTGCTCATCCTGATCCCGGCATTCCTTATTGGACTGAAAGGAATGATCGTCACGAGTTCGACAATTGCTAAAGAAGAAAAACGATTCTGTCCCCCGACACCGATCGATATTATACAACCGGAAAACCGGAAACTGATCAAAACCGGCGACCTTTCATTCGAGTGCCATAATCTGGATAAAACCCGCCGGGAAATTGAGAACACCGTCAAGCGGTATGACGGATTCATCGCCAAAGAAAGGCTCTATTACGGCTACGACAAAAAAACATCCAATCAGGATCTCAAAATTCGGGTGCCTGCAGAACATTTTGATGCGCTGGTTTCGGACATTTCAAAAGGAGCAAAACACATCGATCAACGCGTCATCGAAATTGAAGATGTCACCGATCAGTATTTCGATATAGAAACCAGACTCTCTGTAAAAAGGCAACTCGAGACGCGTTACCGGGAACTGCTCTCCGATGCCCGGGATGTTACCGATATACTGAACATCGAAGAACAGCTCGCAAACGTAAGGGAAGAGATTGAAAGCGCCGAAGGACAACTCAAACGACTGGATGACCGGATCATTTTGAGTACACTGGACATTACCTATTATATTCATCTGGATGATTCCCCCGGATTCAGCGCATATTTCAAAAATGGGTTCGGCAACGGATGGAACAATCTGCTTTGGTTCGCTGTAGCCCTGCTTAATATTTGGCCGTTTATACTAAGTGCTATCATTCTGATCCTCGGATTCAGATTTCACCGCAAACGGAATGCCGTATAACGGCATAGCAGCACAACGCCCGCACTCCGCCCCCATATCACTCTTTACACCACCGGAAAAGATTCGTTACGGTTCACAAACAATCAGCAGAAACAGTGGAATCAGGGAATATTCCCGTATTGCCACTCAGTTGCACATCAGGAATGTATTAAACACGCTGCCGGAGTCTAATACATTCAATGAGGTGGAATCCCCCTACACACTGTCTCTGCATGGCAATCAGGTACTGAAGCACAGAAAAGAAAGATCTATGAAAAAAACAAATAACATAATTCTCGGAGCAATCATGGTAATGGCCATAACCGCTCAGACATCAAACGCGAAGACCTTACTCGGAACGAACCATGTTCGAGGGGCATTCGGCATGGTCAAATTCGGCGATAACTTTTCAGACGATGTCCTGGGATACGGGTATGGGTTTGAAGGGGCTGTAAACATCGCCGTGCACAGCAATATCGATCTGAATATTACAGGATCATATCTTACGGCAGATGGAGACACCGCAGGAGTCAATATCGATACAACAACACTTTCCGGCGGAGCAAGTTTGCTTTATCATTTTTCCCCCCGTGAAACCGTTAATCCATTCATCAGTGCCGGAGTTGGCGCAGTCCGTTCAGAACTCGAAATCGCGGGATCCGAAGAACATGAAACCGATACCGGTCTTAATGCGGGGGCCGGCATTGAAATTGAAGCTTCGGAAAATATTTTATGCAGAATTCGCGGTGATTATATCAATATCGACAATGAAGACGACATCGCCTTCACCGCTTCAGCCGGCTATTGGTTCACCGCACGGTTTATGGGGGAAGCCGGCCTCTCATACAGCCTGGACTCCGAGGATATCGTTGCAAACCTCGGCCTGGTTTTCAGCATGTAAAAAATGCAGCCCCCCATTCCCTCTGAACAGGAACAAGTCATCACCCTCAAAAGAGATGAATCCGGAGAATTAGTTTCTCCGGATTCAGACCGCAACGGACACCGGATACTCTCGGCTTTACTGACAGCTTCTTCCTGCGCAAATTAAACACGCTGTTAGACAGGAAAATACAAGGAACCGAAAATGAAATTAACCTTTCTGTTTTTAGCCCCTCTCTTCCTCATAGGATGCGGAACAACTCAAACCTATGACGGACCGAAACGACCTTCCAGTGAACTTGCAACAATTGAAGCTGTTCGTTATGTAAAAATGGGGATGCCCTCTCGTATGGAACTTTTATTGATAACCGAATGTAACGGGAAAACCATTGGAACGGAATTCAAGGGTTATCCAAAAACAATCGATGTGCTTCCCGGGCAGACCCGAATAAAGCTCTTTTACAGACACAATTTAGACAAATCCCTTTGGGAAGTAGCAAACAGCACCGGGGTCATCACCTATGATGCTACAGACGGACAAAGCGATATCGATTTAGGTAAAATCACATTCTGCACCCAGGCAGGTCACGATTATAAATTAATGTTTCATCCAGCCCTGCTGACGGGAAAATTATGTCCTCCGGCATTATGGGTCGTTGATCTGAAAACCAAGAAAATCATCTATGGATCTGTCCCTCAGGAAATTAAAGACCCCGCAAATATTCAACTATAAATACCTAACCGCCATCTGCCTCCATCACCGATGCCCTGCGAATAGCCACTCTTCCAACCTTTGGAAAAAATGTAACCGTGCAATTGTCCATCTATCGCAGGATTGCGTCCATGGGATTCTCTTTCGGATTATCTATATTTCATCTCAATAACAAATCCGGGAGAGATCATGAAAGCAACCGACAAACCGCGCTGGTACAAATGCGACGTACCGAAGGAGGAACTGAAACAACTGATGCGGAAGAGCGATATCGCCGGCATTATCCACACCGCACTCTATCTGACCCTGCTTATCGGTCTCGGAACGGCTGCGTATTTTTCCATTGGAACGGTCTGGATGATCCCGGCCTTTTTCATCTATGGCACAGTTTACTGTTTCTGGAACCACATGATGCATGAAACCTTTCACGGCACGCCCTTCAAAAACAAAAAACTCAACGGGTTCTGGTGCTGGATTTCTTCTTTTTTCAATGGCGTCGAAATGGTGCACAACCGCTACGGTCATCTGCAGCATCATAACTTCACCTATTACGAAGAGGACGATCCGGAAATTGAAATCCAGCGCACCATCACCCTGTGGAAAATGCTGCCGAAATTTATCGCAGTCGGACTCTTCAATCCGATCCCGATCGCCCGTCACGCGCTCGGCATCCTGGATAAGGAAACCCGGAGCATCGTCCCGAAAAATGAATGGAATAAAATGATCTGGAGCTCCCGTTGGTGGCTGCTGGGGCACAGCCTCATCATTGCATCCTGTTTTATATTCAACAGCTGGCTGCCGGCGGTCTACACCATCTTTGCCCGCTTTTACGGAGCCCCGCTCGGCCGCTCACTGGATCTGATTCAGCATATCGGCATGGAAGTAAACGTACGCGATCATCGGCTCTGCACGCGCGATGTCTACCTTAATCCGCTCACCCGTTTTCTTTACTGGAATATGAACTATCACATCGAACACCACATGTTTCCGGCCGTTCCGTTTCATGCCCTGCCAAAGCTCCACGAAAAAATAAAAACCCAGTTGCCGGAAACCTATTCCAGCTGGCTCGCCGCCTATCGCGAAATCATTTCAACCGTCCTGAAGCAGCAGAAGGATCCAACCTATTGCTTCACGCCGAAACTCCCGGAGAAAACCCTATGACAATCAAATTCTTCACCCCGCACTGGGGCTTTGAACATCTCGATTTCAACACCTTCTGCCGACAGGTGGCTGATGCCGGGTTCGATGGCATTGAGCTCAATCTTGCGGCTGAGGCCGATGAAGCCGACGCCCAGCTTGTCCAGCTGAACGCAAACGGTCTTGAATATGTTGCCCAGCACTCCGGCACACGCCATCACGACTTTGAAGAACATAAAAAACACTACCGCGAAAACCTTGAACGCATTGCCGATTACCGGCCGCAGTTGCTGAACTGCCACACCGGACTGGACTTCTTCCGTGTTGAGCAGAATCTTGAACTCATCGATATTGCTCAGGAAATCCGCGCCGCTTCCGGTGTACCGATTATACACGAAACGCACCGCGGACGTTTTCCCTATCACGGCCTGCTGACCTTTCACTACCTGAAACAACGGCCCGACCTTCGGCTGACGGCCGATTTCTCGCACTGGTGCTGCGTATCGGAATCGCTGCTCGAAGGGCAGGAAAATCATATCAATGAAGCCATTAACCGCACAGACCACATCCATGCCCGCGTCGGACACGAACAGGGGCCGCAGATCAATGATCCACGCGCTCCGGAAAACGGGCCGGTTGTTGAACGCTTTCTCGGCTGGTGGGACCGTATTGTAGAAACGCACCGGAAAAAAGGTTCCGCGCAACTGACCATCACCTGCGAATTCGGCCCCTGGCCCTACACCCAGCAGCTGCCCCTGACCCAGCAGCCGATTTCCAACCAGTGGGATATTAATCTGTATATGATGAAACTGCTGCGCGAACGCTACCGGTAATCGCGCGGAGCCACACCCATGATTTTTTTAAATAGACGGGAAAAATAATAAGGATCCGGAAACCCCAGCTGCTCTCCCGCTTCACCGACCCGGAGGTTGGTCGTAACCAACAGCTCGCAGGCCCGCTGTATTTTCAGACGGTTGAAGTAGTCAATCGGCGTACTGCTGTAGCGCTTTCTGAAAAGCGCCCCGTAATGATTCATACTCATTCCGGCAATTCCGGCCAATTCTTTCAGACCGAGTTTACGGCTTAGATTGCGGTGCATAAACTCCACTGTTTTATCAAGATTTTCATCCGCTGTTCTCAACCGTAATTCTGAAGAATGCATATGCAATTGAATGACCCCGAGCAGCTGACTGAGAGCTCCGCCGGCCGCCACCAGCGTCTGATGGGTGTGCACCCGGCTCATAAACTGATAAAGTTGCTCAATACAGGCAATCATCTCAGGATGCCGAGGCAGATGGATCACCGGATTTCCGGGGTCCGGAACGATCTGCCGGGCAAAAGCACCGGCCTGCCTCCCCTGAAAGTGTACCCAGAAATTAGACCACGGCCGCTCTGGGTCAGCGCCATAGCGATGCGGAATATGTGCCGGAATCAGAAAGGCCTCGTGCTTTTCAACCGAACGAACCTGCTCATCGATGTCCAGCCAGCCGCGGCCTTCCGTACAGTAAATCAGAATGTGATCATAACTCCCTGCCGGCCGGGGAATATAATGGGCCGGTGACGGCCCCTGAAAACCGACCCGCGTACAGAGCAGATCTTCTGTGAGAGGCCGGCTCAGAAATTCATCCCGCAGATGGGCTGCAAGATGTGCCATGCGCATATCCGGAAAAGCACCGCGCTGCGCATGCCGGATGTCCGGCAACGACAGATCGGACAGTTTCGCACATTGTAATCCGTTTTCACGAAGGAGCCGCAACACCTCCGCCTCACACGCCACTGGCATTTTCTCTATCATATCGGGTTATTATCCATCTTATTCAACAGCTTGTCCATGGTGAATTTAATTTCCCGGACGGTAAAACATAGGGACCAATCAGGAGAATGGATATGCAAACCTTTGACTATAGAACCGAAAAGCGTACCTACAGCGCCGACCTGCACAACAGCGTCTTTAAACCGAATAACCGTATCAAAAAGTTAATCGACCGCCGCGACTGGCTGGCAAAAAATCATAAAAAGGACATCTACTGCGACAACGCTGAGTTTTTAATCTACCATTGGTCGGGCAAAGCCGAAACCTTCGCCGCGGCCACCGGCGAACAGGCCGCCGACGAAGATGAACGCATCAACATTGGCGACCACACCGCGCGCATTGACGGCGGCGGTCCTTTTCCTTTTGCCGATCAAATGCCCTCCAAAGTAAAAGGCTATGAACCGACCGTCACCAATTGGGCGGAAGACTATGCCTTTTTTCTACGTCACTCCGAAGCGGAAGTTCATCCCTACGAACAGATCGTTGGCGAATTTCACTGGCAGCTCGATGAAGCGCGCTATTATAAATATCCCCAATCTCACGCCGAACTAGGTTTGAAAGCCCGTGCGCTGGGTGCCGGCGGGTTCAGTCTGGCTCATTGCTGCCCCGATCTCTCGATCGGTCTCAAACTCGGATGGGGCGGACTCCTTGAAAAAGTCCGGACCTCGCGCAATAAACACGAATCTTTCGGCAACGAAAAATCCGCCACCTACCTCTCGGCCAGCGAACAGATTGTTTTGGCTGTCATCGATTTCGTACAGCGCCACGCCGAAAAAGCGGCTCAGCTCGCCGAATATGAAACCGATCCGGAGCGCAAAACCTCCTATGAAATTGTTGCTCAAAACTGTTCAAACATAGTCTGTGACCCTCCCGGAACCTACCACGAAGCCCTCCAGTGGATTATGCTCTACATGGTTGTGGAACGCATCAACGGACATGGCAACGGCTACGGCCGTTTCGACCAGCTGCTCATGCCGTTTTACGAAAAAGACAAAACCGCAGGTCGCATCAACCGCGAACGCGCCCGCGAACTGCTGGGCGAGTGGTACCTGAAATACGGCCCGCATCTCTCCTACGGCGGCCGAAAGGAAGACGGTTCCGATGCAACCAGTGAAATGAGCTGGATCGGACTCGAAGCCTACGACATGGTCGGCGGCTACAATCAGTTCGGCGTCCAATGGCACGCCGACATGGACCCGGCATTTTTCAACTATGCATGCGATGTTGTCGGCCGCCATGGCTGCGGTGTTCCGGCACTGCTCAATTCCGACGTAATGGTGGCCAGCCAGTTACGTACCGGATTCAACGAAGCCCATGCCCTGAACACCTCGTATAGCGGATGCCAGTGGTACTGTATTCCGGGACGCGAATATCAGGACCAGGACGTCAACTGCATTGTACTCATTTCTCCGATGCAACGGACCATAGATCGAGCCATAGATCAGAACATCAGGGATTGGGATGCCTTCTGGACACTCTATTGCGAAGAAGTGGATCAAACCGCCGAAGCCTTAGTGGCGTTTAAAAATGAAGCCTACAAATATCACGCCAGCCTCTGGCCGGAAATGATCACCTCATTGGTTTCACACGGACCCATTGAAAAAGGCCGCGATGTGACCGATTTCGATGCCGTCGACTACAACTATCCATCAGTCAACATTCTCGGCGTTCCGAATGTCGCTGATTCGATGTATGCCCTCAAAACCGCCGTTTTTGAACAGAAAAGATTCACACTCAAACAGGTGCGCGATGCCTGTGCATCCGACTGGACCGGTGAGAACGAAGAAATTATGCGTCAGGTACTGCTGAACCTTCCAAAGTTTGGAAACGATGAGGATAACGTCGATGCCATGGCCGTTCAGGTTTCAGAACAGATCCGTGAAACGATGGAATCCAAGCGCTGTATCAAAGGCGGTCATTTCCGTGTATCCCTTTTTCAGTATCAGGGCCACACCGTCGCGGGCCCCTATCTCGGCGCCACACCGGACGGCCGGAAACGCAGCGAACCGCTGGCACACGGAATGAACCCGATGCATAAACGAAACCGTAAGGGCATGACCGCCACAGCAAACTCATTCTGCAAACTCGACTTTGCAAAATATCAGGGCGGCTCCTTTCAGGTCGAACTCCACCCGAGTTATTTTCCGGAAGAGAATAACCGAGGCGAACTCGTCGAGCAGTTTGCCCGAACCTTCTTTAAAAAAGGCGGGGTTCAAATCAATCTCAATATTTTTGACCTCGAAGATCTGAAAAAGGCCTATGAACATCCCGAGGATGAAAAATATGACGATATCGTCGTTAAGGTCACCGGCTATTCCGCCCACTTCACCAAGATGGATCGCCAGTTTCAGAAGGAGTTCATCGAGCGCGCAAACTACGAATCGCTCCAGTGACCGGCCATACCTTCAGCATTAAACGCATGCAGACGCACGACGGCCCGGGACTGCGCACCACAGTCTTTATGAAAGGCTGTCCGTTGCGCTGTGCGTGGTGTCATAATCCCGAAAGCCAGTCATCAGAACAGGAAATCTGGCTCGATGAATCGAAGTGCATCGGATGTGGATTCTGCTTCAATGAGACCGGAGAACGAACACATCATTCAAACTGGAACGGCAACCTGAAAACCGTGAAAGACTGCCCATCCAAGGCCTTGAAACAACTGCGCCAGACCAGGACCGAAGAACAGCTTTTCATCGAAATCCAACGCGATGCCGACTTTTTTGAAAACGGCGGTGTCACCTTCAGTGGAGGCGAACCGCTGCAGCAGCCCGTCTTTGTTTCCGCCCTGCTTCAGCGCTGCAGACAGGCCGGATTCCACACAGCAATCGATACCTGCGGCGCAGCATCAGATCGCGCGGTTGCCATGGTCCTGCCCCACACCGACCTGATGCTCTTCGACCTGAAAATCATGAATCCGAATCTACACAAACAATGGACCGGAAGGGATAATCGGCAGACGCTGGAAAACTTCCGCAGAATCAGCGCTTATGCCGCGAAGCACCCCGGACTTAAACTATGGATCCGCACACCGCTGATTCCCGGGGCCACCGACAGCAGAGCAAATATAAGAGCCATTGCCCGGTTTCTGAAGGAACACTGGTCGGAGCAGATTGAACGCTGGGAACTGTGTGCATTCAACAACCTCGCAACGGATAAATACCGAAGACTGCAAAAACGATGGCCTTTTGAAAACACACCGCTGATCACGCGCAACCATGGCGCTGATCTGCTGCAAACCGCCATTGCAAACCTCGGACCGGAAAAGAAGGCCTGTATCGTTTTAAAAGGACGCATGACATGAAAAATGTTTTAATTGTACTGCTCGCAGCGTTTACCAATGTCGGAACAGTGATCTGCCTGAAAAAAGCGAAATTCGCACTGGTGCATGCTCTTCCTTCAGCAGGATGGATTGCCGGCATCGCGCTGACCATCGTCACCGCGCAATATCTGATGTGCTGGGCCGATGTACGGGGCGCTTCACTTGGGCTCATTATGTCCTGCATCATTGTCCTGGTCATGCTCTCCGCCGTTTTAATGCAGGCCCGGGCCCCTTCCGGAAAAATAACCCTGCTCTCCCCGACCGAACTTCCGCCGCTTGAAGGGATAGGCTACGGACTGACGGTAACCGGCATTTTTATTGTTGGCATATCCAGAAGTCTCTCCTGACGGAAAGGTTCGAAAACATTCACCGGAAAATGCGGTCGGGGAATTATCCATTTCAACCGTTACTTTATCCATGGCGGACCCTAACCGCATTCTGGATACTGTTTGTTACCCGTTCTATTTTTTAAACATCTGGAAGGATTATGTATCATGGAAGCAAACAGCACGAGTAGCGGCTCAATGGCCTATCTCTGGTTCATCTGCCTGGTCGCAGCCTGCGGCGGGCTTCTTTTCGGTTATGATGCAGTTGTTGTTTCGGGCACAACCAGTCAGGTCGAAAAACAGTTCAGCTTCACTGAAGCGCAACTGGGCTGGTTCGTCAGCTGTGTGCTATGGGGCTGTGCGGTCGGCTCCGGCATAGCCGGCCCGGTATCGGATGCAGTTGGACGTAAAATCACGCTCATGATTTCCTCTATCATGATCTTTATTTCGGCCATGTGGAGCGGACTCGCCGGCAGTGCCGACCAACTGATCATGGCGCGCCTGCTGGGCGGGATCGGCATCGGCGCGGCGACCATGATCTGCCCGCTCTATATCTCCGAAGTCTCTCCCGAAAAACACCGCGGCCGCATGGTCACCCTTTTCCAGCTCACGATCACCATCGGTATCGTCATGTGCGTTTTTGCCAACTGGGGCATTTTTAATTTTGCACAAAACAACGCAGATTCGAACGCTTTATCCAGCTTCTGGAAACAGTTTGCTGTCGATGAAAACTGGCGGGCCATGTTTATGGCTGAAGCCCTGCCCGGCATCTTATTTCTCATCTGTGCTTTCTTCATTCCGGAAAGCCCGCGCTGGCTGGTCAAAAATCAACGATCCGGAAAAGCCGAATCCATCCTTGCCCGAATCAACGGCCCTCGGAAAGCGGCAACAATCCGGGCTGAAATCGAAGAGACACTGAACGAAGAAGGTGAGGTTCATTTTGCGGACCTTTTTACCCGGCGCCTGAGTAAACCCTTAATTCTGGCGGTGTTGATTTGTGTTCTTTCTGAAGCCTGCGGCGTATCTGTTATTTTCTATTACGGCCCCCGCATTTTCGAAGATGCCGGGCTCGGACTCAGCGGATCGCTCGGCGGATTTTCCATCATCGCCATCATCAACTTCATTGCCACCATCTTCGCCCTGTTCTTTGTCGACTCCGCCGGACGCCGCAAACTGCTGACCGTTGGAGCAAGTGGATCCATGCTCTCCATGCTTCTAATCGGAACGTTCTTTGCCCGCGGCATCATGGGTTGGCCCATCGTCATAGCCATCAATATGTTCATCGCCTTCTTTGCGTGCGCACTGGGACCGGTAAAATTTGTGGTCGTCTCCGAAATCTTCCCCAACCGCGTACGCGGTAAAGCGATATCGTTGGCCACCGTCTTCATCTGGTTGACCAGCGCCACCGTCGCCCAGTTATTTCCCATCGTAGAAGCCAACGCACCGCCGGGCACCCTCTACTTTATTTTTGCCGGAGAACTCATCCTGCTGTTGCTCATGGTCAAATTCCTCATGCCCGAAACCAAAGGCCGAACCATCGAAGAAATCGAACGATCCTGGCTCTCACCTGACAGATCATAATCAACCGGAATTCGACGGCTCATCAGTCTAAAAAAATAAAGCTACCAGCATGCTTCCCGCGAATTTGTTACACGTGAAGCAAGCATAACATCTTTTATCTGGAAAAGATGAAACTGAGTTGAAGACCCGACGTGCTCTTCAAGCGCTTAGGAGAATTGAAATGATCCATGAAGAACACGTCTTCCCTGTAAAATCGGTAAACCAAGGCACAGGACTAACCCATACGCCATCAGCAGAGCTGATTAATATGCGCGGGCGTCGCTTTTTTTCATGAAATTGATGAATGAACGGTTGGCTACGCGGTGGCCGCCGGGCGTCGGATAGTTTCCGGTGAAATACCAGTCGCCCTTGTGATTCGGGCAGGCTTTGTGAAGCCCTTCAATGCTCTGGTAAATAATTTCCACTTCGGCTTTCATGCCTTTGGGCGTTAAAATTTCAGCGATTTTCTTGGAAATTTCATCGGCTGTAAAAGGCTCAAACAGCTTTTTCACCTGGTTTTCGGCCTGGATCATTGGTTTTTCCTCGTCGTCCAGACAGGACATAAAAATGTCTTCCAGCAACTCTTCGCGGCCGGTATCACGAACCAGTTCCACGGCAGCTTCAAACGCAATGAAATCCTTCATTTTCGACATATCAATGCCGTAGCAGTCGGGATACCGAATCTGCGGAGCTGATGAAACAATCACGACTTTTTTCATGCCGAGGCGGTCGAGAATACGGAGAATGGAGGTCCGCAGCGTCGTACCGCGCACAATAGAATCGTCAAGAATCACAAGGGTGTCGTTGGGCTTCACAATGCCGTAAGTGGTGTCATAGACCTGCGCCACCAAATCGTTGCGGTCGGCATCGGCCGTAATAAACGTGCGCAGCTTGGCGTCTTTGGTCATCAGCTTTTCAACGCGCGGCTGAAATGAGAGCAGTTCGTCAATGCGCTCAGCACTCATTCGCCCACCGTCCTGAAGCAACTGCCCTTTCGTGCGCTCAGTCACCAGATCCTTCACACCTTCCACAAGCCCGCGGAAGGCAGTTTCCGCCGTATTCGGGATATAGGAAAAAACGGTATTTTCCAGATCATAATCCACCGTATCCATCACCCGCCGCACCAGAGAACGGCCGAGATTCTTGCGTTCCTGATAAATATCCTTGTCAGTTCCGCGGGAAAAATAGATCCGTTCGAATGAACACGGCGTTTTTTCCAGCGGTTTATTGACCTCTTTCATCACCACTTCGCCGGTACGTTTCACCACCAGCGCATGCCCCGGCTCGATCTCCTTCACGGATTCAACTGGCACATTCAGCGCCGTCTGGATCTGCGGACGCTCGGAAGCAATCAGCACAATTTCATCATCATGATAGTAGAAGCCCGGCCGGATGCCGCTCGGGTCGCGCAGGGCAAACAGATCGCCGTGTCCGATCATGCCGCACATCACATAGCCGCCGTCAAACGACCGCGTCGCCTTTTTCAGAATCCGGATCACATCCAGCTCCTGGATGATTTTGTCCGTGATTTCCATACGGCTCAGCCCTTCTTTGCGATATTTGCGAAAGAGGAAATCGTTGGCTTCATCGAGAAAATGGCCCATTTTTTCAAGAACCATCACGGTATCGGCTTTGTTACGCGGGTGCTGCCCCAGTTCGACGAGCATATCGAACAGCTCGTTGTTGTTCGTTAAATTAAAATTACCCGCAACCACCAGGTTACGGGTCATCCAGTTGTTCTGACGCAGAAAGGGATGGCAGAACGATTCGCCCTGAGCTCCGTGAGTGCCGTAGCGCAGATGGCCGAGCAGCAACTCGCCGGCAAACAGCACGTTGTTTTTCACCCACTCCCCGTCATTCATTTTTTCGGGATTTTTTTCGCGGGCATCGGCAAAGGCTTTCACCATGCGGTTGCGTACCGCCATGATCGGATTTTTGTCGGCCGAGCGGGTACGGAAAATGTAGGGCTCGCCGGGAGGCATATCGAGTTTGATGGCGCAGGCGCCGGCACCATCCTGACCGCGGTTATGCTGCTTCTCCATCAGGAGAGTCAGCTTATTCACCGCATACATTGCGGTTCCGTATTTCTCGATGTAGTAATCGAGAGGCTTCAACAATCGTACCGCGGCAATACCGCACTCATGACCGATCCAATCGCTCATAACATACCGTCCTCTGGTTATGTTCGGGTTTGATTAGGAAAAGGCGCACCGTGCCCTAGATCATTCCCCCGGTCAAGTCCCTCTGCCGACTTTCATCCGCTACAAATTCGTCAACATAATTGCAATTGCCGGAAACCCCTTTATTCACCATATTTTCTGCAACATTTTTGAACATTCCGACCGTCTGGTCGTCTATGGGGCAAACCTTAACAAGGAAGTAAAAGTTATGCTGTTATCGCTCGATCCCGTCTACTGGCTGTTCATGATCCCCGGCCTGATTCTTGCCGGAATCGCCTCTGCAAAAACCAAAGGAACCTTCAATAAATATGCCCGTGTCATCGCCGGCTCGCGCATGACCGGGGCTCAGGCCGCCCGACAGATGCTCGACCGCGCCGGACTGCACGATGTTGCGATCAACCGTACCCGCGGCTTTCTTTCCGATCACTACAACCCCGCCAACCGGACTCTGAATCTGTCGCCCGATGTCTATGATTCGCCGTCGCTCTCCGCTATCGGCGTCGCCTGCCACGAGGCCGGTCACGCGCTGCAGCATGCCCAGGGCTACGTCCCGCTCCAGATCCGCAGCGCCATGGTGCCGGTCACCCAGTTCAGCTCCTGGGGTTCCTACGTCTTTATTTTCCTCGGTATTTTTATGCAGAGCATGGGCATGATCAAACTCGGCGTCATCCTTTTCGGCATCGGCTTTCTTTTTTCCGTCGTCACTCTGCCGGTCGAATGGGATGCCTCCGCCCGCGCAAAACGACAGATGGTCACCGACGGCATTGTTCTGCCCTCCGAAGCCGCCGACGCCGGAAAAGTGCTCGATGCCGCCTTCCTGACCTATGTTGCCTCCGCCGTCACCGCCCTGCTCACCCTGCTCTACTACCTCATGCGCCTCGGCCTGCTCGGCGGCCGCGACGACTGAGCCTTTCCGCCCTCCCAATGTCCGGGGCATCATGCTCCGGACAAATCAAAACCCGCTCACACAACAGCAACGTTTCGCTAGATCTTTATGAACACCGCCCGGCCAAAGTTCCGGACGTTTATGAACATCTGCGACATCATGCCGTTTTACAGCCCGCTGAACGAAGACGTGAGGCACCGCTACGGCATCCGGCCCGATATCGGGCATGTGCTGATCGTGCCGTCGCACCGTAACACCCAACCGCCGAACAGTGCAGGCGGATGAACCCGCCGGACCTCAACCCCCGGACGTTTTCAAAAATCGCTATTCAGGGACTGGTGATCACTGTGATCCTATCCAGTCTTGTACTCCTTTTCACCTCCACAGGCGACACGCTCAAACTGCTGAAAGAAACGGTGCGCCGGCCGAGCGTCGCTCTCCTCTCAATTCCCATTCTGCTCGCGTAGTGCTGCAACGGCGCACGCTTCTGGCTGATGAGCCGCTGCATCGGTCATCCCATCAGCTATCCCCGGGCATGGAGCATTGCCGTCTCCTTCGAATTCGGCGTCATGGCCTCCCCCGGCGGGGTCGACGGCGCCGCCATCCGGCTCGGATTCCTCAAAAAATCCGGCATCTCCTATGTTCACGGCGCATCCCTTCTGGCGGCCGACGTTTTCATCGATATGCTCTTTTTCATCTCCATCATTCCCTTTCCCATTGCTTCCCTGCTCAAATATATACCGCTCGATTCCCTCTCCGGAAATCTGTCCATACAATGGCTCGCCCTCCTGCTCATTCCGGTTCCGCTCTATGCCTGGCGCAAACGGATTTTCCAATCGCTGGAAAAACAGCAGACCTATCGAAAACACCGCATGGGCGGACGTCTCCGGCTCGCCCGCAGAAACCTAACCCACGGTTTCCGGCAGGGCCAAAATGCCGTTACTCTTATTTTCAAAAACCACCGCGGCCTTCTCGCCATCAATTTCGTCCTCGCTGCGCTTCAGTTCACCGCACGGTACAGCATTCTTCCCCTCGCCATTTACCTGCTCGGAACCTCCGTCAATCCCCTGCCCCTCATCGTCATGCAAGGTGCACTGTTCATGATTTCCATGCTCGTCGTCGCTCCCGGAGGCGGCGGAAGCGTTGAAGTCCTCGCCGCCCTCGCCCTGCCCCGTCTAATCCCCCTCAATCACGTCGGCGTTGTCATCCTGCTCTGGCGGATTTTTACCTACCACTTCTATCTGCTTTTCGGCGGAATCATCTTTACGCGAACGCTCAAAAAACTGATATAGCCGAGCAGAACAGCCGGGCTTTGCATTCCTGAAAACGGCACCGCTTCAACACTCTCCAATATTCAGCAGACGCCCCGGCCGCATTTATAATTTCATACATTGCAATGTATGAAATTATGAGGTGTATTTTTTGAAGAGACCTGTGAAGAATCCAACCAATATGCGGGATATGAATCGGAAAAGCGGGTTGCAGCCGAAGCTGAAAAAGTAACCGTAGCGCGTGCCTGTATTTATCCAAGCCCTCTGAAAAGAAGCCGGCTGGCCCCTTTCTCATTACTGCAGTGCCGGCAGCTATGGCCGGTTAATTGCTGTCGGCGGGACCTGCACGGGGGCCGGTCGGGTGAGCTTGGCATACTCCGGTTTCTGCGGAGCGGGAAAGGTCGGAACCCGGGGATTCGTCGTCATGATGTCTGACTCCCCCGTTCTTCCGGTTCGTCTTGCGCAACCGCTGCCTGTTCACACAGGCTGCGGGAAATTACAGTAATCATTTCGGTAAGATGCCCGGTCTTTTTATTGAAGTATTTTTCCACCAGTCCGAGATGACGGGAAAAAAAGCGGCTCACCGCATTTTCCGGGTAGGCATAGACCGATGCCACGTAACCGACGCCCGCGTCACCGCAATCGAGCAACTGCACATGAATAACGGCCTGATAATTTCCGAAGAAACGTTTTCCAGAGGAATAGAGGATAATATCAAACGTGGTGTCGGAGGTTTCGCGGCGAAAGATTTCTGAAATATCGGTGCGTTCCTTTTTGCGGTTCACATAGTGAAATTTCTTTTCGGCGGTCTGCTGAATGGAGAATTCGGGCGCACCTTCTTTCAGCACATGCTCGGAATACGCCGCCTGCACATTCACCAGCAGGTCCGGATGCGCATACACCTTCAGAGCCTGAGCATAATCCACCGGAACCCGTCCCTCGGTTTCGCAGTAGATCGGGTTTCTGCTTTCCAGCAGCGTTTTCGATGCCCCGTCCGGCAGAAGCGGAAGGGTTTCCAAAGCCCTGACGGAAATGCCGCATAGCAGCACGGCAAAACCGAGCGCACCGCGAATCATGCGACACCGATCATGTTTACAATTTTTCAAGGGCGTGCTCCCATCGGCTGTCCTGCGCTTTAAGACCGGCATTGATTTTGAGCTGTTCATAAAGTGCATAATCCCCGGTGACACGCTTCATCGCCTCAAACAGTTCATCCGGTGTACGGGCGTTTACCACCAGCCCCGAGTTGTGCGATTCCACAATTTCCTGCGGACCGCCCTCGTTTGAAACAATCGCCGGAAGACCGGACGCATGGGCTTCGAGCACGACATTCCCGAAGGTGTCCGTCAGGCTCGGGAATACAAACAGATCAGCACTGGCATAGACTTCAGCCAGTTCGTCACCGTAGAGATAGCCGGTAAAAACAATCTGCGGATCGTTGTACTTCAGCTGCAGCTCATCCCGCTGCGGTCCGTCGCCCACCACAATCAGATCCGCATCGCTTCCGCTTTCCACCAGCCGGGTAAAGGCCTTGAGCATAACTTCGATATTTTTCTCCCGCGAAACGCGGCCGGCATAAATAAATTTAAAACTTCCGTTGCGGTTATAATTTTTTTCCCACATGGCCCGGTTCCGATGTTCCGGACTGAACCGTTCACGATTAATTCCGCGCGGCATGACATCGATTTTACCGGCGTCAAATCCGCCATCCATCAACCGGGTTTTATACTGCCGGGTCGGGACGAGAATCTGATCCACCCGGCCATAGAACCAGCGCATAAAGCGCCAGGCCGCCTCGCCCATTTTTTCATCGTCCAGAATATCGGAAAAGAAGCGCGGAAAATCCGTGTGATAGATGCCTTTGGTTTTCAGGCCCAGCATGTAGGCCGCACCCAGCGCACAGATCCCCAGCGTTCCCGGTGTGGAAATGATGACTTCATCAAACTCCTCTTTTTCAAGGTAAGCGAGCATCTCCATGAACGGCGGATAGCTGATCATGAGCGATTCATATTCCGGCATTCTGAACGAACCCACCGGCTTAAAATTTTTAACCGGAAAATCGGCCGTCGGCTCTTCATCGAGACTGGTAATGACGGTGATCTCCTTGTGATTCTCCTTCGCCATAGCGGCCAGGGTGCGAATGGTTTTCGTGACCCCGTTGACATCGGTGAATGTATCGGTGACCCACGCTTTGCGGCCGGTTTTTTCCTTAAGACTTCCAGCCGCTGGAAAACGGTTGGCCACGCGGCGCAGAAATTCCTCGTCCTTATGCTGCGTGGCGAATGCCGTCAGATACGGCGCAATACCGAGCGCAACGGGGCCCAGCGACGAAACCGCCTGCAACGATCCGATCAGTTCGCCCTTGCGGATCTTTTTCGCCGCCTTTTGAATGAACGCAAAACTCAGTTCCTGACTCAGGCGGCAGGCCGACTTGAAATTAACCGAATCCTCATCCTCGACCGGCTGCTGCGGATCATTTTCAAGTACGCGTGTAAGCTCCTCAACAATCATCTGCTCCAGCTCATTCATCTGCGTTTTGACATAGGCCTTCTGAACCTTTTTCTGAAACGCCGCTTTGACGGATGCCCGAAAACCGGTTTTTTCCGGCCCTTTTTCATCCGGTGTTTCCGCCATGGTTTTCAGCACATTACCGATGACCGAACGATCGTTGGTTCCCGGAGAAAGAAGCCGCTCTTTGTAGTAGCAGTAGGCAATACGGTAAAGACTGTTGGCCAGCCGGACACTGGTTCCACCGACCCCGCCGGGCTCGTGCTGTCCCTCACGAATATATTCCAGGAAATCAATCACGCCCGGCGCATGCGGCGTCACCGTATACGCGCTGGCAACATAAAGCCCGCCGTGATCATCTGATCCGCCGGTCAGCGTTTTATTCCACGGCTCCAGCCCGACCGGTTCGAGGTTATGTTTATCCGCCAGACTGGAAATCACATCCGGCGTCAGACTGGAGAAAATCGCATTTCCAATCTCACACGCCCGCGGAACCCGCGATCCGTTGATGCCTTCGAAACGGTTGAACATCACCAGCAGTTTTTCAACCTGCTCTACCGTCAGCTTATCGTTCACCCGGAACAGCGGATGCGCAATCGTATGAATGACCCGGTTCTGATTCATATACTGGCGCAGATCGTAAATATTTTCACGGACCTTCTGCATATCGCGGAACTGGTTTTCCGTAATCCCCGAAACCAGACAATGAACCTTGCAGCCGTTTTCCGGGAAATAGGTGGTCAGTTCAGCCGAGATAAAGGTCCCCGGCAAATGAGCAATCTCCTTCGCACCGCAAATACAGTTATGGTCGGAAATCGTCACAAAATCCATGCCCGCTTTTTTGCAGACCTGGTATACCTCCAGCGGCTCCATAAAACTTTCCGGCGCGCCGATGCGGCGAAGAAACCATTCGGATGGCCGGTTGGAATATTTACTGTGCACATGCAGGTCGGCTTTGGATACAGAAGCATTTGTTTTCATGTGCGCAAATTCACCCGATGCCGTTACCGTCGAATTGGCCGGCCATTAGGATTACATGAGTTTCCGCTCCCCAACTCCCCGCTTGATTTTCCAATCCCCGGAACTATAGTCCCGCACGTTCAATCGAGCTGAACCACAGAAAACATGGAATATACGGAAGTCCTGTTTTCTGAATATTCTGTGCCTTCCGTGGTTACTAATTTTAATCTATGAGTAAGATCGAAACAGGCGGATATGAACATCGGTTCGGCGGACTTTTCCGACTCTACGGAAAAACCGCTATGGAAAAGCTGCGGGCAGCGCACGTGCTGATCGTCGGCGTCGGCGGAGTCGGCTCCTGGGTCGCCGAGGCGCTGGCGCGTTCCGGCATCGGGCACCTGACGCTGGTGGACTGGGACGACATCTGCTTTTCAAACACCAACCGCCAGATCCACGCCATGACCGGTACTGCCGGCCGCGCCAAAGTCGATATTCTGGCCGACCGCATTCACCTCATCAATCCCGAGTGCAAAGTCACCCCCATCCGCGAATTCTATTCTGATAAAAACGCCGACGAACTGGTCACCTCCGGCCTTTCCTACGTCGTGGATGCCATCGACAAAAAAAACGCCAAGATTCATCTTATTACGCACTGCACGAAACTCGGCATTCCGGTGATCGTCAGCGGCGGTGCCGGCGGCCGGGTGGATCCATCCAAAATCCAGACGGCCGACCTGCGCGACTCCTTTAACGATCCCCTGCTCGCAGCCTGCCGCAAACAGCTGCGTAAAAATATTCCGGGCATGCACCTGAAGCACAAAAAGAAATTCGGTATTCCCTGCGTCTTCTCTGCGGAGACCATCCGCTATCCGCACCCCGACGGCGGCATCTGCTTTGAAAAACCCGCAGCCGGCGAAGGCCCCAAACAACTCGACTGCCAGTTCGGTTTCGGGTCCGCCACCTTCCTCACCGGAAGCTTCGGTTTCGCCATGGCCGCCAGAATCATCAACGACCTCACCGCAGAAGCCGAACCGCCTTCATAAAGACCAAAGCCGCAGATCCCCGTAACGTTTCAGCCTAAGAAACCAGTGCAAGCTCCGTGCAGGATCCAAAAAAGCCGATCGGCTGCGTACCGAGGCGGCGTTCGCCTTTCCAGCGCCGGATCAGTTCCTGCTCATTTTTACGGTGTGTATCATCCAGCAGAATACGGCACTCCGGATCGAGATGATTTCCCATCACCGGAAACAGGCCGTAACGCCCGCCCCGGATCGTTCCCGGCGGTCCGTCACAGATCACCATACCGAAATCGCTCGGCAGATCGGCCGGCACGTCATACCACTCGAATTCACCATAGGATTTCAGCGGTGTGTGGCAGACGGTCACCTGTTTCAGGTCCAGCGAAGCGAGTACGTCGTTCACATGAGCGGCCCAGTATTCGTGATGCTCAAAGGCCCAGGCTTTCCGGTTATATTTTTCGGCCAGCAGCGCGATGAGTAGAGTGGTCGCCCCGGATCCGCATTCCAGAACCGCCCCCCGGCTTTCGCGGAAAATACGTTCAACCTGCTGAAGATACCGGGCACTGGCCGAATAGCCGATATTGCCCCAGGAGAGTAAAAGCTGAATCCGCTGCTGCCAGCCCAGCGGCTTTTCGGTGTTTAAATATTCACGGACATTGCCGACGACTCGTTTGAGATTTCTGCTTTCGAGTCTGCGTTTCTGTGCTCTGGAGGACATAAATTCCCTTTCATGGATATGATTACGGTTCGTAAACCGTTTGCGTTCGGCATGAACTATTTAATGAAAGGATTAGCCCGAAATTCGGGAGGGGTTAGCTCTGCATGAGCAACAAACCCCAACTATCACGGAATACACAAATCACAAACGCGCTCCGCTTACGGCATTCCGTGGCGAATCAATAGACCGCAAGAATAATGCCTTCAAGACCGGTAGGCAGTTCAACAAAACCCGCCTCGAAATTATTCATCAGCCGGGAACCCAGTGGCGACTCCGGCGTGATCACCGTCACCGTACAGCCGTCCACCTTGACTTCCGTTCCCCCGCCGCAGTTCAACAGCAGATACGTATCCGACTCTCCGTCAAAATCCACCTCAACCATGGCTCCGACATCGATTTCCTGGCCGGTAAAATCCTCAACCGGCATCGCTTTGAGCTCATCCATCCGATGCTGAAGCTCCAGCGCCTGGCCGGCATAGCCGCGGGCCAGATGCGCCGCTTCAAACCCGGTGGTATCGCGCTGTTTTTCGGCATGGGCCGCGCTGAAGGCCGATGCGGCATTCGACTGCGCGTTCGCGCGCGCCTGCCGCTCGAGTTCTTTTTCCAGGCTCTGGATCACTGCTGCTATAACCGTCTCTTTCATGGCGCGCATTTATAGCCGCAAATTTCCAGCCATTGGAAGTTTGATTCATGATAAACCTGCAGTCATGATCTATGCATCTAATGAGGAAGTATTTATGGCTGAAAAAATGAGCTGGGAAAAGTTACTGAGCGGCAACCGCCTGCTGGATAAGCGTAAGATTGACCAGGGCGGAACACGCACCGGTTTTCACCGCGATTACGACCGCATCGCCTTCAGCCATCCGTTCCGGCGGATGAGCGATAAAACGCAGGTGCACCCCCTTTCGCCGAACGATCACATTCATTCGCGGCTGACCCACAGCCTGGAGGTTTCCATTGTCGGCCGCAGTCTGGGCATGTCCGTCGGCGAACACCTGCCCCTGCCCGATGGGATCAACCCGACGCACATCGGCCAGATTCTACAGGCGGCCTGCCTGATGCACGATCTCGGAAATCCCCCGTTTGGCCATGCCGGTGAAGACGCGATTCAGCTCTGGTTTTCCGATCCGAAAAACGCACACCATCTTGAAGGACTGACCCCGGAACAGATCAGCGATTTCCAATCCTTCGAGGGCAATGCCCAGGCCTTCCGGATTGTGAGCAATCTGGAAAACAATCCCGGTAACGGCGGCATGCAGCTGACCTGCGCTACGCTGGGGGCATTGATGAAGTATCCGTGGACCAGCGATAAAATCCGCGGCAAAAAAAAGTTCGGGGCCTTTCAGGCGGAAAAATATCTGATGGAAATGGTGGCGAAAGAGACCGGCATGATCAAAGAAGAGGACGGTCGCTATAAACGCCACCCGCTGGCCTATCTGGCCGAAGCCGCCGACGACATCTGCTACCGGATCATCGATCTGGAAGACGCCGAGGAAATCGGCGTGGTCTCGCACTCCAAAGTCAAAAGCCTGCTGAGCGATATCTGCGGAAAGAAGCCCGACTCCAAAGTCAGTAAACGCAAACAGATTTCCTCACTGCGTTCCGCCTCCATCAACAAAGCCGTAAATGCGGTATCCGCAGCTTTCCTTGAACATGAAGAGCAGTTTCTTTCCGGAGAAATCCCCTACGATGTTGAGCTGATCAGTCTATGCCCGCCGGACCTGAAAGAAGCGCTCGACCGCGCCAAGCGGTACGCCAAAAAACACATCTACACCGATCCGCGCAAAATGGGGCTGCAGCTCGGCGGATATAAACACATCGGCAATATGCTGGAGCTGTTCTGCACGGCGGCCCGTCAGCGAATCGACCATAAATACATCTCCTACCATTGCGAACAGGTCATTACGCTGCTCAAATCCGATGCTCCGAAATATGGCGATGATCTTTATCCGGCGCTGCTGAAACTTACGGATTTTATCTCCGGCATGACCGACCACTATGCCTCACGCCTCGCCCGGCAGCTGAGCGGCATGGGATAATTCATTTAAAGATCGAATCGATTCCCATAGCGGATTCGGAAGCGAATTCCGGCACCGCCTTTCTGCTGAAACGCTTCAGCAAAGGATACATGACCGAAAGAACATTCAGCATCACGATTCGGTCAAACAGGCGATAGCCGTGCTCGCCGCGGAACATTGTTTTCAGCATCAGATGCAGGTGCGCACGCCGCAGTTTGAATTTTGAAGTATCCAGCATGAGGACATATCGCGGTTCCTCATATTTCATTTCATATTCGGCTTTCATTTTCTGCAGCCGCTCCACCAGCTCATCGGTGAAATCGAGAAAATAATATTCCCGGACCGCGGCAATGATACTGAACGTATCGTACTGAAACTGAAGATCCTCTGCCGGAAGCCCCAACCGCAGCGCGAGCTCCTTCATCCGTTTGATTTTTTTCAATGCACCGAAGCCCTGCTTCACGGCACGCCGTCCGTCGCTGACATAACAGCGCATAAATTTACGCATAAAATGGTTCGCCACAATATGTCGCCAATACACATTCACCAGCGGCGGAACCCGCAGCCGGCGGAAATAAATATTCCGCGATGCGAAATCTTCGGTATAGAGCAGCTCCTTAATGACTTCGTCAGAAAGTTTGAGCAGTTCCTGCAGCGGCCGCCAATGCGGATCGGGGTAATTCCGACGGTAGTATTCCTGAATCACCTGATCCGTGGTCCGTGTCTGATCCCGGAAAAGCCGCACCGTGACAAAGGCGTTGATTTCATTCCAGACCGCGTTGTCATCCAGATAGGTCAGGCGGCGGAAACCGCTCCATCCGCCGGTCTGGCTCCATACCGAAATCCCGGCCATGTTCTGGCCGATCAGTTTATCCCGAATGTTTTCGTAGTCCCAACCGATGAACGACGGGTATTCGCCGAAGCCCTCATATTCCCGCCGCGCCTGAAACTCCACCAACTTCCGGTGCCCGCCCCGAAAGAAAAGCCGGCTCAACGGAAGATAACGAAAAAAATCGGACGGCCCGTATTTCATGGAAATAATAAAATGCTCATGTTCCAATCCCTGGAAAACCGCATCAAAGGTATCCGGATTCCAGATAATGTCCCCCACTTTCCCAACGCCCACACTCCAGGTGCGGAAAATCAGCAGGCGGTCAAATTCCTCAAAAACCGGAATCAGTGCCTCAATCATCCGGCGGGCCTGCAACGGAGTCTTCAGCACCAGTCGACTGTGAAAATCGCCCTCCACATCCAGCCCGTCCGCCTCACCGATACGGACGATCAATCCGCCAATACCTGGAAAATCGGTAAAGAGCTGACGGCAGGCGTCGGCGGCAAAACGTCGCACATCCTCGTCTTTGGTTCCGATATGTTTTTCAATCGCGCGGTTATAAAACAGCAGATCGGTTGTGATGTACGGCGTGAGCCCGTTTTCATCGGCAATTTCGAACAGCTCGCTGAAAAAAAGGCGATATTCAAACAGCTTATGTATCAGTTCCGGTTCATAAAAATCAAAAATACACAGATGCGCCAGATCATCCAGCGTGATGGCATTGTAGCCTGCATCCGCCGCTTTTTCACAGAAGGTACGAAAATCACACCGAATCTGCTCCAGCCGCTTCACATTCAGTCCATCGCCTTTTTCGAGATGAGCAAAAGGGGCTTTCGACCAGTTGATCACCTCCTGGTCGAAGCCCCTGAAAAACGGCGCAATACCGTCGATTAAAAACAGATCCATACTGATCGATTAACTTCGTGTTTTCGCAATGCGCTCTACCTGTTTCAGATAATCTTCAATATCGGAACGCGGCTTGAGCTCATAGGCGCGACGCAGCAGCGGGATGGCATCGGCATATTTAGCCTGACCCACCAGCAGCTGCCCATGGTACAGCCTGGCTTCGGCTTCAAATTTTTCAATCCCTGCGGCACGCTCATAATAAAAGATCGCTTTTTCAGGCACGTTGCGGCCGTAGTGCTGAGCCAGCAGAATAAGGGCCTCGCCGTCCAGCGGATCAACTTCCACCACCTCCTCCAGAATGGCCACCACATCGTCACCGCCCCCCTCGGCCACGGCCACGCGGGCCTGCAGCTTCAACAGCTCCTTGAGATTTTCCTTATCCAGCGATGACTTCCGTTCCGCCACCCGGCTCAGCATTCGAACCGACTGTTCCAGCGATCCCCGGGCCGCCAGAATTTTTGCCGCACGCAGGGCCTTTTCCGGCTCCGCGCCATCATTCAGTTCGTAAGCGCGCAGATAAGCATCGGCCGCCAGATCCCAACGCTCTTCATTCACATAAATATCGCCAAGCATGGTCATACTTTCCGGGGTCGATTTACCCATGGCATTAACATATTCATAATTTTCCGCGGCCCGCATCGGCTGTTTCAGCCCGAGATAGGCATTCGCCTGCAGCAGCCAGAAATCGGCGTTGTCCGGCTTTTTCCGGATCAGCGTATTGCAGAGACTCACCGCATCACCGAACTTCTGCTGCTTAAAGAAACTGCGGGCCAGCCCCAGCTGCCAATCAATGGTTTCCGGATCGAGCAGAATCGCCTGACGATAGGCCGATTCCGCGCAGAGATGATGATCAGTGGAGCCATAGGCGAAACCCAGCAGCCCGTAGGCAATGGATGTGTGTCCCCCCAGCTCAATCGTTTTGGTCAGATACGGCAGCGCCTTTTTAAAATCCCCGTTGCGCACATGAATCAAACCCGCATTTTTATACGCCCGACGGAAATTCGGAAACTGCGCAATGGCCTCATCATAGTACTTCAGCGCTTCATCGAGCTTATCCTGTTGAAAATAGATATTCGCCAACGTGAACTCAAAGGTTGCCGAAGAGGAGTCTTTGCAGTTTTTCAACAGGAGCTTTTCCGCTTTTTGCGTATCATCCTCGGCCGACATGGCATCCAGAATTTTCTGCATCTGTTCGTATTCCACGGCCGTCAGCTTCGGTTCAATTTCGGTATTCACGCCATAGCTGGCCATAAACTGTTTCTGGAACATTTCTTCATCCCAGATCGACAGGTCCTGAACCTTTTTCGGCTTTGTGTTGACCATGGCTGAAGGCGGCTTACGGATACCGGTCATATCCGGCAGTGCATTGATCAGATCCTGCATTTCATCGGCGCCGGCGACGCCGGCGCAAAGCATCAGCGCGGTGATGCCGGCGGTTTTATAATTTCTGGACATATTCATCATGACGTTATCCTACTTTTGGAAGGTGATCGGCACTCGCATCCGGAACTGGACGGGTTTGCCCTTGCGTTTACCCGGCTCAAATTTCCACTGCTTGACCGCCTTCAGGGCCGGATTATTGAAGGCCGGATGCGTCGACTTCTGAACTTTCAGGTCTTTGGTTCGACCATTCCTGTCGACAAGAAATAAAACATAAACGGTGCCCTGCATGCCTTTACGCGCCAGCTCGGGCGGATAAATCGGGGCCGGCTGATACACCACGCGCGGTTTCTGATCGAGATCGGAGAGCGAAAAAATCGCATCGACTTCATCACCGTTACCGGCCACGGCACCGATGTTGACGGAAAAGTCGCCGCCGCCGAATCCGCCGTCACCGGGGTTCAAAGCCAGTTCAAGCTGCGAGAGATCCAGCGGAGCAGCATCGACCGCCGGGGGCGGCGGTTCTTCCGGCTCCGGTTCAGGCGGTTCCTCCTCTTCCATCGGGGGCGGCGGCGGAGGCGGCACGTTGGCCACATCGACCGTGCGGATGGTTAAATCTTTGGCCGGCGGCTGCGTGATGACCTGAAGAATCGGAAGCAGCATAAAAAAGGAAAAGGTCAGGGCTCCGCCCATTGCGACATTTGCCGATTGCTGCGCCAACTGTTTTAAAAATTTAGCGAACGGTTCCACGTTGTCCTATCCCTGGTTCTTAAGGGTGGAAATACTCACTTTGACGGCACCGGCCAGCTTGGCCTCGTCGATCACCCGGACCAGCAGACCGGACATCACGTTCTGGTCGGCCTGAATGATGACCGGCACCTCTTCCTTCTGCATCATGCGCTTCACTAAAGGACGGATACCGGAAATACCGATTTCGTTGCCGCCATAAACAACTTCCCCGTTCTGGGTGATGGCGATCATGATGCTGGTTTTTTCCAGCTGAACCGACGACGCCGCCTGCGGTTTATCGACTTCCACGCCGGTCTCCTCCACAAAGGTGGTGGTCACGATAAAGAAAATCAGAAGAATAAATACGCAGTCGATCAGTGGCGAAATATCCACCGCCACTTCTGTATTATCTTCGCTGCTGTTGCTGAAACGTCCCATTTGACATACTCCGTAATTCGTATTGCGTAAGGGCTACGCGGCATCCTTTTTCAGGGTCTCTTTATAAATTCGCTGGGAACACACCGTCTGCAAGTGGGCCAGAAAGGCTTTGTACTGCGCATGCTCGCGGGCCAGCTTGTACTGAAAAATCAGACCGGGCAGCGCAATCAGCAGACCGGTTTCCGTGGTGATCAGGGCTTCAGAAATCCCGCCGGCCACCATGCCCATGGTTTTATCGCCGCCCGATCCGCCGGCCAGTGCCGCAAAGGTCGAGAGCATACCGGTCACGGTACCAAGCAGGCCCATCAGCGGCGCAATACTCACGCAGGTCTGCATCACTTTAAGATCCCGGTTGACCGGTGCAATCTCGGTCTGGTTCAGCTCATCAAAGAAAATACCGATCTCGTCGAGGTCACGCGCCCCCATCACAAACCGGATCATTTTTCCGACCGGACCGCGCCCTTTTTCCGGAGCCTTGATCCAGCGCTTCATCTTTTTTTCAGAGACATAAAGATAGCCCTTCGCCCGAATGCGCGAAAAGATGCTGAAGCCCATGTAGAAAATGATGAAGGCATCGGCGGCCAGTGCATACATCGCCCAGCCGCCCGATCCCCAGATCGTCAGCGTTTGTTTCCAGAATTCCTGTAAGCTTAAGTCCATGGATCAGATTCCGCTTACGCCGCCGTCGCTTCTTCAGCTTCTCCGGCCGCACGGACCGAACGGTTGATGAAGAGAATGGCCACCTGTTCCATCTGGTCGGTAATCTTTTTGGCCATACGCGAAAGAAAGGCATACATCACCAGCGCACTGATCGCCACAACCAGCCCCATTTCGGTCGTCACCAGGGCTTCGGAAATCCCGCCGGAAAGCGTTTTCACATCGCCGGACCCGAATACCGTGATCATTTTAAAGGTGTTGATGATACCCGTAACCGTACCGAGCAGCCCCATCAGCGGTGCGGTGGACGCGCAGACCGCCAGGACCGGTGTAAATTTATTCACACGCATCCGCGTCGTCAGCATCTCTTCATACATCACCTCTTCAACGAGTTCCTTCGGTTCGGTGATATGCTCGATGCCGGACGTCAGCATGACGGCTGTCGGCCCCCTGAGTTTGCCAATTTCGGCAGCAGCTTTTTTATGGTCGTTCACCAGGATTGCTTTCAGCACGGGCATCGCCCTCGATTCAGACACTTTCGGCACCAGCAGCAGCTGAATGACTTTGAAAATCGAAATCGCGACACAGAGCACAAACATGCCGACAATCACATAGCCCACTTTTCCACCCTTCGCCAGATGCTCTTTGAAGGTCTCTCGGGTTTCCTCGATTTTCCGGGCGTTTCCAAGGCTTGGATCAAACGGAAAGATACCTTTCTTTTCCGCCACTGTACGCTTCACCATTTCCGTATTCAGCGGATCGGCAAACGGCAGAACGGTCGGCTCCAGCGAACCGAGGCGCTGTTCGGCAATCCCCGCCAGCGAACCGTCTTCCGATGCAAAAAGCGCCACCGGTCCGATCAGCAGGAAATTGCCCTGTTTCACAAGACCGTCCTCGCCGGCAGAGGTTCCGGCGAATGCACTGCCGCCGACAATCTCCTGCAGACGCTGAATGGACGTTTCCACCAGTTCAGTCTGTTTAACAAAAATCTCCTGGTCGGAAAGGTTGCTGTTTTCCGGCGCCAGCGAAGCGGCCTTTACCAGATTTTCATATAAATCCAGCTCGGCAATGTGCAGCCGGGTTTCAAAGTTCCGGGTGTATTCAACCAGCAGATTGGAGATGTAGTTTTTTTCGCCCTTGCGGCTTTTAATATCGGAACGCAGGTTATTCAGATCAAGATTGCGGCTGTCGAGCTGACGCATGATTTTCTGATGTTCAAGGCGCACCTCCATCACCTCATCTTCCAGTGCATTGAGCCCCTTCACCATCGGAAGTTTTTCCCTGGCGATTGCGTTCCGGACATTGGAAAGCTCCTGCAGACTGGCTTCCAGCTTTTCCTGCATAGGGACGGCATTCTGAGCGGACGCCCCCAGTGCGGTGAGTACCAGCAGCGCAACAGCAGAAAGAAAACAGTTGCGGCGCGGCGTGCAGTTAAATCCTGATTTTTTCATCGTATAATCCTTAATCGACGCTTACGGGCAACGGCATAAAGGCCGCGACCTTTTCGTTTTTCAAAATGGAGATGGAGTCGGCAACGGTCCGGGCGATGGAATTATCCTGCTCCCATTTCCAGCCTTCGGAAGTCGGGGTTCCGATGAAGGCAACATCGCCGTTGTTGTTGCAGGAATAGCCGGCCGCATAGCCGATATACATCGTCTGCACTTCAGCGCTGGAGCCATCGGAAAGTTTTTTCACTTCGCTCACCACGGTAATTTCACCGGCTCCTTTGTTGAGCTCGTTGATGATTCCGATGAGGTTCTGATAGCGCTCCGACAACGAGAGCTCCGTCTCTTCTGTTTTCGGAATCCGCTGACTCAGCGATTTGATTCGCTCCTGAACCGGCTCCGGCAGCGACGGCAACAGGTTCAGCACTTCGCGCTCCAGCGTGAAGATTCGGTTAACGAGTGTCGCCGATGCATTTTTCAGCGCGTCTTTTTCTTTAACCAAATCCTCACGTTTTTTGTCGGCGTCGGTAATCAGCGACTGTGTCTCGTGGATTTTGGTATTCAGGGTATCGCGCTCGTTACGGACCAGATCAATCCGGTCGCCCAGAATTTCACGTTCCAGCTCCCATTTCTGCTTCTCTTCCGAGATCAGCTTGCGGGTTTCAACCCACTTCGAGAGCGCCTCTTTCGTCTCATCCAGTTCCTGCGCCTGTGCCCCGAAGGCCGCGCCGGAAACGGCTAAAATTATCAACAGTTGTTTTTTCATGTTTACCTCGGGCTAGAGTTCTATTGTCAGAATGTTTTTGAACAGTGAGTGAATTGTTAGCAGGTCGTTACCAGGTGGTGCTCACACCCACACTGTATTCGATGCCCTTTTTATAGGAGGTCCGAATGACATCCTCACCGGCATATTCAGAGCGGTAGACGGACTGAATTTCCGGATTGAGCAGATTTTTTGCTTTGAAACCGACTTTGAAATGATTGCCCAGTTTCTGCGAAAGGGAAAAGTTAAGCACCCCGTAACCCTTTTCATAAATATTCGGAATATACCGGTTGGAATCCTGTGTTCCCGCAGCCTTCAGCGCATCACCTTTAAAGATGTAAAACAGGCCGAGCTCTGTTCCGAACTTCGGAACCGTATAGGTGGCATTTAAATTATACAGATATTCAGGGGTGCCCATCATATCGCGCGTGCCGTCATCATATTCCGCCTCGATGATTTCGGGGAGTCCGGCCAGCGCATCAAGCTCCGCACCCGAAGCATCCAGTTCAGACTGGATCAGCGTCAGGTTGGCCCCCAAATCCAATCCCTCCAGCGGTTCCCACCATTCACCTAATGACTGGCGCATCTCAAGCTCATAGCCGTTGATGGTTCCTTCCGAATAATTGTCCGGCGTGGTCGCCAGCGTTGCTCCCCCCAGAATCTGCTGACGATAATCAATGACATCCTTCAGCTCCTTATAAAACCAGGAAACAGAAACAAGCCCCCCCGGATAGGGATTATAATCAAAACGCAAATCGTAGTTCCGGATGGAGCTCATCTGCAGATCCGGATTGCCGATAAACGGATCATCACCCAGCGTATCGACCTGCTCAATCGGCACCAGCTCCTTAAAAGTCATGCGGGCGATGGTCTCGGTATACGAACCCCGGAATGAAATTTTATCATGAGGAATAAATTCAAACCCGATCGAAGGCAGCACATCGTTCTGATCAATTACCGCATTTGCCTGATCTTCATTGCCCGCGAAATCAAGCGGACCGTAATTGTTGGCCGGAATATATAACTGCGCATTCGGATCAACATCCCGCATGGTGGTATTTAATTCCGTTTTTTCAAAACGGACCCCCCCGGTAATTTTCAAAAATGAAGCAACGGGTAAATCGCCCATCAGATAAAATGCGGTAATATCCTGGGCACCGTCATAATTGACGTCGAACGGATAATCGCTCATGTCAATCCGCTCATCATTCAGGTAGGAACTCCAGAACTCCTCCCAGGCCATGGAAGGCTGTACCTGCAGGGAACTCAATTGCTGCGTGGTATAAAAACTGTTCTGATCAAACGAACGTTCCACCGAGTCATCAAAGCCGCCGAATTTGAGAAATCCTTCTTCATCGTTCCACGCTTCAAACGGCAGGTTGATATTTCCGAAATACTGAAAACTGTCCTCATCAACACTGCGCCAAGTGCGGATAAGACGGGCACGGCCGCCATCATCATTATACATGCGATGAATCCCGTCTCCATCGTCATCTCTCCGCCAATAGGTTTCCAGCGAACGACGGTCCGGGGTATCCATTGTTGATCCGCTCCACGCAACCGTCCAGTCAATCTCCGGTTCATTAAAGGTAAAAGCAGAACCGATCCGCAGGCTGCCGAGCGGAAGAGTGTGATCTCCGCGCAGCTGCAGACTTCCGGCAGTCCGCTCGGTGTAGTCCAGTTCTTCTTTTCGATTAAATGCGGCAAAGCTGGAAAAATCCTGATTCCCGCCAAAAAGCGCTGAATCAGAATCCGCCCCGCCCGGCGATGTGATGTCATCGGGATCATACCCCGGAAAAAAATAGGTTTTTCCCCGCGTATCTTCTGACAGACGGGCCGTACTCTCCCCGGTGAAGTTGTAGGAATAAAGCAGGTTGACCGCATTATTTTCCGTCTCGGCACCGATGCCTCCCAGGGTCCCCCACTGCAGTTCTTCACTCCCCTGCCGGAAATCATACAGTGACGTGCTCAGCTCCGAACCGGGATTCAGATAAGACGTGCCGCCGAATGTAAGATAGGGATTATCCCCGCTGTATTGCGGCGTCATCGTATCCTGCAATCCGCCGTCATTCTCCAGCCAGTATTTATCATTCCGCCCTTCGCTGTACGAAGCATCCCGCTTATAGAAAAGCGATCCGACAAATCCGACTTTCAGATCGGAACCGACCGCAAACTTATCCCCGGCCGTTAACGACCAGTCATACATGGGCCGGCTGTCCCCGCGTTCAACCCCCACAACCCCGGACCATGGCGTGCTGATATCCTGCGGTTGTATGTCATCTGCTGTATGCCCCCACGTGCCCATGTCTATGGCATCATCGACCGGAAAATCGCTGCCGGCATCGCCAACGTTGGTTTTATATTTTGTGCCGATTTTAAACTGCAGCACCCGTTCATCCGGAATCCCTTTGAGTACAATATTCACCGCACCGCCGGAGGCATCGCCCTGCTGATCCGGCGTAAAGGTTTTGGAAACCTGCATACTTTCAATCATGGCCGAAGGAAACTGATCGAGCTGAACGGCGCGTTTATCCGGGTCCGCACTCGGCAGGCGAACGTTGTTCATGAGCGAGGCGACGTAGCGATCCGGCAACCCGCGTACCACCGCATATTTTCCGTCCTGAATCGTCGTACCCGGAACCAGGGTCAGCGCCTGCGCAGCATCGGAAGCCCCGGCTTTGCTCATCAGATCCGCTCCGACCGAATCCATCATCGCCACGCTTTCCATACGCAGATTCAGCAGGCCGATTTCTGACGCACCGCCCAGGCTGATCTCCTTTACGACAAGCTCATCCATCTCTTCATATTCGCCCGCCAGCGACGCATCCATCTCCGCCAGTTTTCCGGGCGACACAATCACCTGCGGCTGTGTGAAACGGGTATAGCCGCCCTTGCTGAACATCAGCGTATAGGCCCCCGGCTCAACCTGTTCGAGGAAGTAGCTTCCCGCATCACCGGTCACCGCCTCCTGGCCGGTTTCCGAAATCACCACTTTAACACCGGGAAGCGGCACTTCAAAATCGGCATCCATCACCATACCGCGAATACCGCCCTGCTGAGCGGATGCTCCGCAGATACAAAGAGACAAAACAAATAAAAGTCGTAAACAGTTTTTCAATTCACACCATCCAAAATCGTACACATTCTGTTCCACCGAAACCGGCGGATCCGTTACCAGGGCGTTCCCAGGTCATTCCGCATTTCATTCAGCCGCTCCCATAGCAGGTTGCCCGGCTCAATATGGTTCAATGCCAGAGAGCAGCAGATCCGGTTTAAATCATCCGCCTGCGGTCTTGAATTGGGATTAAAGGTTCCCTCGGCAATCGCCTCTTCATACAGCTCCAGCGCAACATCGGTTTTTCCCAGCGCCCCGTATACTTCAGCAACAGCACATACCCGGGCAGCGCGTTCCATATTCACAATCAGCTCCCGGTGTTCCCGGTAATAAGCCAGCAGCAGATCCACCTCTTCCGACGCTTTTTCATCCTGCCCGGCCTTTATCATCAGTTGCAGAACCCGGGCGGCTTCTGTTACATAATAACGCGGACCGGATTTCAGGCTTTCAACCATCGATTCGAGTTCCGTAAGAATCGGGAGAACAGATTCGATATCGTTATGTTTCACCGCAATCGCAGCAAATTCCTGATACAGATCAATTTTCATGAATACCGGAACCCTGGTAAGAGCGGGCTTTATTTCCTCATTCAGAATCCGGTTCAGATTCACCGCGTCATAATGCTGATCCACCGCATGCACCAGCGCATGAAAACCGAAGTACGCAATTTCAAAATTTTTGTGGGTGGTTAAGGGCTTGAGCCGTTGAATCGCCTCCGCCGTATCAGCGGCATTTTCCACCATGGCTTCCGCATTGAGAATGGCCGCATTCACCTCACCATACCGCCCTTCCGGAGCGACAGTTCCAACCGTCTTACGGCTCATACGCCGGACTTCCTCCACACGCGTCAGCACCGCCTGGTAACGCTGATCAACCAGCGTATCAATCAGAGGATTTTCTGTGCTGGCGGCAACTTTTCCGGAACGAATATCTTCCGACATTTCCAGCGCCGGATAAACCTTCGCCAGAAAATCCTCCGCCTTCTCCTGCATCCCCAGCTCCGCATAATATGCGGCAATATCCGCATAGCCCATCCAGCGCTGCCAGTTCTGAATATCATTCACAAAGCGTTCAGCCCTATCCGGGCTGTTCAGTTCCAAACAGGTCCGTGCCGTTTTCAGCTGTGCCCGGGACCGGTTTTTAATATGCGGACGCAGCGGCATCTCGGAGACTCCGGAAAAAGCCAGCTCCAACAGCTGTTCCTGAAACGGCGCCATTGAAACCGCAGTTTTCGAAGATGTTTCAGCTCCTGCCACCAGAACCGTCGAAAGCACCAAACCTGTCACTAACCGCATCATATTGCTCACCTAACACATCCGTTTAAAAAAGGCTGGTGGCAGAGCAATCCGCCACCAGCATATTCAGATCATCTATCGCGATGCCTTACTTCACTACGCGGAAGAATTTAGTCTGGTCTGCAGCGGCATCCGCCCAGGCCATTTCCTCCCCGGTACCGATCAGCGTGGCTTCAACAGAAGCCGAAGAGAAACCCGCATCAGCCGAGCTCTGCACGAAGTATTCAACCCCTTCGTCGGTATCGAAGGTCAGAGCCACACCGCCCTGAACCATATCGTTGATCATCACGCCTTCACCATGGCTGGAGCTGTCGATCAGGCCGAACTGGTCTGCAGCAGACCATCCCAGCAACCAGTTATGCGTTGCACTGAAACCGCCTGCATAGGTGGCTTCCGTGAAGAATCCATCCGCAGCAACCGAAGCGCCCATATCCACGGCATCGTTCGCAGCGCACGGATCAAGGCTCAGCACCGGGCTGATGGTTTTACCTTGTGTGCTGGTGAACCCAGTAGTATCGCGGGTAATTGAGGCAATCGGCATGGCCGCCGGCTCAACAATGTTATTGAGTGCCGCATTGGTCTGCCCCAGCAGGTTAAACCAGGTGTAGTTATTGTTGTTGTAGAACACACAGTTTTCAAAACCGGCCAGCGTACCTTCGCCCTGTGCGGTATAGATGGTCCACGGCGCAATACCGATGCTGTTGGAAGGCAGGTTGGTATACGACTCAGAGAAAACCTGATCAAACGTCAGCGTTCCGTTGTAGCCATAACCCTGAGCACCGTCACCGTCATCGCCATCTGCACGAACCACATGTTCAGAAACATCCATGAAGATGCAGTTACGATACTGCAGACGGGCTCCATCGCGCCAGGCCGTTCCGCCGTCACCGTCTTCACCGTTGCCGTTACCCTGCCCGATGGCTGTGAAGTTGGCGATCACGCCTGTCGTTACCGGCTGGGCATCGGAATCTTCCGCACCGTCGTGCTCGAAAATATTGTCCCCAACGCCGGACCCCTGATCATAGTCACCGGAATGCCCCTGAACAATCAGACCGAACTGAGCCTTACCGCGCCATCCCTGGTCGATATCAAAGCTGTCATCCCCCACGTTCCAGATATTCACGTGTTTCAGATTCACTTTACCGCCCCAGATTTCGATGCCGTCATCCACGTTGTTCATGACTTCCACATATTCGATATCCGTGGCTGCGCCGACACCGCCGAGGGAGAGACCATTCAACTCAACATCCGGCTGAGAAGTCTGCTGACCGCCGTAACGAATCGACAGGTATTTGATGGAACCACTGTCATCGTTATCATCGTTACCGCCGTAATACGGGCGGGTATCCCCCACATAGGCCGCACTCAGGCCTTCCATGATTTTATCGCTGTTGCCGTCCGGATCTTTTGTATTCTGCACATTGTCCGAACCGATAATTGCGGAGCCTTTATAATGCGAAGCGGAGATCATGCCGTTACCGCAGATGGCAATAGACCCCCACTGGTTGCACTGCGCCTGCCAGGCGGAAAAATTATCGTTGGTCGAAGTGAAGATCACCGGATCATATTTGGTTCCTTCAACAAACAGCTGGGCACCGCGGGTGACCCCCAGACTGCCGTCGCCCGAGTTTTTAAACACCACTCCGGCTTCGAGCGTCAGTGCAGCACCCGGCATAACGTAAACAACGTTCGTCAGGCTGTAGTAATCTCCATCCGGCAGCGCCGACAGGGTGGTGGACGTCTCGATGTCCTGATCAATATAGGTAGCGGCCGCGCCGGCCATACCCGCTGCAGCCATAGCTGCTGCAATAATAAACTGCTTTTTCATTAATTTCTCCTTTAATGAACATTTGATTTAATTCGATGCGGTCACCCGCGATAAATAAAATGGCGCTAAAGGGGAGAACCGGAGGCCGTTTCTTTTCTACCTTCCGTATTCGACAATCCAATTGAAGCGTTAAAGTGAAAAGGGTTCGTTGATTAAAAACCGTTCCAATTGAATTGCTCCCTTCAACGCCGATGATTTGGCCTTTCCAATGTTTGGAAAACATTAGGGAATGTTATGGATGCTGTTGGCGCTTTATGGCCCGTTCGCTAGAAAAGAGTTAGCGTTCTGTTTACCCCCTTTAAAATCCCCGGTTTTTCAACCCCTGGAAAACAAATCGGCGCCCGGCTTTTCCGAACAGTGGAATAAAAAAACGCTCCGGCACAAATGCACCGAAGCGTTTTATCCACGATCTCATGACAGAAGGACCTCGATATCTGCATCTCTGTTTCCTCTTGAACCCGCCCGCCTGCACAGGCATTTTTCACAACGGTGTAACCTTCAGGATTGCGATGAACAAATGGATCTCCGGAAATTTTCAAACGATTGCGTTAATACTCATAGTCTGCGGAATGCCGGTTGCCCGGGGACTCGCTGCAGAAGCGACCTATAACATACTGAAAACCACGGATCATGATCCGACCCTTTTCACTCAGGGGTTCATGGTCGATGGCGACGAACTGATTGAAAGTTCGGGCCTTTATGGGCAATCCCGAATCCTGCGCTACAAAATTGCCACGGGAAAAGTGATCCATAGCCGGGACCTGCCTGCTTCTGTTTTTGCCGAAGGCCTCCACCTGCTGAACGATTCCGTTTATCTACTGACCTGGCGGGAAGGCTGCGCCTATCGACTGGATGCAGCAGACTTCAGCATTCAGCAGCGCTTTGTGCTCGAAACCGAAGGCTGGGGACTGACGCACGACGGTACGCACTTTATTCAGAGCGATGGATCCAACGTGCTGTATTTTCGCAACAGCTCAACCTTTAAGGTGGAAAAGCAACGGCCTGTTTACAACGGAATGCGGCGGCAGAATAATCTTAACGAACTGGAGTATGCCCGGGGACTGATCTGGGCGAATGTGTACATGACCCCCACCATTGTCGCCATTTCGCCGAACAACGGACGCGTGGTCTTTTCACTGGACCTGTCCGCCCTCGCCGCCCGGCACAACGATGGAGACATCGGCCACGTTCTCAACGGAATTGCCTACGATCCGCAGCGCGACGCCTTTTGGATCACCGGAAAATGCTGGAACAAACGCTACCTGATCCAAATCAATCCGCCCGAAACCGCAGCCCCGGAAAAATAAATGGTGGAGGAAACCGGTCCGGAAAAAGTTCCAACGTTTGGAACGGTCTAACGTGTAGGGTGCAAACTCATTCACCACATCGTCGAATCCCTTTAAAATGAAAAAAATTAACGACCCTTCTATAAACGGAATAGACAGATTACAGATAAAGTCTATGGTGATGCGCTTATTTTGATAACCGGCACGAATCTTATCTGGACTCTGTAAGAATGAAAACAACACTTGTAATCATATGTGCGCTCTCCCTTATAGGAAGTACGGCCTCCTATGCAGACGTAACCCTCTTCGATGATGACTTTTCCGCATCGACAATTGCAAATGACGGACGGATTTCCCGGGATGATGTCGGGGAAGGATGGCGCAAAAATACAAATTCCCTGTGGACTGCGTCCGGTGGGAACCTTGCCAATGCGGGCACAAGTTCCGGGGTGCCATCAGAGGGTGCCGTTGGGCAGGTGATTTCCGTGACCACAACGGATACAAGCCTGACCAAAATCCAGGTTTCGTTTGATTATGTGGTCGGTACGGGATCGACACTTTATTTCCACCTTCACGGCTATACGGAAAACGGATCGCCTGCTGCAAACGAACCACTCGCAAATACCGGCGCGCAAAACGGCCGCATTCAAAATCAGGCGGACGACAAGTACGCTGATATCAGCCTCCTGGACGGCAGTGACCCGGAAACCGGGCCCTCAGGTCACACCTTATTTGCGGCCGGCACATCCGGAAGCTACGCGCAGACATTCGATCTGACTGAATATTCCTGGTCTGCCGATGAACTGCCCGGGGTTTCAGGAAGCATCGGGAGTATCGTTGACTTCGATCTCATTCTGGCGGCTTTCGCTTCAAATGTGACGGAAACGGATGGATCGGGAGCAATCTCAGTCGATAATTTCAAAGTCACGGCCATTCCGGAACCGGCGGCCCTTGGATTAGTTGTACTGTTCGGAAGCAGTTTCCTCTTTGTTCGGCGCTTCTTCGATAAATAACCTGTCCCAATACTCTCAAGGCCCCGTTTTAAGACTGCGTAGATTCGATGAACCAGCCAATCTTGGGAACGGCCCAACGAGCAGGACGCGAACAGCTCTCATACCGCCGGTGATTGGAAGTGAACAGCGCCGAACCGTCGCGTGCCCAAACGAACGCTAGCCGAGGTCCTTGACCTCCTTCGCTCGGCGGCGGGGTCGCGGCCCCGCCCTGGTCCCCGACCTCGCTTTGTACGCATATGAAGCTGCACCGAAAAATAAATGACGGAGAAATCCGGCCCGGCAAATCTTCCACTCTTTGGAACGGTCCAACGTTCAGGATGCGAGCGGCTGAAAGGTTTCATTCTTCAACTGTTTCAGCCCTGCAATCACGCCTCCTTTTTCCAATCCTTGGAAACCCTAGATTCGGGGAGCAGGCGAGCCGCCTGCGCTACGTTTCCGGATCCATTGAAAGTAGAACAAGCGTCCCGCTTGTTTTTACTTCGCTCTATTGCGCAGGAAGCAAGCGGGACGCTTACTCTACGTTGCTAAAAAGCCGTCTGTTTACGGTTCTACGTAAATTTTCTGCTAAAGCTGGCGATTTAAAGAGCCCTGCCTTCCTCTCAGGAATTTATTCGCAACGGATTGATAGACATCATCCGTTGCTTTCTATCAATCCGTTGCCCCTTCCATAAAATTCTACGAAGAGCCTTTAATAGTCAGGTCTTTATTGAGCGGCTTATGCTCAAGGAATACGACTAATCGGTTTCGATGACGATGCCCTTAAAGATGTTCAGCGCGGTGGTTACGTTGGAAAGATCGGGATTGACGGCGCCGTCGCCTCCCGAGATATGCCCGTGCCCGATGAGCTCGGCCAGCACCACAGCAGCTTCCGGTTTCAGTTCGGCGCTATAGACCAACGACGGCTGGCCATTCGGGTTTTTCAGATAGACCGGATCGTCCGTAATGTTCGTTTTGTTGAAGTAGTCATTGTCGTCAAAGGACTTGTTCACCTCAATCATGATTTTCGGATTGCCCATTGCGGAATATTTCGAAACCAACGAAAAACTGGTCAGCGGTGTGGCGGCGGAGAGACCGTCGATGACCGCCGAACCGGCATCCGGCATAAACAGGCCATCGGCCGATTTCACGCCACGTGCATGGCTCCAGACCGGGAGCGCCCCGGGACGGCGGTTTTTCCCGCCACTATAATTTCCGGTGGCCGACTTGCCGGAAACATATAGCGTTTCCAGATAGTTCCCTGCCGCATCTTCCAGCCAGACCGCAACCTGCGGAATGGACACCACCAGCTTGCCATCCGGCAGGGTTCGTTTCGTCATGTATTCCGCCCCGGCAATAAAGTCGATCTGAATGCTTCGGCCGGATGTTTCCGATTTTGTGGTGATGATATATTCCGTCTTTTTCCGGATTTCATCCTGCCTCCGCAGTGTTTTCCCAAAGCCGACAATCTGTTTAAAGGGAAAGAAGGAATAGGAAATTCCCACAATGAAAAGGGCCACAATGCCTGATAAAATCGGACCAATGAAACGCGTCTTCTTTTTGGTTAAATACGTTTTGAGCGGTTTTGTAGTTATTGAAGATATGAAACAGCGCCAGTATCAGAAACGATAAACTGAAAATGACATGGAAGGCCGACAAGCGGTCATTATATTTCCAGATATAACTCAACACGCCGGTCACAGCCATACCGACAAACATAAACGCGATAAACAACGACACTAAAGCTCTTGATTTCATATGGTTCTTTCCAATGTGATTTACAGGTCCTGAGGCATGCGAGGCTTTCCAGACGCACCACCGGTCGATCCGTTCGAAATTAAAACCATATTTCACTCAATTCACCGGATTCCAGTTCCTTGGCGCAGCTCAGGTAATAGTTCCGGTTGGGGGCGTTTTATTTCCACGCGCGCAAAACCGGGGCGGGCCCGGCTTGCAAACGTGGTGAAGGGTTCAAATGCTGCGTATGAGACCGCCTTCGGCACGGATGCAGGATCCGTTGATGACAGAAGCGCGTGCGCTGCATAGGAACGTAACGATGTCCCCGATTTCTTTGGGGTCGATCAGGCGGCCGATCAGGGAAGTCGGTCGGTTCTCGAGCATGAATTTACGTTCAGCTTCAACGGGTGACAGACCGGGGAAAACATCCTGGATAAACTGTTCCACGCTGTCGGTGCGCGTGGGCCCGGGCAAAACGGAATTAACCGTCACCTCGCTGCCTTTGGTTAATTCAGCCAAAGAACGTGAAATCCCTAATTGCATCGTTTTGGTTGCGCTGTAGTGGGCCATCTCCGGAGCCGGACTAACGCCCGATTCGCTGGAGATAAAAATCAGACGGCCACTTCCGCGCTTCAGCATGCCCTGCAGAAAATGCCGGGCAAGGCGGACGCCGCTCATGATATTAATGTCAAAAAGTTTCTGCCATGCTTCATCGGACTCGTCAAAGAAACCAACCGCTTCGTAGATGCCCAGATTATTGACGAGAATATCGACGTCCTTCAGCTGAGTGATCGTTTTGTTGCAGCCCTCGACGGTTCCATTGTCGGCAACAAGAGGGATTAGCTCGGCACCCGGAATGGCGATCTGCTCGATGGCTTCGTCCACTCCTTTCTTTGTTCGGCCGTTAATGACCACCCGCGTCCCTTCTGCAGCCAGCGAGCGGGCGATTTCCAATCCTATGCCGCTTGACGAGGCGGTTACCAGCGCGGTTTTCCCTTCTAATTCAAGGTTCATAATGTATCTCCGTTTAATGTTATTTTTTTTTCGGGTTTAAGGCCAAGGGCGGATCTCAGGATTCCCGCCCGACGTCATGGTTCATGCCTATTCCCCGCGTTCATTCGTTTCGATGAGCGCAAGGTATATCGGCCGGACGGATAACACAAATAATAGTAATTTGACCTATCCATTATAAAACTGATAGATAGGGCGCATGATAAATCTCGAATGGATCCGCACCTTTAAGGCCATCTATGAAAAAGGTAGCATGACCGCGGCGGCCGAGGTGCTGTTTACCTCACAGCCCGGGGTCAGCCTGCACCTGAAATCGCTGGAAAACTATATCGGCTATCAATTGTTCGAGCGCTTGCCCCGCAAACTGGTGCCGACCGAGCGCGGAAAAATGCTCTACAATGCCGTGATCGATCCGTTGTCCCGGCTGGAGGAGATCGAGCGAAACGTGCAGCGCAGCGGGAAGACCGATGTTCCGAGCATTACGCTGGGCATGTGTTTTGAAACCTTTCAGCTTTGCCTGGAATCCTCGGTGCCGGAGCTGCCGTTCAACCTGATTCTTGAATTCGGCGACTACCACGAACTGCTCGGCAAGCTGGACAACAACGTGATCGATCTGGTGGTGACTCCGCGCAAAGAGGCGATCACAGAGATTGAATACCGCGCATTCTCACAGGAGCACATTCTGATTGTGGCCGGCTCCGCCACCGACATCAGCGGATTCAACCGGGTTGTAAAAGCGCAGAAAAAAACGGACCTGCTCGACTGGTTGATCGCAAAACGGTGGTATGGGATCGCGGGGGACAACGAGCATCTCCATCGGTTTTGGATGCAGAACTTTGACCGCCATCCGGATTTCCGACCCAACTATATCGTGCCGAATATCCAGTCCATCCTGCGCTGTCTGGCTTCCGGCGACGGCCTGGCGGTCGTCCCCGACTTTCTGGCCCGGCCCTACATCGAACGGGGGGAAATCAAGATGCTCTGGGCCGGCTCCCGTCCCCTCACGAACACGCTCTATTTTGCCCGCCGGAAGCGGTCTCTGCATACGGAAGCGCTCGACCGGATTGAAGAAATCATCAGCACCCGCATGCCGGCACGTTGTAGGGCGGGAACGGTTGAGCTTGCGAATCCTTCCCGCCGAATCCCGCACCGCCGGGCGCACCGCCGAACCGATCGCCCGCACGGCTGAAAGGTCTCGTTCCTCAACCGTTTCTGCCCTACAAATTACACGCTGCATATAGCGGGGTATTCGGCCTACGGTTTCAGTTCATTTAAAATTTTTGCTTTAATCTCCTCGGGTCGGTCAATGAATACATCCGCCGGATCCACTCCCCGGCCGGTCAAGAACTGCAGGTTCTGCGCAATGAACGCATCACTTCCAATGACGTAAAACTGATGATCCCGATCGTTGGCGTAGTCCGCCAGGTGATCATAAAATTCGGTTCGGGATGAAACCCAATCATTGACATATTGAGGAGGTACCGCGCGCAGTTCTTTCTCATAGACAAAGCTGCCATCACGATCGACATTCAGGTTAACCAACTTCGGTATTCCCGTTTGGTCTGCAAGAAAAGCCAGAATGAGCGGACGAATGGTTGCAACACCAACCCCCATGGAAACCATCACCAGCGGTCTGCCGTTACGGGCCAGTTTGAGTTCATTCTTCGGTTTGAATGCAATCATCTCCGTTCCGACTTTAATGCTGGAGAATCGCTGTTTGTATGTGGACCCGCTTCCGGGAATTCGTGTTGTGAATCCCAGCTGGCCTTCGTGCGGCAACGTCATAATTGAGAGATGCCGAACCAGCGTTTTATAGGTGGTATGCATCATCTAGGCATAGGCCGCCGATTCACGCGTTTCGGTAAAATGCTCTTCAACCTGCCTAATAAATGTCCTGAAATCCTGAATACGATGCTCATCAAACTTTCGCGAAAGTTCATCTGGCCGTTCGCCAAACGTTTTGAAGCACAACGCGGCAAACAGAAGCCGAACCAACGCTGATTCATGAGTCGATCCCAACGCCAAATGGATTTCATCCATCAACACGCCGCAGCTATGCGCCTGTTGCTGGCGGGTAGAAAAGACCGGAACAGCCGTCGCATCAATATGATGCGGCGCAAAAAAAGGAAGCCGAATTTCCGTGCGCAACTGATCGATAAACCGGGCGTGATCAGCAGCATTTTTCCCTCGGGTCGCCGATCGAAATCAAACGCCTGCACCTGATTGCGGTTCACATAAATAATAGAGCCCGGTTGAACCGGATATTCATGGAAATCCACAAAATGGATACAGGTTCCTTTGGTAATGAGAATCAGGTTGTTGAAATGCACGCGGTGCGGCTTCGACGGATCATGATTCTTAAACGGGAACCGTTTATAAAATGCATCCAGCTCGATGTATTCAATGCCGAAATCATCGCGCTCCTTCGCCTTATATTCCAACATCCGGGATCATTGACTTGCTCTACGCAGAAGCACCGCGTTCGATGCGGCGATGAGCATCCATCAGTTCGCCCGGATTGGTCTGGGCGGCAAGGAGCGAAAGTTCCCCGCAAAGCACCTGCGCGGCGCAGAGACAGGCGAGCCGTTTCGAATTTTCGCCGGGTTCGCGGTTTTCGGTCAGGCCCATGCGCTGCATATTTTCCAACACAAAATCGAGGCCCTTTCCATTGCCGACCGTGCCCATAATCAGATTCGGCAGGGTGACGGAAAAATAGAGGTCCCCTTCCCGCTCCTCGCAAATCGTGAACCCCTGCGAACCTTCCACAATGTTGGCGGCGTCCTGCCCGGTCGCCAGATAGAATCCCAGCAGCATATTCGCAAAATGAGCATTCGCACTGCGCGATCCGCCGGCCAGCAGCGTGCCGATCAGGTTTTTCCGAATATTAAGCTGCACCACTTTTTCGGGGGTGGTTTTGAGATAACGCCGACACAGTTTTCCGGGGATGGTCATTTCGGCCACGACATATTTGCCCCGGCCGAGGATGCCGTTGACGGCGGTGGCTTTTTTATCGGAACAATAGTTGCCGGAAATCGAGCCGTATTTCAGGTTCGGGTGGGTTGAAAGAAGGTGATTCATCAGCGCTTCGGCCGCCTGCGTGCACATATTGTGGCCGGAGGCATCGCCCGTCGTGAATTCAAACCGAATGAACAGCAGGTTGGCGGCGATCTGGGAATTGACGTTGATCAGCCGAGCAAACCGGCTCGTCCCCTCCACCACCTTTCCAAGGGTTGGAAAATCGGCCTTAATTTTTTCCAGGGACTGGAAGGCATCCGACGCATCGGGCGCTTCAAAGAGCACGGAGCGGGTCATGCGGTCGTCGATGACCGTGCACTGTATCCCTTTATCGCACTTCATGGAAACGCGGGCCCCGCGATTCACTGACGGCCACAGCGGCGTTTCATAGGTCGCCAGCGGCACCTCGAATTCACCGTCGATAACCGGTCCGGATACCTTTAAAGGTCCTACAAACTGCATGGGGATCTGTGCAAATTCACTCATAGTCTCGTTCCTCGAAAAGAAGAGAATCTAGGGGGGACATCCAGCGGTGTCAAATCCCCTCTTTCATGTCAGCACGTCCTCAGACGCACCCCCTTTTTTTAAAGGCACCCGAAACGCCGCTCAGGCTACACGGCCTTTATTCGGATTTTCCAGCGGAAGCCATACCCTGAAGATGCAACCATGCGGTTCGGCCGACTCCAGCTCTACGCCGCCTCCGTGCAATTCTACAAAGGCCTTTACGAGACTCAACCCAAGTCCGTTCCCCGGAATGGTACGGCTGTCCCCGCCCCGGTTAAAGCGTTCAAAAACTGATGCCTGATCCGACGGAGGTATGCCCGGCCCGTTGTCCACCACTTCGAATCCAGCCTGATTTTCATTCTGGTAAAGACGGACCTCCACCCGGCTTCCGGGCAGGGTGAACTTGATGGCATTATCCAGCAGATTGGAGATCACCCGTTGCATCTTACTTCGATCCGCTTCCACAAAAACCGGCGCTCCCGAAAATGTGTGCTCCAGTGTTATTTGTTTCTCTGCGGCAAACGCAGAAAATATCTCGATTGATTTTTCCAGTTCGGCACCTAAATCGATCGGTTCCCGATGCAATTCCATCACCCCGGTTTCTGCGCGGGCCATATCCAGAATATCACTCACCAACGGCGTCAGTTGGTCGCATTCCGCGATCACCATTCCGGAAATCTCCGCGCGTTCTTCCTCGGAAGCCGCATTCCAGTCCATGGTTTCGACCAGTCCCCGTATGCGGGTGATGGGGGTGCGAATATCGTGGGCAATATTGGCCGTGACCTCTCGTAGTTCCCGCACGAGCTTTTCGATGCGTGAGGCCATTCCATTGAATGAGCGGCACAGCTCCTCCACTTCGGCGCCTGCCCTGCAACTCTGCACCCGCTGTTGCAGATGCCCCGCATCAAACACTCGGGCGGCTTCAGCAACCCGTTTAACCCCTTCCATCGCATGCCGTGAAAGGAGCAGCCCGGCTATCAGGCTGAACGGCAGAAAAACCACCAACAAACTCAGCAAAAAAATGCCCCAGCGCCGAAGCTCCATCATCCCGGCCGAAAAGTCGTCCGAGACACACAGAATATTTCCATCATACATTTTCCGGGCAATAAAAATCCTTTTCATAAAGCCCGACGAATGAACTTCTGAATTTGTTTCCTTCAATTGTTGCAAGAGTGTTTCCCGATTCATAGGAATCGGACCGTCTGCGTCCCCCCCTATAATTCCCCCCTTGGGATCCAGTAACAGCAAACGGACTCCCGGAACCGAGGCATCGCCAAACGGATTTATGAGAAATGCGTCCAACGCATGGAAAATTTCGTCGACCGATTCCGAATGGGCAATCCACATTTGGCCTCCTTCCGAGATAAGGATTTCCATCCGTTCCCGCCCGGTGGATGCAATCACTTCATAGCCCAGGCCATCGTGCTGCCCTTCCGCTTCAATAAGAGCAATTTTTGCCGTAGGAAATTTTTGATAAAACGCGGTCTGAAGTTCTTCCGACCACTGGTTCATCAGGATTTTCTGCGGCTCGTATTCCGGAGCAGTGCCCACATACTTTTCCGTTAGAAATACCATGGCCCGATCCAACTGAGTCAAGGCATCTGATCGCAACTGCTGATACACCATGAATAAACTGATCCCAAAGGTAACCAGAAGCAACACCAGAGTGAGTCCCAGGCTATACCGCACCATCCGAAAACGAAAGGATCGGCTTTTACTGGTCTTTGATGGTGAGCGCATAGCCCGCCCCCCTTATCGTATGAATCAGTTTCGGCTGATAGGCCCGGTCAATTTTTTCCCGCAGTTGGCAAATCCGGGCCTCCACCACATTGGTCTGCGAGCCCGCATTATACTGCCAGACCTGTTGCAGAATCGTATCCTTTGAAACCACCCGATTCTCCTGACGCATCAGATAAACCAACAACATGTATTCCAAGGGTTGGAGCAAAATTTCATCGTCATCCCGATAGACCTTATTCCGAAGAATATCCACCCTGAGATTAGCCACACAGAGTTCCGCCGGCGGATGCTGATCGTAGCGGCGCAGGCGCGCTTCAACCCGGGCCAGCAGTTCCGCAAAAGAAAACGGTTTTACCAGATAATCATCAGCCCCTGCACGTAAACCCAGCACACGGTCCTCAATATCGCTTTTAGCACTCAGAATCAGAATCGGCGTATTCCGCCGGGCATCCCTGAACTGCTGAATAATCTGAAGTCCATCCAGGCCGGGCAGCATGAGATCGACAATGAGCAACGAGTGATTCCCCGCCAGTGCCATCTGCAATCCGTCGTCACCGCGGGGGGCATGCTCAGCGGTGTAGCCCGCCTGCCGCAACCCTTTCAGCACAAACAAAGCAATTTTTTGATCATCTTCTATCAATAATATATCCACGAACCGCCCTTCCTCTCGAAAGGCATAGTATATACCTGCATAACCCAGACCAGCGCAATCAACCGAACATGACGAAATGGTTAAGTTCCTGAAATTGCCTCTCGAGATATCCCGGCACTACGTTCCCTCCATGAACAAGACCGCGGAAACTCAATCATCTGACGCGGAACCAATGGGAGCTAAACCATGAAAAAGCGCGCCAATATTTTAATCATTCGTCTGCGGTCCATCGGAGATATCGTCCTTACCCTGCCCGCCGTTCATGCGGTGCGGGAACACTATCCCGACGCCCGCATCACCTACCTCACCCGCAGTTCGAATTCCGCCCTGCTCGAAGGATTTAAAGAGGTGGATGAGATTCTCACCCTCGATCAGAAAGCGATTACAGACCCGTTGCGGGCGCTACCGGAATTATTCCGGCTGATTTACCGCCTCCGTGCAGGAAGATTTTCATTGGTGGTCGATTTGCAGGGCTATGGGGAAACGGCCTGGTTCTCCTGGTTAACCGGTGCTCCGAAACGATGGGGCAGCATTTACAGCCGGGGCCGGAAATGGGCATACACCCAGAGCATTCCACGTAACACGAATCTGCATCCCATCGAGCGGGACCTTTTATTACTGCGAACCTGCGGGATCCGTATGTCGGAACCCGAAAACCAATTTTCCATTCCCGAAGATGCGATTAACCAGGCAAAGGCGTTGTTCGAAAAAACACAACTGGACCCTGAAAAACCCAGTTTGTATATCCAGCCCTTCACCAGCAACGAAAGAAAAAACTGGCCCTTCATGAACTATATAGCTGTCGCTGAATATTGGCGGGATCAGGGCATTCAAGTTCTATTCGGCGGTGGACCGAATGATGCCCCGAATCTGGAACTGGCCCGGGAAAGAGGCTTCCCTGCCTTCAGCAACACCCCCCTTTTGGTTTCCGCCGGTTTGATGCACCTTTCTTCGCTCATCATCGGAGGAGATACCGGAATGATTCACCTCGCCATGGCCCAAAATAAACGCGTATTGATGCTCATTAACGGTTGTTCTCCCGGACAGGCCAACCTGTATCAACATAACGAATGGGTCATCCAGGCCAACGATCCCGAAAGCTTTAAACAACTCCCTGTCGAAACCGTGAATGTTAAATGCCGGGAACTCATTTTCTCTGCCGCCTGAAGTATTCAGACCTCAACCCCGACCCATCCTGTTCTATGAAACAAACGTTCATAAAACTGCTCGCAGTTTTTGCTCTTGTTTACCTGCTTCCACTGAATTTCCGTCAACTCTCGGTTCCCGATGAAATGCGCTATGGCGAAATTGCCCGCGAAATGCTCGACTCAGGCGACTTCATTGTTCCGCGACTCAATGGCCTGCGTTATTTCGAAAAACCCGCCGGCGGCCATGCGCTCAACGCACTCGCCATGGGAATTTTCGGAGAAACGAATTTTGCCGTTCGGCTGATGTCGGCCTTGGCGACGGGGCTGGGCGCCTTTGCACTGTTTTTACTCATGAAACGCGAACGGGGCCCACAAATGGCTGCGCTCGGAGCGTTCCTTTTTATGACCTGTGGCGAAATTATGGGAGTCGGTACGTTCAGCGTGCTGGACAGTATGGTCACCGGCTTTATTACCTTAACGCTCTGCAGCCTGTATACCGCCCTGAACACCACTGGAAAAAAGAAGCTGGCCCTGCTGGCACTCACCGGAGTTTTTGCGGGGTGCGCCTTTCTGGTGAAAGGCTTCATCGCGCTGGCCGTGCCCGTGGTAGTGACCGTCCCCTACCTGCTGATTCGCCGCCAATGGAAACAGCTGTTTGTACTGCCCTGGATACCGCTGTTTACCGCGATTGCCGTTGCGCTACCGTGGTGCTTGGCGGTGGCCGCAAAAGAAACCGACTTCTGGCACTATTTTTTCTGGGAAGAGCATATTCGTCGATTCTGCTCCAAAGGACATGCGCAACACGAAAATCCCTTCTGGTATTTCATTCCCGTGTTTATCGGGGGAGCCATTCCCTGGATATTCATTGCCCCCATGCCTTTGCGCGACCTGTTGCGGCGCCGCCTTCGCGAACCCCTGGTTCAGTTTGCCCTGTGCTGGCTGATCGCTCCGTTTCTTTTTTTCTCGGCGTCATCCGGAAAACTGGGCACCTATATTTTACCCTGCTTCGCCCCGTTCTCCCTTTTACTGGCCTGGGCGTTGGTTGACCGTTTTGAAGAACAGCGGAAGCAGAAATCACTTCAGGTCGGAATCATCCTGATGGCGACCATCGTCGGAGTGTTGCTGGTTGCGCTGCCGATTATTGTCGGCTTAAATGCTTTTCAGTTGCTCCCCCCGCTCGACACGCACTTCGGCCTAAAAGTGACGGGGTTGCTGATGGGATGTTCTGCGGCATTGGCCTTTCTGATCAGCGCCTATAAAAGTGAGCAAGGCAGACGGAAGGTCGTACGCTTGGGAATCTCGGCGGGCATCCTCTTTATTTCGGCCCAAATCTGCGCGCCCAGAGACATCTCCGAAAGCCTCGGCATTCAAGGCTTTCTCGAATCAGAAAACGACCGAATCACAGCCCATACAGTCCTGGTCGCAAATCCTAAAACCGTGCACGCCGTCTGCTACGTGTACAAACGGGACGATGTCTACCTGTACCAAGGAAAAGGAGAACTGACGTATGGACTCTCCTATCCGGATTCCGAACACCGCTATCTGGCAACCACGCCGGAATTGCAGGAACTTATCCAAAAACGCGGCGACCGGCGGGTCGCACTGGCTATCCGATCAAAACCCGGCGATCCCGATCGGGCCAAGCTACCCCCTCCCAATTTCGAGCGGCAATGGCGGAAAACCTGGTTTGCAGTCTATGAGCCCCTCACTACCGACACCCCGGAGAACTAACTATGCGCACCTCATTTCTTCCTTTTTCCACACCGTCCGTTTCCGATGAGGAGATTTTCGCCGTGGCCGATGTGCTCCGCTCCGGATGGATTACCACCGGCCCGAACTGCGCAAAATTCGAAGCCGCTTTTGCATCCTACTGCGGCGCTGAAGGCGCGGTCGCCGTAGCCTCGGCCACCGGCGGTATGCACTGCGTACTCCAGGCTCTTGAAGTCGGAGCGGGCGATGAAGTCATCACGCCGTCCATGACGTGGGTCTCCACCGTCAACCTGATCTGCCTGCTCGGAGCCACGCCCGTCTTTGCCGACATTGATCGGGATACGCTCATGGTTTCCCGCGCAACCGTTGAGCCGTTGATCACCGAAAAAACAAAAGTCATCATTCCGGTCCACTATGCCGGGGCCCCAGTCGATATGGACCCGATCCGCGAACTGGCCACAGAACACGGTATTGCCTTGATCGAAGATGCCGCCCATGCGGCCGGCACCGAATACAAAGGCGAGCGCATCGGCAAAAAAGGCACCTGCATCTTTTCCTTCCATCCCATCAAAAACATGACGACGGCAGAAGGCGGCATGGTTTGTTCCGATAACTCCGAACTGCTGGATAAAGTAAAATCACTCAAGTTCCATGGCCTCGGCGTCGACGCCTTTGATCGCCAGATTAAGGGGCGGACCCCGCAGGCGCAGGTGATCCAACCAGGCTATAAATATAACCTGACTGACATCTCTGCCGTGCTCGGCCTCGGTCAACTCGAACGGTTGGACGCCTTTAACACTCGGCGCACGGAACTGGTCACCCGCTACCACGAAAAACTGGCTGACCTTCCCGAAATCCAACCCTTGAAATTTCCCGCCTACCCCCATACGCACGCCTGGCACCTGTTCATCGTCCGGCTCGACATCTACAAGGCCGGGCTGGAACGCGATGCCTTCATGGCCGCGCTCAAGGAGCAGAACATTGGAACCGGCCTCCACTTCCGCGCCGTCCACTTGCAGAAATACTACACTGAAACCTTCGGATGCCACCCCGGTATGCTGCCGGAAACAGAATGGAATTCCGACCGCATCTGTTCCCTGCCGCTCTGTCCGTCTATGCAGGACTCGGATGTGGATGACGTCGTGGCTGCCATCAAAACCGTACTGAAAAAAGGCTGACCCATGAAAGCATCCATCGTCATCCCCGTCTACAACGAGCAGGAAAACCTGCCCGAACTGATCCGCCGCAGCATCATCGCGTGCGACGACATGTATATTCCCTATGAAATCATTCTGGTCGATGACGGAAGCCGCGATGACTCCGCCCTGATGATTAGCGAAGCCGCCGAAACATTCGGAGGCAAAGTAGTGGGCGTGCTGCTCAACCGCAACTATGGCCAGCATGCCGCCGTCATGGCCGGCTTCGCCCAGGCCCAGGGAGAGTTGATCATCACCCTGGATGCCGACCTGCAGAATCCGCCGGAGGAAATCCCCAACGTCGTCAAAAAGATGCTAGAGGGCTATGACGTGGTCGGCACGGTCCGGCAAAACCGGCAGGACTCCTTTTTCCGCACGCTGCCGTCCCGCATGGTCAACAAAATGGTACAGAAAACAACCGGCGTGCTGATGCACGACTACGGATGCATGCTTCGCGGCTACACCCGTGAAATCGTGAAAACTATGCTCCAGTGCCGCGAACGAAGCACCTTTATTCCCGTACTCGCTAACACTTTCGCCCACAGGGTCACGGAGATACCGGTGGGTCACAGCGAGCGTGCCGACGGCGATTCGAAGTACAGTTTCTGGAAGCTGATCAATCTCCAGTTCGATCTGCTCACCAGCATTACCACCTTCCCGTTGCGCGTATTGAGTGTGATCGGCGGTATGATCTCTGCCTTTGGAATCGGACTGGGCACCCTAATCCTTGTCCTGCGTCTCTTGCATGGACCGGCCTGGGCGGCCGAAGGCGTGTTCACCCTCTTTGCCATCCTGTTCGTCTTTGTCGGGGCGCAGTTCATTGGTCTCGGCCTGCTCGGCGAATACATCGGCCGCATCTACCACGATGTCCGCGACCGTCCCCGCTATTTTGTCCGCACCGTTGTCGGTCGCGAAAATCATTCATCCCCAAAGGAACAATACGTATGAAAACTGTCGTTCTGGCATACCATTCCATCGGTTGCGAAGGCATCGAAGCCTTACGCGAATCGGGCTATGAAATAGCCGCCGTCTTCACCCACGTCGACAACCCGAATGAAAATACCTGGTTTGATTCCGTGGCCGAAAAAGCGGCCGGACTCGGGGTTCCGGTCTATGCCCCCGAGGACATCAATCATCCACTGATCGTGCAGAAAATCCGTGACCTGCGCCCGGAGGTAATCTTTTCGTTCTACTACCGCGATCTGGTAAAGCAGGAGATTCTGTACATTCCCCCGAAAGGCTGCATCAACCTCCACGGCTCGCTGCTGCCGGCCTACCGCGGGCGATGCCCGGTTAACTGGGTGCTGGCCAACGGTGAAACCGAAACCGGCGTAACCCTGCACTACATGACCCTCAAACCCGACGATGGCGACATTATTGCTCAGAACCGCATTGCGATTGATGACAACGATACTGCAAAAACCCTCTTCGGCAAACTGGGAAACAGCGCCCGCGACCTGCTGCTCGAAACCCTTCCGAAAATCAAGGACGGCACCGCGGACCGCACTCCGCAGGATCATTCCAAATCCTCCTATTTCGGTGGCCGTAAACCGGCCGACGGAGAAATCAACTGGGAAATGGGTGCGGTGCAGATCCGCAACCTCATCCGCGCCGTCACCCGCCCCTACCCCGGAGCCTTCTCCTTCATCGGCGACCGCAAATTCTATTTCTGGAAAGCGTCGGTCGAACCCCGGGTATCCGCCGCCGTACCGGGCACCATCCTCAGTGCCGACCCGCTGGTTATCGTCTGCGGCGACAGTGCCCTATGGATAGAAAGCGGACAGATGGAAGGCGGCGTACTCGAAGGCGGCAGCCAGCTCGCCGCGGATGCCCACCTGCTGCCCAACATGAAGTTCGGACCCAACCCCAAAATCAGACACGAACAGACCCGCCGCAAGAGCGTCCTCATTCTCGGCGTCAACGGGTTCATCGGCAGCCACCTGTCCGACCGCCTGCTGGCCGATGGCAAATACGAGGTCTACGGCCTCGACCTGCGCAACACCTACATCGAACATCTGATGAATCATCCCTCTTTCCACTTCCGCGAAGGTGATGTCTCGATCCACAACGAATGGATCGAATACCACATCCGCAAGTGCGATATCATCATTCCGCTCGTCGCCATTGCCACGCCGATTGAATACACCCGCAATCCGCTGAAAGTATTTGAACTGGATTTCGAAGAAAACCTGCGGATTGTGCGCAGTTGCGTGAAATACAAAAAACGTATTCTCTTCCCGTCCACTTCGGAAGTCTATGGCATGTGCCCCGACGAACAATTCGACGAAGAGGAATCGCCGTTGGTGCTCGGCCCGATCAATAAGCAGCGCTGGATCTATTCGTGCATCAAACAGATGCTCGACCGCGTCATCTGGGCCTACGGAGAAAATGAGGGGCTCGACTTTACCCTCTTTCGTCCCTTCAACTGGATCGGCCCGCGTCTCGACACTCTTATGTCGGCCCGTATCGGCTCCTCGCGCGCCATCACCCAGCTGATCCTTAACCTCTGCCAGGGCGCCCCGATTCAGTTGATCGACGGCGGCGAGCAGAAACGGTGCTTTATCGATGTCGATGAAGCCATCGAAGCGCTGTTCCGGATCATTGAAAACAAAGACGGAAAATGCAGCGGAAAGATCATCAACATCGGCTTCCCCGACAACGAGGCCAGCATCAAGGAGATGGCCGACATTCTGGTGAAACAGTTCGATGCTCATCCCTTGCGGAATAAGTTTCCGCCGTTCGCCGGCATGGTGAAGGTGGAGAGCGGCATCTACTACGGCAAAGGCTATCAGGACATGCAGCGCCGCGTCCCCAGCATTGCCAACGCCAAACGCTGCCTCGACTGGGCTCCCTCCACCGGGCTGGAGGACTCGATTGCCAAAACGCTCGACTTTTTCCTTCAGCAGGCTATTGAACTGGGTGAATTCCAGGATGAAGAGGTGATGGCTTGAAACTGGGGCTGCGCATAGACGTCGACACGCTGCGCGGCACCCGGCTCGGGGTGCCCGCCCTTTGCGATACGCTGGCAAAGCACGGCGTAAAGGGCTCGTTCTTTTTTTCGGTCGGGCCCGACAACATGGGTCGCCATCTCTGGCGGCTGCTCAAACCCGCCTTCCTCATCAAAATGCTACGCAGCAATGCCACCAGCCTCTACGGCTGGGACATCCTCCTGCGCGGCACCTTTTTCCCCGGACCGATTATCGGAAAAAAGTGCGCGTCCGAAATTAAACGGTCAGCCGACGAAGGCCACGAGATCGGTCTGCATGCGTGGGATCACCACGCGTGGCAGGCGAAGCTCGACCGGATGAGCGCCAACGATATTTTCCAGCATCTGGAAAAAGGGGTAAAGCTGCTGACGGAAATCTGCGGCACGGCGCCGACCTGTTCCGCCACCCCCGGCTGGAAAACCACCGATGAGGTTTTACTGCAGAAAGAGCGTTTCCCGTTCGAATACAACAGCGACTGCCGGGGCTCCTCCCTGTTCATGCCGACCGTGAACGGGCAGCGCCTGAAACAACCGCAGGTCCCCGTCAACATTCCGACCTACGATGAAATCATCGGACGCGACGGCATCACCAACGACAATTTCAACGAGCACATCCTGTCGCTCATCAAACCGGACCAACTCAATGTACTGACGATTCACGCCGAGGTGGAAGGTATCGTCTGTAGCGACCTATTTGACGACTTCCTGACCAAAGCCGCCGAGCGGAATATCGAAATCGTTCCCTGCGGCACTCTGTTCCAATCATTGGAAAATCTGCCCTCCGACGCCATCGTCCAGCGCGTCCTCCCCGGCCGCGAAGGCTGGATCGGCGCACAGAAATCCGTCGTGCATAAGTGAGAGATGGAAAAATAAGGTCAGAAATATGAACCCTCGATTTCCAATGTTTGGAAACCATTTTCCAACGAACCCGTCACCATCCAGCGACTCCCTTTGGTGACGCCGATTCCTTAGGGTATTCGGCATCATGCAGCTTCTTCAGATGCTATTTAATGCGCGTTGAAAACGCATCTGACGCGTTGCCCGAAGGTGCAAATGCAGGCAGACCCAATTCGATTTGTTACATTTCCCTGAGTAGCCGTCAGCGTCTCAAATTCCCACCACGGCTTGCTTGATGGCATCTTTGTTTATATCTTACTACAAGTAAGTAGTTACCTTTACTGTTACGACTGTTTTCGCCTATTACAAATTGCTGTTAACGCATCCCTTTACTTAACCCCATCCGATGCATTTTCTCATCCCCCTCAGATTAACAACTGCAATACGGCTTTAACCGTTTTCTAACATTTTAAAGATTGTTAGCATTCGGTAAATGCGAAACATTGACGCCATGGAAAAGATTAAAATTCTGGTTGTTGAGGACGAAGCACCGATTCAGGAACTTTTACAGTTCAATCTGGAGCGCAGCAAATATCGCGTGAAGGTGGTGGATTCCGGAGAAGAAGGTTTAACCACAGCCCAGCAGTTCAAGCCCGACCTGATCCTGCTGGATATCATGCTGCCGGGGGCCGACGGCCTTGAAGTCTGTAAAAAACTCAAAGCCGATCCCAAGACGGAGCGCATTCCGATTATTATGCTGACCGCGCTCTGTGAAGAAGCGGATATCGTGACCGGCCTTGAACTGGGTGCCGATGACTATATCACCAAACCGTTCAGTCCGCGTGTCCTTCTGGCCCGGGTGAAAGCCGCCCTGCGCCGCATATCGGCTTCAAAACCGGCCGCCAATGAAGAGCTGATTAATATCCATAATATCACGGTGGATATCGGCCGCCATAAGGTTGAGGTCGATGGAAAGGACGTGACCCTCACCTTTACCGAATTTAAAGTGCTCCAGCTGCTGGCCCAGCAGCCCGGTCGTGTTTTCACACGTTACCAGATTGTGGATGCCGTTCACGGCGAAGATTATCCGGTCACAGACCGCTCAGTGGATGTCCAGATTGTCGGCCTCCGCAAAAAGCTGGCTGCGGCCGGAAAATATATCGAAACGGTCCGCGGCATCGGATACCGCTTCAAAGAAGAAGAATAGGCCGAAAAACGGTAATGAAAAAAAAACATCTGTTCTGGCTGCTGCTGCCCTCGTACTGGATATTGATAGCGGGTGCCATTCTTGTGGTGGCCCTGTATGCCTTCCACTCCATGCAGAATCTTTATTTCCAGGCCCTGGAAAAAGATATTCTCACCCGGGCCACCTTGCTTTCCGAACAGATTAAAGATTTTCATCTGCAGGATGAAACGGCTCAGATCGATGCCCTCTGTAAAACGGTCGGTTCTTCCTCACAGACCCGTTTCACGATTGTGCTGCCCGACGGGAAGGTCGTCGGCGATTCCAATAAAAAGGTGCAGGAAATCGAACCGCATGATGACCGGCCGGAAATCCGCATGGCCCTGGCCGGTGATCCCGGAATGGATACCCGCTTCAGCCGTACGGTCAGGCAGGACATGATGTATATTGCCGTTCCGCTGAAAAATGAAAATCAGGAAACCCTCTGCGCCGTACGCGCGGCGCTCCCGATGACCGATATCGAAAAAGAACTGGATGCCATGACCGTTCGTGTTCTGGTGGTTTCGGTTCTGGCCGGTATTCTGGCCATGGTGGTCTGCGTGATCATGGTTCGCCGCATCACCTATCCGCTCCGCGGCATGGGCCAGGCCGCCCGGCGCTTTGCCGCTGGCGATTTCATCCAGCGCGTGCCTCGCCAGCAGGCGCTTGAACTCGATGAGTTGGCGGAATCACTCAACACCATGTCGGAACAGCTGGATAAAACGCTCACTACACTGAACGAGCAGCGAAATGAACAGAATGCGGTATTATCCTCTATGGATGAAGGCGTTCTGGCCATTGATAAAAAAGAACGCATCATCCATATGAACCGGGTCGCCGGCGAAATTCTGGGCGTGGATCATCATAAAGTGAAACGGGAAATTGTTCAGCAGGTGATCCGATATGCCAATCTTCAGGAATTCATTAAGGCTTTGCTGGGCTCACAGCGTGCAATCAGCCGGGATATGGCCCTGATCGGTGATGTGGAGAAACAGATTCAGGTCCGCGGAACCGTACTCTGGGATGCCGAGAACGCCGCCATCGGGGCTTTGGTGGTTCTGCGCGATGTTACTCAACTGCGTCACCTCGAGACGGTGCGGTCCGACTTTGTGGCCAATGTATCGCACGAACTCAAAACCCCGATCACCTCGATTAAAGGTTTTGTGGAAACGCTGCTTTCCGATGACTGGAACCACGAACCCAATATTCTCCGCTTCCTCGAAATTATCAGTCAGCAGGCCGGGCGTCTGAATAATATCATCGATGACCTGCTCACACTCTCCCGCCTCGAGCAGAAAGAAGGCCATGTGATGACGGAGCCCGCAAAGCTTCAAAGTGTCATTGAAACCGCAATCTATCTCTGCCAGCTGCAGGCCGGGAAAAAGCAGATAAAAATCGACTGTATCTGCCCGGAGGACCTCGAACTTGAAATCAACGCTCCTCTGCTGGAGCAGGCACTGGTGAATCTGATCATCAATGCGGTAAAGTATTCCGAAGAAAACAAAAAAGTGCTGGTGCTGGCAGAAAAAAAGGAAAGCGTTGTCAGCATCTATGTTAAAGACGAAGGTTTCGGGATTGAACGCAAACACCTCGAACGCCTCTTTGAACGTTTTTACCGCGTCGACACTGCCCGCAGCCGTAAACTGGGCGGAACCGGGCTCGGCCTTTCCATCGTGAAACATATTGTGCAGGCACACGACGGCACCATCCGGGTTGAAAGCAAACTCGGTTCCGGCAGCACCTTCACCATTGACCTTCCGATTCCTAAAGAGCACTGAAATCGTCTGCTTTTCCCGTCCCAAATCGCTGTATTATTTATTAGCTTTTCATTAGTCATGTGGTAGGTTCTCCGCGCAATTTTTATTCAAACAGGGGTGTTGTAAATGAATATCGATTTCATTTTGAAGATTGTCTTTCCGGTGATCGGAGGACTGGGGATTTTTCTGCTGGGCATGAAACACATGTCGGAAGGACTTCAGGCGGTTTCCGGCGACCGTCTGCGCAAAATGATCAGCGCGGTCACCAACAACCGCATCATGGGTGTCGCCACCGGTATTCTGGTCACCTGCCTGGTGCAGTCCAGCTCGGTCACCACCGTCATGGTTGTCGGCTTCGTGAACTCCGCCATCATGAACCTGATGCAGGCCATCGGGGTCATTCTCGGGGCCAACATCGGCACCACCATCACCGGCTGGATTCTGGTGCTCAAAATCGGCAAATACGGCCTGCCCATTCTCGGGATTGCCGCGTTTTTCTTCCTCTTTTCGAAAAATCAGCGAGTGCGGTACATCGGGATGACCCTGATGGGTATCGGGATGGTCTTCTTTGGTCTCGAACTGATGAAAAACGGGTTTAAACCGATTAAAACGCTGCCGGAATTCGAGGCCTGGTTCCACGCCTTCCAGGCAACCAGCTACCTCGGCATCATTAAATGCGCCATGGTCGGCATGATTCTGACCATGATTGTACAATCCTCTTCGGCCACACTGGGGATCACCATCGGCCTGGCCGCAACCGGGGTCATCGAATTCCGCACCGCCGCCGCGCTGGTGATGGGCGAAAATATCGGCACCACCGTCACCGCCCTGCTCGCCTCCATCGGCACGACCACCAACGCCAAACGCGCCGCCTATGCCCACTTCTTCTTTAATGTCATCGGCACCGCCTGGTTTATTGCCCTTTTCCCGGTGGCCATCGGCAGCCTTTCGCATTTGATTGCCGTAAAAACCGGATTCGACCCCACCACCGTGACCCTCACCGAACTTGCCAACACACTCTTTCCCGACGGTGACATTCAGGCCATTATCGCGGATGCCAATCTGGCCGATCCTCTGACCGATTCCGGAAAAGCAGTAGCCGGACGGTTTGATCAGCTGGTAACCGCCGGCATTGCCCTCACGCACACCACCTTCAATGTCGCCAATGTCCTGATCTTCCTGCCGCTTATCGGTTTTCTGGCTAAATTTGTCACCAAACTGGCCCCGGAAAAGGACACAAAGGAAGCCGCACACCTCACCTACCTCGATGTCCGCATGCTGGATACCCCGTCGCTCGGTATTGTGCAGTCGCAAGGCCAGCTTAACTTCATGGCCGACAGCGTGGAAGGCATGATGACCAAGCTGCGCACCTGTCTCGACAACGGCACAACGGAAAAACTGGAACGCAAAATCTTCGAGCGCGAAGAAATCCTCGATAATGTGCAGAAAGAAATCTTTCTCTTTCTCAGCAATATGGTGTCCGGTCAGGTTCCGATGGAAGTCACCAACACCGCAAATAAACAGATGCGGCTGGCCGACGAATATGAAAGTCTCTCCGATTACTCGACCAATGTCCTGAAAGGCCTGAAAAAACTCAAAGCAGGCAATCTTGACCTTGAAGGTTCCGCCAAGGAAAAACTGCTCATCCTCCACGACCGCGTCGCTGCCTATATCATCAAAGTAGACAAATTCATGAAAGACGATAATCCGGACGTGCTCACTTGGGCCAGCACGGAAGGCACGGCCATTTCAAAACTGATGAAAGAGATCCGTGCCGAACATATCGACCGCCTCCAGAAAGAAGAGGCCTCGCCCTACTTCAGTCTGGCCTACACCGATATTCTCAACTTCTACCGTCGTATGAAAGACCACGCCCTCAACATTGCGGAAGTGGTTAACAGCGAAACTTAATACGGATATTCTCCGCACGCAAAGGCTCCCGGACCGGGGGCCTTTTTTTATATATCCCCCCCCTTTTATACTTTCCAATCCGTGGAATTCAGTCGCCGATGCTCACTGATTCACCCCGGAACGGCCCTCCGGGGGTCGGCGAGAATCCTCATTCCAATATCAACGACTAACGCAATGCTCATACATCCCTAACACTCGGAACCTAATCATTTGCTCATATTTAACGAGGAAATGAATTTTTCGTTAACATTTTCCGAACACAACCCCTGAAAAGAGAAATTATATCGGTAAAAAGCGGGTTGAACGGGACATTCACAGGGTCCGGAAAACTGTAACCTAACAAAATGCAAATGAAGGATGAAGGTATGAAAAAAGAGCGTATACAGGGAATGATCGCATTACTGGTGCTGACCGCGCTGACTGCAGTTGCCAAGGAGAGTTCAGTCTACGATGAAATCTGGGGCACAGCGGCTTATGAGAATGACGAGGCTGCCGTACTGCAGAAGCTTGCCTTTGTCGGCCGCCTGCAGGGCGATGCCTACTCATTCGGCGGGGACAGTAAACACAACGAAGACCTGATATGGCGTCGTCTTCGCCTCGGCCTCAAAACCCAGCTTTTTCAGGACTGGCTGATTCATATTGAAGGCGATTTCGATTTGAATGAAATCGAAAACTGGGATGCCTTCAACAACCGCCTAACGGATTCGTACATCGGCTGGGCTCCGTCTGCAAAAGTAAAAATGAAGGTGGGTAAACAGTCTGCCGGCTTCACCCTCGACGGGGCCACCTCGTCCAAAAAACTGATCGCTCCCGAACGCAGTATTGTGGCCGGAAACCTCTGGTTCGGCACGGAATATTTCACCGGTTCAGCAGTCTACGGGGAGGTTGGAAACGGGTCCTATAAAGCCGGCGCATATTCTTCGAGCGGCGAATCCGGTTTCGGGCACTTTGAAAGCGGATACTTCACCCTGCTTTCCGGCGGAATCAAGGTCGGAGCAAACAGTACGCTGCGCCTGGACTATGTGTTCAATGACACCGACTACGATAGCCGTCGCGGATACGGCACCAGCAAACTTAACCACATTGCAGCACTGGTCTACAAAACCCAGCTCAATGAAAAACTCGGTCTCTGGGCCGACATCGCCGGCGGCATCGGCAATTCCGACGAGGGCATGAGCGATCTGCTCGGCGTCGACATCATGCCCTTTTACAATTTCACAGAAAACCTGCAGCTCGTTCTGCAGTATGCCGGCGTGACCAGTCTCGAGGGTGATGTGGATGTCAATATGGCCCGCTATGCCTCCCGTAACGTCAACCGGGATAAAGTGGAAACCGCTCACAATCTCCTGCTCGGCTTCAACTGGTACCTCTATGGCCATAAGCTGAAGTGGCAGAATGCCGTAGAGTATAACTATGGGAAAAACCGCGCCGGATCCGGCGACGACTACAACGGGTACGGATTGACCTCCGCGTTGCGCATCAGCTGGTAATTAAACCGCAACACGCAAATAACCTGCCTCAGGGCACCCGGATACCGGGTGCCCTTTCTTTTTGCAGGCTTGCCTTAAACCGCCGCTCTCTGCCATCCTGTTTCTTCATCCAAGACCGCAAGAAAAAGGTGATCTGTATGTCGAAATCCCCTCATAAACCATCCTTTCTGAAAACCGTTACATTCCTGCTGCTGTCGGGCATGGTCAGCGCACAGGCTGCCCGTACCGCAGATAATTTTCCGCTCTACACGCTCGCCGGAACCTTTGACCCCGTCCTCATCACCGGTCGTCTGCAGGCCGACGGCATCTCATTTCATGAAGGCGCTGACCGTCTGGACGACCTGTTCTGGCGGCGCTTCCGAATGGGTGCAAAAACCGATTTTAAACACGGACTGAATGTAAAGACGGAGCTGGATTTCAACCTCAATCAGGCCGACTCCGGCGACTGGCAGAAGTTCTACCGCCGCATCACCGATGCCTATATCCGCTGGAAACCCATCGATTCCCTGCAGCTGACCCTGGGCAAACAGGCCGTGAATTTCACGCTGGACGGCGCGACCTCCACCACCAAACTGCTCACCCCCGAACGCAGCGCTGTGGCCAATAATATCTGGTTTGCCGCCCGCTTTTTCACCGGGGCATCCGTCGGCGGCCGAACCGACCGTTTTTTCTATACAGCCGGTGGATATTCTGCCAGCGGTGAAGCGGAGTTCAGCCATTTCGATGCCGGTTATTTCGGCCTCTTTTCCCTCGGATACCGGACCGGAAAAAACAGCTCCGTTCGGGTGGACTACGTCTATAATTCGCCGGATTACGCAACCGCATATAAAAACTTTTCCGGTCAGCAGGACGTCGGTTCCGCAGATCACCGACAGGTCCTCTCTTTGGTACTTAAACAAATGCTTTCGGAAAAATGGGGAATCCAGGCCGATCTGGCCGCCTCTGAAGGCATTCACGATTCCGAATATTCGATTGACCAAAGCGATCTGCTCGGACTCGAAATTATGCCCTTTTACAACCTGACCGAATCCCTCCAGCTTGTATTACAGTATGCCGCCGTCGCTGCCCTGAACGGCAACCCCGATGTGGTCATGCCCCCCTGGGCCTCTGCCAACGCCGACCGGCAGAAAGTTGAACAAACGCATAACCTGCTGTGCGGATTCAACTGGTTTATCTACGGGCACCGCCTCAAGTGGCAGAATGCGGTTGAATACAATTACGGTGAAAACGTCGCCGGTGCGGCGGACGACTATTCCGGTTATGGTGTAAGCTCCGCCCTCCGCATCAGCTGGTAATCCTTTTGCGGATTGACCTCTTCAGACGACTCTGGTAGCCAGCCCCATGCATTTACTCATCGCAGAAGACAGCCAACGGATTTCCGCCACCCTCGCCAAAGGGCTGCGCGAATCGGAATATGACGTGACCGTGGTCGGAAAAGGGAGTGATGCCCTGACCTGTTTCAACAATCGCAAACCTGATCTGATTCTGCTGGATCTCGGCCTGCCGGATATGGATGGGCTCGATGTGTTGAACCGGATCCGCGAAACCGATCCCATTCTGCCGGTCATCCTCATTACCGCACGTGATAAAATTGATGATCGTGTTCGGGGACTCGATGCCGGGGCCGATGATTATCTCGTAAAACCCTTCGCGTTTGCGGAACTTCAGGCACGTATTCGCGCCCTGCTGCGCCGAGGGAAGAAACCGGCCGATACCACCATAAAGATTGCCGACCTGGAAATTGATCCGGTCAGGCGGAAGGTTGACCGCGCCGGCTGCAGCATTGAACTCACTCCCCGCGAATTCGATATCCTCTATTTTCTCGCCAGCCGTACCGGCGAACCGGTTCCCCGCGAAATGCTGGCCCGCGAAGTCCTGCAAACCGCCTCACACTCGGTTTCATACGACAACATTATTGATGTGCATATTTCCAATCTCCGGAAAAAGATCGATACCGGTGCACCGGTTAAACTGCTGCACACCCTCCGCGGTATCGGCTTTACCTTGGAGGAACGCTCATGAAATTCCGGAAATCCCCCCTGCGGATCCGCTATTTTCGCAAACTGATTCTTCTGCTGCTGAGCTCCTATCTTATTTTTTTTGTTATTCTATGCATCGTGGAATTCCGCAAAGCGGTTTTTGATCCATCCCGATTCAACGAAGCCGCTCACGAAGTGGTGGTTTTCTTTTTGGTCGGCCTGGCGTCCATGCCGATTACTGCATTTATTGCCTGGCGCTTGACCCGACAGCTCCTACAGCCCCTCCAGGAGATGGTGCAGACCGCGGAAGAGATCAGCGGCGGGCAGTTTTCAAAACGCATCTCATTGAACAACACCTACGATGAGCTCGACCAGCTTGCCACCGGATTCAACCTCGCTTTTGACCGATACGAAACCACACTGGAACGGCTTCGACGCTTCAGCGGTGATGCCGCCCACCAGCTGCGGACCCCACTGGCTGCCGTGCGCAGTACCGGTGAAACGGCCCTGATGTCAGCCCGGACTCCGCAGGAGTATGCCCGTTCCATTGAACAGATGCTCGAAGACCTTCGCCAACTTACCGGCATGGTCAGCCAGCTCCTTCAACTGGCACGCCTGAACGCCGGTACGCTACGGAAATCATTCGTCTCTTTTCTGCTTGCGGATCCCATCACCCGCGTTATCGATCAGTTTTCACCGCTGGCCGAAGCCGGAAAAATTTCCATTCATCACCAGCTGGACACCGGTTTCAAACTGAAGGGTATCCCGGAACTGATCGAACAGGTCATCGCCAATCTGCTGGATAACGCCATCCGCCATGTCCCCGTAAACGGCGAAATCATCGTTTCACAGTCCGGCGGAATTCTCACCATTGAAAATACCGGTCCCGCTATAGCAGAAGAACTCCTTCCCTATATTTTTGAAGAATTCAGAAGCAGTTCCGGCCAGAACGGCCTCGGACTGGCCATCGTGAAGGAAATCATTGAACTGCACAACGGAAGCATAAAAGCCCGCAATCGCGCCCAAGGCGGAGTCCGATTTGACATCCGACTACCTTAAGCAATCTTAAGATATTCTCATTTCATTGAACGACAATGTATTACGGGATTTTCAATCCCATTCTAATTCCAACCTGTCCCGCATACACCTCTTCTCCACGTCTGTGTTAAGGTATCATGAGTATTACACTCATATTATATACCCATCAGCACGATTGAATTTTTAAACGACAGGAGAGTTACCATGAAAAAACAGCTGATTCTAACCGCCGGTCTGCTGACCGCTGCTCTGACAAACGCCGCCGCCCCCGTGGAGCTGGTTCCCGTTCAGAAAAAGGATCTGAGCATCACCACCACCCAGCCGGTGAGCCTGGAAGCCTTTCATTCCGCCGATCTCGGCACACGGGTCACCGGATATGTCCGGGAAGTGCTCGTTGATATCGGCTCACCCGTTAAAAAAGGACAGCCCATGGTTCGCATCGACGCCCCCGAACTGGTGGCTGCAGCAGCTGTGTTGCAGGCGGAAATCCGGAACCGGGAAGCCGCCGTGGCTGCTGCCGAATCCGAAAACCGCCGGGTTCAGGATCTCGCCGCTAAGGGCTCAATCACCGAAAAAGCGGCACAGGAAGCACAATTCCGCTTTGATCAGGCGGTCGCCGCAAAAGCGGTCACCGAAGCTAAACTGGCCGAAGCCGAACAGATACTGCAATACACGGAGATTCCCGCCCCCTTCGACGGAATTGTTTCAACCCGCAATGTGGATCCCGGCGATCTCGTAGCGGCCGATTCAGGCCACGTGCTGCTTGAAGTGGCATCGGTTACCCCGTTGAGAGCCGTCACCTATATCCCGGAACGGGAAGCCGTCTGGCTGAACAACGGCGACCGCGTGGGGCTGACCTTCGATGCCTATCCCGGCCAGACCTTCTCCGCAAAAATCACCCGGTCAGCGGGCGTGCTTGATGGAAAAACCCGACGTATGCGTACTGAAATTGATCTCGATAACCAACAGGGGCTGCTCTACCCCGGCATGTACGGAAAAGTGACCGTTGAACTCGAATACCGCCGCGATGCCCTCATCCTGCCCGCCGGTTCGGTCCGCCTGAACGACGGTGCCCCGCACGTTTACGCCGTTGAAAATGAAAAAATAAAACGGATTCCGGTAACCACCGGTTCCGACACCGGCACCGAAATTGAAATCCTTTCCGGCCTGACCGGCACCGAACAGATTGTCGCCAACAGCCTCGGCCGCCTGCGTGACGGCGACGCCGTATCCGTTAAAGCCCGTAAGTAAGCCGGAGATTCCCCATGCTTGTAAAATTTTCCCTTAAAAACTCATTTGCCGTTTTAGCCGGCGTGCTGGCCCTGGCCTTCCTCGGCTGGGCGGTCTACCCGAAAATTCCGACCGATATTCTCCCCAGCTTCAAAAAACCGGTCGTGGCGACCTACTATTCTTATCCCGGGCTGCCCACGCTCGATATGGAAAAATCGGTTTCGGCCCGCGTCGAACGCGTACTGACTATGGCGGGCAAACGCGACACCATTGAAGCCCGGATCATGCCCGGAGCCTGCATCATCAAAGTCACCTTCCAGGCCGGTGCCGACCCTTCGGCCGCCATGAACGATGTCGTGAACATTGAAATGAGCGACCTCCACCACCTGCCGCCCGGCATTGAGGTTCCTTTCACAATGAGTGGCGAACCGGCCAACCTGCCGGTCGTGCTCGCGGCCATCGGCGGAGAAGGACTGACTGAAACCGATCTCTATAAAATTGGCTACTACGCCGTCCGCAACAAGATGGGCGGAATTAAAGGCGTTCAGATCCCCCACCCGTTCGGCGGAAAATTCCGCCAGATGATGATTTACATCGATCCGGATAAACTGGCTGCACACCACCTCGAACCACTCGATGTCGTGAACGCGCTGGAAAAAGCCAATCTGGTGCTCGGTGGCGGAACCATGCAACTGGGCGGACTTGAATATCAGGTTCATCCGGTCAACACCCTGCCCGGAACAGCCGACATCGACAATGTGCCCGTCGCCGTCCGCGATGGTCAAACGATCTTCATTAAAGACATCGGCTATGCCCAGGACGATGCCGCCATTCAATACAATGTGGTCCGCGTGAATGGTAAGCGCTCGGTCTATTGCCCGCTTCTCCGCGAACCCGGCGAAAACACCGTGCAGGTGGTTGATCGCATCCGCGACGGCCTCGCCGAAAAAATCCCCGCCATGAAAAAGAGCGGCGATATCCCGGAATCCACCGAAATTACTCTCGTCAGCGACCAGTCCACCTATATTCGCCAAGCCATGGCCGGCCTGCAGAAACAAATTATGATCGGAGCGCTTCTCGTGGTCCTCATCGTGATTCTTTTCCTGCGCCGATTCCGGCCGTCGCTTGCCATCCTGCTGATGCTGCCGCTCTCGCTGCTTGCCGGTATCCTCGGCTTTTATTTCACCGGCGAAACCCTCAACGTCATGACCATCGGCGGGCTGGCCCTCGCGGTCGGCACCGTGGTGGACGCCGGCATTGTGGTGGTGGAAAATATTATCCGTCACCGTCAACTGGGGAAAAATCCCGTCGATGCGGCGCGCGATGGAGCTGAAGAAGTCTCGATGCCGATTCTGGCTGGTGTTGTGACCACGCTGGCGGTATTTATCCCGGCCTTATTCCTCACTGGAATGATCAAGTTTATGTTCCAGCCGCTGGCGTTGGCCGCCGTGCTGACTATTGCGGCATCCTATGTGATTGCCATGACGGTCTGCCCGACCTTCTGCGCGCGCTTCCCCACCCGCGCCGGCAAAACACCCAACCTTGAACATAACCTTGAAGAACGTATAGGCGAACCGAAAGGCTTCTACCAAAACATCCTCGCCAAAAGCATGAAAGTCCGCTGGTTGACAATCCTCGTGATCGGTGGTCTATCGGCGGCCTGCTTCCTGCTCACGCCCATGCTCGGCAGGGAACTCTTCCCCGATGTGGATGCAGGCTCCTTTGAGATCCGTATGAAAACTGCTCCGGGTACCCAGCTTGGTAACACTGAAAAAGTGGTCGAACAGGTGGAACAGCTGATCCAGAGCATTATCCCCGAAGATGAAATTAAATCGGTGATCGCCAACATCGGAATGCCCATTGGTAAAGGGGCAGGATTTTCAACCGTGCTCAGCTCCAACTCCGGCGCAGACACCGCTTTTCTGATTGTCAACCTGACTGATCAGGGCCGTAAAACAAGCACTATGGAATATGTTAAACAACTGCGCGTTGCATTGGCGGAACAACTGCCAAAAGAAAAATTCCTGTTTGTTACCGGCGGCATGATTAACGCAGCCCTCAATGAAGGGGTGGCAACCCCCATCGACATTCAGGTTTCCTCCGGATCGCTCGAAGCCTGCCGCGTTGCAGCGGAAAAGGTGGAACGTGCGGTCAAGACGGTTCCCGGCGCTGTTGATGTTCAGATTGCGCAGTCGCTGGATTATCCACAGCTCGACATCAAAGTCGACCGCGCCAAAGCCGCCCTCGTTGGACTGACACAGGAAGACGTGGCCAAAAATGTACTAACCGCCTACGGGTCGAGTGTCGGAATGGCCCCCATGATCTGGGTTGATCCGAGCACTGGCGTCGATTTTTATATCGGCGTTCAGTTTGCCGACAACCGCGTGGAATCGCTCGACGAACTGCGGAATATTCCGCTACGAATCGAAACCCCGAACGGCCCGAGCACCGTCCCGCTTTCAAGTGTAGCGGAAATCAGCCGTGTGAATATTCCCGGCGAAATTGCCCACTACAATATGTCGCGAATAAACGACATCTACGTGAATGTTGAAGATCGCGATCTCGGTTCCGTGGTGAAAGATATTGAAGAAGTGCTCGCCGGAATCACCTTAGACGAAGGCGTGAGTGTTGACCTGCGCGGCCCCGTGCAGACCATGCGTACAGGTGCGGCATCACTCGGCTTCGGATTACTGGCCGCCATCGTGCTGGTATTCCTCGTGCTGATGGCTCAGTTCCGCTCGTTCTCTGAACCGCTGATCATTATGCTCGCCGTTCCGCTGGCCTTGTCCGGTGTGGTGATTGCGCTCTTTGTGACCAATACCAACATTAACATCCAGTCGCTGATGGGTGCCCTCATGCTGGTTGGCGTGGTGGTGAACAACTCGATTCTGCTGGTCGAATTTGCCAACAAACAGATGGAGCGCGGGCATAATGCCTTCGAAGCGGCCTATGAAGCGGCCTGCGTTCGTCTGCGTCCGATTCTGATGACCTCGCTGACGATGGTGGCTTCCATGCTGCCGTTTGCCTTCAACTTCTCGGTCGGCAACGAAGCCATGGTACCGCTGGCGCGGGCGATGATCGGCGGCATGATTGCCTCCACCATCCTGACGCTGTTTCTCGTACCCTGCGTCTACACACTGGCCAAACGTCATCAGCCCAAACACATCTAATTTCCGGAGATTGGAAAATGAAAAAAATTCTACTGAGCATCGCGGCGGGCCTCACTGCCGCATCGTACGGGGAAACCCTCACCATCGACCTGCCTGCCGCTCTCAAACTGGCCGATGAACGGAATACCGAACTGGCGGTTCAGGTGCAGAATGTCACCCAGGCCGAACTCGAAAAATCCGCAGCGTGGTACCAGTGGGTGCCGACGCTGCGCATCGGGGCGGGCTATGCCTATCAGGATGGAGCCCTGCAGGAAACATCGGGGAGTGTGATTGATGCCGAACGCAATTCGCGCTATCTCGGCATGGGATCCATGACCGCCCCCGGTCTGGCCTTCAACCTCGATTTTTCGGAAGCGGTATTCGCACCGCTTGCGGCAAAACAGCAGTTGCGGGCGCAGCAGTTCAGCGAGGAGTCGATCCGCCTGCAGGTGATGCTGGATGTGGCGGCGGCCTATTATGAACTGGTTCGTGCAACGCATGAGGTTGAGGTGACCCGGGAAGCGGCAGGTCACGCTGAAGCTCTGGCCAAACAGACCGCTGATTTCGCGGCAAGCGGTCAGGGGCTTCAGGCCGATGCGGAACGGGCTGAAGTGGAATCGCTCATTCAACAGCAGAAAGCTGAAATGGTGGAAGAACGCAAACACATCGCCTCATACCACCTGGCCCGGCTGTTGCGGCTGGAGCCGGAGGTCGCGCTGATTCCGGCCCATCACCTGATCACCCCGCTTCTGCTGGTTGATTCCGATACCGAACTTGAGGATCTGGTCATCCAGGCCTTGGAAGTCCGCCCGGAAATCGGACAGTACCGCGCCGAAGCCGCTGCAGAACAGGCCCGGCTCAAACAGGAAAAATACGGCATCTTTTTCCCGAAACTGGAGGTGGGATACAGTTACGGTAATTTCGGCGGCGGCACCGGAACCGGTAATGATTATGACGACGGCCGCAGCGATCTTTACGGCATGCTGTACTGGGAATTCGACAGCCTCGGCCTGCGCAACCGCAACCGGATGAAACATCATCAGGCGGAAATGACCAAAGCCAAAGCGCAACAGGAACAGGCCGCAGCCGATATTGCCGCGGAAGTGCGTGTGGCGCACACCGCATTCAAAAGTGCCGCCCGGCAGATCGATCTGGCAAAGCGCGCCGTTGACCGGGCCCGCAAATCCTACGAACTCAACAGCGAGCGCATTTTTGAAAATCAGGGACTCCCCCTTGAAGCGCTTCAATCCATCCGGGCATTGGCGGATGCGGAATCGCTCTATCTGGCCACTGCCGCGAAATACAATATGGCCCAGCTGAGACTGCTTTCCGCCACCGGAAATGAGCTGGAATAACAACCACCGCCGGTAAGTTCCAATGTTAGGAATATATTGGAACTTACCGCTTCTGAATCTTTCTCTAATGCCCGCCTAACATGCAGAGCACAGATTGCCCGTGCCCTTTAAGAAATTCTGTTAGGAATTCATAACAAATCAGGAGAAAGAATCATGAAAATACAGATCCTCGCAATGACGGCCGCGGCAACGGTTGCTGCAACAGCCGGTGCGTCCGATAAGATCGTTATTGACGGCTCCACAACGGTCGGACCGATTGCCAAAGCCTTTGCCGAATATTATATGGCCGCCAATCCCGACGTGAACATCACCGTTTCCGAATCCGGCTCCGGCAATGGTGCAAAATCAATGGTTAACGGCACATGCGATGTCGCCATTATGTCCCGCCCGATGAAAGAGACCGAATTCAAAGCGGCGGCGGATAAAGGAATTCAGCCGGTTGCCCACGTCGTCTCCCTCGACGGCCTGCCGATTTTGGTGCACCCCTCCAACCCGGTGCAGGAGCTTACCGTTGAACAGGTCCGGAAAATCTATCTGGGCGAAATCTCCAACTGGAAAGAAGTCGGCGGCCCCGATAAAGCCATCGTAACGATCTCCCGCGACACCAACTCCGGCACCTACGAAACCTTTGCCAAGCTGGTGATGAACAAAGAGAAAATCGGCGGAAAATGTGAATATGTCGGTTCCAACGGCGCCATCCGCCAGCGCGTCCAGAGCACACCTGCCGCGATCGGCTATGCCGGCCTCGGCTTTGTGGACAAAACGGTGAAAGCCCTGAAGATCAACGGGATTTATCCCTCAGCGGAAACGGTACAGACCGGCGAATATCCGGTTGCCCGCCCGCTGTTCATGTATACCGACGGTTATCCCAAACTGGGCACTCCCCTCTATCAGTTTATAACCATCCACCTGACCGAGGACGGACAGGAAATGGTGGAAGAAATCGGATTTGTTCCGGTCACCGCATACTAACCTGTTTTATTCTACACCTGCCTGCGGGATTCGGCCGAAAGGCTCGAATCCCGCTTTTCGTCAAACGCGCTGAAACGGAAACCGTGCCCACCCGCAACCGGCCGCCATTACCACCCTCTGGAAAATCTACCGCCTTCCGATACTCCGCCTGCACTCACCCAACCTTAATCCGCCACTAATCTTTCACTAACAGTTCTGCCCCATGGTCTGTCGCGATATTTAAGGGATTTCTGTATCTATGAGCAAAACAGCTAATACGAACCTAATCATGAGCGATGCCGCCAGCCGGCGTCAGAGAATCAGCACGCTGCTGGGTCAAAGTTTCCTTTTTCTGATCACTTCGCTCTCCACCTTCGCCGTCTTCTTTATCTTCTATTTCATCCTGAAAGATGCGATCCCGTTTTTTAAACTCGAAGGATTCACAGAATTCTTCTCCAGCACCCGCTGGTATCCCTCCGGATCACCGGCTGAATTCGGGGCCCTGCCCATTTTTGTCGGCACAGGATTGGTTACACTCGGAGCGGTCGCGGTTGCGGTTCCCCTCGGTATTTCCGCCGCGGTCTGCCTCTCCGACCTTCTCCCGTTCAAGGTCCGGCAGATTGTAAAACCGGTCATTGAGGTCCTGGCGGCGATCCCCTCGGTGGCATACGGCTTCTTTGCCCTGGTTGTTTTCGCTCCCCTGCTCCAGAATCATGGCGGCATCATTCTTTCAACCGGCGTCTGGCTGGTGCTCGGGCCGATCCTCGCCCTGCTTGTCATTGTACTCGGCGACCTCCTGATTGATAAACTCCGTAAACAAATCCCCAACCCTAAAATTGCGGGAGCAATCATTTTTCCAATCCTTGGAACCCTGACTCTCATTTTTCTTTTCCAACTCTCAACTCGACTGCTCGGCCTCGAAATCAGTTCCGGCACCAATGCCCTCAACGTATCCATCATTCTCGGCATCATGGCCCTTCCCACGGTAGTCAGTGTTTCTGAAGATGCCCTGCAGGCCGCCGGCCGCGAACTGCGCGAAGGTTCGTATGCCCTCGGGGCCACACGGGCGGAAACCATCATCAAAACCATCATTCCCGCCTCGATCAGCGGCATTCTGGCCGCGGTCATTCTCGGAGTGATGCGGGCCATCGGGGAAACCATGGTGGTCTGGATGGCCTCCGGCAACGCCTCCCGTATTCCGGAACCCTGGTATAATGTACTGCAGCCGATCCGAACCCTTACCGCCACCATTGCCGGCGATATGGGCGAAGCGGACCACGTAACCGGCTCCTCCCGTTTTCACGTCCTGTTCGCCATGGCGTTCTGCCTGCTGGCCTTCTCTTTCATCATGAATCTGGTCAGCGAAATCATTGTTAAACGCTCCCGTAAAAAACTGGGTAAATAAGCATGAGACTGGAAACCCGAAAACTTCTGGATAAAGCCTTCTCCGGACTCGGACTGATCGCCATTGCCGTCATGGCCATGGCCCTGCTGGCAATTCTCACCCCGATCATATGGCGCGGCTCCAAAGCCTTTGTTTTCAAAGGAACCATTGAACACCGCCGGGTGATGCTCGAGCAGTTTGATCGGGGCAACTCTGACCGCTTCAATGAGGAACTCAATCTGACTGCCGCCGCCCGCGCCCCGGTCTACGACATGCTTGAAGCATTTGAAGCCGAAACAGCCGAACTCGAAAAAACGCTTGAAGCACAGGAAGACGAAAAGAAAACGCAGGCCAAAGTACTGAAAAACCAGGCTCGAGCACTGAAACGGGAAGGCGGGAGCGAAGAGGAAATTGCACGGCTCGAAGCTGAAGAAGACCGGCTGAAGGCTGAAGCCAAAGCGCTGAAGGAACAGGCCCGGAGCCTGGGTGAAACCCGCGAAGAACCCTATGAGGCACTCGTGGATGCGGTACAGGAACTCTTCGGTCCGATGCCCGGGCAGAAAAAACCGGTGCTGATACGGCAGCAGTACGGACAGACCCGCTGGGACCGCACCCTCGTGAAACTGCATGAAGTGATGGTCGAAGAGGAGTGGGACTATTCCAATCCCGACGCCATGGGAGTGCTGGTTGAAAACCCGCGTATTGAAAAGTTCCGCGGCACCGGACTCGAACCGTTTTTCCAATATCTGGAAGACCATATCGATGAAATGATGCGCCCGAAAACGACCTTCTACTGGCAGTTCATCACCGACACCTCCAAAGACTCGCACATTTTCGGCGGCATCTGGCCGGAAGTCCTCGGCACCATCTACCTCACCCTCGGTGCCATGATTTTCGCTATTCCAATGGGGGTTATCGCCGCGATCTATCTGTGCGAATATGCCCGGGAAGGCCGCACGGTCAGCTTCCTGCGTATCTGCATCAGTACGCTCGCCGGTGTGCCTTCCATTGTATTCGGACTCTTCGGCCTCGCCTTTTTCCTGAACACCATCCAGGTTTCCGACTCCAAAAGTGTACTCGCCGGATCACTGACGCTTTCCCTGCTGATTCTGCCGACCATTATCCGCTCCTCGGAAGAAGCCATTCTGGCGGTGCCGCGAGCCTACAAGGAGGCCGCACTCGGCCTCGGGGCGGGCCGCTGGCATACGGTAATGACGGTCATTCTCCCGGCAGCGCTGCCCGGTATTCTCACCGGTGTGGTCATCTCCATGGGCCGGGCGGCCGGAGAAACCGCACCCATCATTTTCACCGCCGCTGTATCGGTCGGGGCTCCGCTGAAAATCTGGGAAACCCTGAACCAGCCCACCCCGGCACTCCCCTGGAATATTTACAACCTGTGCACCGAACATGAAGCGGTCGACGAAATCCGCCACGTCCAGTACGGCATGGTATTCACCCTCGTCGCCATCGTGCTTTTACTGAACCTGTTCGCCATTCTGATGCGCGCACGAATTTCGAAGAAACTGAGAGGCTGATATGTCCGATGAAATTACCATGAAACCCATCGATACCTTTGCTGAACACGGCGATATCGATATACATGCAGCACCCCATATCGAAGCCAATGACTTCTCCCTTTTCTATGGCGATTTCGAGGCGGTGCGTAAAGTGAACATGAAGATCCCGCAGAAGATGGTCACCGCCATGATCGGTCCGTCCGGCTGCGGAAAAAGTACGCTGCTCCGTTCCATCAACCGCATGAACGACCTGATTCCCAACACCAGCGCCTCCGGTGAAATGATCTTTGACGGACATAACATCTACGCCAAAAATATTGATGTGGTCACGCTCCGCGCCCGCGTCGGCATGGTCTTTCAGAAACCGAATGTTTTCCCGAAATCCATTTTCGACAACGTAGCCTATGGTCCGCGCCTCCAGGGCATAAAAAACAAACAGGAGCTCAGCGAAGTCGTTGAGCAGAGTCTGCGGCAGGCCGCCATCTGGGACGAAGTCAAAGACCGCCTGCAGGCCAATGCACTCGGCATGTCGGGCGGACAGCAGCAGCGCCTCTGTATTGCACGCGCCCTGGCCATTAAACCGGAAATTCTGCTGATGGATGAGCCCACCTCTGCACTGGACCCGAAAGCCACCGCAAAAATTGAAGATCTGATCGGCGAACTGCGCCGGGAATACACCATCATCATCGTCACCCACAACATGCAGCAGGCGGCCCGGGTCTCCGACCTGACCGCTTTCATGTACGAAGGCGTGCTGGTGGAATTCGGAAAAACCAAGCAGCTCTTCACCAACCCCGAAAACCCGCAGACCGAAAATTATATCACCGGACGATTTGGATAAAAAAAGAGACGTGAAAAGCAAGCCGTGACCTCATCACGCAGCATGCATCACATACCGCAGGAGAAAATATGGCTAAGCATCTGGAAAAAGAACTCGAACGCCTGAAAAAACTGATTTACTCACTCAGTGCCCGGGTGGATGAAAACCTCGAACTTTCGGTGAAATCCTTTCTGGAAAATGACCTCGAACTGGCACAGCAGGTCATCGACACCGACCGGCAGATTGATGAGCTGGAAATCGAAGTCGAGGAGGAATGTCTGAAAGCCCTCGCCCTTTATCAGCCGGTCGCCATTGATCTGCGTTTCATTATTGCTGTCATGAAAATGAACAACGACCTCGAACGCATCGGCGACCTCGCCAAAGATATTGCGAAAAACGGCATGCACATCAACCAGACTCCGAAACCCAAAGTTCCGCTCGATCTGCATCAGATGACCTATCTGGCCAAAACCATTGTCCGAAAAGCACTGGACGCGCTGATCAACATCGATACCTATCTCGCCCGCGAAGTGATTCTTGATGACGATGAAATCAACGCAATGAAACAGGAAATGAAACTCGAAATCGCTGAAGCACTGAAGCGGGAACCCGAGCATGCGGAATCGCTCATGACGCTGCTGGCCATCACCCACCGTCTCGAACGCATCGGCGACCACGCCTGCAATATTGCCGAGGATGTCATTTATATGGTGGAAGCGGACATCGTCCGCCACCAAACGCCCGAACAATAACCATATTTCGGGCCGGTAACGCCACCGCAGATCCGTCCCCTGAAGGCCGAAAAAAAGCCCCGGAATTTTCCGGGGCTTCGGCATTTCCAGAGCGTGGAAACTTAGTTGTCTTCGAAGAGCCAGGTGGAGAGATAGCGCTCGCCGGTATCACAGATCACCGTAACAATCAGCTTACCCGCATTCTCCGGCTTTTTAGCCAGCTCAACTGCGGCGTGCACATTACCGCCGGCGGAGATTCCGCACAGAATACCTTCTTCTTTAGCCAGACGGCGTGCCATGGTTCCGGCGGCATCGCCTTCGATGGTAATCACTTCATCGATCAGGTCGGTATTGAGGTTCTTCGGAATAAAACCGGCACCGATCCCCTGAATTTTGTGCGGACCGGGCTTACCGCCGGAGATCACCGCAGACTGCACCGGTTCAACCGCGACAACTTTCACATCAGCGTTCTTTTCCTTAAGGTATCCGCCCACACCGGTCAGTGTTCCGCCGGTACCGACACCGGCCACAAAAGCATCAACCGTACCGTCGGAATCTTCCCAGATTTCCGGGGCAGTGGTATCGTAGTGGATCTTCGGGTTGGCCGGGTTATCGAACTGCTGCAGCATGATGGCATCCGGATTTTCGTCGACCAGTTTCTGCGCTTCGGCAATCGCACCGGGCATCCCTTTTTCGGCCGGCGTCAGCACCAGTTCGGCACCGAGAACCTGCAGCAGGCGGCGACGCTCAATACTCATGCTTTCCGGCATGGTGAGCACCAGCTTATAGCCTTTGGCTGCTGCGGTGAAAGCCAGGGCGATCCCTGTGTTTCCACTCGTCGGTTCGATGAGAGTGGAACCCGGTTTGATCAGACCTTTTTTCTCAGCATCTTCAATCATGGCAACGCCAATACGGTCTTTCACGCTGTAAAGCGGATTGCGCGATTCAAGCTTCACGGCCACGTTGCCGGGAAGACCTTCCGTGATGCGGTTGAGCTTCACGAGCGGGGTGCGTCCTACTGTTTTTGTGATGTCCTCATAGATAGGCATGATTTATCTCCGTTAGCTAAGGTTAAATACTGAAATTAATCGGCTGATCCGCAGTCTGCTTGTCATAGTCATCGTGCAGTTCACGCAGCGTGATTTTCGAGAAATATTCACGAAGCTCATCGCTGGCCCCCTGCCAGACCCGCTGCACCACGCAGGTGTCGGATTTACTGCAGCCTTCAGCCAGACAACCCACCAGATTAATATCGCCCTCGGAGGCTGCAAGAATGTCATACACCGTGATATCGGCCGGATCTTTGGCCAGCCGGAAACCGCCGCGCAAACCGCGCACACTGTTAACCAATCCCGCATTTTTCAGCGGAACGATAATCTGTTCAATATAGTCGGTGGAAATGCCTTCCTGTTCGGAAATACGCTTTTTCGGAACGGGCTGATCCCCCTGCAAGCGGGAAATACAAAGCAGGATGCGCGTCGCGTAGCGTCCTTTCGTTGATAATTTCATCGATCTTCTCCTATCAAACCGTGAATTGGTTATAGTTTTTATCATGTATAAACGTGACTTTATTACCCGTCAAGCTGGATTTATGGAAATAGTTGTAAGGGTTTTATGGAATAACCCTTTTCCCAGTAAAAACACTGGTTTTACTCGGTTTTCCGCCTAGTAATCAAGCCGCCAGTTCACGCCGATTCCTGCGCGCATCTCCGAACCGGTGTAGGTTTCAACCGAAAAATGGCGGGTCACTTCCAACTCCGCCGCCACTCCGGTCTGCTGCTGCGCATCGAGCGAACGGTTGACCTCCACATAGAGTCCCGAGGTAATATATTTCCCCGCCGCAACCGACGAAGCCTCACCGGCCACCTCGGCCTCGCGCCACTCCAGCGTGTCGAAACCGATGGCCCGACGAATCTGATACATAAATCCCGGACCGTTCAACCCGCCCGAAAGCTGCCGCGCCGCAGCCGCAATCTGATAGGCCTGCCAGGGCGAAATGGAACTCGTGTCGCGATTAAACAACACATGCGACAGCACCTCGTCCTCCGGCATCGCCGGATCGGATTCCAGCCGAAAACGCGGATCGTTTGCCGGACCGTTAAGCACCAAACGCGCGGTTACATCCCGCCGCGAATACTCCGCCGTCAGATTATCCATAACCGCCACCGCCGGCACCGAGCCGTCCAGCACGATTTCCCCTTCCGTGAACCGGAACTTTTTACCGATGAAACTGACAAATCCCCGCCGCGGCGTAATCTCCCCTTTCACCGAAATGCCTTCCGGCGAATCGGTAACCTGCAGCCGGCCGCCCAGCACCGCCTCCACCATCGACGCATTCACAAACACCTCGTCGGGGATATCCACCACCACATCCAGCCCGAACGGCAGCGCTTTTTTCCGAGGTCCGGAAACCACCGTCCGGTTGGTCTCCGAAGCATCATACTCCGTCAAAAGCGGCGGCGGAGGCGGAGTGATATTGTCGAGCAGAATATCCGCACGGTTAAGGGTCAGTTTTCCAGACACATCAGGCCGCAGCGGATGGCCGTCAATCGCCAGATGTCCCGAAACCTGGGCTTCCACTTCATCCCGCCGGATCATCCAGGCATTGGAAAAATCAAGCCCGATTCCCAGGCCCGACCGATACCACCCGCCCTCCATTTTCACCGAGCCCGCTCCCGAACCGGTGGCCGAAACCTGCTCAATAACCAACCCCTGATCCGTGGCCTTCAGATCGGCATTGAAGCGCTGGATCACCAGTCCCCAGTCATAGTGTTCATACGCCCCGTCACGAATCCGCAGAAAACCCGACGGCTCCTGATCCGCATAATCCAGCGACGCCTCAATCCGTCCAGCCAGACGCTGATCCTGAAAAACAGCCAGCCGGTTCAGCAGCCCCAGATCCATATTCGCCTGCATCTGCAGAGCAATTTGTTCCACCTCAGGCGCATACCTGAACGGAGTAAAAGAGAACCGGCACGGCATCTTCAGCGAAGCCGTCAGATGCCCGTCCGCCCCGTTGGTGATGGCGGTATCTGCAAAAAGTCCACCATCTGCCACGCCGCAGTTGATCGAGAAATCGAGTTCCGGAAGCTCATCCAGCGCCTCCTCGGAACTGGCAAACCCCGAAACCTTAATTCCCGAAGTAATCTCCGGTTTTTCCAGCGACCCGGTAATACGGACCGCCCCCTTCACCGTTCCCGTAAAATTGGACGTTCCAGCCATTGGAAAATCAGCAACCGCCATCTCCGCCAAGGCACCGCTCAAATTAACCGCCTCCGGGTCCACCGTGCCGGACAGCTTCACCGCCACCGATTCCCAGCCGCGAATTTCGGCCGATTCCACCTCCACCGCCCATCGCTTGTTCTCCGTTGAAACGCGGGCGGTTCCCTGCAGATCATAACGGTTCGTCTGCACATCCACAAAAACCGCATTCACCGCCACATCAACCTCCCGGTTGCTGAACGTCAGACTCGTATCCCCCGACAGCGCAAATCCGGTTCCGTTATACTGCATCTGCTGCAGGTTCAGCATGCGGTGGCCATACTGCAGCCGGGTCGAAAAACGGTCCCCGTCGAGCTCCAGCGCCAGCTGTGCCTTGACGCCGGTTGAATCAATAACCGCTTCCCCGGCACCTGAAAGCGCATCAAAACCGAAGGTCGGCCGATGCAGCTGCTCCACCTCCGCCTCCAGCACCAGCTGATCATCCGGGCCGCCCCGCAACAGGGCATCGAGATCCACCACGCCTTCCGCATCGCCGCCGATCGCCAGCCGGCCGGTCAGCGTTCCGTCCGGCAGATAGGCCAGACCACCGGAGTGCACCGTATATTCCAGCGGCATGCCCGCCACCGGTTTTTCCAGCCTGAACGAAGCCACCGAAAGATCATCCAGCCAGAGTTCCAAAGGCCGGAAACCACCACCGTTTCTTCGCGGCGCTTTTTTTCCAGACGCTGGAAACCGGTGCCAGACAATTTCATCCGCGCCCAGGCGGGCCAGACGGACACGATCCTCCAGCAGATCACGAATCATCCACCGGCAATGCAGATTTTCAACGGTGAGCCAAACGCCCCCGTCATCTTCAACCTCGAGCGAATCGATGGCCACATTGCCCGGAATCCACCCCGAAATCTTTCCGATACGCACCTGCATCCGTCCCGATGAATTCAGCGAACTTTCCAGTCCTTTTGCCAACAGACTTTTGCCCGGCGGCGTTTGAATCAATCCGAACAACACCACAGGAAGCAGCAGAATAAGAAGCAGCCCTTTCCAGACTCTGGAACGTTTTCCCGCCATCAGAACGCCTGTCCCAGTGAAATATAAAACTGAAGCCGCTCCACCTGCTCATCATCCGGATTCAGCGGAAAGGCCAAATCCGCGCGCAACGGACCAATGCCCGTGAACCAGCGCAACCCTAAACCCGCGCCATACCGCAACGACCGATCCGTCCCCCAATCAAGCAGGTCGGTAAAAACCGTGCCACCATCCAGAAAGAGCGCATATCCCAGCCGATTCCCCGGCTGCATCCGCAGTTCCGTCGAAAATTCAACCACCCGGTTACCGCCGGTCGGCGTTCCGTCCACCCGGGGACCGACCTGCTGATATTCATAGCCGCGGATCGATCCGCCGCCGCCCGCATAAAAACGCTCATCGGCCGGCACCGCCGAAACATCCGTACCATCGATGCTGCCGATCTTGCCGCGCAGTGCCAGAGAAAGATGAATACGCTCCCAGAACAAAATATATTCCCGGGCTTCGATCTCCGACTTCAGATAGGAATCATTCCCGGTGGTATCCTCATACCAGGCCGTGCGCCCGAACAGCTGAAACCCTTTCAACGGATTCAGCCGGTCATCCCGATAATCCAGCACGCCCTGAACCGGAAAAAACACATAGGAAAAACGATCCTGCTCCCCGAACTGATCCACCAGCGAATAACGGTAACCGCTCCCCAGCCCCGCCTGAATATTCGGCGTAAAATCGCGCAGTACCATCCCCGAAATTTTTCCGTTTTTTGCCCGGTACGCATCCGGATCCTCATAGCCCGCCGCCATATCCAGCACCAGCGTCTGCCGGCCATCCAGAAAACCGGCGCGGGTCAGTTTGCCGTCCCACTTCACCTCGATCGGTGATCCGCTCAGCGAAGTTTCGAACCGCTCACCACCGCCGAAAATATTGCGGTGCGACCAGAAGATGCGCCCGCCCGGGCCGATATCCGAATAGTTCACGCCCAGCCGAATCGTACGCATGGCCCGTTCATTCAGTTTAATGTTCAGCGGGATGGCATTGGTCCCCTCGGCCGACCGTTGCGGCACCACCCGGGCCGAACCGAACTGGCCCGTGCCCAGCAGCCGCGTCTCGAAATCGTGCACCAACTGTGCATCATAGCGCCGGCCCGGATTCCACGGAATCTGCCGATACACATATTTATCCGGAATCTGCTCCAGCCCCTCCACCGTCGATTTCCCGAAAAACGACAGCGTTCCCGGATTAAACTCCAGCACCAGATTCACCCGTTTCCGCTCCCGGTCAACCGTCACCGAACGCCGGCTCAGCTCGGCAAACGGATACCCGCGCCGCGCCATCAGATCCAGCACCCGCTGCTGCTCAGTAAACACCGTTGCCGCCACCGCCTTATGCCTGCGACGGATCAGCGGCTTGATTTTCTCCAGCTGTTCATCCCCTTCACCGGAAAACAGCAGATCCACCCGGCCGAACCGATACTGCGCCCCCTGCTCCACCCGAATCGTCACCCGCATCGGATCACGTTCAGCATCCAGATCCATCTGAACCGTGCCGTCATAAAAACCGCGCGCCTCCAGCAGCGTCTCAATCAGCGGAACATCCTTCTCCATGCGGCGGCGCAGCTGGCCGACCGTGGAAGGAGGCCGTTTACGCATCGTGTATGTACGGCACGATTCTTTGATCGATTTTTTAAGCGCATTATTTTCCGCCCCCCGGATCTTCACGCGATACTCCACGCCGTCCGGCCCATCCGCATAAAGCGCAGATGCCCAAAAAACGCAAAAAAGCACAGCTAGAATGTTCCGGAACAGCAGATTCATAACGTGCAGGCAGTCTATGCCCTTCTGCCTGAAACTTAAATCCCAAAAGACAACCCCATTCCCAAAACAGCAGTTATACCACTTGCTGAAACATACGGGTATATTTTGCCCCACCCGCTCCGCTGGAGGACGCGAAGATTCTGGACGACGAGGTTTTTACCGGGAAGGAATCAAACAGAGTATCAGCCCTACCCCTCCCCCCGAAAACACCCCGGAATTTCCATGCGTTTATTTGCACCAACTCACAGCTGGCTCCAACCGGATTTGTGTTTCATACTCCCGCCATGAAAACCGGACGCGGCCAACAGAAACCGGCGGACGGATAAGCCGGACAAAAGCGTAAATCAATATGAACATCCAATCCGGCACACAACCCTCAAACCCAGAAAGGAACCGCATCATGAAACTGCACATCGGCGTACTCGGCCCCCACACCACCACCCCCGAACAATACCAACTCGGCCTGGCCGTCGGACGCAACATTGCCGACGCCGGGGCCATCCTCTTCTGCGGCGGGCTCGACGGCATGATGCGCGCCGCCGCCGAAGGGGCCAAAGCCGCCGGCGGACAAACCGTCGGCATCTTGCCCGGCACCGACAAAGCCGACGCCAACGAATTTATCGACATCGGCATTCCCACCGACCTCGGGGCCTACCGCAACGCCCTGCTCGTCCGCTCCTGCGACGCCGTCATCGCCGTCCACGGTGCCTACGGCACCCTCTCCGAAATCGCCTTCGCCCTCCGCCTCAAAGTCCCCGTAATCGGCCTCCACACCTGGTCCGTTTCCCGCGATGCTTCCCCCGATCCCGCAATCCACGTTGCCCAATCCGCCGATGACGCCGTCGCGCAGGCCATTCGACTCATAACCTCCTGATCAGCCATTCTTATATACAAAAGAAAAGATTGCATAGACTTGCGGGCCGATATCGGGATATAAAGAGTAGAGATACCCACTAAAACTAACGAATCGATATATGCCACTGTTCGCTAACATAAATAATGGAGATAAAAACCATGACAAACACCAAAGCAAAAATCGACCTGAACACCCGAATCATAGAACTCGAAGGAAGCGAGGAGTTTGTCACCAAGTACTTAAATGAGTTTAAGCAGCTCATTGCCGAAGCAGAACAAAGCGAACCAAAGACTATACGAAAGAAGAGCACGAGTACTTCGACTCCTGCCAAGAAGAAAACAGCTCCCGCTAAAGATAACGATGGAGCCAAGGCTCCAAGGAAGAAAAGAGGCGCTCCCAATATTAAAGCAGAAAAATACGATATTCATGGGGGCGATGGGACTCCATCACTAAAAGAATTCTTCGACGATAAAAATCCAGGGCGAGCAAACGGTGATCGAATAGCCGTTATCGGATACTACATTACCGAAATTTTGGAAAAAGCCTGCTTCACGGAAGGGCAAATTGAGTATTCATATAAAATGCTGAAACTTGACCGGCCGGGGCATCTCCACCAAATCATGATTAATAATAAAAACGAGAAAGATTATTACGAAGAAACCGAGAGCGAGGAAGCCGGAGAATGGGTGATGACGCGAGGTGGTGATATTTTCGTCTCTGATCAACTGCCCAAGGCGACTGTATGAATATCGAACATTATGCTCGAAAGGTGTCTCTTGATGAATCCTCAGAGATCAGGAAGGTTGAGCTACTTGCCTTTTTCTTTTCTGAAGACAAGGATCAACAAGAATTCTCTGTTCCAGAGATGGTAGAGATCCTAGTCGCATTAGGGTATGCACGTCCCAATGCGACGAGGCTAAAGGGTCGAATTAAAAAATCCTCAGCATTCATAAACGGTTCGAAGTCCGACCTCTATCGACTGAGCAAATCTTCATTCAAATCACTTCGTGCAGATTTTCCAGACATTGGAGATTCAGAAGAAATCGTCTCGGACAGCACCCTCATTCCTGAGATCTTATTTGAAGAAATTCGCAGACCCTATCTTGTGAAGATAGTTCAGCAGATCAATGCCAGTTATGAAAACAACCTCTTTGATGCCTGTGCAATGATGATGCGACGGCTGTTGGAAGTATTAATTATTCACTCATTTGAGGAAGCGGGTATTGTTTCCGAAATCACGGATTCCGATGGAGGATTCCAGAACCTGAAGACCCTGATAAACAAGGCCAAATCAAGGCCAGAAATTGGACTATCGGGTGGTGTACGAAAAGCTATAGATCAGTTTCGTGAATTAGGGAATTTGTCAGCACACCTCATTCGATACAATTGCCGTAAAGATGATATTCGAACTCTGCGAATGGATTATCGAGCTACAATTGAAGAACTACTCTACAAAGCTGGGCTTAAAATATAAAAAACAGCGAACCACCATTAAGTCCCTCTGAGTAAAGACAAAAAGTTCCCTGTCCCAATCTTCGTGTTTTGCCAACTACCACTACCGATTGAACATTCCAACCTGGTCTCAACTTGTGCCGTTTTTATTTCCGCATGAACGAGTGGAGCAAGGCTCCCAGATCAATCCGAAGTTTAACTCACAGATCAATCCGAAGTTCAATTCATCAATTAATCCAAAATTCAACTCCTCGTTAAATCCAAGATTCAACCGGAGTTATGGCGGACCATATCTATATGACTTAGACCTCAATCAAAAAGCATATCTAGTTAAGGCAGGTGAACTCGTGGATATCATGTTTTCAACCAACGGGGAACATATCCACACATTGGTAACGACAAAAAACAACGTAAAAGTTGAGTTCGACCTAGATGGAAACTGGACGGGCTACTATGTAACCGCAGATGAACATGTTAGCTTGCGTTACACTCCTGATGGGGAATGGACACATATATTAATAAACTAGGCATAACCAGAGGCCTGCCCTTACCGTGAAAACGCCCGTTGAGTCAGGCAACGAACAAGGCACGGCGGGTCACCCGTAACGTTCGCTTATAAAAAAACGAGAACCCCATGAAAAAAACACAGTTTGAAAAAGGTTTCGCAGAGGGAGCCACTTCTTCCATAAACAAAACACTTGAAGAAATTGAAAAAATAATGAAGGGAGAAGAACTCTCAGACGCTGGCCCATTGCGTTCCGATTTGAGAGATGCCATTGAAAATGCACTAATTGAGTTAGCAACGCGTTGGTATAAAAAAGGGTTCAACCGAGGCCATAAGGAAAGTTATGAAAAATATGTGCTCAAGGATAAATTTCCTAAGAGAATAACCACAACAGTTTCAAGGAAACTCCTCCCAAATGCTAAAGAAGAAATTGAGCTGGGATCGACGATAAAAAAGGACTTCAAACTCAGGGTAGAAAAGAAGCTTAAAAAGAAAAAATAGCCAACCAGCAGATGGAGTCTATCGTGACAATGCCCGTCGATGAAGTTGAAGCACTATCCACTCAGGCTCCCTTAACGTTCTGCAAACATAAGGAAACAAATGAAATCATTCATTAATCTAATCGCAATCAGCGTGATATTGACCGGAGTTGCAGCATGTACAACTTCAGACAAACAAGCTGAACCCCAAAATACAAAAGTCCCAGTCGCCCTTCCGATACAAGATCTCAAACAATCAGAAACTATAGTCGTAAATAAACCTATAATTCCGACTCCATCACCAAGCGGACGTAGCGTTGTCAAAGTTGATGAGAATAATCAAATTTTTGTTAAGGATCAAATTGTTGATCTCAATGAACTACCCGTTGAAATTGATAGCTCGAAAGTAATGCTAGCCGTAGATGAAAATGTTCCGCATCGAATTGTCGTTTCAATTATGAATAAGCTTAGAGAATCCGGGGTTGAAGATATTATCGTTGCTGTTACTCCAAATTAAAAACAGGCAGAACCAGCGGCTGGAGCTTACCGTGAAAATACCCGTTGATTAGGTCAAAGTTTATGCGCACGGAAGCTCATCCATAATGTTCTGCAAAAAAAACAACCAAGGGGAATAAAATGAAGAGATCAAAGTTAATAGTCAGCATCATTACATGGGTATCTGCATTCATGATTTGCTCAACAGCCCATGCATTCGAAAAAGACCCGGAAGTTGTGGGAAGATGGAAGACCGTTGATTTCGTAAAAACCATTGATCAATTCAATCCTTCCACAAAATATTGGAAGGGTGATTTATTTCTATTGGAACTGGATTTCCACAAGCGAGGGTATGTTACATGCAGTAACAAAAAAGTTGATAAATATCAGCAGGACTGGACAAAAGGCAAGGTAGATCCGGATAGTGAACATCCTGCCCATTACTATATTAAAGAGATTGAGAATGAATCTTACCTGTTTTTCGAATGGATTAGTGGCGATGTTACTGAACGAGGTCAAAAACCTCATTATTATGTCCTGAAGAAAAAATAAGCAGAACCACCATTCTCAGCAATACGACGATTTGAAAGAGAAAGGAGATGATATGCTGAAGAAACTCATGAGAACGGACACCTCGAAGGCTACCATTCTGATCCGCCTGATGGTTGGTGCGGTCTTCCTGTCTGAAGGAGTTCAAAAATTTCTTTACCCCCTTGCCCGTGGAGCTGGGCGGTTCGAGAAGATGGGATTTCCGAGTCCAGAGTTCTTCGCCAATTGCGTAGGTGTGTTTGAGGTGCTGGGAGGCCTCTTGATTCTACTTGGGCTGCTAACGCGCGGGGGTGCTATCTTCACCTTCATCATCATGTCAGTTGCGATTGCGGTCACCAAGATCCCGATCGGACTCGGACACAGCTTTGGGCCGTTCGCCCTGCGAGACCTTCACACATACGGCTTCTGGGTCATGGCTCACGAGATGCGAACCGACTTTGCGATGTGGTTGGGGAGCCTGTTTCTTCTCATCAGAGGCGGCGGAAGCCTGTCGGTCGATGCCCTGCTCACCCACCAGTCCGGAGAACGAGGGAATCAGTCAGAGACGTGACTAAGTCAACTTCAGCCATAAGATCTAACCATAGAAAAGAAAGGGTATATCATGTCATCAACAAATGGAGGAAAAGCCAAAAAGTTTGACTGGGAATTAATAACCCCACGAATCAGCATTCAAAATCATGAAGGCAGAGTTCATGAATATGAATTAACTGAGATTTTCGAAATCATCAATTGGCTCAAAGACAAATTTTCTGACCAATGGTTCCCTCTTGCAAATAATGTTGAATTAATGAGCAATGGCACAGAGAAAGATGGATTAGGGACTGCAATTCTGAATTCTAAACCCAATGACATCACTCATGCTCAAGGAGCGTCTTACCTTGGCGTAGTTCTCCAAGAAATTGGGATATTTGAATGGAACCATGCAAAAAGAGGGATTGAGTGGAAAATTGTTAACCCTCCAAAAACAATTTCTGAACTACAACAAATGCTAACAGGAAAAAACGGCTAACCAGCGGGTACGCCTCTTATTTCAACAGGGAAAATTGCGGTTGCCCCCTATTTCAGGACCGCTGACTTGAGATGGACCTCGCCACGGAACAAGAGCTGTGGGTAAAGATCTTCAGAAAAAAGATCGGCATTCCAAGTGTGACCCGGGACGATGTCATGGTTAAGGCGCTGTGCCGGCCGCACTGAAAAACACCCCGAAGGCGAAATAATTATGACTCAGACCATCCTCTACATTCTCGGCGCCGCCAATCTCGGTGCCTTCATACAGATGGCGATCGACAAGCGTCTCGCCATCAAAGAGCGACGGCGCATCCCCGAGGCCCAGCTGATTGCCCCGACGTTTTTCGGCGGCTTCCCCGGCATTCTGCTGGGGATGCTCGTCTTTCACCACAAGACCCAAAAAAGGAGCTTCCAGCTGAAGCTCCTAATCGCCGTAATTATTTTTTCCGCTGCGATCTATGCCTGCACCCGCCTGTAGCCGAGGCCCAAGGCCTCGGGCTCGCTCCCGGCACACGTCTACCCCTCAGCGTCATGACCCGCGGTCCGTTTTCCAGAGATTGGAAACCGGACCCGGTCTTTTCCACGGATTGGAACCTGATATCCCCTTTATTTGTTGGCGCGGAAATATTCGATCAGGGCGTTGGTGGAGGCGTCGTGCGCGAGGTCGGCATCGCCTTCGAGTTCCGGAAGAATGGCTTTCGCCAGGATCTTTCCGAGCTCCACGCCCCACTGATCGAAGGAATAAATATCCCAGATAATACCCTGCACAAAGATTTTGTGTTCATAGAGCGCCACCAGCTGACCCAGCACGGACGGCGTCAGTTTTTCGGCCATAATGGTATTAGTCGGACGGTTGCCTTCGAACGTTTTGTGCGGCACGAGTTCGGCCGGTACGCCTTCGGCTTCGAGGGCTTCTTTGGTTTTTCCGAAGGCGAGCGCCTCGGTCTGGGCAAAGAAGTTAGCCATCAGTTTAACGTGATGGTCGCCGATGGGGTTCTGTGATTTGCAGAAGCCGATAAAATCGCACGGGATCAGCTTGGTGCCCTGGTGAATCAACTGATAGAAGGCGTGCTGCCCGTTGGTTCCGGGTTCGCCCCAGATGATCGGCCCGGTTTGCCACTCCACTTTTTCACCATCGCGAGTGATGTATTTTCCATTGGATTCCATATCGCCCTGCTGGAAATAGGCCGCGAAGCGGGACATATATTGATCGTACGGAAGAATGGCCTGCGACTCGGCACCGAAGAAATTGTTGTACCAGATGCCCAGCAGCGCGAGGATTACCGGCATATTTTCGGCAAACGGTGCGGTGCGGAAATGGGTGTCCATTTTATGGTAACCGGCGAGCAGCTCGCGGTAGTTTTCCGGACCGATGGCCATCATCAGCGGCAGGCCGATGGCGGATGTCAGCGAATAGCGGCCGCCAACCCAATCCCAGAATTCAAACATATTGGCGGTATCGATCCCGAATTCAGAAACCGCATCGCCGTTGGTGGACAGGGCCACAAAATGTTTGGCAATCGCTTTTTCATCTTTCAGCGCATCAATGCACCAGGCCCGTGCCGTGTGGGCATTGGTCATGGTTTCCTGCGTAGTGAAGGTCTTGGAAGCCACAATGAAGAGGGTCTCTTCCGCATCGAGGTCGCGAAGGGCTTCCGCAATATGGGTGCCGTCAACGTTGGAAACGAACACAATATTCAGGTCGCGCTGCGTGTAGGGCTTGAGCGCTTCATAGGCCATAACCGGTCCGAGGTCAGAACCGCCGATACCGATGTTAACCACATTTTTAATTTTCTTTCCCGTAAACCCTTTCCAGGTTCCGGAACGCACCAGATTGGAAAATTCCTCCATCTGATCGAGTACCGCATGCACTTTGGGCACCACGTTTTCGCCGTCGACCTCAATAACAGCCTCCTTCGGCGAGCGAAGGGCAACGTGCAGTACGGCGCGGTCTTCCGTGGCGTTGATTTTTTCACCGGTAAACATGGCCTCGATCCACTTCTTGAGATCAGCTGATTCCGCCAGTGCCACAAGTTTTTCCATGGTTTCGGCCGTCATGCGGTTTTTGGAATAGTCCAGCCGCAGGTCTTCGGCCTGCAGGGTAAAAGCACCGGCACGGTCGGCATCGGCAAAAAGATCGCGAAGGTGTTGATCTTTCACATCGGTAAAATGAGCCTCAAGCGCCTTCCATTCTGAACGTTCAGTCAATTTGGCTGTCATAAAAATTACTCCTGTTATCGTCTAAATTTGAGTGCAGGAAAATACAGGCATCGTTACACGGGTTGAAGGTAAAAACTCAGGAATCTAACCCTTAATGCGGCTTGTTTTGGAAATACCCAGCCGATATTGTGAAGTTTATCTAGTCTTAACCAGCAAGGATTTTTATGAGAGTTAAAAGCACACTGTTCGTCTTCGCCCTGCTTGCCCTTCCTATGCTTGGGATCGGTGAGCTGGAAAAAAGTGACCTCGACGTCAAAAAAATAAGCCGGACTGTCGCTTATTCCCTGCCCGTCTTTCATCTCAACCAGCTTCACTTCGACGAGCACATTTCCACCAATGCATTTGATCTCTATATCAACTCGCTCGATCCGTCGCGCAGTTATTTCCTCCAGTCCGATATCGATACATTCTCTCAGGAAGCCGGTTTGCTCCACAAGCAGCTTCGTAAAGGCGATATTGATTTTGCCCGGAATGCCTACGAAATCCTCATGCAGCGCATTGATAACCGCATGACTTTTATCGAGCAGCAGCTCGAGAAAGGGTTCGATCTTGAAGTGGAAGAAGAGTTTTTATGGGACCGTAAAGACGCACCGTGGCCCAAAAACGAAGCCGAGTGGAATGATCTCTGGCGGAAGCGCCTGAAAAATGAATATATCGCGCGCCTCGTTTCCAAAGAGGTCTATGCCGACGACACCAACCATGTGGATACGGTTTCCAGCAATGCTCTGGCTGAAGCCGAAACAGAAAACACGAACGACGTTGCACAAACGGAATACGATGAAGATGCCGAAGACGCCAACCTTTCCCCTGAAGAGTTTATCCTTGAGCGCTACAAACAGTTCCAGCTCACCATGGAATCCTTCGACGAAGAGCTGATTCTGCAACGCTACCTCTCCTCCTTTTCACTCGTCTACGATCCGCACTCCGACTATATGTCGCCCAGCAGTGTCGAAGATTTTGATATCAACATGAAACTTTCGCTCGTCGGCATCGGAGCCATGTTGCGCCCGGACGACGGAACGGCACGCATTGTCCGCATTATTCCCGGCGGACCGGCCGATGAAGACGGCCGTCTGAAAGCCGGCGACAAAATCGTTGCGGTTGCCCAGGGCGACGAAGAACCGGTGAGCATTCTGCACTGGCCGCTGTACAAAGCGGTTCGCCTCATTCGCGGTGAAAAAGATTCCACCGTCGTGCTCACCGTCATTCCGGCCTCCGACCGCTCCGGCACACGCACCAAAAAAATCGATATCGTGCGCGACGAAGTCAAACTCGAAGAGCAGGCCGCCAAAAGTGAAATCAAAGACGTTGAACTCGATGATGGAAGCTTCCGTAAGATCGGCGTGATTACCCTCCCCGATTTCTATGCCGATTTCAGCGCAACCAGCAGAAATCTTGCCGATGCCCGGCGGGCTTCAACCGATGTCCGGCGGCTCACTCGCGAACTGCAGAAAAAAGGCATTGAAGGTCTCATTCTTGATCTCCGCAATAACGGCGGCGGCTCACTGGTTGAAGCCATCGACATTACCGGACAGTTCATTTCCTCCGGTCCCATTGTTCAGGTAAAAGAGAAAAAAGGTGTACAGGTGCTGCCCGACGCCGATCCGACGGTTGAATATGACGGACCGATGATTGTCCTCGTGAACCGCCTCAGTGCATCGGCTTCGGAAATTCTGGCGGCCGCCCTGCAGGATTATAAACGCGCCATCATTGTCGGCGACCGTCAGACCCACGGAAAAGGAACTGTTCAGACCCTTATGCCGCTGGGCGATAAAAAAGGCTCGCTCAAGCTGACCACTGCCGGTTTCTACCGTATCAACGGCGGTTCCACGCAGCTCAAAGGGGTCAGACCCGATATCTACATCCCCGACTATCTCGATGTGATGGATATCGGTGAAGATTCCCTGGAACATGCTCTGCCGTGGGATACCATCCGTCCCGCTATGTACCGCACGAACGACGGATTTGAAGCCTATCTTCCGGCCCTCACCGCGCAGTCTGCAGAACGCCTCGCGGCCAATGAAGAATTCCAGGTTTACCTGGCCCGCCGGGAGCGGCTCAAAAAACGCTATGAAACCAAAACCGTTTCCCTCTCCCTCAAGGAACGGCTGGCCGAAGCCGAAGCGGAAAAGGAACTCGACGATATTCAATCCGGCGCATTCCTCTCCGAGGACGAGGATGCAGAAAATGATCACGACCTGATTCTGGATGAGACCCTGATGATTATGTCGGACCTGATCGATCTGCAGACGCTGGCGGCCCAGGATGCCAATGCCCCGAGCCTGAGCGAAAAATAAGGATCTTGTTCCATTCCCCGAATATTTTTCGGGGATTTTTCATTATCTTGCGACGGGCAGACCCGCCGGTATGGCAGCAAGCACCGACCAAAAAACCAAACCGGCTAGGCCCTGATGTCTTCGACGTGGCCTTCCAGGCCGTTCACATACAACGTCTGGGTCGGGAACGCAAATTCAATACCGGCCTCGTTATAGCGGCGGAGCAGCTCCATATTCACCCATTCGGCGTGCGCGAGAAAATCCCAGTAGGCCGGTGGGTGATACCAGTATATGGCCAGGATATTCAGCGCCGAAGCTTTGAAATCGTTAAAAAAGACGCGCGGCGGAAAATCCTCTTTCATGCCTTCGTGGTTATCGAGAATATCCCGCAGAATATCCAGCGCCTCCTGCACTTTTTCCGGCGGGGTGTCATAGGTAATCGTCACATTCATGACGCGCTTGATATAGGGGCGTTTCCCGATGTTCTGAATCATCTGATTGGCCAGCTCCCCGTTGGGCATGGTCACCAGATGCCCATCGAGGGTGCGCAGGCGTGTGGAACGGAAACCGACCTCCTCAATGGTTCCGTCATGCCCGCCGACCGTAATACGTTCCCCGAGTTCAAACGGCTTGTCCGCAAAGATCACAAGCGACCCGAAAAAGTTTTTAATGGTTTCCTGTGCCGCCAGCGCCACCGCCAGACCGCCGACCCCGAGACCGGCAATGATCGATGTGATCGGTTTATCACTCAGGATCTGCGCAACCTGCACCAGCCCCAGAATCACCACCACGACCCGCAGACTCTTGCGAACCATCGGGGCCATCATATCGTCCATCGTAGTCGGCGTCTTTTTTGTGATGTGTGTAATCGCGAAATCGATGACATCCACCATCGAATAGACAAAGAAAGAGACCGCCACCGTAAAGAGCACACTGAAACAATCGGACACCACATCGCCGACGCTTTCGCTGAAGTGCAGCACAGCCAGCCCGTACCGCAGTCCGATTGTTAGAAAAAGAAAAGGAACCGGACGGGAAAAAGATGAAAAGGCCACCCCCACCCACGGGCGCGACTCAAATCGTTTCGCTTTGCCCAGACTGTTCAGCAGCAGCTGGAGCAACTTGCCGAGCAGCATCGCCCCGACCACCCAGCCCATCAGAAAAAAGATCTGCCCCCAGGTCACCTCACCAAAAACAACTTCCTGCATCATGAACTTTATCTCCGTTCCGTTACTGACGCTGAAGATAGAAGGCTGAACCGGAATGCCAAGTTCCAACGTGTGGAAAAATCAGCGATGATTGTCCACCGTCGGCGGAGCAAAACCACCGGAAGCCTGAAGATCGAGAGCCTCGGGATAATGCCGGTAGTGCTCGCGCACGGCCCGGCAGAGATTTATTTTAACTGCGTCGTCGATCGTACAGATGCCTGCATTCGGCAGCGCACGGATAATGCGGTCGAGCAGCCGGTCCTGCGGATCCGGCATACGCGACACCCACGACAGCAATAGATTTTTATCCACCTGCGGCGGAAGCGAACCCAAAATGCCCACATCATTCTGATCATGCACCATCAGTCCGGTCGTAGTACCGCGGTCCAGCGTGAGCACCTGAAAAAAATAGAGCGTATGATAAGCCAGCTGCGCCGCCCGCTCCGTTTCCGAAGGTTGGAAACCTTTCGCCGCATTTTCCTGCAGAATCCGGAGATACGCATCGATTGCCGCCTCTCCGACACGCCACGCAAGCGCAGAATCCGCTTCAACATCACCGCTGTTCCAGTTTTCGAGATAAAAGTGGGTTATTCCCCGGTGCCGATTCAGAACAGGAATGAAAAAGTAGCGATCGCCCTGCTCCCGCGCTTCTTCATACTGTTCCGGCGCGGCAGCCTGCAGAGCCCGGGCAAACCGCTCCTTATTTTCTTCAATCGGCACCGACGGGTTCAGGTCCGCCATCATCCGCCAATAGCCCCTCCCCGATTTCATCTCGGTCCAGCTGATGTGGATATGAACGGAAGGCTGGAACGGATCGACCGGATGTACGATGGTCGAAATGGCCGTCGCCGCCCCGAGCCTGCGCTCCGGCTCATCGTCGTAGTGCACCTGCGAAACATTCACCGATGCCCTTCCCAGCAATGCAGCATCCTGCACCCCGAACCGCCGGCCGCCACCGTGCCGTCCGTCATCACGAAACCATTCCAGACACTGGAAGTTTTCGCCGCCGAATTTTTCCAGCCCTTGAACAAAGCGGGTCTGCAGCGCTTCAACACCTTCCAGTGCGTGCATCGCCTGTACCGATGCCGCGGGCGTTCTTTTCGTCTCAGTTTTCATATTCAACCACATAGCGAAAACCGACATCACTGGGCACCACGGCGGTATCGGAAGAATTACTGCAAGGCAGAAAATTATCCGGCGTGGCAAAACTGCCGCCTTTCAGCTGGTACATCTCCGAGCTCCCGGGCAGCAACGTGGAGGTCATTTCCCGCACATTCCCCCCCATATCGCGCACGCCGTAGGGCGAAGCGTCGTTCACAAATTTTCCAGGCTCCGCCCACAGCGGATAGGTATCAAAACCCGTAGGATTATATTTGGTATGGCTTAGATGCAGCCCGCGTTCAAAACCATTTCCCCATGGATACATCCGCCCGTCTACGCCCCGTGCCGCCTTCTCCCATTCCTCAACCGTTGGAAGCCGAACTGTTTTTCCCAGCTGTGCGCTCTTCCATTTACAGAATTCAACCACCGCGGCATGCGTGAGGCCCACCACCGGATACTCCACCTTCACCCGGGGATCATTCGGAATTCCGTCCGCGTTCCAGGCATCGACATACCTCCGCTCATCCATATGAAAACGTATACGGCTCATGCAGGCCGCTTTCTGTTCCGGAGTATCCAGCTGTTTCCAGAATTCCAGATATTCAGCAATCGTTACCTCTGTCCTTTTTATAAAGTACGAGGGCAGCGAAATTTCGTGCCGGCGGTAGAAGCGTGAATACGGCCCCCCGCAGAAAAATGAACCTTCCGGAACAAAGACCAGACCTTCGGGCACTTCATCAGGAATGAGCGGCGTCAGCTCCACATTCTCGCCATGGTCGATATAAACAGGATATGGAACCAGCCTGCCCGTCGTGGTCGTGAACTGAAGGATGTAAGACCCTTTTTCCAGATAAGGAATTTCTTTCGGAAAGTGGTCCGCCCGGTCCTGCATATCGGCCTGTTTGAGTCGCGGACCGGCATCAACCACCGGCCAGATGGTTACCTGATCCACATTCGGTGCCGGATTGATGACCAGGCTGCCCCATCCTTCAATACGACGGTGAACATCATTGGTATACGCTTTCGCGTCTTCAGAAAGCCCGCCTCCCAGATCCATCTGCTCTTCCATCGTCGCATCCAGCCACACCCGCGCCGCAGCATAATTTTCGCAATAGAGGGCAAATTCCACCTGCCGCCAGACCGTTTTTTTGTACCCATCCACCACGTTCGGCTTAAGGCGATAGGCCTCAGGTATACTTTTATAGAGGTTAATCGATTGAATGTAGTTGCTGTTAACCTCTTCCTGTAAGGCCTCCAATTCCTGCCTCAATTCCAGCTCTTCCCGGGTCGGTTCTTTTTGGCGGATGGTTCTGCACAGCGCCTTGAGTGCGTCATATTTCGCCCGGGCCTGCTCCATCCGATCTTCCGCTACCCGCCCTTTCTCTTCCGCCATGGCCAGCTTACCCGCATATTCACCTCGCAACTGTGAAACCTGAATGGTTTTCGTCAGGCCGAAAGCCACCAGCGCAGCCATCACCATACTTGTTCTGACGGGATACCGTCGGCAGATATTCCAGCAGCGCACATAAACCGGGGCACGGTATGCACTGACCTCTTTATGCGCGAGATAATTGCGAATATCCTCCGCCAGCTTATCGACTGAACGATAGCGACTCACCTGAAAGCGCGACATCGCCTTCATACAAATTGCATCCAGCTCGCGCGGAATTTTAAGTTGCGGTCTTCGTTCGCGCGGCCGCACAAACCGGCCGGCTTTTACGTTATCGAGCAGCTTCCTTAATTGCGTTTTTTCAAAGGGCGGAAGGTGCGTGAGAATATGATACAGAATTGCGCCGAGACTGTAGACATCACTCTGGAAATCCACATCGTCCACCTTACCCTCGGCCTGCTCCGGCGACATATAATTCGGGGTCCCGGAAATGGCTCCGTCCATCGTGTTATTTCCGGATGCCTCAAATTCCTCCATGCGCAACTGAACCCCGCTGTCCGTCCCCGAATCCCCATCGAGCCGCTTCACCAGCCCCCAATCAAGAATCAGCACTTCCCCGAATTCCCCGATCATAATATTGGCCGGTTTAAGATCCCGGTGAATCACCCCTTTGCTGTGCGCAAACGCCACGCCGTTGCAAACGGCCAGAAAAATTTCAAGAAGACGACTGAGTGGATATTTTTTTAAATACAATGAGGTATTGGCTTCAAGCCGGTCCAAAATCTCCTTGAGATTTTCGCCCTCAATTTTTTTCATCGTGAAATAGATTCCGAATTCATCGGTCACCCCCATTTCATGGACCGGCATGATATTCGGATGTTCCAGCTGAGCATTACCGCGCGCCTCTTTTAAAAAACGGTCAACAATCTCCTCTTCATTGCGGAACTGCTGTTTGAGCGATTTTATGGCCACGTCGCGCCCCAGCAGAGTATCATGCGCACTGTGAACCTGACCAAACGAACCTTTGCCCAGCGGGGTCACTGAAGTGTAGTGCGACTCCGGGGCATCCATTTTGACCGACAGCACGCGCTTCACATTATTCAGCTCAAGCGATGACGAAACACCCTGTGTCTCCTCACTCATTTCCCCCGCCTCCAGCTCACGATCTTCAGGTTGATCCATAATACATTCTCCAAGCAGGAACCTTATTCAAATTTCCGGACATAAACAGCCCGAAACAAAAAAACCCGGCTTCCAATCCTTGGATAACCGGGTTTGTTCAGCCTTTGGGAAATCAGCCGGCAATCCAGGAACGAATGCTGTCCGGCAGTTCATTGATGGATTTAATGGTACATTCACCCGCCGGAATTTCAACGGTATCGCCTTCGGCATGGCCTGCAAGTGCTTTAGCCAAACGGGTTTCACTGGAAATAATATTGAGCGCTTCATCCTGATCCCACACGCCAAGGATGTAATACGTCTCGACGGCTCCGGTTTCCGCATAGCTCAGTTCAACACCAACCCCCGCTCCGACAACATCCGTCTGGGCATCCGCAAAGTCAGTCGGTTTAACCTTTTCAAGATCCTCCGCCAGCTGGGCGCCCTGGGCCATCAACAGGCCCTGACGCTCCTTCGCATATTTGAACTCCGCATTTTCCCGAAGATCGCCATGACTGCGGGCCACTTCGATCTCTTTCGAGTTTTCCGGAATCTCAACGGTCATAATACGCTCAAGCTGCTTTTGGCGTTTTTCATAACTGCTGATCGAGGTAAACGGAACTTCCTTCTTCTGGGCGGTCTGTGAGGCCGTCGGCAGAATAATATCCTGCAATTCCGGATACTTGCGAAGCACCTTCGCCTCAACCGATTTGCGGTCCAAAGCATCCCAGCCATGACCCTCATGAATACGGCGCATAAAGTCGCGGCGCTGCTGCTCAGACATATCATCCATCACATCATGAAGCCATTCCTCCGTCTGGAAACGCTCACGCAGCTGATTCTGCGCACGCAACATCGCACCGGCACTGTTCACCTCAAGCACTTCCTGAATACGGAACGCCAGATCACCTTTTGAAATCAGATCCCATTCCATAATTTTTTCGGTCGACCGCTGGCACCACAGCAGCATCGGAGCACTGGCTGTACGGCGGGAGACCGCATTGGTCATAATCTGCCGGACATCCTCTTCAACCCCGTTGGCGATCAGAGCCGCCATAATCTCATTCAGCACCGGATGACTCACCACCGGAATAACCTGACTCAACGTAGACACCACCGCATCTTTATCATTCTCAATAAGAATCGACAGCAGGGTCTGCAGCGAGCGTGAAGGCAGACGATCGAGTGTTGCAACCAGATCACCGTCAATCAGATCACGAATCAGTTTATCAGTATCCAGCCCGGTAGGCTCGATGCTGAACTGACGGGCAAAGATGAACCCCTGGGCTTTCCACTCCGGACGCGCAGAAGGTGCTCCCTTGATAATGAAGGCGAGCCGGTTGGACAATGTTTCCAGCGCAAACTCCGATGAATAATCAAGTTTTTTATCGATAACCTCGTTAAAACGCTCGAACAGGCTTTCAATATCCCGTTCGTTGGCAATCAGCCCGAACCACTCATCGTCGTAAGCCAGACCGCCCTTATGAAAAACAATATTATCTGAACGCTTCTTCGGAATTTCAACCGAAGCATCGTCTTTCAGCGCCTTGCGCGCACCTTCCCAGAACTTTTTCCAGGCGGCCTCAGGAAGAATGGAAGGAATCATCTTCTCCATCAGACGGGTCACCGACAGGCTGCCGTAGCTCCGCAGCGCAATTTTCACCACTTCCGCCGGTTCCTCTTTAATCATCCGTTCGAGTTCGGCAGCATTGTTGTGTTTGATGGCCAGAATATGATCATCATCGATCAGCTCCAGAGCTTCAGCGGCATAGCTGAAGGCCATTTCATGATCGCCCTTCTTTTCGAAATCAATTTCAAGCTCACCGTAAAAATGGTCGATATCTTCAATAATACCGAAGCCCCAGGTTTCGTTATAACAGAGTTTTCCAGTTTCGAGCGACCGCAGGAAGGCCAGACGGTTGAATGCTTCCGCCACCGGCACCTTATGATTACCGAAGCCGGCCGGCTTCAGCATCCTCAGCACATTGCGATTCTTGCCGAAAAGTTTTTTGAGGCTTCCGGTCAGGTCTTCGACCTTGCCCTGAGCACCGAGCCAGGCCAGTACCACCAGTGCGTCGTCCTCCTTTTCAGCCTCAACGAGTTTCGAGTAAAGCTCCTGAGCTCCGTTCCAGGCCTCGACCCCGCGTCCAGCTTCAACCAGCGCATTCAGCGCCCCGTGCAGTTCGTTCTGATCCACTCCACTGCCGGCCAGTCCGACAATCCACTCTTCGTTAATCGCATCCAAATCCATTACAATAGGCCTCCTGAAAAATTAGCGAAGAAACCTAACGCTTTTTCGAACCGCTGGAAAACGTTTTCGCTGTTTTTCCAAGCACTGGAATAAAATAAAAAAGCCCGCTCAACGGAGCGGGCTTTCAGAATGGTGCACCCGAATGGAGTCGAACCATCACGCCATTGCTGGCACAAGAACCTGAATCTTGCGTGTCTACCAATTTCACCACGGGTGCGATGAAGGGCGAATTTATACGCATCGTTTTGGTGCGAGTCAACGCCCTAAAGTGATTTTTTTTCGATCCCTTCACACGATGTGCTCAGGGCATCAGTCCGGAGGTTGAGTTCAGGCGTTCGACGGCCTGTTTATCAGGCACTTCCTGCCATTCTCAACCTGCAGAATTTCAACTACTTACCATCCTCCATATCACAGATATTACAGGTGGAACAGTCCATCGAGGCCGGCTTATAGCCCTTGCCTTCTTTTTTCGCCTTTCTGATATTCAGCGCATTCATTCCGGCCAGAAAAAGACCAAGAATAATGAATGCACCCGGCGCAGACGTCCAGAGCATGAAATCGGTCGTCCACCCGGGAATCAGCTTAATTTGAAACAGCGATCCGCCGGCAAGAAACTCGCGGACTCCGCCGAGTGCCACGAGTGCCATCGTGAAACCGAGGCCCATTCCAAGACCGTCCATAACCGATTTGGCCACGCCGTTTTTCGAGGCAAATGCCTCGGCACGACCCAACACCACACAGTTAACCACAATCAGCGGAATAAACAGGCCGAGTGCATCGTAGAGTTCTTTCGGCGCATAGGCCTGCATCGAGAGATCAATCATCGTCACAAATGTGGCAATAATGACGATATATACCGGAATACGGATTTTCTTCGGGACAACATTCCGGATCAGCGAAACCACAACATTACTGCCGAGCAACACAAACATCGTCGCCACTCCCATGCCCAGCCCGTTGGTTGCGCTTGAAGTCACGCCCAGCGTCGGACACATTCCAAGCAGCAGCACCAGTACCGGATTCTCTTTCCAGAGTCCTTTTGTGAATTCCTTAATCATTTACTCGGCTCCCTTTGAAAGCTCTTCCAGATGATCGACCGCTGTTCTGCTGACGGCATAAACCGCTTCGCAGACGGCCCGGCTGGTAATGGTGGCCCCCGTTTTTCCATTAACCGCTTCGCCGTCTTTCACGATACCCCAGACTTCGCCGCCGGCTTTTTTTCCGGCGTACCAGTCCAGATAGCGGTTGGGAACCAGCCCCTTGATTTCTTCCGAACCCTGAATCAGATCCACAATGGTCTTCTGCACCTTCCGGTCCGTAACAGCAGTTCCCAGCCCGGGGGTTTCGGTCTGCGCGGTAACAATCACGGCACTGTTCACCACATTTCCGCCATCGATTTCTGCAACGGAACCGTCGGGACGAATCCCCACCATCAGAGAAACCGTACCGGAAAATCCGTCGTCGGTATTATCAACCTTACCGGCGAACCCGGCGATTTCTCCCCCTTTACGGGCGGTATAAAAAGTGACCTCCCAGCCGCGTCCGCAGACAAACGTGTTGGTTTCTGAAGCAGGATCATTGTCGTATTCCGGCAGTACCTGATCCATCGCCCGGCTGATCGCCGCTTTTTTATTAGCCTCAATCTGCGGGGCCGTCATGGCCTGTACTCCGGAAAGCAGCCCGGCCGCAACCGCCGCCACAATACCCAGGAATGTTCCAAGCAGTGGAATATTGATTTTCTGCTGACTCATGATTACGCCTCCCCTTTCGCCGGAGCCACATAGCCAAACGGCTTACGGACGGTTCCGCGGTCAATCAGCGGCACAAGTGCATTCATAAAGAGAATCGCGAAACTGACGCCTTCCGGATAACTTCCCCACAGGCGGATCAGGCTGGTAATCAGGCCGCAGCCCAGACCGAAAATCCACGCCCCTTTATGGGTCATCGGCGAGGTCACCATATCTGTAGCCATAAAGAATGCGCCCAGCAGCAGGCCGCCGCTCAGAATATGAACAAAGGGCGAATGATATTGTTCCGGATTCACCAGATGCATCATGCCCGTGATGACAAAAACGGTGCCGATAAAAGCCAGCGGAACTTCCCACTTAATCAGTTTTTTCCAGATCAGGATACCGCCGCCGATCAGCAGCGCCAGCGCCGAAGTTTCACCCAGACAACCGCCGACATTCCCTAAAATCATATCCTGCAGAACGGTTTCGCCGGGGGCCAGCCCCAGCGGGGTCGCGGCGGTGACTCCGTCGATGACCATGCGTCCCAGTTCCGGTTTATGCCAGGTCGTCATAATCCCGGGAAAACCGATCAGCAGGCCGACGCGGGCAACGAGCACCGGATTGAACGGATTATAACCCAGACCGCCGTACAGCTGTTTACCTAGAATCATGGCCAGCAGACCGCCCAGCACACAGATCCACCACGGCGAACCGGCATTTAAGTTCATCCCCAGCAAAATACCGGAGAGAATGGCCGAGCCGTCGCGCCAGGTCGACGGACGTTTCATCAGCTTATTCCAGCCTTCTTCCGCGAGGATGCAGGAGACCGTGCTGATGACGAGGACCTTCAGAGCTGCAAGCCCGAAAAACAGTACGGCGGCAATGCAGGCCGGCAACATGGCCGCAACCACGGTCAGCATAATTTTATCGATCGTCGGTTTATCCCGCATGTGCGGCGAATTACTGACCATCAGTTTCGATGGATCGGGCATTCGGATGTCTGGTGTTTCTTCTGACATAAATCTTCCCTTATTTCCTCAGGCCGGCACGAATCTCGACCTTGGCTCGTTTAAACTGCTGGTTCAGCGGACGGTGCGACGGGCAGGAATAGGAGCACGATCCACATTCAATACAGGCCATGACATTCAGCCTTTCCGCCCAGTCAAACCGATTATTCTCCACCGCCTGACTGATGGTTGCCGGCAGGATCTGCATCGGACAGCAGTCAACACAGCGACCGCAACGAATGCACGGCTCGGAGGTGTAGAGCGAAACCTCATCCTTTGCAATCAGCAGCACCCCGGAGGTGTTTTTCATCACCGTTACATCAAGTGAACTCTGCGCAATCCCCATCATGGGCCCGCCCAGCAGCAGTTTTGCCGGCTGTTCCTTAATGCCGCCCGCCAGTTTGAGCACTTCATCAATCGGTGTTCCAATACGCAACTTCCAGTTGCCGGGATCATTCAGCGGTTTTCCGGTCACCGTGGTGATGCGCTCAATAGAAGGGATCCCCTTCACCACCGCTTCCGCCACCGCCACGGCCGAAGCGACATTCTGCACCACGCAGCCGACATCGCTCGGCAGTTTACCCACCGGAACTTCGCGCCCGGTAATGGCATAAATCAATTGTTTTTCTGCGCCCTGCGGATAATTCACCGGCAGCGAGGCCACTTCGACGTTGTATTCTCCAGCCACTTTTTCCAGAGCCTGAATGGCATCGGGTTTATTGCTTTCCACCCCGATCACAGCACCTTCCAGCCCCAGAATGCGCGCAAGGATCGCCGCACCGAGCACCACCTCTTCAGCCTGTTCGAGCATGAGCCGATGGTCGGCCGTGAGATAGGGCTCACATTCGGCCCCGTTCAAAATCAGTTTATCCACCGGTTTATCTTCCGGCGGCGACAGCTTGACGTGCGCCGGGAAACCCGCACCGCCCATTCCAACAACACCCGCATCCCAGACCCGCTGCTTCAGCTCGGCCGGATCGGTCTGCCGCCAGTCGGCCATCGGCTCAAACGGACTGCCCCACTCATCCTCCCCGTCGGCTTCAATCACAATACAGGGGACACTGACCCCCGTCGGACCCGGTACCTTATCAATCAGTTTCACCGTCCCGGAAGTGGGAGCATGCAGCGGAACCGAAACAAAACCGGACGCTTTGCAGAGCAGCGAACCCTTTTTCACAGCATCGCCTTTTTTCACCAGCAACTCCGGCGGCGCACCGATATTCTGATGCATGATCACTTTATAGGTGTCATAAAGCGGAGCGGTCTGAATCGCTTTATGGGCTGAAAGCGCTTTGGAATCGTTCGGATGAACCCCGCCCTTGAATTTACGCGGCTTTTCACTCATTTCGATGCTCCTCCATAGGCCCCTTTTGCATGCTCTTCATCGATGCGCAGTGCCGTTGTCGGGCAGCCGGCGGCTTCGACGAGGGAGGCCGGCGGCGGATTTTCATAGTTACTGCGAATCAGGAACCCGTCGATTTCCATATAGTCCTCTTCGCCGGAGGCCTTCACACATTTACGGCAGGCAATGCAGGCGGTTTTGCAGACCTTACGTTTCACGGCCCCTTTTTCCGGCGAATTGCAATAGACGTGGGTCGTGGCCGAAGCCGGAACCATGGTAATGAGATCTTTCGGACAGGCCGCCACACAGTTTTCGCAGCCGACGCAGAGTTCTTTGTGCACAACGGCCAGGCCATCGCGAATCTCAATGGCCCCGAACGGACAGGCTTCCGCACAGGAACCGAAACCGAGACAGCCGTAGTCGCACCCCTTGGCCCCGCCGGCAACCAGCACCGCCGACCGGCAGTCGCGCACACCGTTATAAAGTGATCGCACGGTATTCGGGATATCACCGGAACAGCGCACCAGCGCCACCATCTTTTCCTTTTCCTCGGCCGCAATGCCGAGATAATCGGAAATCGCCACAACATCTTCCGGCGAACAGACCGGACAGCCGGCCGGAGTCGCTTTTCCGGCAACAACGCCTTTGGCAAAGTCCGCACAGCCGGCAAAACCGCACCCGCCGCAATTGGCCCCGGGCAGCATCTCTTCGACCTGCTCGATACGCTCATCGATATCCACCGCAAAAACCTTCGCCACAATTCCGATAATCACACCGAGAAAAATGCCGAGAACACCAACCGTCAAAATAGGTAATAATACATCCATGAATAACACGTCCTTACACTAGCCCGGAGAAGCCCAGAAAGGCCATAGCCAGAATGCCGGCGGTGACCAGTGAGATGGCTGTACCCTCAAATGCCTCAGGTACTTTGGCGAGATCCAGCTTTTCGCGCAGACTCGAAAAAAGAATCAGAGCCAGCGCAAAACCCAGGGCGGAGCAAAATCCGTAAATCGTGGCCCCGTACCAGGTCGACTGTACCGATTCCGGAGCCGACTTGGCGTTGAGCACCACGGCCCCGAGCACCGCGCAGTTGGTGGTGATGAGCGGAAGAAAAATACCCAGACTCTCATACAATTTAGCGCTGAGTTTCTGCAGCATGATTTCCACCAGCTGCACCAGCGAAGCAATCACCACAATAAAGACCAGCGTCTGGAGATATTGCAGCTTCATCGGCACCAGCAACAGCTGATTGATAATCGAGCTCACCAGTGACGCCAATGTCATTACAAAAATAACCGCACCCGACATCCCCAACGCCGTATCCAGCTTTTTCGATACCCCCAGAAACGGACAGACTCCCAGAAACTTCGACAATACAAAGTTATTCACGAGAATCGCGCCGATGGTGATCACGAGAAATTCATTCATCATGCTATATACCCCTGTTCTAAGAACGCGACAAAGCAAGCTATGATACGCAGCAGACCTGCTTCGGCAATCCCATTAACCCGGGACAGGTCAATTTAGAATCAATATCAACAATAGCCCGGAATAGCGCTTGTTATATCGATTGAAATATAGCGTTTGAAACACTTTGATTTTGCGAACCCATGCAGTCTCCCCATTTCAGTTTTTCCGATGCCAAAGCAGCTGGGTGCACGGCGATATCTGCAGCCAAGCCCCCTCTGAAAAACCTCTTGTCGACAAACTGAAAGTGGTCTGACACCTCTCCCCTCCGCGAACATGCGATCAAAGCCGATACTTATTGTATTATAAAAATAATTGAAAATAAATTAGCACTATCCTATACCTCACGCACTAATCAGAAGTTAAGGAGAATCATGGCAAGAACCCCCACAGGAAAAGCAACAAAAACCATCGGGATCAATATGTCCGAAAAAATGGCTGAAGAACTGACCCAGCGCGCGGACTCCATGCATCTGTCGGTCAGTAAATACTGCAAAATAATTTTGCAGCAGTGGATCGATTCCGGGAAACAGCTGAATCTGACCGAACGCTGAATTTAAAACCGCGGGAATTCATTCAGCCGGCCACGTTGAGGTCGGCTTTTTTCAGATATCCCCGAACCACTAGGATATTCACCACCAGCGTAAAGATACTCAGCACCAGTGCCGTATGCAGAAAGACATTCCGAAACCGGTAATCGACCGGAAGCATCAGAATCAATGCCACAGAAAGCGCACCCTTGAGACCTCCCAGGTTCAGCACATGCATCCATGAAAGAGGCAACCTGAACCGGAACACGCTGAACAGCACCCCGAACCCATAGATCACCACACTGCGGGAAAACAGCAGCGCGACCAACGAGATCAAAATCAGGCTCCACTGAAATGCATCGGTATGACTGCCGATCTCAGCCCCCAGAATAAAGAACAGAATCGAATTGGCCAGTTCGCTGAGAAAATCCCAGAACCCTTTGTAAAACCGGGTATCCATATGATTCGGCATCTCAGCCCGCGGAATCTTCCTTACCATGCGTTCCATTGTCAGCGTGGCCGCCATCACCGCAATCACACCCGAAACATCAAACCCGCCCTGCGCCGCACAAAAAACCAGATAGACCGCAATCAACGGCAGCAGCGGGGCGATGAAATGATCTTTCAGGGCTCGCCAGCTGCGCATCAGCAAAACACATCCTGCTCCCGCCGTCACACCCAGCAGCAGCGCCGCAGAAACAGACAGCACAAACTGCATGACCCCGTCAGCAAAAATAAGGTCATGGCCTTCAATCACCCGGGTATAAAGCAATGAGAAAAGAATCACCGTTGTACCGTCGTTGAGGAGCGATTCCCCCTCCACCAGCATTTTAAGTTTTTCGGGAACCGGAAATACGCGGAAGATTGCCGAAACGGCCACCGGATCCGTGGCCGACATAATACCGCAGAACAGCAGCAAATCCATCCCCGGAATTTTCGTAAACACCAACAACGGCATCGCCATCACAAACATACTGACCAGAATACCCAGTGTAGCCAAAACGGTCGCCGGCCAGACCACAGCTTCCGCCTCTTTCAGGCGCAGTTTCCGTGTGGAATCAAATATCAGAACCGGCAGAATCAAATAAAGAATCACATCGGGGTTCAAAAAAATACGCGGCAGTTGCGTAATTAAATGCTCCTGCAGAAATCCGTAAATAATCCCAAACAGAACGATCCAACAGACGATCGGAAGCGGAGACTTCCGGAAATAGTGGGAGGTTGCGCAAAGACCGATCAGAAAAATACAGACAAACACCAGATGGCTTTCAACACCCATATGCACTCCTTGCTGAAAGAAGAATCAACCGGCCTGCTTTTTCAATCGTCGACGGATTTCCTGTCCCTCCAACGGTTTTGTATTCCACCGGCGATGCATCCAGATCCACTGCTCCGGCGCCTCACGCACCGCATCCTCAATCACCGCATTATACCTCCGCGTCGCGGCATACACCGCCTCATCCGAACGATCCGCCGGCGGCTCCAGCATGGGTTGCACTTTCAACCGGAACGTTCCGTCCGGCTTGCGGTAAATGAAAACCGGAACAACCGGCGCCTGCGATTGCGCCGCCATATAGGCCAACCCCGGCGACGTACAGGCCGGCATCCCGAAAAAATCGACAAAAATCCCCTGATCGCGCGTCATATTCTGATCGATAATCATACCGACGGCTTCATTTCGGCGCAGCGCCTTCAGGCAGTCGCGATATGCATTTCTGCTCGAAAGGAACGTCAACCCTTCATGGGAGCGAAGTTTTTCAATCACCTCGTTCACCGCCTCATCCTTGATTTTCTTCACAATGGTACTGAGCTTATATCCCTGAGCCGCCGTGGCCATGGGCATCAACTCAAAACAGCCGATATGCGCTGTAAGTGCAATCATCCCTTTTCCCCGGCTAAACGCTTCGTCCGCATGTTCGCGCCCCTCAATCTCCACGACTTGGCTCACCCGATCCAGTCCCTTCATCGAATACCAGATAAACTCCACAAAATGAACCCCCTGCAGGCGGTACATCCGGTTGATTATCGCCTTACGTTCTCCAGCCGACAGTTCCGGCATCGACCGCTCCAACGCCTGAAACGCATCCGTCCGGTGATGCCGAATAACGTTTCCGAATACAAAACCGATGAATGCACCGAGCCCCCGAACCGCAAACAACGGCATGATCCCGACCAACCAGAGCAGAAATGTGAGTAATACTTTAACCATAGGTTTAAAAGGTGCATGAATCCGCAATTCGGGGCAATGATCTTTGCGTAAAATGATCGTTTACAAACTCCGGAACCGCTATGCTCTGACCTCATGAAAATACACTCTTTTAACACGGCCGAAGACCTGATCCGCCAGACACTGGACATTTTACGCAAAACCCTTCCAACCCCTGGAAATATGATGCTCAGCGGCGGCTCCACACCCTATGTCATCTATAACCGCCTCGCGGCCGCCCCCTGCCCCGTGCATGCACAGCGCAACCTTTTCCTGAGCGATGAACGGATGCAACCGTTCAACTCCGATAAAAACAACGCCCACAACCTGCTTCCCATGCTCCAGGCACTAGACTGCCATGGAAACTTTCTGCAGGTCGATACCGCCCTTTCCCCGGCTGCCGCCGCCGAAAAATATGCACAAGCACTCGAACCGATGAAATCCATCGATCTGGGCTTTCTCGGAATGGGCAACGATGGACATACCGCCGGATTCTTCACGCCCGAACAGGCCCGCATTCAAAACCGGCTCACGCTCCACACCGACCGACCGGACGGTATGCAGGGCGTCAGCGTCACCCCCGCCTTTTTCCAGCGGGTGGAAAAGATCATCCTGCTCGTTACCGGAGAATCCAAGCGCAAAATCCTCAACACCCTGATAAACGACCCCCAATCCATTGCCGCCGGTATTGCCCTTTCTTCCCACCCCGATTGCGAGCTTTGGACCGATCTCGTCCTCACTTAAAACTTCCTTAATCCATTCGCAAAGACAGACCTTATCCGGTATGGATTCACGATTCAATTATGGAGCACTTTATGAACGATTTTGAGTTGATACGCACTGAAGAAGTCAACGAGCTGAACACCACCGCAAAAATCTACCGCCACATTCCCACCGGCGCGGAGATTCTTTCGATGGAAAACGACGACGAAAACAAGTGTTTCGGCATTGCTTTCCGCACCCCGCCGTCGGATTCCACCGGCGTGGCCCACATTCTTGAACACACCGTACTGTGCGGATCCGAAAAATATCCGGTAAAGGACCCCTTTGTACAGCTGCTCAAAGGTTCGCTGCAGACCTTCCTTAACGCGTTCACTTATCCCGACAAAACCTGCTATCCGGTCGCCAGCCAGAACCTCAAGGATTTCCATAATCTGGTGGATGTCTATCTCGATGCCGTTTTCAACCCGCGGATCACCGAAGATTTCTTTATGCAGGAAGGCTGGCACTACAGCCTGGAAAACAAGGAGGACGACCTTAAATTCAAAGGGGTCGTCTATAATGAAATGAAAGGCGTCTACTCCTCGCCCGACTCCCTGCTCATGGAAGCGTCCCAGCAATCGCTCTATCCCGACACCACCTACGGCCTTGATTCCGGCGGAAACCCGGCAAATATCCCCGACCTCACCTATGAACAATTCAAGGCTTTCCACGACAGCCTTTATCATCCATCCAACGCCCGCATTTTCTTTTATGGCGATGATCCGGTTGAGGAACGGTTTAAACTGCTGAAAGGCTATCTGGGGCAATACACTAAAAGTGACCCCGATTCCAATGTGCAGCTGCAACCGGCTCTGCCGGAACCGGTCCGCGTTGAAAAATCCTATGCCGTTTCTACCGACGATGAAGATCCGCAGCCGATGTTCACCGTCAACTGGTCGCTCCCCTCTCCGACCGATGCCGAAACCGTTTTCGCCTTCAACCTGCTCGACCATATTCTGCTCGGCACCCCGGCATCGCCGCTGCGCAAAGGACTCATTGAATCCGGCCTCGGCGAAGATATCACCGGCGGCGGCATTGAAACCCATATGATTCAGATGATGTATTCCATCGGCCTGAAAGGCATTGATGCCGAAAACCTGGATAAAGGCGAAGCCCTCGTTTTCCAGATCCTGGAAAATCTCGTCAAACAGGGCATCGATCCCGACGACATCGCAGCCGCACTGAACACCTTTGAATTCGAACTGCGCGAAAACAACTCGGGCGGATTTCCCCGCGGCCTTTCACTCTGGCTGAAATCGCTCAATGCCTGGATCTATGACGCCGATCCGCTGGAGCTCATCGCCTTTGAAGAACCGCTGCAGCATCTCAAAAAGCGGGCATTGGAACCCGGCTATTTTGAAAACATGATCCGTGAATATTTTATCAATAATACCCACCGTTCAACGGTATTGCTGATTCCCGATCGAGAGTTTTCCGCGCGCACGGAGAAAGAAGAACAGGACCGGCTTGCCGCCATCAAAGCCAGCATGACCGAACAGCAGCTTAACGATATTGTGACCAATACAAAACGGCTTCTTGAATTGCAATCCACGCCGGATTCCGATGAAGCACTCTCTACGATTCCCCTGCTGCAGCGCGAGGATCTTGATAAAAAAGTGAAAACAGTCCCCTTCACCACGCAAAATATTCTGGGTACCACCGTGGTGAAACATGACCTGTTCACCAACGGCATTCTCTATCTGGACATCGGCCTGAACCTCCACGGTCTGGACCAGGAAGATCTTCCCTACGCCTCATTACTCGGCAGTATTCTACTCGAAATGGGCACACAGTCGGAAGATTATGTAACGCTCTCGCAACGGATCGCCAAAGCAACCGGCGGCATATACGGCACCCCCTTCCTTTCTGCGCAAAAAGACAATGAAACGGGAATCACCCGCTTTTTCCTGCGCGGAAAATGCATGACGGGGCAGACCAAAGCGTTGCTGGATATTATGCACGACATCCTGCTTACCGCAAAATTTGACGACAAAGAACGCTTCAAACAGATCGTCCTCGAACATAAATCCGAGCTCGAAACCGGGGTGGTACCCCGAGGACATTCGGCCGTAATGACCCGCCTGAAAGCACAGCATCATGAAGCCCACTGGGCCAACGAAATGATGGGCGGCGTGGAAGCACTCTTTTTCATTCGCAAGTTGGCCGATGAGCTTGATCAAAACTGGGACGCCATTCTTCAACGGCTCGAAAAAATCCGGCAGACCCTTGTATGCCGCGATCATATCCTCATCAATGTCACCGTCGATCCCGGCGCCATGGAAACCACCATCCAGACTCTGGAACAGTTTATCGAAAACCTTCCGGCAACCGGGGCCTTTTCTTCCAAAGTCTGGAAACCCGCACCGTTTCCGGAATCGGAAGCCCTTACAGCACCGACCATGGTCAATTATGTAGGTTGCGCAGCCAACCTGTTCGATGCCGGCTATAAAATGCACGGTTCGGCCATGGTGATTACCCGCTATCTGCAAACCGCCTGGCTCTGGGAAAAAATCCGCGTTCAGGGCGGCGCCTATGGCGGCATGTGCGCCTTCGACCAGCGCTCCGGCGTATTCACCTTTGCCTCCTACCGCGACCCGAACCTTGAAAACTCTCTCGAGGTCTATAAGCAGACCGGAGAATATCTGAAAAACCTACAGTTAAGTGAAGACGAACTCACCCGTGCACTGATCGGTGCCATCGGCACGCTGGATGCTTATCAGTTGCCTGATGCCAAGGGCTATTCCAGCACCATGCGTTACCTGCTGAATTATACCGACGAAGAACGTCAGAAACTGCGCGATGAAGTGCTAGCCACCACGCAGGCTCATTTCAACACTTTTGGCGATGTCCTCATTCAGGCCTTTGAAAATTCAGCAGTATCCGTCCTCTGCTCTCCGGAATCCGCCGAACGCGCCGGACTGCTGACCAGAACCAAAGTGCTTTAATCCGAAGAACCTCACGACGTGCATTCAGCGGGCGGATCACTCTCCGCCGCGTTCCGAATTGCACAAAAAATCCCGGTTTGAACCGGGATTTCACAGACTTTAAAACGGAGCTTAGTTGCTCTGTTTGTTTCCGTATTCTGCCATATATTTGCTATAGAGCTTTTGCTCCTGTTCATTCATGAACTTTTTGATGTCATCAATGACGGAACCATCGGCGTTAAAACTTTTGACAATCGGTCCGAACTGTTCTCCGAGAACACGATTTGCCCCATCAGAATTTTTTCCGGCTTTGGCCAGAACCACAACGTTGATCGTCGGCCATTTCTTTTTGTCCGGCCCATACACATCAAGACACATAGCAGACAGTGCTTTTGCCATTTTCCGAGGATTGTTATCTGATATTTTTTCCCGCTCTCCGTTGGCTTTTGTTTTTGTATCATTCCAACCATCAATATAATTGGTGGTCAGCACAAAAATGGTATCCGGTTTCTGTTCCAGGATCGCCCAGGCCACACCACGGCCCCAATGCATAAATCCACCAGGTGCATCCGGAGCATATTTCTTTTCCAAGGCCGCCGGAACAGAGTAGGGATAAGCCCATTTGGTTGAATAATCAGGCAGGTTATCTACCCGTTTCGGATAGTTGTTATATGCCCTGTTGATGCGTCCGCGCGGCTCTTTCGGAATCGCAAAACAGTATTGATAGTCACCCTCGAGCGGGTTTACCGGATCCATCCAATCTTTGACTTTCTGCTTATTGACGGGGGTTGCAAGCTGCATATTCGGCTCCATGGCCCAGGCATCGCCTGCAAAATAGGCGATTACATTAAAGAGCGTATATTCCGGCAGAGTATCCACCAGATCTTCAAGCCGGTTGCGAATGGTCAGTCCCGTCATGCGCGAAAACGGCGTGTACTTATCTTTTCCATTCTTACTGCCTGCACTGATCGTTGCGGGACCGAAATGGACGACAAATACCACTTTTTCACCTTTGGCTTTGGCGCCGAAAAAATCCATTTCCGGCATGGAAAAGCCTATGCTTTCCATTCCGCTTCCGCTCCCCTCCATAGCTCCCAGCCCACCTTTAACCCCGCTGATTTCAGGCATCTTAAATTCCGGTGTTTTTCGCTGGATATTTTTTACCACCACACGTTTGCGGAGTTTTGGTTTCGGCTTGTTTTTCTTCATCTTCACCGGAACCTGAAGCTTTTTAAGCTTCTGCTTCGGACGGTTCACCGGCTTGGCTTCAAACTGTTTATCTTCCTTCTGAATAACCGTTACGGCTACAAATGAAATGGCAACAAGAATCAGTACGGCATGAATACCCAGACTGATCATTGCCGCACTTGATTTGGCATGCTTTGCAAAAAAACCTTTTTTCTTCGGCTTACTCATAGCGACTCCTCATGATACCGCATTTAATATAACAAGGTCTCAGGACACATATTTCGGGGAAGCAGGATTTTTACTACAGAAAAAGTAAGGCGGTGTTCTCACACCGCCTTATTTTTCAGATTACATATTACATGGACATACTGAATGACATGTTTTTCACGTTGGCCGCCGCACAGGCATCCATGACACGGATAATCCGCCCATGTAATGCCTTATCGGCCGGCATGATATTGACAATCAGATCAGTGCCGGAAGAGTCTGCAGCCTCTTTCAGCGAAAGCAACTGACCAATCAGATCATCCATATTGTTCTGATCTTTTGCAAATACCATTCCATTAATCACGATATCGCCCAGCTCTGAAACTTCGATCAGCACTTCGATCGGGAGATCCAGCGGCTCTGTCACATCTACCTTCGCAGGAAGCATGAAGGAGAGGTCGGCTTCCTTTTTGACGAGGGAGGCTGTTACCATAAAGTAGATGAGCAGCAGGAATACAACGTCAATCAGCGGAGCGATTTCCAGCTCAGCCTTCTTATTCATCATTTCTTCAATAAGTTTCATGACTATTCCTCGAAAGTTGCATAGATGAGGTCGGTTGCTCCGACTTCACCGCAGGCGATCATAATATCCTTACACGTCTTATATTCGACGCGGCGATCCGCACGAATCAGGATGCGCAGATCCGGATTAAGATCCAGCTCCGTTGCAATATAGTCTTTCAACTCTTCAGTCGTTACAGCAAGCGTACCGACATAAACCTGATTATTAGCGTCAATGGACAGCATCATACGGCCTTTTGTGTCTTCAGGAACTTTGGCGTGGGACGATTCAGGAATCTCCACCTCGACCTTTTCCAGTTCCGTTACCACAGAGGCCACCATGAAGAAGATGAGCAGCAGGAACACAAGGTCGATCATCGGCCCCATGTCAATTGAAACATCATCTCTGGATGGTCCTTTAATATTCATTACACACCTCGCTTTGGAGGGTTACACCACACAGGAGTCATACAGACCCCGATTTACTCTTCGCCGCCTTGGAATCCGAGCGGAAGTTCACCGGTTTCCAGGGTATCGAGCAGACCGCCAATGTTACGGCCGAGGGTTGCTGTGGATTTAATAAAGCTGTTACGGAAGTAGTAGTATGCCAGCATGGACGGAATCGCGATCAGCAGACCGGTCGCCGTCGTCACAAGGGCCTCACCAATGTTTCCAGCGAGTGCTTCCGGCTTACCCATACCCTGCGAACCGATGGTCTGGAAGGCCTTGATCATACCGGATACGGTACCGAGCAGTCCGAGCATCGGAGCAGTTGCACCGATAATCGAAAGATAATCAATCGGCTTCATGTAAGAAGTGATCTCCTCCGTAGAGGCTTCATCGATAGCTTCTTTCACTTTGTTCAGATTGATTTCCCGGGTCGTTGAACAACGTTCGAGACCGGCAGAGAATACATAGGTAAAGAGCGTTTCATTTTCCTTGCAAAGGCTATGTGCTTCAACAATTTTTTTATCTTTCATCATCTGAATGAATTCCGGAATGAGGTCCGGACGCAAAAGCACTTTTTCGCGCAGTCCCAAGGCATTCTGAACGATGAAATAGACCATCGCCATTGACATCAGGCCCAGCGGCCACATGGCCCAGCCTCCCTGCTTGATCATCTGCCACAGTGTGGTTTTCTGAACATTTGCAGCCGCTTCAGCAGCTGCTCCGTCTTGGCCGAATGTTGTCACGGCCAAAACCAAACTCAGGCAAAAAGCCGTTGTGATAATTTTCTTATTCATTTTAATTACTCCTTCTCCTGTCGGTTAAGCTTCAGACTCTTCAATGGATTTCTGTAATTCCTGTTCAGCACGGATCTGTTCGATCTTGGCCTTCAGCTGCTGAGCCAGGTCATCTTCATTAGTGTTTTTGTACAAAAGGGAAATCTGCCGGATGACCTCCTCGGCGGAATCAAGCATGATGGGATTTTCCCGGCCCAGTTCGGTGTAAATCTGAGCACAGAGCAATTCAGCCGGCTGCATCCATTCCGGGTCCTGACTGTTGAATGCAATCACTTTGGCAACCAGCTCCATGGCATCGGCATACTGCTTTTTTAAAACCAACAGCTTAGACGAAATATAAAGCTTATCCGCAGAAGCATCCGCGGTCAGATCTGTGCTCCAGCCGTATTCGGTTATCAGCTGTTCTGCGGCGACCGCATCGCCCGAATCAATCAGCGCCAGCACTTTATAAGTACGCGCTTTTTCCTGCAGCACAGTATCCCGGTCATCGGCCGCGATGGTTTCAGCAATATCAATCGTTTTGGGATAATCTTTTGTTTTGTAATAGAGTTCCATCAGCAACGCGTTGTAGCGGGACAGATTGGAAGGGATATCCTTATAATCCTGATAGGGCTTTAATGCCGAATTAAGTGCATTGATCACCCGCTCGTATTCACGATTCCGGTTCATTTCATTGAGTTTTTCCTGATCGATTTTTATATCGAAAACAAGTTCCTTAATGGTGTTTGCACCCAGACGAATCGGTCGTGCCCCCATGTCGGTGGAAAACTCAATCCAGTCGCCATCACGCCCCACCACGTTTCCCTTCCAGGAACGCCCGCCCGGCATCATAAGCTCAGCCTGCAGCGAAGCGGCTTCAACTGCGGCCCCGGCAAGAAAGACACCGGCGAGTGCGACACTGTATATAGATTTGTTCATTATTGTCCCTCGTATTTCTTAAGCTGCAAACGAACCTGCTCTGCCAGCGGATTGGTATTGGTGTACACATCCTCCAGCATCGCCTGAAGCGTTTTAACGGCATCTTCCTCACGTCCCATTTTTTTGAGCACATCGGCCGCTGCAAGATAGCCTTTAGCTGCCCAGTCGCCATCCGAATAGCTCTTGAAGAGCAGATAAACGCGCTGATAGAAACTATGTGCTTTTTCCAGATCACCGGCAGCCATAGCACAGTTGCCCATACCGAACATGGCCTCTGCAAACAGCGGTCCGCGCCATTCCGGAACCCCCAGGATCATATTATAGGAAGCCTCGGCCTCCTCCAGCCGGCCCATCTTGAATTCCGTATCCGCCTTGATGATCTGCGCCCAGCCCATATGAGGTTCGGCACCGAACATACCCTGAGCCTCATCAATCGACCACAGCACATCCTTATAGTTCTCTTCAGCAAGATACATGAATGTCTTTGCGCGGTAGGCATGCCACAACAGATCAGATTCCTCAAAATTCCCGATAAAGTATTCACTCAGGCGCTTCATTTGCTCCACATCGCCCATATCAGCCGCCGCATCACACATCAGTGCAAGGGATGCCGGCGTGGTCAGTTTCAGCGGCACATCGTCTTCAAGCAGTTCCGCACCGAAAGCCGCTGCGATATCTTCGCCTTCGAGTAGAACCTGAGTAACCTGCAACCGAAGGCGCAAAACTTCGTAATGCGGATCGATATTGGTCAGTTTTAATTTAACCCGTAGCGACAAACTGTCACGATCGCCTTCGCTGAGGTGGACATTCGAAATCGAGACCAGCTCATGAATGATTTTATCCACACCATTTTTTTCCGCTTCGTTTCCGAAACGTTCAATGGCATCCAGATAGGCGGTAACGGCTTCATCAACCTGTCCCAGTTCAATCTGGGCCTGCCCTTTCCAGAAGGTGGATTCCGCCACATCAGCCTGCTCCTCCCACCTATCCTGATAATAGTTCATCAGGTCGATAATTTCCTGCCACTTATACTCCAGTTTATAAACCTTGGCCGCCTGAAATGCGGCATAGGACGCCTGCATCGACGTAGTCGCTTTATCAATGCCTTTACGGTAGTCAGCAAGCGCACGATCCAGCGTATAAGGATCTTCATTCGTGGCTTCTTTGGCCGCTTCAATATCACCCCGCATGCTGTAGGCTTCGGAAACAAGCACATCTTCCGGGAATTTTTCGATAAACCTGCTGAATACGGCTTCGGCCTCTGCAATTTCTTCGAGACCGAAACGACAGACCCCTTCACGGAACAGTGAAGCGGACAGATGTTCGCCATATTCATTTTCCGTCTGATACTTCTGAAAATCCTTCAAGGCCATCGCGTAGTTGGCCTGCATCATATAGGTCATACCGCGATAGTAGATGGAATCTCCAAAGTGCGAACTTTGCGGATAGTTATCAATAATAACACCGAACTGTTCTCCGGCCGCTTTATAGTCCTGTTTCTGGAAATAACCGAAAGCCAGCATGTAATTCAAATCGGACTGCAACTCGAGTTCCGTTGAGTCATCAGTCTGCGGAAGTACTTCAATATTATCGCGCATTTCTGTGACACGGTTGAAATTCTGTTTCACGAGGTTGTCACGCAACAGCATGGTAAGCAACGTACGGGCATACCGGCCATCCGGATTTTCCTGAAGATAAAGCAAGATACGCTTCTCAGCTTTTGCAACCTGTCCGATATCGTAGAGAATCAAAACAGACTGCAACATGGATGCTTCACCGATTTCACTTACTCGATCATTCTGATAAAGCTTATCGAAGAGGACGTAGCCCTCCCAATAGCGCTTCACCTCTGCATAAATCTGACCGATCCGAAAGGTAACCTCATCCTCGTATGCCGGAAGATCTCTGAGCACTTTCTGCGATTCACGAATATCATCTATCTCATTACGGCGTTCCTGAATGTCGGACTCAGGAATCCCCCGTTTGACATCCGCATCTAGTTTGGCGCTGAGACTTGCAATACGCTTGTCGGCATGATCCAGCAATTTTTCACGCGGCAGAACCATACGATAGAGCAAAAGTGCGTTAAGAAAATCTTCGTCTTCAAAACGGGCTCTGCCCGCTTTCATCAACGTCAGGTTTAGCGTGATATCATATTTCGCTTCGGTACGGTACACCCGCTGCACCCACCCAAACAACTGTCGCCAGTTCTCCGCCTCCACCAGAGCGCGGACCACCATAATCTGACAAAGTTGCTCAACGTGTGGATCCTTCGCATAATCGGCCGCATAGGCCAGCGGCTCGACGGCTTCCGCCCATTTTTCGAGCCGGAAACGCGCCTGACCCAGCAGGAGATTGGCATTATAGAGATCTTCTTTCTCCAAATCAGGGAATCCGAGCAGTCGGGATGAAATCTCTTCTATCTTATCCCACTCTTCGGTATCAAAAAAACCCTGAGCCATCATGCGCAGAGCCATTCGTTCCCGTTTACGGGGTTCATTTGCCAGATATTCATCCAGCACCTTCACTCCGGCCGGAGCATCCCCAACCCGATAATAAGCACGCGCCAGCTGAAACCGGCAGGTCTGACAGGTTTCCTTCCCCTGAGGATCCGTCAAAGGAGCTGTACGATTAATCACTTCTTTCAGCGCCGGAATAGCGCCCCGGTAATCCCATCGCTGCAACATACGATCAGCGGATGCCACAAGGTCGGTAATACCCATGGAGGAATAATCCTGCGCAAAGGAGGTTCCCGTTGACAGCGCAACGACCAACAGCACTGTTTTTAATGCGTGCCCGTAAGAACGGCAGAAAAACTTCATAAACTTACCCCTCGTTACTTAGTGTAACAAAATCTCAACAGAGCCCGTTCGACCCCAGACTGATCATCCCGCTCAGGCAACCCGCCTGCCCGGAAAATACAACAAATGCGATTCGTAACAGCCTATTCCACCAAAGAAACAATTCAAGCCAATAACCTCAAAAAAACTATTGGTGCCGGGCCTTTCAGAGCCCTATGTATTTTTAAATGTCAGCTATTGTCTCGAGCAATATACGGGCCTGATTCATACGAATATTCACCTCAGCACCGCATCCCTTTGGAATTCAACACAATCGGAATACAGTACTGAAAAGGACCAACTTCACCGAACGCAATGCCGAATGAATCTACTCTGACACCAAAGCCGATTTAAGGAACGCCTATGTTTCTGCACGTTTTAATCCATTTTTTCGGTCAACGACTCCGTTCCGCAGCATTAAAGGCTCCCTCAGCCCCGTCATTCCCCGGCTCAAGCACCCTTTCACCGACCAGCCTGATCGTCACCGCGCCGATCGGAGCGGTGAAAATGATACTCATAACCGACACCGCCAGAATCACCTCTCCCGGACCGGTATCCATTCCGGAAGCCCCCATCGCCATCAGCGGCACAGCTCCCATCGCGGCCTGAACCGTCGCCTTCGGCCAATAGGAAACCACCACAAAAAGGCGCTCCTGCATATTCAACGGACTCCCAAACAGCGACAGACCAACACCCAGACTGCGTGCCATCAAACCGCAGAGAATCAACAGCAACCCCGACAAACCGGTATTCCAGGCCAGCGAAATATCCACCTGTGCCCCCACCAGCGTGAAAAGCATAATTGACGCAAACACCCAGAGTTTCCCGAGCTTGGAAGAAATCTCGTGCGCCATCTCTTCGTGTTTCTCGAGAAATATAAATCCGGTAGCCATCACCGCCAGCAAAGCCGCAAAAGCAATTCCCTGTTCTTCAAGAAGATACTGAATACGCACCAGCAGGATCGAAACCCCGATCAAAATCATCGTTCGTTTAGTCGCCCGCGGATTAAAACGCTCAAACAGCTTCAGCAACAAAACCCCCGTCAGCAGCCCAACTGCAATACCGGCCACCACCGACACCGGAATACCCGCAAATTTCATCCAAAGATGCTCAGATGTTCCGGTATAAAGTCCCAGAAATACCGAAAAAATAACAATCGCCACCACATCATCCAAAGACGCTGCTGCCAGAACCAACGTAGGAATACCCTTTTTCGCCCCCATTTTCCGTTCAATGAAATCAATCATCATCGGAACTACAACCGCGGGTGACACCGCCGCCACAATAAACCCGAGCATCGCAGATTCAAGGCGGGTCAACGGAAGAAAATGAGGCCCCAATAAAGCAATCGTTGCCCCCTCGAAGATTCCTGGAACAAACGACAAAAGCAACGCCTGAATCCCCACCCGGTTCAGCGTGTCGCGATTCAGCTCAAGTCCCGCACGCAAAAGGATAATAATCAAAGCGATCATCCGGAGATCAGCAGAGGCCTCCAGGAAACCGGGTTGCAGAATATCACAGACAAAAGGCCCGCAAACCACACCCAACAAAAGCATGCCGAGCAATCCCGGCATTTTAAGCCGCCGGAATATCCAATCCGCCAGCAAACCCAGCAGAATCATCTCGGCAATGCTTACGGCCATAATATTTATTCCGCCATCAGATAATTCTGCACATAATCCGCCACGCCATCTTCCAGCGCAGTAAATTGCTCAGAATAACCCGCATCACGCAGTTTTTTCAGATCGGCCTGCGTATGATACTGATATTTTCCCTGCAGGTGCTCCGGCATATCGATAAATGAAATATTCGGCTCGCGTCCCATCGCCGTAAACACAGCGGACACCAGATCAACCCACGTACGCGGTGTGCCCGTGCCGCAATTGAAAATACCGCCCGTTTCACAGTGCTCACCAAACCAGAGCGTCTCCTTCACCGCATCCTTCACATAGACAAAGTCCCGAACCTGCTCACCATCTTTATAATCCGGACGATGCGACTTAAACAACTTCACTTCACCGGTTTCCAATATTTGGAAATAGGATTTATGAACCACCGAACGCATATCATCCTTATGCGCCTCCCCCGGCCCGTAGACATTAAAATATTTCATCCCCGCAATCTGATCCGCAATGCCCTCTTTCAATGCCCAAAGATCAAACATATGCTTGGAATAGCCGTACATATTCAACGGCCTGTATTTCGGCGTATCTTCATCGGCATCCGAATACCCCAGATTCCCGTCGCCATAGGTCGCCGCGCTCGAGGCATAAACAAAACGGACACCGTTCTCCAGACAGGTTTCGCAGAGCGCGCGGGTATAGCCATAATTATTTTCCGCCAGATAGTCGGCATCCTTTTCCGTCGTCGCACTGCAGGCCCCCAGATGATAGACCGCTTCAACATCGTTCAACAGGCCATCACCGATTACCGTAAACAGATCATTCTTATCGAGATAATCCTCATACCGCAGTCCCACCAGGTTTTTCCATTTTTCACCCATACCCAGCGAATCCACGACCAGAATATCATCCTCGCCCCGCGCATTCAGCTCTTTGACAATATTGCTGCCGATAAATCCGGCCCCGCCGGTCACAATGTATTTAATACTCATAATTTCACCTTTTCAGAACCTCAGATAAACGCGAATGAACACCTGTAATTTCACGCATAAAATCACCATACTCCAATCCGTGTCCATCCGTGGCTCAACCTGCACCTATTTGCCATACACTTCCAAAATACGTCCGATGACGTTGGTGGTGGAGCGGCCCTCCACCATTTTTGCCAGCACTACTTTTCCTCCGGCGGCCTCGACCTCTTCGCGACCCGAAACGTAATGCGCCCAATCCTCGCCCTTCACCAGCACATCAGGCAAGAGCTCACCAATCAGCTCACGCGGCTCGTCTTCATCGAACAGCACCACATAATCAACGCATTCCAGCGCCGCGATAACTTTTGCCCGGTCCTCTTCGCAGACAATCGGACGATCATCGCCCTTATTGCGCCTCACCGAAGCATCCGAATTCATACCGAGCACCAGCACATCGCCCTGCTCACGCGCAAAATTCAGATACGTCACGTGGCCGGGATGCAAAATATCAAAACAGCCGTTCGTAAACGAAACCACCTTGCCCTCGGCTTTCAGACGGGCCCGTTCCTCAATCATTTCAGAACGGCTCTTGATTTTATTCAGGAAATTTCTCATAGCAAAAAACGATGCCCGTTTATTCCAGGCATTGGAAGCCGGAAAAAAGAAAAGGCACCCGCCCAAAGCGGATGCCCTTGCATTTCCAGTGATTGGAAAACTTATGCCTTCGTAAAGCAGAGCGTGGCATTGTGGCCGCCGAAACCGAGCGAGTTGCTCAGTGCGGCATTAATCTGCATCTCACGCATTTTGTTCGGCACATAGTCCAGATCACAGTCCGGATCCGGTGTATTGTAGTTAATCGTCGGCGGCGCAATATTATCGCGAACCGCCAGCGCCATAATCGCAGCCTCAACACCGCCCGCCGCACCAAGCATATGCCCGGTCATCGACTTCGTGGAACTGACCGCCGTTGCATAGGCCTTCTTTTCGCCCAGCGCGTTCTTAACCGCCAGCGTTTCCCCCTTATCGTTCAACGGGGTACTGGTTCCATGCGCATTTACATAGTCAATATCATCCACACTCAGGCCGGCATCGGCAATCGCAAGCGTCATACCGCGGGCCGACTGCACCGCTGAAGCATCCGGAGCTGTAACATGGTAGGCATCGCCGGTACGTCCGTATCCGGAAGCATAGCAGTAAATTTTCGCGCCGCGCGCTTTGGCATGCTCCTCGGATTCAAGAATCACCATACCGGCACCTTCGGACATCACAAATCCGTCGCGCTCCAGATCAAACGGACGGGATGCTCTTTCCGGATCATCATTAAGCCGGCTTGTTGCACGCAACGCAGCAAAACCGGCCACCCCAAGCATCGCAACCGAAGCTTCTGAACCACCGGCAATCATGACATCCGCATCGCCATACTGAATCATCCGCATGGCTTCGCCAATGGAGTGTGTTCCGGATGCGCAGGCACTCGTAATACAGAAATTGGGCCCTTTAAATCCATACTTAATGGAAACATAGCCGGAAAGAATATTGGTGATCATTTGCGGAATGAGCTGCGGAGAAACACGTCTGGGCCCTTTTTCATAAGCCTTCAGACATTCTTTCTGCATCACCTGCATACCGCCGATACCGGAACTGGCCAGCACCCCTGCACGCTCCGGATCGATATTGCCGGCATGAATTCCGGCATCCTCAATCGCAAGTGCCGATGCCGCCACACCATAAATGGAGAACGGATCCATTTTCCGCGCATCTTTTTTCCCCACAAAGCGCTCGACATCCAGATCTTTTACTTCACCGGCAATTTGTACGGGATACTGATCAATGTCATCCATCTGCTGAACTCTGCCGATGCCTGACCTGCCGTTTTTGATGTTATCCCAGAACGTGCCCAGTTCACTTCCGACCGGAGAAACCACCCCAAGCCCAGTTACAACCACTTTACGCCCACTCATATCCCGTACCTCAAAATGATGTTATGATAAATGGCCGGAACACCCCGCAGAGAAGTTCCGGCCATTGAAAAATCAATGCGTCGGTTTACTCGAAACCTTTTTCTTTCAGGTAGCTGATTACGCCACCGACGGAAGTCAGCTTTTCAGCGTCTTCGTCCGGAATTTCTGCGCCGAATTCTTCTTCGAAAGCCATTACCAGCTCAACCGTATCCAAAGAGTCTGCGCCGAGATCTTCAATGAACGAAGCACCTTCGGTAACCTGGTCGGCATTCACACCGAGCTGCTCAACAATGATATCTTTTACTTTATCTTCAAGTGCCATTTTAACTGTCTCCTTTTCCTAGGTTTACACTTTTAAACGTTACATTACCATGCCGCCGCATGTCGAGAGGACTTGCCCCGTAACATATGCAGAAGCATCGCTTGCCAAAAACAAGGCCACATTGGCCACATCTTCCGGGTCTCCGAAACGGCCCAGCGGAATCAATTCCTTCATTTTATTCTGAATCTCTTCATCCAGTTTGTCGGTCATTGCCGAACGGATGAATCCGGGCGCAATCGCATTGCAACGTACGCCGCGGGAAGCCAGCTCCTTGGCAACGGTTTTACTGAAGGAAATCACGCCGCCTTTCGAAGCGGCATAGTTGGCCTGACCGGCATTGCCCATCAATCCGATCACCGACGCAATATTCACAATCGTACCGGAACGCTGCTTCATCATGCCGCGCATGGCGGCTTTGGTGCAAAGGAACACACCTTTCAGATTAACATCCAATACCGCATCCCAGTCCTCCTCGCTCATGCGCATCAGCAGACCATCTTTGGTAATACCGGCATTATTCACCAGCACATCAATTTTACCGAAATCTTTTTCTATGGATTTAATACACGCCGTCACGCTGTCAGCCTCAGCCACATTAACGCCGTATGCCGCCGCCTCACGCCCGAGCGCTTTTACTTTTCCGACGGTTTCTTCGCACCATTCTGCGTTCAGATCGCACACAGCAACATCCGCACCGGCTTCCGCCATTTTCAGAGCAATGGCCTGACCCAGCCCCCGGGCCGACCCGGTAACGACTGCGACTTTTCCTGTTAAATCAAACATTTGCATCCCCTGTTTATTATTCAAAATTGGTAAGCGCGCCGATGTTACGAACTGCCGCACCCTTGTCAATACGCTTTATAAGTCCTGCGAGAACCTTGCCGGGACCGACTTCAACAATTTCCTTCACACCGTCAGCAATCAGCTTCTGCACCGAAGCCACCCACTGCACCGAGGAAGTAATCTGTTTAACCATATTTTCCTGAATGTCGGCCGAAACATGAACCTCCGCCGTCACATTGGAAAGCACCGGTTTTGCAGGAATTCCCAGCTCCACGCCGGAAAGGAACTCATTCATTTTATCCGCAGCCGGCTGCATCAGCGGCGAATGAAAAGCCCCGGCCACCGGAAGACGCACGGCACGCTTCGCACCGGCATCTTTACAAAGGCCTTCCGCTTTCTCAATCGATTCCACCGTACCGGAAAGTACCGTCTGCGAAAGCGAATTAAAGTTGGCCACATGGCATCCGGCTTCGGCGGCGATTTCAACCAGCTTGTCCCCGTCGAGATTCATCACGGCCAGCATAGCCCCTGGATTTTCCTCGCAGGCGGCCTGCATAAATTCACCGCGAGCCTTCAACACTTTAATCGTATCTTCAAAACTGATCGCTCCGGAAACATAGAGCGCAGTCCATTCACCTAGGCTGTGGCCTGCAAGCACATCAAATTCCAGGCCGGGCTGCTTCAGCTCCAGCGCTTTAAACGCGGCCGCGCTCGCCACAAAAATACCGAGCTGGGCATGATTGGACTTATTCAGTTCTTCCTGCGGACCTTCAAAACAGATCGCGGCAAGATCGTATCCGAGAATTTCGTTGGCCTGATCAAACAGGGCTTTACACTCCGGAATGGCCTCCGCGAGATCCCTGCCCATGCCAACCACTTGAGATCCCTGACCGGGAAAGACGATTGCTCTTTTCACTATTTCCCCCATTCCAACAGATTCGCGCCCCAGGTAAAACCGCCGCCAAATACAGTCAGCACCACCAGGTCGCCTTTTACAATTGTTCCATCCTTCACCGCTTCATCCAGCGCAATGGCCAGGGCAGCGGAGGACGTGTTCGCATATTTTTCAACATTCGCATACATGCGATCGGCCACACCGAGTCGCTTTGAAATGGCATCAATAATACGGATATTCGCCTGATGCGGAATGATACATTTCACCTCATCAATCGAAATTTCATTCCGCTCCAGAACCTGAATAACCGTTTCGCCCATACGCTTTACGGCATGTTTAAATACTTCACGCCCCTGCATTTTCAGATAATGCTCTTTGCGATCGATCATTTCATGTGAAATCGGATTCCGGCTTCCGCCGCCCGGCGTCCACAGCAGATCCGCCAGCGATCCGTCCGAGCCCATGACAGAATCCATCACACCACGTCCATCGCCCCCTGCGCGCAGCACGGCCGCCCCGGCACCGTCGCCGAAAAGAATACAGGTCGACCGGTCCTCCCAGTCCACAAACGTACTCATTTTTTCAGATCCAATGACCAGCGCCGTCTCAACAGACCCTGCCGCAATCTGATTCTTCGCACTGTCCAGCGCATAAAGAAAACCGGAACAAGCAGCCCCGAGATCGTAACAGAATGCATTTTTTGCCCCGATTTTTTCCTGAACAAAACAGGCGGTACTGGGAAAAAACATATCCGGAGAAAGCGTAGCGACAATGATCAGATCAATCTCGTCGGCCGAAATACCTGCATCAGCAATCGCCTTTTCCGCTGCCGCCGCGCCGAGATCCGACGACGCCTGATCGTCGGCCGCAATATGACGCTCGCGCATACCGGTGCGGGTATAAATCCATTCGTCGGAGGTCTCGACGATCTCTTCAAGATCCCGATTGGTCAGCACCCTTTCGGGTACGTAGGATCCTGTTCCAATGATTGAAACTTTTCGCTTAGCGTCCATGCAGTCGTTCCGTGAAAATACTAGGTTTCGGGATTTATACGCTTAAGCTCATCCTCAATCAAATGGTTTACATGATGATCCACCGCTTCGGTGGCCACCCGGATTCCATTGAATGTGGCAAAAGCATTTGAAGAACCGTGGCCGATAATCACAATCCCGTTGGCTCCAAGCAACGGCGCACCGCCATAACTCGACGGGTCGGCATGCGTCTTCATTTCCTTAAAGACACCGCGTGCAAATACATAGCCCAGAATACGGAAGATATTCTGCTTGAACATATCCTTGAGCCAGTTGCCGATCATTTTCGCAACGGCCTCACTGGTTTTGAGCACCACGTTGCCCACAAAACCGTCGCACACAGCAACACTGACCTTGCCGTCGTAGAGATCGCGACTCTCGACATTACCGGTAAAATTAATATCCGTTTCCTGCAGAAGACGGAACGTCTTCTTGGTGGTCTCATTGCCCTTGGCATCCTCTTCGCCGATACTGAGCAGACCCACAGACGGATTTTCAACCCCGAGAATCTCGCGGGAATAAATACTGCCCATCACCGCATACTGTTGGATCATCTCAGGCGTACTGTCCGGATTGGCACCGGCATCGAGCAGCACAAACGGCTTTTCCGGAGTCGGCATCACCGTGGCAATCGCCGGTCGGGAAACCCCTTTGAGCGTACGGAGCTTCAGCGTAGCGGCCGCCACAGCCGCTCCTGTATTCCCGGCCGAAAATACAGCATCGGCCTTTCCATCTTTGACCAGCTCCACCGAACGCGCAATCGACGAGTCTTTCTTGCGACGGATTGCTGTCGCCGGCGATTCACCCATGCCTACCACTTCCGTGCAATGAACAATCTCAATGCAGGAAGGGATCGGTCCTTTGTGCTTGTTCAGCTCGGACTGAATAGCGGCTTCATTGCCTACCAGATAAATTTTTTCCAGGCCCTGAATTTTTTCAGCAGCCTGGATTGAGCCGGCAACAATTTCCCGGGGAGCAAAATCGCCCCCCATCGCATCTACGGAGATACGCATGATCTCTAGTCTTCAGTAGCGACCGTGAGAACCTGACGTCCGTTATAATATCCGCAACTCTTACACGCATGATGCGGCTGAGCCGGAGCACCGCACTGCGGGCAGGAAGATGCACGCGCAATCGGCTTTTTCATGTTCTGCGCCTTGCGGCTTGCTGTTTTGCTCTTCGAAGTTTTTCTTTTTGGAACTGCCATCGCAATCCTCCTTACATCTGCGCTAAGCGCAACGTTATCAGTTAATCATTATCAGCTGTCAGCACATTGTTTCTCCAGAAACACCTTTCCCGGCAACCAACAACTCCACCGCTCGCGCGGTTATTTATAAATTCAATCCATCCAGCGCCGACCAGGCACTCGGGCCTTCATCTTTTTCGCATGCGCATGCCCCCTTATTCAAGTCGGCACCGCACTGCGCACAAACACCCTTACACTCTTCGCTGCACACCGGAAAGCTTGGCACATGCAAAAGAATTTCCTCACGAAAATCCTCCGTAATATCCACCGAGTCGGTGCCTTCCGGGGCGGGACAAGCGCGTAGAAAATCGGAAACCCCTACCGTTGTCGAGAAAAATTCCGAACATCTTGCACACTGCAGCTCCACATCGACATTCAGCTCGCCGCGCACCACCAACTCATCCGACACCCGCTGGACATACAGCTTATAGTGCACATCGCCGGGATTACGCAGAAACTGCTCCTGCTCCGCATGCAGAATATCCCCCGGATCATCACCCTCATAATTCGACCCCTCTTCCGGGATCCTCGCCACTAAAATATTCATAATCGCTTCCTGATTCCTAAAACACGGAGTGTGTCCGCTTTTTCCTTCCGGTTTCAAGTTTCAAGTTTCAGCTTTCCGCGGTACCTTTCACCCATGCAATTTTCCGACTTAATTCAGAACAAAAAAATTCTTCAAGCGATCGAAGATGCGGGCTTCACAGCTCCGACCCCGATTCAACAGCAGGCCATTCCAGCCATTGGAACCGGCCGCGACATCATCGGCCTCGCCCGTACAGGCACCGGAAAAACCGCCGCCTTTTCCCTTCCGCTTATCCAGAAACTGGAAGACAGCTGGACCGCCGCACGCGAAATCCGCGTCCGCTCCCTCATTCTCTCCCCCACCCGGGAACTTGCTATTCAGCTTTTATCAACCATCCGGAAATTTACCGCCCACACCGAACTGACCTCACTACTCGTCCATGGCGGAACCGAATATGAAAACCAGATCCTCACCCTGCGCGAGGGCGTTGATATCCTCATCGCCACTCCCGGCCGCATGCTTGATCTGATCGAACGAAAAGCTCTCAAACTCGACCAAGTTGAGGTTTTTGTGGTCGATGAAGCCGACCGCATGCTCGACATGGGGTTTGCACCGGATATCCGGAAAATCGCCCCAATGCTCCCGCAAACCCGCCAGGCCCTCTTCTTCTCCGCCACCATGCCCCCCGAAGCACTCTCGCTCGCCACCGGCATTCTGCACAAACCCATGACCATCTCGGCCGACCCCGTCTCCGCCGCGGCGGAAAACATTCACAAATCGCTCTATTATGTTGAAAAAAACAATAAAAACGCCCTCCTCAGCTGGCTGCTTAAAAAGCTGAAATATGAACGCATCCTCGTCTTCTGCCGCACCCGGCGCGGCGCTGACCGCCTGACCGAATCCATGAAAAAACAGGGACTTCCAGCGGCAGTTCTTCACGGCGACAAAGAACAGCGCCATCGACAGGAAATCCTCGAAAAGTTTAAATCCGGCGAAATCCCGATCCTGATCGCCACCGATCTCGCCGCACGAGGCATCGACATCGAAAACATCTCGCACATCATCAACTTCGATCTCCCCAACGAACCCGAAACCTTCGTCCATCGTATCGGCCGCACCGCCCGCGCCGGGGCCTCAGGCCACGCCATCAGCTTCTGCGACCCGACTGAAAAAGGATACCTGCGCGACATCCTGGCCCACCTGAACGAAGACATCGACGTCGTTGAAGCGCACCCCTTCCACTCCGAACAGGTGAAAAACTTCTCCGGAAACGTAAAATCCAAACACACCCCGGACAAAAAAAAGCACATCAGTAAAATCCGTGAGCAGACCACCTGGCGCCTCCCCCCCGGCCAACAGAAAAACCTGCATAAAGATGCCGGGCCCGGAAAAAATGCACGCCGCAATCCCAGAAAAAAGCAACAACCATAGCTCATAGCATTCATTCCCCTTTTTCCAGGAAATTGCTCCCGCTATGCAGAAAAGCTCGGACCGCCGGCCGATCCATTCCTCTTCGACATCAGCGGGGACCCGCCACAGCCTCATCAACCGGAGCGGCAGCTTTCCGAAAATCTCCCAACGCGTTGATCTACGCCGCCCTCGAAAAATCTGATTTCACATACGAAACATTAATTATCACAGTCCCCACTCAGGATCCGGTCATATTAAGTTGAACCGACCATATTGTTCATCTCTATCCCCTAACCGCCCGCTAACTGTGAACAAGTCATCGACGCATAAATAAAACGGCCTATTTCCTAACAAATTCGCTCATTTCATCATTTTCAGTTATTAACAGCCTTGTAACTGTACGAACGTTCAGTTATATATTTTTCCAGACATTGAAAAAAATACCCCAAAACGAACGATGCCCAGAACAATTAATTTAGCTGAGAAAATTGAACAATTACGCGCCTTTTACGATGCCGAAGGCCGCGCGCCAAGCTATGCCGAAATGGCTAATCTCTTCGGCTATAAATCCAAAAACGCCGTCTACGGACCTGTTAATAAGCTGTTAAAACTCGGATACCTCGACCGAGGCAGCGACAACCGCATTTTATTGACTACCAAGATTACCGGATCCACCAAACTGCTCGGTTCTGTACAGGCCGGCTTTCCCTCCCCCGCCGAAGAAGAGCTCGTCGACTCCATCAATCTCGACCAGTATCTCGTCCGCCGCCCCGAGGCAACCTACCTGCTCACGGTCAGCGGCGAATCGATGATCGATGCCGGCATTCAGCCCGGCGACCTCGTTCTTGTCGAAAAAGGCGGCGCGCCGAAACAGAACGATATTGTCGTTGCCCAGATCGACGGAGAATGGACCCTCAAATATTTCGGAAAAGATGAAACCGGCGTCTACCTCGACCCCGCCAACTCCGCCTTCACCCGCATGCGCCCCGAACGCACCCTCAGCATCGGCGGCATCGTCAAAGCCGTCGTCCGGAAATACAACACCTGATTTAAGAAGGAGAATTCCATGAAAGCACTGAAAACCCATCCCCAACCCTACAACACCCTCAGCAATTGCCTCGAAGCCTATTTCGGGGATCGCCACACCGCCCGCAATTCTCGCCGTGCAGCTCCCCGAAAACGCAACGAACCGGAACAAGGGCTGAAAACCATCCCTTTCCAGTCCCTGCCGTTACAGCTCGACTACATGCAACGCAGAAAACCCCGCTCTTTAATCAGTTTACGCATGGGTTCCTGAAATCACCCCGGCGGAGAACAGCAACAGAATCAAGCCTCGACCAAGCGCATACCCATTCCGCAAGAGCTCGTCATCGCCCTTACACAGAGTTAAAAGAAGTCCCGCCAGAACGTCTAAAGAAAAGACGTCTGCTCCAGCATTTCTCTGGCGTGTTGAAGCGTGACGTTGGTGGAGTCTTTTCCGCCAAGCATGCGGGCAAGTTCCTCCGGACGGGTTTCGTCGTCAAGCAACTCAACTTCAGTAAAAGTCCGCCCGTCTTCCACCTTTTTTGAGACCGCCAGATGCCGATTACCGCATGCGGCAACCTGAGGAAGATGAGTAATACAGAGCAATTGATGATGCCGGGCAACCTCTGCCAGTTTTCGCCCGACCGCTCCGCCGATTTCACCACCGATATTGGCATCGATTTCGTCGAAGACCAGCACCGGAATCTGATCCTGCTTCGCAAGCACTGCTTTGGTGGCGAGCATAACGCGCGAAATTTCCCCCGAAGATGCAATCATACGTAAAGGCCGCATATCTTCGCCGGCATTCGGGGCGAAACCGAAATCGATGGTATCCATGCCGGTCGGCGTCGGATCGCACGGTGTAATCTGGACATCAAAAAAGCCATGCTCAAACCCGATATCAACGAGCTCGCGAGTGATACATTCGGACAGATGGTCGGCCACATTTTCACGCGCCGCCCTCAGTTTTGCTCCGGTCTGATCCAGATCCTGAAAAATGAGAGTCAGTTGATTTTCCAACTTTTCCCGCTTTTTATCCCGGCCCCGCAATTCCTTAAGCTGCTCTGCCCACTGTGCACCATTTTCAAGAACTTCCTCAACGGTGGTTCCGTATTTACGCTTCAGTGTCTGATACGTGGTCAAACGGTCATCCAACCACTCCATGCGTTCAGCACTGGCGTCAATATCACCGGCAGACTGCTCAATAGAGCGCACAACTTCCTGCACAGATGTTACCGCGCTTTCAAGTTCGTCATGCCAGTCCTGAGCTTCGGGCATCAGTTTAATCAACTGATTCAGCGCCTGCTGCGCGGATACAAGACCTTCAAAAGCACAACCTTCGCCTTCTGTCAGGGCCTGAACCGTCCCGTTGGCCAGCTCAATCACATGCTGCGCATTGGCAATTTTACTGTGCTCTTCTTCAACCTCCGCCTCCTCCTCGGGATTAAGATTGGCGGATTCGATTTCATTGACCCTATAATCCAGAAACTCGATCTGGCGCTGCAGATCCTCCTCATTATCGGAATTAAGTGCCTCGATCTGCTTCTGCACATCGCGATATTTTCGATAGTGCTCCTGATATTCGCTATGATCGATTTGACCGAATGCATCAAGAATTTCGAGCTGCACATGCTGATCCAGCAACGACTGATGATCATACGGCCCATGCATATCGACCAACACCTCACCCAGCCGTTTTAAAGCATTGAGGGTAACCGATTCATCATTAACAGTAGTCCTGTTCGATGTACCGGTAATAACCCGACGGATAATCAGCAGCCCTCCGTCACACGGCTCCAGCCCCACATCTTCCAGGATGGCATCAACGGCCCTGCAGTCCTCCAGCCCGAATTCCGCATGGACCGAGCAGGAGGTTTCGCCGGTCCGGATCAAGGATTTATCCGCGCGCTCACCGAGCAGAAGACGCAACGCTCCGATCATAAGCGATTTCCCAGCCCCTGTTTCGCCGGTAATAACATTGAGTCCTTCAGAAAAGCCGACCTGTACATCGTCGACCAGTGCGAGGTTTTTAATTTTTAACGTCCTGAGCATATTCCGGCGGAGTATCCAAACTTCGCGCGGTTTGCGCAAGCCGGATTAATCAGGATTGAAGTGTTCGCTGGCCATCTGATTCTCCTCCTCCTTGCGTTTCTCCTCAAAGGCAGTGATAAAAATCACCAGCACGCGCATCAGAATCAGAACAAAAACAACACCGCCTATAAAGTAGAACGCATCGGGAAGGTCCAGCGACTGACGGGATCGGCCGCCTCGGTATTTTGCACGGGCATTCCCCCGGGAGGCCTCCTGTTTGATGAGATAATCATCCGCCGTCACACCATACACCGCCGTCACTTTATCCGAAGGATCCATCGATTCCTTCGCTCCGGCATCCTGAGCAGGCACCGAAAGCGAAACCAGCCAAGCAGCTGCAACTAACATTAGCGTTCTGTTTTTCAACATCGTTTACACCAACTAGAATGATAGCAGAATGGTGCCCTAACAGAATTCTAAAACGTTATTTTTTGTTCAGGCCACCACGTATCCACAGGCATTTCCAGCCCCAGACCGAGCATATAATTATATGTTGCACGCTTCAGCATCTCTCCCATGTCATCAAGATCGTGATCGAACGAAGCATCGAACGGAATTTCATTCAGCGCAAATGATGCCGGAGCCGTTTCAGGCACGGAAATGCAATACTGTTCCGGATTCATCGAGATCCCGCTATGGGCCGTCAGTGCAAACCGATGCCAGTAGGCAGAATGCAAAATATCTTGAGCGAAAAGATCGCGCACGGTTTCCAAGGTATGGAAAGTTTCGGCTGCGGTCTGTGTCGGAAAACCATACATCAGATAGGCGTGCGTCAGAATCCCGGCATCGGCCAGGTCGGTCAGCACACGAATCGCGTGCCTCATTACAATCCCCTTGCACATCAGCTTCAGCGTTCGATCGCATCCGGTTTCGAGCCCCCCGGTAACCGCGATGCAACCGGCGGCGGCCATTTTTCGAATCAGATCGCTCGAGAACCGCTTTTCGTACCGGATGTTGCCCCACCACTCAATGTCCAGTTTACGGTGCAGAATCTCATCGCACAATCCATCAAGCAGATCCGGCGGCAACGCTTCATCGACAAAATGAAAACCCCGGAAACCGGTTTCGTTCATCACATGAACAATCCAGTCGCAGATCGAAACCGGATCTGCCGGATCATATCGGCAGATATAATCAATGGATGTATCACAGAATGCACAACGGCTCCAACAGCACCCATGGGCCAGCACCAGCTTATTCCACCGCTCATCCGACCAGAGCCGTGTGACCGGATTGAGCGTCTCAAACACCCCGAAATAATCCCCGAGCTCCAATCCCTGAAAATCCGGCGGCGGCAGCTCCGCATGTGGAATTTCAGGCATTTCCGAAGTTTGGAAAATAACCGCGCCGTTTTCCCGTTTAAATGTCCGCACCGGCTGCCCGCCAGCGGCCAGTTGCCTGAGCGGCAAAAACCCGCTGTCGAGCGTAATGAAATCGACATAGTCAAAAATTCCGGGATCCGCGAGCTCCCTCAATTCGGTATTCACATACCCCCCGCCCAGCACAATGCGCACACCTGCGCAAGTGTGCTTTATACGTCGCGCTGTAATCAGCGCACCGAGCAGACATCCCGGAAACGGAACCGTCAGCACAACCATTTCCGGCCGATGCAGGACCATTGCCGCATCCGTCAGTTCTTCCAGCCACTGAAAAAAAACAGATGGGCTGCCTTCAAGTTCATTCCGAATCTTCGCAAAGTCAGGAACACTGGCGGCAATTTTTTCAGCATAGCGGGAAAATTCAAAATTCGGATCCAGTCCGGCGGCGGCATCGGCAATATCATCGAGATACAGACTGGCCAGATAACGCGCGCGATCCATGAAATCCAACTCCCGAAAATTCCACCCGAGCTGTTCCTCCATTTCATAAGCCCGGGCCAGATGCTCACCCTCCGGCAACCAGCCGCGATCCAGAATATTCTCCATTGCGTCCGGATTACGGTTTTGTAAAAAAGCAAGGACCGGATCGATCGTTTTCAAATACGGCTCGGCAGCATCCGGAGGAATCTCCAATGCCGCACAAACTGCGGAAAGCCCTTTCCGGGAAAACAATTTCAACAAAAGTTGCAGCGAGAGGTCAGATTGTACGGCCTGATGTCCCAGCGTTTTAAGCCAGGCCGTCAGCAATGGCGTGGCCGCATAAGGCGTATTGGGGTGCAGCAAAGGCGGTGTAATGAGCAATATTTTCATGATTACAAGGTTGTAAAGTAGCGGTTCATCATCCGTATTTCCAACTGCAATCCGTAATATGATTGCACGGGAAAAGCTGAATATGCATTAATGAGAATCTTTTACGAATCCGAGGGATTTATACTATGGCAAAACCAATTTATGCGGGCACATACAACAACCGTGGCGGCGGTCGATGGAAAACCGTTTTTGTGATCATCATCCTGATTCAGGTTGCGCTGGTAGCAGCTTATATGATCTGGCAGAAAGACAAAAAAACCGATGATCCCGAAATTGCCGACACACCTGAACCGGCTGTTCCAGCCATGATGAGCACGCCGGAGCCGCTGGTTCCGGGCATTCCGGAACCGATCCATTCCGTTGAAGCATCGCCGGCCATCCTTTCAGCTATTTCCGATGCGGAGGCGGCACTCGAAGCCGGTCAACTGCTGGAGGCTAAAAGCCAGCTCGATGATATTGTTGCCCGTTCACCTAACGATAAAGCCATCGAATTGCTTGGCGATGTGAATATCAGGCTTCTGAAATCTTCGATTCCGATGCCCGGAAAAGAGCGTTATTCCATTCAGCCGGGCGATTATCTTCAAAAAATCGCAAAGAAATACAATACCACAGTCGCGCTGATTAAAGATATGAACGGCATGCAGACCGATACGATTCGGGCCGGAGCCGCATTGGTTGTTTATAACGGCGATTTCAGTATCCGCGTTTCAAAAAGCAGAAACACTCTGGATCTCATGGCCGGCGAAAAACTGTTTAAACGCTATCCTGTCGGAACCGGAAAATTCGGTAAAACACCAGCTATTAAATTCGAAATCGTGGATAAAATCACCGAGCCGCCGTGGACTCGTTTTACAGACGGCAAGCAGATTGAATACGGCGATCCCGAAAATGTGCTGGGTACCCGCTGGATGAAGATCGTATCGGACGAACACCCGGAAATTACCGGCTTCGGGATCCATGGAACCTGGGAGCGCGACAGCATTGGGAAACAATCCAGCGCCGGTTGTATACGTATGCTCAACGAAGATGTTGAAGAGCTATTCGATATTGTTCCGCGCAAAACAACCGTTATAATCAGCGACTAATTTCTCAGGAGAAGAGTATGAGTGCACCTTTCAGTCTGCCATTTGAAAGTCCCATCCAAGAACTGGAAACCAAGCTAGCAGAGCTTGAATCCTTCAGTCAGGAGCAGGATATCGATGTTTCTCACGAAATAGAGAACATGAAACAGAAAATCGAGCAGACCCGCAATGACATCTACACCAATCTGACCGCATGGCAGAAAGTGCAGGTTGCCCGCCATCCCAGCCGTCCCTACACTATGGATTACATCAACATAATGTGTACCGACTTTGTAGAAATCCACGGCGATCGCATCCACCGCGACGACCGGGCGATTATCGGCGGTTTTGCCAAAATTGATGGCCAGAAAGTCATGATTATCGGTTCCCAGAAAGGGCGCGACACCAAAAGCAATGTGGAAACAAATTTCGGCTGTGCACATCCTGAAGGATACCGCAAAGCCCTGCGTCTGATGAAACTGGCCGACAAATTCAATGTACCGATTGTAACACTGATCGATACCAAAGGCGCTTATGCAGGCCTGGAATCCGAAGAAAGACACATTGCCGAAGCCATCGCCGTCAATCTGCGCGAATGCTTCAACCTCAAAGTGCCGATCATCTGCGTCATCATCGGCGAAGGCGGATCCGGTGGCGCACTGGGTATTGGGATCGGTAACCGCATTCTGATCATGGAACATGCCTATTACTCAGTCATTTCCCCGGAAGGCTGTGCAGCCATTCTTTGGAAAGATCGTGCTTATTCCGACAAAGCCGCCGAAGCCCTGAAAATCACCGGCAAACATTTAATGGAACTGAAACTCGCAGATTCCATTATCCCCGAACCTCAGGGCGGTGCCCACACCGACCACGAAGCCGCAGCGGAAAACCTGAAAAAAGCGCTCCTCGAAAATCTGGAGCAACTGAAAGCCATGACGCCCGAAGAAATCATGGAAGACCGCTACAATAAATTCCGCGCAATGGGTGAATTTGAAGGCCAAGTGGCCTAGATCCCTCAAAAGCTAATGATCAAAAGAGACCGTTCGGTCTCTTTTTTTCAAGGAATGGAAATCTTAATTTCATACATTGCAATGTATGAAAAAACATCCGTAAACATTCAGGGGCGGGTGACTTCGACCGCAGATGCACGGGCGAAACGAAGGGCACCGGGTTTATCAATCGTGACGATGACGCGTTCAACCTTTTTGTTTGCCAAGGCGATTTCAGCAATCCGCTCGGCCATCGCTTCAATCAGTTGAAATGAGCTGCCTTCGACGAGTTTTAGAATATCTTTTTTGATTCCTTTGTAATCAACAGTGTCGTTAAGATCATCGGACCGCCCCGCGGCTCGAAGATCAGCATGCATTTCAACATTAATTAGAACATCCTGTTTTTCACGGCGTTCCTCCGGATAGATTCCGATAATACAGCGCAACGCCAAATCTCTGATAAAAATTTTATCCATAACAAGTCCCTCTCCTGATACCGGCTCCAGCCGGCGTATATCGAATCATTCTACAATATGTACCGATCAGACTCCCTGATCAAACACACCATTACCCAGCAAATGCTGGCCTCCATCGACAAACATTACCTGCCCGGTGCAGAAGTCTGCTTTCAGCAGAAAAATGACGGCTTCAGCAATATTTTCAGGTGTTGGAAAAAGCTGCAACGGAATGTTTCCCGCCCGGTCGGCAAAATGCTCCACGCTTTCCCCCGGCGGCGGCAGAATCGGCCCAGGAGCCACGCCGTTCACGCGGATTCCAGGAGCCAGTTCGAGTGCCGTCAGCTTGGTCAGCTCTTCCAGCCCTTTTTTTGAAAGGGAGTACGGCAGTGCCGCAGGATCGTTTGCACGAATGCGACGGTCAAGCAGGTTAATCACCGCACCACGCGTGGTCTGTTTCGCAAAACAGCGGGTCAGCTCCATCGGTGCAAGCAGATTAACGTTCATTTCCCGGAGAGCACGCTCAGGCTGTGCTTCGGCCAGCGTATCTTTTGTAAAAAGCGATGCATTATTAATTAAAATATCCAGTGGTCCCGCCGCCTCAATCAACCCCGACACCTCGTCCAAATTCCCTAAATCCGCACGAACCGTAAATGGCGAAAGCATTTCGGCCTCTTGTTTAGACCCAAAAAAGTGAACCACCACGTCCACACCCTCCGCCTGCAACGCCTGCACAATCGCTTTGCCGATCCGAACCGCCCCACCGGTCACCAATGCTCTTTTTCCTGAAAGATTCATAATAAACATCAGCATAAGCACCTTTTCCAGTCATTGGAAGTTTAGCCTTTCCTTTTTCCCGACTCTGGAAAAAAATGGTCCTGTATCTAACGGAGAACCCCCTATGCTTCGGACATTTCTATTCACACTGGCCGCCTTGCTCCTGTCCTTCCCGGCAAAAGCCCGGGAAACAAACAGCACACCGCTGGTTTACATCGTTCCAATCAAAAACATGATCGAGCCCGCTCTGGTCTACGTGGTCCGACGCGGTGTCGATGAGGCCGTCAGAAAAAATGCCGATGCCATTATTTTTGAAATGAATACCCCCGGCGGCGCAGTGAACGCGGCTAAGGAAATTATTGATATCATCGGGAATACAGAGATTCCGACCTATACCTTCATTGAACAGGATGCCTATTCCGCCGGCGCCATTATTGCCATGGCCACCCCCAACATCTATATGGCCCCCGGCAGTGTAATCGGTGCCGCCACCCCCATGATGATGTCCCCCATGGGCGGCGTCCAGGACATGCCGGATGAAGTGCAGGAAAAGATGACCTCGGCCGTTGCCGCGATGGTTCGTGCCGCTGCAGAACAAGGCGGTTATGATCCCGAGATGGCGGAAGCCATGGTCCGGGCCGATATGGAATACAGCGTCAACGGAACGGTCATCAGCAAAGAAGGACGACTGCTCACACTCACCAATAAAGAAGCAGAACAGCGCGTCGGCGAAGATAACACCCCCTTGCTTTCCAAAGGTACCGTAAAAAATATCGACGATCTGCTGAAAAACATTGAACTGACCGGTGCCGAAAAACGTGTACTCCAAGTGACCGCTGCCGAAAAGCTGGCCCGACTGATTGCCTCCATCGCCCCCATCCTGATGATGATCGGGCTGGGCGGACTCTGGCTGGAATTCAAAACCCCCGGAATCGGCATTTTCGGCATTGCAGGAGTAACCTGTCTGCTGCTCTTTTTCTTCGGGCATCATATTGCCGGGCTCTCAGGCTACGAGGACCTGATCCTCTTTGCTCTCGGCATCGGCCTACTGGGCCTTGAAATTTTTGTAACGCCAGGCTTCGGCGTTATGGGCCTCTCCGGCCTGCTCCTTATCTTCATCTCTTTTGTCAGCGCGATGAGCGAACGAATGCCCGGATCCTGGCGACCAATTGACTTTTCGCCGGAAACATTTTCAGTTCCTCTGCTAAAAGTCATGATCGCCTTCATCGGCACTTTTATCATCGCAATTCTCGCTGGAAAATTTCTCCCGGAAACCAAAGCACTGAAAAGCCTGACGCTTCAGGATGTGGTGCCAGACCCAACAGAAGACAACTCCCTGCTGGACCGGAAGGGAACGGCACATTCCGACCTTCGGCCCGGCGGAACCGCCCTCATAGACGGACGGAAAATCGATGTGGTAACGCGCGGTGATTTCATCGCACACCAAACCGGAATCCGAGTGGTGGAAGTTCACGGAAACCGGATTGTTGTTGAAAAGATTTCCTGATCAGGAATAGAGATTTTTCTGATAATTTATCCATTCATCGAAGCGCCGATCCATCACAGCCAGATCTTTTTCATTATCCGCATCGAGTGCCGCACCTCCGAAATGGGTATAGACAACCTGGACCCGTGCGCCCAGAACATTGCCGATGCCCTCGGACAGGCGGTTGAAACCGGCTATCGACCGAATCCGGTCTGCCAGTTTCGGATGGCCGTGCCGGTCGTAATACAGCGATAGCTGCATCACAATAAACACACGAAGACCTTTGGCAAAACGGAACCCGTGCGTCAGCGCAGAAAAAAATACCCGGACGATATTGGCCAAACGGGTCTGGTAGCGCCACTCATACATTTTTTCAATGTAATCCAAGTGATCCAGCATCAGCGGCTTGGCCACGTGCAAATTATTATGCCGCATCAGATCTTCTTTCACATGAAAATAGATCATACGAATGCCCGGCGTATCCCCATGCGGGTGATAATACCTGAGGATCTTTTTGGAGGTCACTCCGATGGAATAGTCATATTCATGCATATTCGCACGGTTTAAAAACTCATCCACTTCCTCTGCGAGCAGCATCGGGATATCACAGGGAACCACCAGCACCGGGGTGGATTCATACCCGCTCCCCTTCAGATTCCAGAATTCCTGAGTCTCATCGAGGCCCAACGAACAGACATAGCCGACCTTGAAGTTTTCAATCATATTTTCGCGTTGCTCCACCACCGCAACGTCTTCCGAAATACCGAATATTTCCAACGATTGAATCAGGCGCTCTCGCGGCCCCACAATGACCACCTCGCCGACATGTTCTGCACGGAGCAACGCTTCGAGCACATGAATAAACAGCGGCTTTCCGCGAAGATTCAGGAATGCTTTGTTTTCGTTATGAAGCGCAATACTGGCCCGCCGATCACCAGCCAGCAGTACGGCATTCACTTTTGACGTCGTCTGCATATATCCTCCGTCGTTAAAAACGCAGATTAACCAAGCAGAGCGATCCTGTCAAAAGCCCGCAAAAAAAGGCGGCCGCACGGCCGCCTTTTCCAATCACAGGAACCTTCCCTACTGATTGCCCTGCAGGGTCATAAGAAACTCAAGATTGCTGCTGGTTTTTTTGAGCCGGTTGATCAGTAACTCCATGGCTTCCACTCCCGGCACATCCTTGAGGGCCTTCCGCAGCGTCCAGATTCTGGAAAGCTCATCGGGATGAAGCAGAAGCTCCTCCTTGCGGGTACCTGATTTTTCGATATGAATTGCAGGATAAATCCGCTTATTGACACATTCCCGATCCAGGTGAAGTTCCATATTACCGGTACCTTTGAATTCCTCAAAGATGACTTCATCCATGCGACTTCCGGTATCTACCAGAGCGGTGGCAATAATGCTCAAACTTCCGCCGTTTTCGATATTTCGTGCGGCACCGAAAAAGCGTTTCGGTTTATGCAGTGCATTGGAATCCACACCGCCCGATAGAATTTTTCCCGAGTGCGGCGACGTGGTGTTATACGCACGGGCCAGACGGGTAATGGAGTCGAGCAAAATAATGACATCCTGTCCCTTCTCCACCAGACGCTTCGACATTTCGATCACAATTTCAGCAACCTGGGTATGCCGTTCCGGCGGCTCATCAAAAGTGGAGGCCAAAACTTCCGCTTTGGTATTTCGGCGCATATCGGTGACTTCTTCAGGCCGCTCATCAATTAGCAGAATAATCAGTTTTGCTTCCGGATTGTTGGCCGAAATACTATTGGCCATTTTCTGCATAAGAACGGTTTTACCGGTTCGTGGCGGTGCAACAATCAGACCGCGCTGCCCCTTGCCGATCGGTGCAACAATATCAATTACCCGCATGGAAATCTCTTTCGGATTTTCCACTTCCATCACGAGGCGATCATCCGGAAAGAGCGGCGTCAGGTTTTCGAACGGCACCCGCTTACGTGCATGCTCCGGTTCGTCTTTATTGATTCCCTCTATTTTGTAGAGCGCAAAAAAACGTTCTTTTTCTTTCGGTGCGCGGATGGAACCTTCGATGTAATCACCGGTACGAATACCAAAGCGGCGAATCTGTGACGGAGAAACATAGATATCATCGGGCGCCGGCTGATAACTGTTCAGCGGCGAACGAAGGAACCCGAATCCATCGGGCAGCACCTCAAGCACTCCGCGTCCCTGCAGCGGGCCGCCACGGCGGCCATGATTTTTAAGCAGCTCAAAGATCAGCTGATGTTTGCTGTAGCCCGCATAGTCCTGCAGTCCGTATTCTTCGGCCAGGTTTTTAATGTCGTTAATCGGAGTCACCTGCATTTCGTGCAGGGAAAACGGCGGAAGATTTTCGGTATTCGGCGGCGGCTCATCATTACGGCGCTGCTTATTTTTATTCCGATTCTTCTTATTAAATTTTCCGTTGTTCTGTTTGCCGTTGTTATAGCGCGGGTGATTATTCTGCTTTTGACCGCCCCCACGGTCTTTTTCCTGTTCCGGAACCTTCTGTTCCGGCGCTTTCTGTTCTTCGGCAGGTTTGGACGCCGGCACGTCGGCTTTTATTTCTTCCTTCACTTTGCTGCCGGAAGTTTCGGCCTTTTCTGCCGGAACATCTTCCACTTTTTTTGCAGCCGCTTTCTTTTTCGAAGCTTTTTTCTTCGAAGCTTTTTTCTTTGCAGGTGCCGCCGGTTCTTCAGCAGCGGGTTTAACTTCTTCAACCACGTCTTTTTCGTCGCTCATATTTACCTTTCAAGCATGATGGCCTTGACGGTTTCCCGCACGGCCAGCTCCAGTTCCCCCAGTGTGCCCAGATTGTTAATCACCACATCCGCCCGGCTCTCTTTTTCCGCCAGCGGCATTTGGGAGAGAACTCTTTGTTCAGCTTCTTCCGGACTCAGTCCGCGCTTTTCCAATCGTTGGAAAACAGATGGCTCAGCACTGGAGACACAAACCACGACATCCCAGTTAAGATCATCCATCCCACTCTCAAATAAAAGCGGCAAAAGGACTGCCGAAGGTCTGTTTTCTTTTTTCTGAACGGCCATCCACTTTTCCAATTCCTGCCTGACCGCCGGATGTACCAGCATATTCAGCAGTTGTAGGCGGGATGGCTCCTCAAAAACCATCTTTCCAAGATCCGAACGCGAAATCCGCCCGTCTTCCGTCAGCACATCATCACCGAAATGATGAATTATCTGCTGAAAAACCGGCTTCCCCTTCTCCATCAGATCATGTGCAACACGATCCGCATCGCACACAGCAAAACCCATCTCGCCGAGTATTCGTCCCACTTCCGATTTACCACACGCAATACCACCGGTTATCCCTAATGAAATGGCCTTGCGATGCGAATCCGACATGAATGCTGGAATGGAAGGTTGAGTTGAAATTTCCGGAAATAAAGAGGCGTTTCACCCTGAAACTTATGGACGTTTTAGGGGTTTTGTGCGGACCTGTCAACCCTGCGCCATCGCATTCAAGCAATTATCTCTTTGCATTTTAAGGCCTCTGCCCCTAGCTTAAATATTCGTTTTTAGCAGGAGAAACCGACCCGTGGCGGCAGAAGATCAGTATCAAACTCGAGCAACCCTTATTCAGCGCGTTCAGAACCAACAGGATGAACAGTCCTGGGAAGAGTTCGTCCGCGTATACCGTCGCTACATTTACGCCATCATCCGGAGCATGAATATTTCCGAGCATGATACCGAGGATATCCTGCAGCAGGTGCTGATCAATTTATGGAACAGCCTGCCGAAGATGGAATATGAAAAAATAAACCGCTTCCGCAGCTGGCTCAGTACCGTAACCAAAAACTGCGTAACCGACTTTATCCGTAAACGCACCCGCGAGGCCAACCGACTGGAAAAAGCCAGCAAGGACGACACGCTCACCTACCTTAAAGCCATCCGCCTTCCGGAAATCAACGATATTGCAGAACGCGAGTGGGAAATTCACCTCACCAACATGGCGCTGGAGAATATCGAATCGCTCTTTTCCGGAAAAGCGGTCGATGCATTCCGGCTCACCCTGCAAGGCAGAAGTGTAGAAGAAATCGCCCGGGAGCTGGAACTGAAAGAGAACTCCGTTTACCGCCTCAAAAATCGCGTAAAAGAACGCCTGATTCAGGAAATTCGGCACCTTCGTGACGAACTTGAATAGCCGTTATTTCTTTGTGTCCGACCGCTTTCTCTGCTCCGTCTTCCGGCGTTCCTGCGCAATCTTCTTCAGCCGATCGGCCTCGGCATAAGTCCCGACGACCTCCATCCTTTCTCTCAGCGCGGCAATCGTATCTTCCGGAAACTTATTCACATCCATCACAATACGCTTCAATCCCAATGAATTGAGCTGATTCAGCATGGAGGATTTTGATTTTCCGGAAATCGCCACGCCGGAAATTTTCAGTTCGTCCAGCCGCATTCCGCGCAACTCATACAGATGCTCAATCCGGGTATTGCTCAAATCCAGCGATTTCAACTTCAGCGGCTCGAGCACGTTACGGCGATATACGCCGATGATATTAATTGAAAATACAGTATAGGGCGCTCCTTTGAGGTCCAGCGTTCCGCCTTCTTTCGACCACGTATACTTGAGCCCGTTCTTTTTCGCATAGTTTGTATAGTTCAACTTATCCAGCACGGCGGCCGCCAGCGGCTCATAATCCACCGCTTTAGCACGCGAAGGCCGGCGACGCATATGATGGTAATACACATAATAAATGGTCATCTGCTGAGCAGCATTCGATTCATGAATCAGGTCCGCCAACTGCCGGTCGGTGAGCTGCTTTTTATCCACCGTTTTTATTTTTGCATATTTTTCGCTCAGCGTACGCAGCTGCCCGATTCGCTTCGACTCACCGGCTTTCTCGAAACTGTCATTTGCAGCATTAAATTCCTGCAGCACAAAGTGGAGAATACCTTTCTGTTCATAGAGGTTCTGCCGCTTAACCGTATCCACATTTTCCTTCAGCCCGGTTTCGAGCAGAAGAATCATAGAAGCGGCATTAACAAAGTCGCGACTGCGCACAGTATACGAAACCGCTTCCCCCAGATTCACCCCGAGCTGCTGCCGCTGCTGCTGTTCCTTTTTATACAGCTGAAAATTGGCTTCCGCATTTTTCCGTGCAGCAACCGCCTCCGCTTTCTCATGGGCAATTTCAACCAGATAACCGGAAATAACAAAGGCGAGGATAATCAGGAAGGAAATCAGCAGAAATGACATCCGGCTGTGACGTTGTAGCAGCAACGAGGTTTTGATGATCCAGCCCGCATGTTCTGCTTTGGTCGGGTGCCCGCTCAGAAACCGCTGAATTTCAGACCGCAACGCAAGCACCCCGTCATAACGATCCGCCGGATCGAGAGCCAGCGCTTTCATAATGACAGCCACCAGACTCTTCGGAACCCGGCGCTCCTGCCGCCGGCGCCGCGGAGAAATTATCTTTCCCGCCCGTGTATTCTGAATAACTTCATTAGCCGAACTACCCTCCACCGGAAGCTGATAGGTCAGCAGATTATAAAGCAGCACACCAAGCGCATAAATATCGGTTTTCTCGTTTTTTTCTCCATAAGCCTGAGTCTGCTCCGGCGCCATGAAGCCCGGCGTGCCCTTCAGCGTGCCCGACAGCGTCATATCATTCAGAATATCGCCGTCCAGCTCAGGTGAATCTTCAACATCTTGGTCAGGCGTTCCATGAATGACACGTGCCAGCCCCCAGTCGCAAACCAGTACCTCACCGAATTCACCAACCCGGATATTATCGGGTTTAATGTCCAGATGAAGCACCCCCCGCGAATGGGCATAGGCAATGGCTTCACAGATTTTCAGAAAGATATTCAGAAGGGTTTCAATCGGGTAGTCCATCCGGTAGGCGGCATCGCCGTCACGCAGCTTACGGATAATGGTTTTCAGACTGTCCCCGGGGATCAGCTCCATGGAAAAGAACGGCTCACCCTCCTCGTCCAGCCCCATATTATACACCGGCATGATATTCGGATGGGCAAGGTTAGCCGTCAGGCGTGCTTCGCGAAGAAACTGCTCAAGATCCTGAGGTGCTTTATTCCGAACGGCGCGGGCCATGGCAATACGACGGTCGAGCCGGTGATCGTGAACCAGCGAAATCTTTTTTTCGCCCCCTTCAGCAATTTCCTCAATGACCTGATACCGATGCTTATCCTGTTTCAGTGAATTAAGAATCGGCGTCAGAGATTGAACTTCCTCCTCAGACATCGTGAGAGCGTCGGTATCATAAAAACTGGCAAGCGTTTCAAAACGCTCGCTGAAATCGCGTTCAAGTGCCTTGCTGTCCCCGTCGTCCATTATCCCTTCCAATGGTTGGAAACTTCCACTATATCGTCTTTCCAATCATTGGAAACCGTTAAACCGCTGGAAATATAGCAAGCAGCTCTGCCGGATCATTCACCAGAAAATCCGGCTTCACTCTGGCCAGTGCCTCCGGGGTATTCAGCCCCCAGGAAACCGCCACCGTTTTTGCCCCGGCATACCGGGCACTTTCCACATCAATGGTCGTATCCCCGATATAGTAAAGCTCGCCGGGATTCAGTCCTCTGCTTCGGATGTACTGTTCCACCCGTCGGCGTTTGCTCAAAATTGAACGCGTGGATTCAACCTCATCGAACCAGTTAATCCGGTGCCGGGCCAGAAAGGTCAACACATTTTTACGACGGTTGGACGTGAGAATATCCATGATATAGCGTCCACTCTCATGAATCTGCGTAAGCACATCCACCAGACCGTCCGGAGGCAGAATCTGATCCATCGAAGCGTGCATACGCCGACGCGCATGGATCGCAATAATCGGCACCTTCCAAAGCGGTATACCCACATGATCAATAAACTCACGAACGGTCAAATGACGCGCCGCAGAGATCTCCTCAGCCGGAAGATGCCGATATCCGTAAACAGGCGACAAGCTGTTGAACACCTCATGAATCAACATCATGGTTTCTGCCAGCGTACCGTCAAAATCAAATAGAATTGTCTTTTTCGTCTCACTCATTCAGGGCGTTAAGATAGCGTTAGCGAGGTGTCAAAACCAGTAGATTCGCGCCGTCTTATTTAATGAATTCCCTCTTTAAGCACTGTACTTTCCGAGAAAAAAAAACTAGAAAATGAAAACATGAAAAAGCTAACCATACTTGCCGCCCACTCCACAGCACTTCTTTTATCTGCAACCACGGTTTCTGCCATCGATTTCACGGATCAGGGAGAATATCTCGGCTCATCCGACTGCCTGGTCTGCCACGAACGGTTTTATGAACTCTGGAGTACGTCGCATCACGGCAAAGCCATGGAGGCCTTCAGTGCACGCCTCGTGAAAACCATGAAACCGATGACAGAGCCGCTCAAACTCGGTGATGAATCGTTCATTGTTGAATTCGATGATCAGGGCGGTGTTCTTCACGGAACACTCGCCGACGGCACAGAAAAAACCTGGCGAATCCGCCACTCGTTCGGCGGCCGAAACGTGCGCTATTTTCTGATTCCACTGGAAAAAGGGAAACTGCAGGTTGCACCGGTCGCCTATTATGTCCATAGCGGCGAGTGGTATGATGCCACCGGCAGCATGGTGCGCGATTTTCAAGACGACGGCCCCTCCGATGCCGCCGTACACTGGACCGACCGTTCACTCACCTTTAATACATCCTGTCATGACTGCCATGTGAGCCAGCTGGAAAAAAACTACAATCCCGAAGACGATTCCTACAACACCACCTGGCAGGAAGAAGGCATTAACTGCGAGGTTTGCCACGGCCCCGCCGAAGCCCATGTAAAAGCCGCCGAAGAAGCCGCAGCAAAAGGGGAAGAACTAAAAGAGCTCAAACTGCTGCGCTTCCACGAAGACCTGAACCTTGAGCAGCGCGATTCCACCTGTGGTCCCTGCCATGCCAAAGGCCAGATTCTTACCCGCGATTTCACTCCGGGAGAACTCTTTTTCGACCACTACGACCTCACCTCCTACGAAGACCGCGATTTCTGGCCCGACGGCCGCGACCTCGGCGAAAACTACACGCAGACCGCCTGGATGGCCAATCAGTGCTCCATTTCCGGGCAGCTGGAATGCATTCACTGCCACACGTCGAGTGGACGCTTCCGCTTCAAGGACAATCCGAACCAGTCCTGCCTGCCATGCCATCAGGAACGCGTAGATAATATTCTCGAACATTCACACCACAGCGCCGAAGCCGGTGTTACCTGTGTGGACTGTCACATGCCGACCACCGCACAGGCCTTCATGTCGCGCTCCGATCACACGTTCCGCCCGCCATCCCCGCAGGCAACACTTGAATTCGGCTCACCCAACGCCTGTAACCTCTGCCACAACAACCCCGAAGCCATTATGGGCGATTATCAGGGCCACAAAAAAGAGGATGTCGAGTGGGCCGCAAAATATGTCAAAGAATGGCACGGCGAAAAATCCGGCGAACCGGTCCTTAAACAGGGGCGCATCATCAGTCTCTGCCGCGACGGCGATTGGGATCGCCTCCCGGAAATTCTGGCCTTTTTCGACGATAAAGACTGCGACCCGGCAGTAAATGTTGCGATGCTCCGCCTGCTGGTCAACTGCCCCTATCCCGAAAAATGGCCCAAAATGCGCGAACAGCTGAACCATGAACACGAATGGGTTCGTGCCGCCGCCGCCGCATCCATTCAATACGATAACTCCCACGAAGCGACTAAAGGACTGTTAAAGCTCTGCTCCGACCGTTTTCGTACCGTTCGTATCCGCGCCGCACAATCACTGCTGGCCCGAAACCTCGCGGGCTACTCCGACGCCGAACGCGACACCTATGAAAAAGCACACGATGAATACTGGAATTCACTGATCATCTGGCCCGACCGCTGGTCCACGCACTATAATCAAGGCATTTATTACGACCGCATCGGCGATCCCGAACATTCGCTGGCCGCCTACGAAAAAGCGATGGAACTGCGTGACGATGTTGTACAGCCGCTGATTAATGCCTCAATGGTGCATGCCCGTACCGGCAACAGTACCAATGCCTATGAAATGCTTCAGCGTGCATTGAAAATTGAGCCCAACAGCCCGATGGTCAATTTCAACCTTGCTCTGCTGGATGCCGAATTCGGAAAAATGAAAGAAGCCGAAAAACATCTGAAAACCGCCCTGGCTGCCGAACCTGAAATGGCGCAAGCCGCCTATAACCTCGGCATTCTGCTGGCGCGAAAAGGCGAAGACGAAGGATTCCAATGGTTGAAAAAAGCAGCGTTGCTGGTTCCCGAAAACTGGAACTACACCTCCTCTTACCTGTATTTTCTGCAACAGGCCGGACGTGCTTCCGAATCCGAAAACATGATGCGCCGGGTCGTCGATTCCGGACGCGCCGCCCCCGAAGCCTATTTCACGCTCGCAGGCACTCTGGAACAACAGGGTCGTATTTCCGAAGCCCTGGAACTTTACAAAAAAGCTAAAATCGCCAAGCACCTCCCCATGGAAGCCAAACGCTACGCCGCCAATCAGGAACGTCGACTGCGTTCCGGCGCACAATAAAATCCGTACCCTTTCCAAGGGATGGAACCCGTTGATTTCAACCCTTGGAAATGCTACCTACCCGGCATGTGGAAATTCATTAAAATGCTGATCGGCATTGGGCTGATCCCGCTTTGCTGGGCCGTCTCCGTGGCAATTTATGCCCTGTATCAGGATTCCGTCAGCACGGCATCGACTCATCCGCACGAAGTATGGGCCCTCCCGGCCGGATTCACAGCGTGGGTGGTGATCTATTTCATCCTTCCGCGTCCGGTCCGCACTTATGTAATCGCCCATGAACTCACACACGCCCTCTGGGCCTTGATGATGGGCGGACGTATCGGAAAAATGAAAGTCGGTAAAGACGGCGGCCATGTTGAACTCTCCAAAACTAATTTTCTAATTACGCTGGCTCCTTACTTCTTCCCCTTTTACACGGTTATCCTGATTGCCGTGTACTACCTGCTGTCATTCTATATCGATGTCGAACCGTATCGAATCTGGTGGCTGTCCGGCGTCGGCCTTACCTGGGCCTTCCACATAACCTTCACCATCAGCATGCTGGCAGAACGCCAGCCCGATGTTCAGGAACATGGACGAATCTTTTCGTATGCCGTCATTTATATTGCGAATCTTCTGGTGATCGGCCTATGGATGGTGATGGTCGGAACACCGAAAACTGAAACATTCCTGAATCTGCTGAAAACCGACACGGTCGCAGTCTACAGTGATACATGGCAGTACATCGAGCGGGGATGGGAATACTGCGTAATGCGGATTCATGAAACCCGTGTCAGCGATTCCTGAAATTCGAATAACCGGAACCGTTTTACTCGGAAAGTTCGAGTATTTCCGGGGCGATTGTCCGAATCAGATCATGACACAGCCGCTCCACATGCTCGGCCGAATGCGAATTCAACGCTTTCTGGGCCAGCTCAACAGCACTGGAATAGTAGAGTTTCCGGATCACATCCTTAATCAGCGGAGCCTGTGACGGACTGACCGAAAGCTCGTCCACCCCCAACCCGATCAATAACGGCACAAAGGATGCAGTGGACGCCATCTGACCGCAAACGCACGTCCACAGTCCATACTTATGACTCACATTCACAACGTGATCAATCAGTCTGATAATGGCCATATGCGTGGGGGTATACAGATGGGCCACGTTTTCATTTCCACGATCCACGGCCATCGTGTATTGGATCAGATCATTCGTCCCTAAACTGAAAAAACTGACATGCGGTGCAATGATATCGGCGATCAAGGCAGCAGAAGGCACCTCAATCATCGTGCCAATCTGAATATCCTGATTAAACGGAATTCCCTCTTTGCTCAACTCCATCATACACTGGCGCAACAGCGTATTTGCATCCCTCACCTCACGCACACAGCATACCATCGGATACATCATCCGCACGTTATCATACACACTGGCTCTCAGAATGGCACGAAGCTGGGTTTTAAACAGCTCCGGCCGTGCAAGACACAGCCGAATCGCTCGATCCCCCAGAAACGGATTCAATTCGTCCGGATTCTCAAACCCCACCGGCATTTTATCCGCGCCCAGATCCAGTGTGCGGATCACCACCGGCGACGGATACTGACTTTTCGCCGCACGGATATAGGCCTCCGCCTGCTCATCCTCCGAAGGGAGTTTTTCGGCCCCCAAAAACAGAAATTCTGTCCTGAACAGACCGATACCTTTTGCACCGCGCGCATCCACCCCGTCCAGTTCTTCCAACAGTTCAATATTAGCCGTAATCGGAACCAGATAGCCGTCGAGCGTCTCCGGGGCCTTATCGCGCAACGATTCGAGTTCACTGCGGATCTGCTGCTGTTCCTCGGCTCGTTTACGGTATTCCTCCAGGCGTTCCTCGCTCGGATTAACAAATACCAAGCCTTTTGCGCCGTCGAGCAAGACTAAATCCCCGGGCGAAACCACTGCGGTGATATTATGCAGTCCGACCACCGCCGGAACTTCCAGTGCTTTGGCCATAATGGCCGTGTGCGATGTAGAACTGCCCAGATCGGTTACGAAAGCCTTGACCAGATTTCGATCGATACTGGCTGTATCCGAGGGGGCCAGATCGTGCGCCACCACAATACAGGGTTCTTTCACCTGTTTCATGCGGTCGATGGTCTCTCCGGCCAGATTGGCCAGAATACGCTTCGTTACATCCCGGATATCAGCAGCCCGTTCGGAGAGATAGGAATCCTCCATTTTCGAAAGCATTTCCGCATACCGGTTGGACACGGTCTGCAGTATAGGCTCTACATTGATCAGCTCATTTTTAATGGAGCGGATAACCTCTTCAATAAACGTGCGATCATCAACCACCAGAATGTGGGCATCAAAAATGCTCGCATGCTCATCGCCCAGCACTTCAGCCACCTGCTTCTGGATATGCTTAATCTGCTCGTGAGTAGCAATCAGCGCTTCCTCAAAGCGGGCTATTTCAACCGGAACTTCATCCGCTGAGATTGACCGCCGAACCGCTTTTTCAGTCTGAGGAGAAAAAAGCCGGCAGGTATATACCGCAATCCCCGGAGATACGCCGATCCCCTTCAGGGCAATCTCGTTTTTCACCTGTGTTTTAGACACCGGAATCAATCCTCGCCGAATTTGTTAACAAACAGCTCCTCGATCTCGTCCATGGCCTCCCGGGCATCGGCACCCGATGTGGTCACGGTCATGATACTTCCCGGGTAGCCTTCAATGGTCATAAGACCCATAATGCTTTTGCACGAAACCCTATTCCCATCTTTTTCAATGAAAATGTCGCAGTCGTATTTACCAGCGGCTTTCACCAGCAATGCGGCCGGTCGGGCATGGATGCCGTATTCGTTTAGCACCTCAAACTTTTTTTCCAGGGTCTGATCAGCCATTACGCACCCGCCCTCTTGTGAGCCTGCTGATAATTTTATCATCCAGCTCTTTTGCTGCATCATGCCCCAGCTCTTTCAGCTTCTGATTCAACGCAGCCACTTCAACAATATTGGCCATATCACGGCCTGAACGGACCGGCAACGTAATGTACGGAACCTTAACCCCCATGATTTCGATGGTTTCCGGCTGTACCCCCGTGCGATCTTCGTTACCGGTCGGATTTTTCAGGTCCACCACCAAATCGAGTTCGGTCTGCCGGCGAATCGCAGCCACCCCGAACAGACTCGGCACATGAATAATCCCCAGACCGCGGATTTCCATATGATAGCGCGTCACTTCATTGGCCCAGCAAACAAGCCGACTGCGGGAATTTCGACGAACTTCGGTAACATCGTCTGAAACCAGGCTGTAACCGCGCTCGATGAGTGCCAGCGCCGTCTCACTTTTTCCAATCCCCGGATCTCCCCGGAGGAGCACTCCGATACCCATAATTTCAAGACAGGTACCCTGAATGCGTTCTTGAGGAGCGGTCAGCTCTTCGAGAATAACCGTGCACTCGTTTACAAAATTCATAGTCACCATCGGCGTCCGAAAAACCGGAACCCTGTGCTTTTCAGCCAGTTCAATCATTTCTTTCGACGGTTTTCGGTTCCGCGTAATGACAATCCCCGGAATCTGCTGATCAAAGAGATCCACCAGCCGTTTTGAACGCTCCGCCTGTGGAAGGCTTTTCATATACGTAAATTCAGCCAGCCCGAAAATCTGCAGACGCTGATTCGCGAAATACTGAAAAAAACCAGTCATTGCCAGCCCCGGACGGTTCATCGTGGTTTCGGGCAGTTTTCGATCAAGAAACTGCTCGCCCGCAATGATGCTGAGCTGCAGCTTTTCTGCACCTTCGTTCCACAGAGTTTTAACGGTTATGGCCACGGTCGGTCTCCAAATTCTATTTAGTACATCAGAATGAAGAATTTACCACCTGAATAGCAACCCTTCATTCTGAATTCTTCACGTATCTTTACTTATGATGATCCTGCACTTTATCGCGCTCTTTACGCATCTGGCGCTCAGCATGCTCAATGGAGCGATCAATCGCATCATACAGATTCTCCGATCTCTCCTTTGCCGTGACGCGAATATGATTCGAACCCTGTATGATAATTTCCGATATATTTTCCCGCGCTTCCAGATCGAGAATGACCCGAATATTTTCTATTCGGGGGAACACACCCAGACATCGCTCCAGCTTTTCTTCCACATGAGCCTTGATGTTGTCGGTGACATTGAGATGCCGTCCTGTAATGCTAACTTGCATGGGTTGCTCCTTTCGTTTTTTACATACTGAACCGCGGACCCAGATAAAGTTCACGGCTCATTTCGTCATTCACCAAAAAGTCACTGTCCCCCTCACGCAGCACCTGACCGTCGCAAAGCAGATAGGCCCGATCCACCACTTCCAGCGTATCGCGTACGCTGTGATCGGTAATCAAAACCCCCAGTCCCTTTTCTTTCAACGTCTTCACAATTTCCTGCACATCAGCAACCGCAAGCGGATCCACCCCGGCAAATGGTTCATCCAGCAGAATAATCGCCGGGTTCGTGACCAATGACCGGGCAATCTCCAGCCGCCGGCGCTCACCGCCGGAAAGCGTATACGCTTTCTGTTTCGCCAGTTTTGTGATTTTCAGGTCATCCAGCAATTGCTCGAGGCGCTCCTTTCGTTCTTTGGACGAAAGCGGAAGCGTCTCCAAAATGGACATTACATTTTCCTGCACCGTAAGTTTCCGGAAAATTGAAGGTTCCTGTGAAAGATAGCCCATACCCATACGCGCCCGTTTGAACATTGGGGTATGGGTAACATTTTTCCCCCGGAAAAAGACCTTGCCCTTCGTCGGTCTGATCAGCCCCACAATCATGTAAAAACTGGTGGTTTTGCCCGCGCCATTGGGGCCCAGCAGCCCGACAATTTCACCGGCCTTGACATTCACATCAACTTCACGAACGACCTTGCGGCCTTTATATGCCTTCACCAGCTTTTCGGTCCGGATCAGATAGGTTTCTTCAGCAGCCATTTATTCGTCTAAATCTTTCAGGAATTTTGCTTTGGTTTCCTCGTCCAGATAGAGCAGCACACGGGCATTCGGCTCGCATAGCAACCGCCGATTTTCATGCCAAAACAGAATTCGGTCACCCGTCATCACATTAAGTCCCTGCTTCACCTTCGGCTCATCTTCAAGCGTAAATTTTCCCTCATCAGCATGGTACAGCGCACGCCCGGCCAACGCTCTCCTGTCGTCTGATTGGATTATTACCCCGCCGACCGCTTCTATCCAATCAATTTCGTGTTCATCTTTCAGAAAAAGGCGTACCCGATCACAGTTCATGGCCGCTCGCGGATCGCGCACGCGCACATTACCCACCAGTTCAGCAACGCCCTGAGCCTCATCATACACCGCCCGGTCGGAACGTATCTCCGTATCCAGTTCCGCTCCGCCTTCAACCCCTTCAAGTTCCAGGGCTGAATCACCGCTAATTTCCAGTAAAGCATTCGGCTCGCAAATCATTCGTCGGTCATCGCGCACCCACAGCTGAATCCGCTCGCCCGACAACCGGTTACCGGCCTGAGCAACCGATGCCCGCCCCTCCAGCTTCACAAAACCGCTGTGATGATTGTAAATCACATGATCCGCTGTAGCGGTACGATTGCTGCTGACCAGCGTCACACGGCCTTCGGCCTCAATAAACTCCACGGTATTCGAAACAGAAAAGCGCCCGATTAATGCATCTGCCGTCAACCGGCCTTCATCATCCTGCACCACCACCCGCTCATTCAGCATAATGGAACGCAGATCATAATCCAGCGTCAGACCTCGGCCACTCAGCAGTGTTTCCCCCGCTTCGCGCTCCACCGCCTTCATGGCTTCCAGCCGTTGGAAAAACGGAGCAAATTCCTCTCCGACCGCGGGTCCGGAAGTCGGCACCCGGCTTTCCGGCATCCGTCCGGGATCCGGGACCGTTTCGGCATCCGCGGCAATCGCTTCGATATCGGCCCACTGAGACTCATCCATCTTGGTATCGCTCGACGGCGAACATGAGACCAACAGCAACAGCGCCGCAAAAACAAGGAAGTCCCGGATCACAAATCCACCCCTTCCATCTCGCGCGCGCCCTTCTTAATCAGTACCCGGGAATCTTCGAGAATCTCAAAACGATTCTGAGCCGAACTGAAACGGAATCCACGCCCGGCCACCGTCATCTGCTCCATTTCGATCAGCACTTCCCCATCGGAATAAACCCTCAGGACTTTTACATCTCCCGCTTCATCCAGCGTCGTAAAACACTGCGGCGCATAAATGGTCATGATCACCCGGCCCTTGTCATACACATCAATCCGGATGTTTTTAACTTCAACCTTCGCATTATCGAGGAGCTTTGCATACCCTCCGAAAATACGAGCCTGCAGCTCTCCGTTCTCACCATAGTACGGGACATTAATGCCCTCAATCCCATCCCCGGAATCGAAATAATCATACAGATCAACAGAATTTCCAACATCTGGAACCTGCGCAGATACAATTCCGCACAAAACAGTCAAGACCAAGGCTGATTGCAGAGTGAACTTCATAGAATACTTGATAACAGAAGAACGCAAAGGGCGCAAAGCAATCCATGCACACCTTCGCGTCCTTCGCGAACTTCAGATTGAAAGGACTTTAACCAACGGTCACCAAGCTCGGGGTGTAATCCTCCGGTGCTTCATAACCCAGCAGCGTGATACAGGTGGCCGCCAGATTGGCAATACCCGGTTTTTCAACATCGGCCTTTTCAGCGTGCGCCGCATCGGACGGATCATAAACAAACACCGGAACCGGATTCAGCGAATGGGCTGTTTTCGGCTGCGGTTTTCCGTTTTCGTCCAGTTTGATTTCACCGGTTTTTTTGTCCAGCGCGCACATATCATCTGAATTACCGTGGTCGGCCGAACAGACCATAATTCCGCCGGTTTCCTTCAGCGCTTCCATAATGCGGCCGACGCCTTCATCCACCGCTTCAACCGCGACCTTCACCGCTTCGAATACGCCGGTATGCCCCACCATATCACCGTTCGGGAAATTCAGACGGATAAATTTATATTCACCGCCCTTGATCGCCGCAACGACTTCATCGGTGATCTCAGCAGCCTTCATACGCGGCGCATTTTCAAACGGGCAGACATCAGAAGGAACTTCCTTCCAGGTTTCCGTTTCAAATTTTCCGGAATTATTTCCGTTAAAGAAATAGGTCACATGGCCGAACTTCTGCGTTTCAGAAATTGCAAACTGCTTCACTCCCGCATTCGAAAGATATTCACTCATCGTGCGGTCAATGGCCGGCGGCGCAACCAGAAACAGTTCCGGAACCCCCAGGTCGCCGTCATACTGCATCATCCCCGCATACAGAACATCCGGTTTCGGACCACGCGGAAATTCGGAAAGTTCCTGAGCCTCGAAAGCCTTCGTGATTTCCAGCGCACGGTCGCCGCGGAAATTGAACAGAATCACGCTGTCGCCATCCACAATCGGGCCGACCGGCGCACCGTCACGTTCAATAACGAACGGCGGAAGATCCTGATCAAGAATCCCTTCATTTTCAGAACGGAAAACCTCCACCGCTTCTTTCATCGAAGCAAACATCCGACCTTCCGCTTTCACGTGCGTTTTCCAGCCCGCTTCAATCATCGGCCAGTTGGCATCATAGCGGTCCATCGTGATATTCTGGCGTCCGCCCCCCGAAGCCACGCAATAATCAACCGTGCCGTCCGCATTCATTTCCGCCAGAAAATTTTCGATACGTTCAACATATTCCAATGCCGAAGTCGGCGGAACATCCCGACCGTCAATCAGCGCGTGCAGACGGATTTTTTTAATACCGTCCGCTTTGGCCTGTTTCACCATCGCTTCAAAGTGCTCAAGATTCGAATGCACATTACCGTCGGAACAGAGCCCCAGAAAATGGAGCGTCGAATCCTTATCCTTCACATTGCCGGTCACTTTTTTCCAGACCTCGCCTTCATACATAGATCCGGTATTGATCGCATTCCGCACCAGTGCCGCGCCCTGGTCAAAAACCCGCCCGCAGCCGATGGCATTGTGGCCCACTTCGGAGTTGCCCATATCGCCGTCATCCGGCAGACCCGCCGCGCGCCCATGCGCCGCCACTTCGGTATAAATGGCATTTTCCTTCAGCCAGTCCAGATTCGGGGTGTTGGCGATTTTCACATAATCCGTTTCCGGATTTTTACCAATGCCGACCCCATCCATAATAACGAGAACGACCGGTCCCTCAGGACCGCTGAAAGCTTCATTTTTCTTCAACTGTTCCATGTAGTTCATCTCCTGATGTTTCCAATATTCGAAAAAGTCCGTGAAATATGCCTGTCCCGAACCGCCTTGGCAAAAAAATACGCGGGCGTTTTTAACGCGAAATAGCGCCGGCGGATGATTCGGGCCGATATACCAACGGCCTATACCTGCATCTGATTAACGTAATCTGAATCGCTGAAGCATTTCAGCCTAACTTCGACACCGCCTATTGAACGCCTTCAATTACAGCCGCAGACGGCTTATTAAATTCAAAGGAGTAATTCATGTTAAATCTGGTCTCAACGAGCACACCTCCGGGTTTCGGAAAATGTACGCTCAAACCCCTTTTCGCACCCGCATTGGCCGCACTCTGTTTTCTGGGTTCAGAAACAGATGCAGCACTTGTTGCACGATATACGTTTGATGGAAACTACAACGATGTGTCAGGTAATGGCCACCATGCTGCACCGTCCTCCGGAACGGGCTCCATCACCACCGATGCCGTCAGAGGTTCGGTTTTCAGTTCAACGGATACCTATCTCGATCTTGAAGACACACTGCCGCTGCCGCATTTTGCGGCCAATTCCTCCATCACACTGACCGCCTGGGCCAAACAAACCGCAGATCCGGGCAGCAACTATGCCTATATTCTCCAGCTGGGACAAAACGGCGACAATCCCATTGCCAGTCTGGGCATTCTTCCGGATGGCCGATTTGTTTCATACAGCGAAACCTCCCAGCCGGGTTTCAATACCGATCAGATAAACAGCCACAGCGACGGCCCGGTGGAAGACACTGATGCCTGGGCACAGTGGCACCACCTCGCGGCCGTTTATGACAGAACTGCAGATCTGGTTACACTTTACGTCGATGGAACAGTTGCAGGAACCAATGACATCTCGCTGCTCGATGATACGTATGCCTTTAACTGGACCGGGGGCAGAATTGGCGGCGACTACGGCGGCGCCCCTTATTTCCAAGGCCTGATCGACGATGTATGCATCTATGACGAGGCGCTTTCCGCATCGGAAATTGCAGCCATGGTCCCCCCGCGCATTCTGGTGGATTTCGGACTGACCAACGAAACAACCTCCAGTCCGGATGCATTCGGACATCACTGGAATAACTTTTCCGTGAACGGAAGCGCCCTCCCTGCGACAGAAACCCTTTCCACGGTGATCAGCCGCAACGGTGCAACAGCCCCCGGCGTCAGTATCTCGATAACGAATGCATTTTTCCGCGCCAGCTCCAACTCCAGCGGAAATGAAGATATCTATGTTTCAAACGCAACCGGCGATTTCTATTATATCGACAAAGGCAACGACCCTTCCGCCGCCATGATCATTGCCGGGCTCGATCCATCGGGCGATACGGTTTACGACTTCAAATTCTTCATCACCTCAAACCGCTCGGAACCCGAAGTATTTATTACCGACTTCACTGCAATGGGCACGGTTACCAACACTGCTTCTCTGGAAGCCGTCAACAACACCAATACCGTGGCATCTATCAACAGCATACAGCCACGTGCCAACGGTGAAATTGAAATTCTGATCGAAATCAACGACGCCTCCACCTCCTACGGCGGCCTCAGCGTCCTGGAAATACTCGGCCGCTCTCCTTCGGAGGCCGTCACCCCCGACCCGCAGCCGGCAGGAGCCCGCTGGGCGGAATTCGGCTCGACCCCCAATCCGCCGGCAACAGCAGGAGGCGCAAACCCGGAAGGATTGACCGCCTATGTTTTTGAAACAGATGATTCATTCAGCGGATACGTCGGAGCCGGTGAATCCCTGCGCCGCGCCGGCTTTCATGTTCAACCGCTCCCGCTCGACGAACCTCCTTTTGAATTCACTGACGATCCGGAAACCGATGTCGATCTCATCCTGTTCGGCTCTTTTGTCAGTGAAGATCCCCGGTATCAGGCCTACATGGCGGCATATGCCGATATCCTCGACGACTATGTCGACCGCGCCGGCTACCTCGTCCAGCTCACTCAGGCAGACCAAACCGAACCTCAACCATCCTTTCTCCCGGACACCCAGAATGCCACCCGCGAAGACGGAGATTTTACAGAAGCTGTGATCCTGGCACCAACCCACCAGATCATTCAGGAATTCCCGACTAACGCAGCCGGAAAAATCGCCTACACAATGCCGCACATCGGCACCCACAGCAATGATGTCGTATGGGAAGTGTTCAACGCCTTTGCCGGTTTCGAAGTCATTCTTTCCGGCGATACCCGGGCCCGTTATCCCGCTTTAATGGAAGGCGCATACGGCCAGGGACAGCTCCTGCTGGCCGCCATGGCACCGGACAAAATCCTGAATGCGGATGATGGCTCGGAACAAAGCGATGTCGACTACAGCCGATTCAATCAGAAGTTTTTTGAAAACCTCTATATCCAGACCCGTAACGTCCGCGATCGTGAGGCCGATCCAATCACCATCACGCCACAGCCCGGCGATTCCGCCATCGATGACGGTGCCTGGACCATCGCCCTTCTTCCGGACACGCAGATTTACTCCCAAAACCGTCCCGGCGTTTTCTCAGCCCAAACCGTCTGGCTGCGGGACAATGCCCGGAAATACAATATCCGCTACGTTCTGCACCTGGGCGATATTGTAAACGTTAACTCCCAACCCGAATGGGCAGCCGCACGCGAAGCCATGGGCGTCCTCGACGGCCACCTGCCCTACGCCTTTGTTCCAGGCAATCACGATTACGGGCCGAGCGGAAACGCATCCAGCCGCGACACACTGATGAATGATCATTTCCTGTTCGGAGATTATTCAGCACGCCCGCATTTCGGCGGAGCCATGGAAAACGGGAAACTGGACAACACGTATCATCTGTTTGAAGCCGGTGGTTATGACTGGATTATACTCTGCCTGGAATGGGGTCCGCGCGATTCAACGATCGCCTGGGCGGATTCAATTCTCGATGCCCATCCCAACCGCAAAGCCATCCTCGTCACGCATGCCTATATGAACAATAACGACCTGCGTTACGATCACACCGACACGGAAAATCCTCAAAACTACAATCCGCACAACTACAGCACACCGGGCGGAGTCAACGACGGTGAAGAACTGTGGCAGAAACTGGTGAAAGAGCACGATTTCGTGCTGACCGTCAACGGTCATGTTCTGGGCGACGGCACCGGATTCCGCACAGATGCCAACAATGCCGGCCAGAACGTCCATCAAATGCTCGCCAACTATCAGTTCCTTTCGCCCTTTGGAGGAAACGGATATCTGCGCCTGCTGATTATCAACCCGGACGGAACTGTTGAAGTCAAGAGCTACTCCCCGCTCTACAACAACTTCCTCACAGAGACAGACCAGGAATTCGCGTTCGATTTCGAATGGTATGCCCCCGCCGACACCAACAGCAACGGCCAGCCGGATTACTTCGACGATACGCTCGATTCCGACGGCGACGGCCTGAGCAACTACCGCGAATTCGTAGTGCTAGGCACAGACCCCTTCGGAACCGACAGTGACGGCGACGGAATTCCGGACGAAGACGAGATCGCCATCGGCACCAACCCTAGCGTCAGCGACAAGCAGATCAACGATGCCCTGCTCAATCATGGAACCCGTTTCGGCCTCTATACGGAACAGGAGATTCTTGATCTCAATCTGAGTCATCTCATGATTACACCCGACGGAAGCAACTTTGTCCTGAACCTGCAACTTGAGTACTCCGACGATCTTACAAACACTCCATTCGAACCGGTCGGCGAGCCCGTTGAGTGGACACTCCCAAACAACGGCATCAAAGGATTCCTGAGAGTCCGGGGCGAATAATCAAATCATAAACGCCAGGGAGCAAATACAGCTCCCTGGCGCTCTGTCTGAAAAAAACAGCTTCGCTCAACTATCGTGAAATAGCGACTCCCAGCCGATAGCTAAAAGTTTCCTCATCGTAAAGACGCAGATTTTCGCCATATCCGTAAAACAGCTGGCCAACCACAAACAGATTCACCGGACGAATCGGATACGACGCCGTCAATTCCACCGCCCCGTTCCAATCTCTAGAACCTTTGCGCAGCATCACCTCACCGGCCAGACCATCATTTTTACCGGTTTTAAGCGTCAGCTCCCCGAACCCGTAATAGTCCGAAATATCATCCATCTCTTCACCGACATAAAGCGGTGCCCAGATTTTCAGCGCAACTGCCCGTTGCCAATTCCCGGAATCTCCCCAGGTCCACGTCGGTTGCAGATTCAGCCGATCCCACGTCCGGCCGTATTGCTCATCCCGCCCGTTCGATTCATGCTGATATCCAAACTGCAAATCCACCCGGGCTTTTCCAGCCTCTGGAAAAAAGTCGTTCCAGCGCCAGAAGAATTCCGGACTGAAATAGCTGTCCATATAATTGTTCGGATACGGCGCCGAATCCTTTTCCAGATCCCAAAACATCGTCTGCGTGTAAGCAAAAAACAGATTATCGAGCGCCTTTTTCCACCCCTCATCAAACGTACCCTCGTCCACAAAACGATATTTGAACGAAAACTGAAGCTCCGCCTCAAGAATCGGATCCGCCCCGATCACCGCATAATTCGACTGGTAAAAGGAGATGCCCTGCCCCGCGGTTTCCAGAGATTGGAAAACAGACTCCGCCGCCCCGGCCGAAACCGCCAGCCCTGTTGCTAAAAAAAGAGTCTTCATGGCCCCACTCTATCCAATCCCCGGCAACCGGAAACAAAAAAAGCCGCCCGCAACGGACGGCTTTTTCCAAGGTTTGGAAAATTCCGAAGATTGGAATTATTCCGCAGCCTCATCTTTACCCTCTTCCTTCTCGGCCTTTTTCGGCAGATGCAGGCGGAGGTGCAGATCACGGATCTGGTTGAATTCCACGTCGCCCGGCGCATTCATCAGCAGGTCCTGCGCTTTCTGGTTCATCGGGAAGGCAATCACCTCGCGGATGTTCGGCTCGTCGGCCAGCAGCATGACCATGCGGTCAACCCCCGGGGCAATACCGGCATGCGGCGGTGCGCCGTACTGGAAGGCTTTGTGCAGCGCCGGGAACTTGTTGGCCACCACCGATTCATCGTAGCCCGCAATATCGAAGGCTTTGATCATCATTTCCGGGCTGTGGTTACGCACCGCACCGGAAGAAAGCTCCACCCCGTTCACGACGATGTCGTACTGGTAGGCCAGAATATCCAGCGGATCTTTGTTTTCCAGATCATCCATTCCGCCCTGCGGCATCGAGAACGGGTTGTGCGAGAATTCCACTTTGCCCTCATCGTCGAGCTCATACATCGGGAAATCGACAATCCAGCAGAACTTGAAGACATTCGGATCAATCAGGTCCAGGCGTTTGCCAAGCTCGTCACGAACGTGTGCGCCGATTTCCGTCGCTTCTTTCGCTTTGTCGGCAATGAAGAACATGACGTCGCCGTCTTCCACATTACCCAGTTCCTTCAGTGCGCTGAGCGTTTCCTCGGAGAGGAATTTAGCGATCGGGCTCTGCACTTCACCGTTGTTCCAGCGCAGGTAGCCGAGCCCTTTCGATCCGACGCCCTGGGCAAATTTGATCATGTCGTCGAAGAACTTGCGCGACTCGCCGGCACAGCCTTTTGCCGCGATGGTCAGCACCTTGCCGCCGGAAGCAACGACGCCGGCAAAAGCCTTGAAGTCGCAGTCGCGGAACAGCTCCGTGGCATCCTGAATAATCAGCGGATTACGCAGGTCCGGTTTGTCGGTGCCGTATTTCGACATCGCTTCTTTGAACGGAATGCGGGTGAACGGAATATCATCCACCTGCTTGTCGGAGAATTCGGTGAACACGCTGTGCAGCACCTTTTCGTTCACTTCAAAAACATCGTCCTGCGTGGCGAAAGCCATTTCCATATCGAGCTGATAGAATTCCCCCGGCGAACGGTCGGCACGAGCATCTTCATCGCGGAAACACGGCGCAATCTGAAAATAGCGATCAAACCCGGAAGTCATCAGCAACTGCTTAAACTGCTGCGGCGCCTGCGGCAGAGCGTAGAATTTTCCGGGATGCACGCGGCTTGGCACCAGATAGTCCCGCGCGCCTTCCGGCGAGCTGCTGGTCAGAATCGGCGTCTGCATTTCCATGAACCCTTCCGCCGTCATCAGCTCGCGCAGACGACTGATGATTTTCGAACGCAGAATCAGGTTGTTGTGCAGACTTTCGCGGCGCATATCGAGAAAACGATATTCCAGACGCAGCGCTTCGTTGCAGTCTTCATCCTTGGAAACCTGAAACGGAATCACCTTGGATTCGCCCAGCGTTTCCATCTCTTCCGCCACCAGTTCAATTTCACCGGTCGCAAGATTCGGATTAACCGCCTCTTCAAAACGGGCAACAACCTTTCCGGTAAAGCAGATCGTGGATTCAACACGCCAGTGCTCAACGCCTTTGTAGAACGGTTTCGACGGGTCAATGACCACCTGGGTCAGACCGTAGTGATCGCGAAGGTCGATAAAGATAATTCCGCCGTGGTCGCGCACACTGTGCACCCAGCCGGAAATCCTGACGGTTTCATCAATGTGCTCTTTTCTAAGTTCGCCGCAAGTATGCGTTCTGTAACGATGCATTGTTTTCTCCATTAAATTCTATCGAACAACTCCGCAAGCGGCGCATCTTCCTGCGTCCCCTGCTCCATATCTTTAATAATTAAAGTCTGGTTGGTAATTTCATCGTCGCCGCGGATAACCACCTTCGCCGCGCCGGACCGGCCGGCTTTGCGCATCTGCGCCTTCATACTTTTCGCTGCAAGCTCCATACCGCAGCGAATACCTTTGGCACGCAGTTCAGCCGCCAGCTTCATGTTTTCCATCAGAGCTTTTTCACCGAGCGATACCAGCCAGATACCGCCTTCCGGTGCAAACTGTTCGCCGGAAATCCCACAGGCTTCCAGCGCCATGATGGCACGCTCAAAACCAACCGCAAAACCAACGCCCGGAATCCTTTTTTTACCGAGATCAATCAGATAACGACCGCCGCCGGCCAGCGCATCCTGTGCACCGAGAGCAGAATGGCTGATTTCCCAGACGGTGTGCACATAATAATCGAGCCCGCGAATGAGCTTCGGATCAACAGTCACTTCCACACCCATCGCGTCCAAAGCCTGAATGACCTGATCGAGATAGCCGCGCGAAGCCTCGCTCATAAATTCAATCGGAGAAGGAATCTGATCGACGATTTTCTGGCAGCTCTCGTTTTTACAATCGATGACGCGCAGCACATTTTCATCGATCCGGCGCTGACAGTCTTCACAAAGCTCCTGCTCATACGGACGAAGCGCCTCACGCAACCCTTCCGCCACTTTCGGCCGATCATCCGGCTCACCGCGGGTGCTCACCTTGATGGTGGAGCCGGTCAGCCCCCAGGCATCAAGCAGGCTTTTCTGCAAGGCAATGGCTTCCGCATCGGCCAGCGGATTCGGTTCACCGGTGGCTTCAACACCAACCTGATGAAACTGCCGCTTGCGACCGGCCTGCGGACGCTCGTAGCGGAACATCGGGGCAATGTAAAAAACACGCGCATTCAGCCCCTCTTCACCGCGTCCGGCCAAATGACGCATGGTTCCCGCCGTACCTTCCGGGCGCATCGCCAGTTCGTGTTTACTCGGCTTGAAGGAGTACATCTCCTTTTTTACCACGTCAGTGGTTTCGCCGAGCGAACGCTGAAAGACGGTGATTTTTTCAAGCACCGGGGTGCGCAACTCGTCGTAGCCGTAGCTGGTGAAAACGTTGCGCGCCCGTTCCTCCATCATGCGCCAGAGATAAATCTCCGGCGCCGGAATGTCGGACATGCCCTGAAGCGGCTGGAACTCGTTATTTGCCATTGGTTGATTTCCACGTGTTGATTTCCGATTTCCGGGCTGCGACGCTTCTCAATTGAATCGGCAATCGGCATGCTGGAAATCGGTAATTAAATGATTACTCCCCGGTGATCCGTTCGCGCATAATCTTGCCCGGCTTGAATTTAACCACTTTCCGGGCCGGAATGGTGACCACATTTTCCGGCTTATTCGGATTACGACCAATGCGCTGCTTGCGTTCACGGACTTCGAACACACCGAAATTACGAAACTCAACGGTATCGTCGTTTTCGAGGGCCTCAACAATGTAGTCGAGGCTCTTCTGAATCACCGCATAAACATCCTGTTGAATCAGGCCGGTTTCGTCGGCGATGCGCATTACCAAATCACGTTTCGTCATTTTGATGTATCTCCTTGATTTATAGACGTTTCAATAAAAAGAATGAATGTTTTCGCAAAAATGAACCACGGATAATAATCCGCCGCATTTCGCGGTCAAGCTAATCCGGTGATATTTAGTGAATTAGGGTGGTTTTCCAGGAGCTGGAAATCACCGTCCCAGAATATGAATAGCCAGAAACGTCCAGAACGCAAAAAAACTGAAAATTGCGAGACTCTTATTGAACAGATAAAAATGGTCTTTCGGATTAATCAGAATGGCCGGGTCGGCGGCCAGCACATCGCCCTGCTCCACCGTATCACCGTCATGAACTTTGAGGACCTGGGCATCCGCCGCAACCCATTCCTGCAGCTGACCGTTCGCCCCGGAAACGGTGATTTTACGAGCCTCTTTATCCACAGCAACAGTACCGCCAAATTCAGCAGGAACACTGTCCACCATCGTATGAGTCCCCACCCGAATCTCCATCACCTTGCCCTTGGTGGGCGAAAGCAACACAGAGGAATCGATCTTTTCCTTCAATGCATTCACTGTTGCATGAGCTTCCTCACGCGCAACCCTGGCCTGTTCTTCGCTTTTGAGAATATCGGCATAGCCCTGCTCCGACACCCCGTTTTTCTCCGCATTTTTACGGGCAAGCTCCATCATCTGATGTTTTTTCCGTTTCTCGGTAAAATCGATTTTGGCCTTTTCATACTCTGCGGCAATGCGGTCGCTGCGCAATCGGGCAATCACCTGATCTTCGGCCACGGAATCGCCGACTTCCACCAATACATCCTCAACCGTGCCGTCCTCTTCGAACGTGGCCATCATTTCACGAGGGTGTTTTCTAAGGACTTTTTCTGAAGGAAACCACGCATCTTTGATTGCCCAGAGGCAGAGAAAAAAGAAAATCGCGGCAAGCACGATAAAGTCGTTGGTTCCCTTAACATTATACTTACGTTTTGCCGGCATACACATCTCTCCCGATTACAAAATAGATGAGTACACGTTTACAAACTGCCCCGGCCTTGTCCACCCCGTATTTTGCCGGAACAGGATTATGCGAATCCTTTATCGATAAATCCATACCCAATATTTTTGTTTACCATTGCCTGTAAATTTTCTTTGTGCATAATGCACAGGTTTACTTTTCAGGGGGTTATAGAATATGACAGAGAACGCTAAGGGGCTTAACAAGACCAGAATCATCGGTCTCATCGTTGCGGTTATCGCATTCATCATTCCATTTGTGGTTCAGTTCGACGGTCTTTCCGTTGCCGGCCACCGGGTCCTCTCCATCTTTCTGATGGCGATTGCCCTCTGGATTTCAGAAGCAATCCCGCTCCACGCCACGGCGGCTCTGATTATTATTCTGGAAATCCTGTTTATTTCCGACAAAGCCATGCTTCCATTACCGGCCGGATTCGATGCCCCGTCTTATAAAGGCTTCTACGGCGCACTCGCCAGCCCGGTCCTTATGCTCTTCCTCGGCGGATTTTTCCTCGCCGACGGCGCAGCCAAATTCAATCTCGACACGAACCTTGTCCGCGTTTTGATTAAACCCTTCGGCACCATGCCCTCCCGCGTGATTCTCGGCCTGATGCTTATCACCGCCATTTTCTCGATGTTCATGAGCAACACCGCCACCACTGCCACCATGATCGCCGTGGTCCTGCCGCTCATCGCCAAACTGCCGGAAGGTGACCGCACGAAAATCGGTCTCGTCCTCGCCATTCCCGTTGCGGCCAACATCGGCGGCATGGGCACCCCCGTCGGCACGCCCCCCAACGCTATTGCGCTGGGAGCACTGGCTAAAGAAGGCGTCAACATCAGCTTCGTCAATTGGATGATCATGGTTATCCCGTTCATGCTCATCGTGCTGTTTTTCGCCTGGTTTGTCCTTGCGAAATTCTACTCCCAAAACGATTCCAAAATCGAAATCGACATCGATTCCAAATTTGAGACCACCCCGAAAGCCATTCTGTTCTACATTGTCGCCGCCGCCACCATTCTGCTCTGGTTCACAGAAAAGCTGCATGGCATCCCCTCAACCATCGTCGGCTTCATGCCGGTGGTCGTACTGCTCGCCACCGGCGTGATCAACCAGAAAGAATTCCACTCGATGCAATGGAGCGTACTCTGGCTTGTCGCCGGCGGCATCGCCATGGGCAGCGGCGTAGGCAAAAGCGGGCTGGATCAGTGGCTTATCGGACTGATCAACTGGGCGGAAATGTCGCCGGCCTTCATCGCAGGCGGCATGTTCATCGCCGCCCTGCTCATGGGCTCTGTCATTTCCCATTCCGCCACCGCCAACCTGCTGGTCCCGATCGGCATGAGTCTGGCCACCGCCCCCGGCGTCGCCATCAGCCCGGTCGCCTCCGCCGTGTTCATTGCCATCGGCTCATCACTGGCCATGGCCCTGCCGATCTCCACTCCACCGAATGCGATTGCCTACTCCACCGGTGCCATAAAAACCAAAGATATGGCCATCACGGGCATTATGTTCGGTATTCTCGGCACGATCCTTTATGCCGGATTTGCTTCCAAACTCTGGAATCTGCTTGGAATTATGCCTGAATGAGTGAGCCCTTCAACCCCCTTCAAATAGGATTGCTCAATCTCCCCAATGAAGAGATTGAGGACGGCCTCATTTCCGAGCTCGACTACCAGCTCAATTCCCCGCCCCGGCTCAGCATCGAACCGGGCGTCACCCTGTTTGAAGAGAATCAGCAGCTCAACGGCATATGGATCCTGCTCGACGGACAGGTGGAACTCTACCGTAAAGTTAATGGCGAAAAGATCATCTTTCACAAGCAGACCGCCGGGCGCATTCTCGGCCTGATTGCTCTGGCCCGGAATTCACGCGCGGTTTTTTCCTGCTGTGCCCAGACCCCGCTCAAACTGTTGCGGATCACCAACCGGCAGCTCGACGAAGCCCTGCAGAACAGCGATATTCTGCGTAATCTGCTGATTTCCGTACTGCTTCAGTCCATGGGCCGGCGGCACAAACGGCTGATTGCCCTTCAGGAAGAAGTGCTCAAACTCAACAAAGATATCGCCGCCGAACACGAACAGGTGGTCCAAACGCTGGACGAACTTCAGAAAGCCCAGGCCATGCTGGTGGAATCGGAAAAAATGGCTACTCTCGGTCAACTCTCCGCCGGCGTCGCCCACGAGCTCAACAATCCCGTCGCAGCCATCATTCGCGCCTCCGACTTTGTGCACAACGACCTGCTCGCCCTCTCAAATCAGATTGCCAACGGCCGCAGCATGCAGCAAATCCTCGACCGCTCGTTCCACTCGGAATCCGTATCCACCCGCCAGCAGCGGGCAGAACGCAAAAAACTCACTGCCGAAATCAACGATGCCGAGCTCGCCGACCGTCTGGTGAAAATCGGCATTCACAGTGCCGCGGAATATGAGTTGCTGAGCAACGATATTTCCGGCTCACCGACCGAACAGCTGGAGCAGCTCGAACTCTACCACCAGATCGGCTCCGCACTGCGCAACATCAGCAGCTGCGCCGGGCGCATCTCCGGCATCGTGCAGAGTCTGCGTTCCTACATCCACGCCGACCACCCCGAAAATGAATACATCTCCGTCCACAAAGGGATCGACGATACGCTCCTGCTCTTCTCCAACCGGCTGCGCAACGTGACTGTTGAAAAAGAGTACGGAACCCTTCCGGACATCATTGCCAACGCCGGCGAACTGAATCAGGTCTGGACCAATATCATCGGAAACGCCCTCGATGCCATGGGCAATAAAGGCCGGCTGATGATCCGGACCCGGTGCGACACCGACACCGTCACCATCGGCATCATCGACAACGGTCCGGGAATTTCGCCGGAAAATATTGATAAAATTTTTGAGCTCCGTTTCACCACCCGCAAAGGCCGCGTCGACTTCGGACTGGGACTGGGCCTTTCCATCACTAAAAATATCATTACCCGGCACGGGGGCCGCATCGACGTAACATCGGAACCCGGACACACAGAATTTTCCATCACCCTTCCCGTTGAAGGTGCGGCGGAATCTGTATTACTATCAAGTCAGGAGAACCCATCATGAAAAAAATTGCCATACTGTGTGTAGAAGATGAAGCCGAAGTCCGCGAAGCCGTCATCCGCGACCTCAAACCGTTTGCCGGCGCCTTCCGCATCGAGGCCGCCGAAGATGTCAACGACGCCCGCGACGTCCTTACCGAACTCGAAGAAGAAGGCCTTGAGCTCGGCCTTGCCTTGTGCGACCACATGATGCCCGGCGAAAGCGGCGTGGATTTTCTCGTTTCTCTTGAGAACAATGACGAATATCAGGATTCTCGCAAAATTCTCATCACGGGCCAGGCCGGCCTCGAAGATACTGTCCGGGCTGTGAATGAAGCCCAATTGCACCACTATATTTCCAAACCCTGGAACCCCGAGGAACTTCAGAGTGTGGTCAAAAAACAGCTGACCGACTACGTCATCGAAAATGCCGAAGATCTCAAGCCCTACGTCGCCTGCCTCGACGGCGCACGCCTCATGACCGAAATCGCCAAAACCGGTTCCGACCGATAAAACTTTTTAACTGCAAAAACCCGATAGAGCGCAAAAAATACCGCCTTTCGGCGCTTAGCGTTCTTTCTCGGTTAATTCAACGAATTGATCACGAGAACTTCGAGCGTGATCGACATTTTTCAGTCCGCCGCGGTGCCGGAGGATACAAACCGGCGATGTGACTCCACCCGTTCATCCCGAATCTGTTTACGCAGTTTCTTGAATTTTTCCGGGACCGCAACGGGATCATAGATCTCCCTATTCCGCATATCGAACCGCTGCCACTGATTGAGCGCACGCCCAGCCTCGTCCCACCGCTCTGCCTTCATCAATACTTTCACCAGCGTATGGTAGTGAGGATTGCATTCCCATTTTTGGACTCCGTTATAAGCCATGCGAATGGCAATATCGGGTTCCCAGATTTCCGGATTTTCATACATCATCCATGCATGATTATTTTCAGAAGAAGTTGCACCCCACATGGTCGCTTCACGATAATAGGCAGCCGCTTTTTCAACATCTTTCTCCACCCCTTTACCATCGCTGTAAAGAATACCGAGATGGGTCAACCCATCCACATTCCCGGCATCAGCTGCTGCCCGCCAATAATCCATCGCCTTCAAAAAATCCTTTGGCCTGCCTTTTCCCGTATAATGGGCATAGCCAAGCTTAAAAAGGCAGTTGCCCTCACTGAATTCCGCCCCTTGCTCATAATATTCGAGCGCCTTTTTCCAATTCTTGGAAATTCCGCTTCGCCCATATTCATAGACATGTCCCATTCGACGGTACGCCAACCCTCGATACAGGGATTCACCTTTGCCGGCCACTTTTTTTAAAAGGCCGACGGCCTTGTCTGCAGAATCATCCCAATCATATTCAAGAGCTAAATAATAATCCGAGACATTCGGCAATTCTGCAGACTCGGGTTTGACATTGCTTCCCGACAGATCCAGGTCCCATTCCATACATTTCCAGGGACTGTACACATTGTTCAGGTTCCAGAAAGCCGCCTTGTGATACAAATGAACCGCATCAGTCGAACGGTACCGCGTCGAAAATTCCCGCCCCAACAGATAATTCGTCGCGAATTCCTCCCATGAGCTGTACCGTTGTTGTAATTGCTGGGCAGCCTCCATAATCCAATTCCAGGCCTCCTCTTCCTGTAAGTACCCACACAACACCCCCCAACGAGCCAGAGAAACCACCCTGCCAATATCCCAAGCCACCAGCTGCTCCGCCTTAAGGTCATCTTTATGCTCCATAACAAAATTACATCGGTATTGATACTGCGGATCCATTGCATTCCGAATTTTATACTGAAAACCCGGCCACCACCCGGCTTTATCCAGATTCTTGTGGATGCGTTCATAGACTGCCCGATGACCTTCATCGCGTGCCCATCGCATCACTTCCAGAAGCTCTTTGCGGGAATCCACACTCCACCACGTCACCAGTGTTTCTTTTTTCGCATCAACGGCAAGCTGAATTTGAGGCGCGCCGGTTAAGGCAAATAAATCTTCCTGGTTTCGTTCTGTAAGTATAGCTGAAACCGCCAGAGCCCACTGTTTCTGTTCCGCAGAATAAAACTTCTGAGCAACAATCGTTTGCGAAACCGCAACGAGCACCCAAACAACCTTCATAAAATTTTTCATAACTTAACCATACTGAAAGATCAAAACCGTTACCACATATTTAAAAAATGCTCTCATGTGCAAATTGCAGCATCTACACTCTTCGATTCCGCCGTTGCTGCATTGAAGCAGCCCGTACCTGCCTCTGCCAAACAGCTCTATCCGATGGATTTGATCACGAAAGCCTCAGCCGGGGTCGAGATCTCATTCTTCCAGCTACTGGAAAAATCCGGCGCGAAAGAAATCATCTGACCCCCGGAGATGTTGAGTCCCCCTTCGCCAACCGACACCGTTCCCTTACCCTTCAGTACACAGAAATCGACAGGTATCGGCAGCACATGCCCCGGATCTCCCCGCTGGGCTCAATCTCCAGTAGCATATTCATTGCCCGCCTTTTCATACCGCTTCGTGCCCCGGCATCCGTTCTGCTCCGGTACCACGGTTCCGTTTTCCTCTGAGTAAATGTCATTCCGGACTCCATATTAGGCCATGTAAGGTGAAGGCAGAATAATTCCCTGCCCCGGTTTTTCTAAATTATTCCGCCTGTCCGAACGCCCTATTTCCACCCAGTTTCGGTTTCTCTCCGTTCTGCGGATTGTGTTAGTTTCGGCGATCGCTTTTTTGGAGGAAGATTTGTGTATCTGAAAACCCTGGAAATTGTTGGATTTAAAAGCTTCGCGAATAAGACCAAGCTGGACTTCGAGCCGGGTATGACGGCGATTGTGGGTCCGAACGGCTGCGGAAAAAGTAATGTTTCCGACGCCGTTCGCTGGGTACTCGGTGAACAGCGTGCCCGCGCCTTGCGCGGAGCGAAAATGGAAGACGTCATTTTCAACGGTACCGACTCGTCCAAACCGCTCGGCATGGCCGAGGTCAGCATCACGCTGGCCGACTGCACGGAAGCCCTCGGCATTGAATACGACGAAGTCTGCATTACCCGCCGCGTTTTCCGCTCCGGCGAATCGGGCTATTTTCTGAACCGCAAAGCCTGCCGCTTAAAAGACATCCAGCGTCTGTTCATGGATACCGGCGTCGGCACCGATTCCTACTCCGTACTCGAACAGGGAAAAATCGACCAGATTCTTTCGGCGCGTGCCGATGACCGCCGCACCGTTTTTGAAGAAGCCGCAGGCATCACCAAATACAAAGCCGACAAAAAAGAGGCCCTGCGCAAACTGGAGCATACCGAGGCCAACCTGCTCCGCCTCGACGATGTCGTGCGCGAAGTGAAACGACAGATCATCTCGCTTCAGCGCCAGGCCGGAAAAGCCCGGCGCTATAAAGAACTCTCGGAAGAGATGCGCAGCCTGGATCTTTATGTCACAAACCAGCGTCTGAAAGAATATGCCCAGAAGATCAACGAGCTTTCCGGCGAACTCCAGGTGCTGGAACACAAGGTCAATGAGCTCCACAAACAAGTGGAATCCGCGGAAGCAGAAGCAAAAAATTCACGCTCCGCCCTTACCCGGCTGGAAGAAAGCATTTCGCAGGCGATGGAACAGGCTTCCGCCGCCCGGAGTGAACTGGAGCGGACCAGAAACCTGATCACCATGAACACCGACCGGATTGCCGAGCTGACCACGCTGGCCCAGCGCAATACGCAGGAGACGGAGGAGGCGCGGGTGCGCCTGGAGTCTCACCGGGCAGAACTTGAACAAATCATCAGCAACATTCAGGAAGCGGAAGTCGAAAAAGAGGCGGCCGGCATTGAACTGGAAAAAGTCACCGAAATTCAGAAACAGGCCGAAGAAAAAATGAATGCCACACGGATGGCTCTCAACGAGCTGCGCAATGAATCCGTCGCTCTCGATTCCAAAGCCTCCAAAATGCAGAATGAACTGAATGCCCTCGACGCACGCGACCGCGAGGCCATGCTGAAAAAGGAACGACTCGCCACCGAAAAGGCCGAACTCGAACGCTCGCTGGCCTCGTTTACCGAACGTGAAGAGGAAATGACGGCAATGGTTGAAACACTTCAGAGTAAGGTGGCTGAACAGGCCGATACCCTGAACAGCCTCAATTCCGACCGGGCATCGCGCAAAGACCGCATTGTTGAAAGTGAACGCAAGCTCAACGAACTGCAGAAAACCGCGGCCGCCAAGCGCGCCCGGCATGAAATGCTTTCCGGCGGCGAAGCCCGGCAGGAAGGGTTCCCGCCCGGCGCACAAATCCTGCTCAATCCCCCGGATGATTTCACCCCCGACCATTCCGGCATTATCGGACCGCTGGCCGAACAAATGACCACTTCGCCGGAATATCAGACCGCACTGGAAGCCATTCTGCGCCCCTGCATCGATGCCGTTGTGGTTCGCGATGAAGCCTTTGCGCGCGAGACACTCAACTGGCTGCGCGATAATGAAGCCGGCAGTGCCCGCCTGCTGAGTGTGGCCTCAGCCAGGGAAGAAGCCCAACTGGACTCCTCCGCCATCGGCCGGGCGCTGATCGACTGTATTACTTTTGATGATGCCGTCGCTCCGCTGATTCGCCGTCTTTTCTGGAATGTGCGTGTGGTCGGCTCCGAGGTGGAGATTCCCGACGTACTGTCCGCCGACACGGTGGTCGTGACCCAGAACGGTACCGTGATTTCCGGATGCGGCGCATCGGAGATCTGGATGCCGGGCACCGAGGATAAAAGTCCGCTCGCCCGCCATCAGTTACGCGAGCAGTTGCAAAGCGAAATCAACGGACTGGAGGAAGAGATCCTGACACTGGAAAACCAGCTTGAAACACTGCGGTCCGACGAATCAACCATGGTGGAATCCATTAACAGCGCCCGCCAGATGCTCGAAGAATTCCGGCGCGAACTTGCCTTACAGGAAGGTGAACTGCAGGTGGTCAGCCGGGAAACCAAAACCGCACGCAATCGTGTTGAAACCGTAACCTTTGAATTCAATAATCTGCAGGAGAACGAAAGTGAAGGCGCTGAGATGCGCCGGAAACTGGCCACAGAACTGCAGAACTGCCGTAACCGCCAGTCCGAAGTACGCCAGGCCAGTGCGGAGCAGACCCGTATGCTGACCACCGTTGAAGAGGAGCGCAACAGCGCTCTTCAGATCACGTCCGAGCATCGCATTGTTTATTCCCAGAAAACCAATATCCTCGAACACCTCAACAACCGGAAACAGCCGATGGAAGCCCGCATCGCTGAACTTGAGGAACTGATTAACGAACGGTCGAGCGGCGTGGATTCCTATAACCGCCGCATTGAAGACCTCAAGGTTTCCATCGAGGACGAACAGAATAAAATCCAGCCTCTGGAAGATCGGCTGGATGAAACCACCCGAACGCTTGAAGCAGAACGTTCCCGCCGCGAAGAAACCATTCAGATTCTGACCACGGCGGAAAACCGTCTGCAGGTGATCCGGCGCGATCTGGAAAATGAACTGAATAAAAAATCAACGTATGAGGTGGAAAAGGCCGAGTTCACCATGCGCCACGACAATGCCCTGGAGCGCGTCACCGGTGCCTACCAAATCACCAAAGAGGAGCTGGCGGAAGCCGAAGCTCCCCACTGGGAAAACGATGAAGTTCCGGAACGCGAAGTCATCGAAACCCGCGTGGCCGAACTGCAGGCTAAACTCAATTCAATGGGACCGGTGAACCTTGTTGCCATCGAAGAGCATGCCGAACATGAAGAGCGCTATACCTTTCTTCTGAAGCAACAGGAAGACCTCGCCGCCGCAAAACAGCAGCTGCTGGATATGATCAAAACGATCAACAACACAACCACTGAACTTTTTAAAGATACCTTCAATAAGGTGAACACCGAGTTTCAGGAAATGTTTAAAAAGCTCTTTGGCGGAGGTTCCGCCAAACTGGTGCTCACCGACGACGAAGACGTGCTTGAAGCCGGCATTGAAATCATCGCCCGCCCCCCCGGAAAAAAACTGCAGACCATCTCGCTGCTTTCCGGCGGTGAGCGCACGATGACCGCTGTGGCCCTGCTTTTCTCGCTGTTTAAAGTGAAGCCGAGCCCCTTCTGCGTGCTCGACGAGCTCGACGCGGCGCTCGACGATGCCAACATCAACCGCTTTGTCGAAGCCCTGACCGATTTTCTGACTCAGTCGCAGTTTATTATCATTACCCACAGCCGCCAGACCATTGCCGCAGCCAGTGTCATCTACGGTGTCACCATGCAGACCCGCGGCATCTCCAAGGTGGTTTCAATGAAATTTGCCGACTATCAGGCCAACGAAAAGAATATGAAGTAAGTATTCGACTCATCTTCCGAACATTACTCAAACAGACAGGTCCAGTACGTTATGAGCAACGATAAACAGTTTGATTTCTGGTATGCGGTAAACAATACCGAACTGATTACCACACCCACCGGCCAATTGGAGACCTTCGGCGATACCGTGGTGAATTACTATCTGGTATGCCAGCATATGGACAGCCTGGACAAAGTGGTGGTCCGCGAAGGCCACCTGAAGGCACTGAAACCGGCCATCATCACCCCGCAGTCACTGGGCCAGGTGGATGTCGGCGATCTGGGCGCCGAGGCCCAGGAGTATGCCGACTGGCTGCGCGAACATGCGAATGAGCTCCGGATCATTCAATATGGATTTTCGCTGGAAAAACAGGAATTGAAAGAATACGTGGTGAGCGATCACATCAACAATGTGCTCGACCGCGTTAAACAGGAAGTGGCGGAAAAAGATGATCCGTTAAGTTCCATTCTGGTCGGCGTTGATGATCCGTGGGAAGTCTGCCTGATGAAGCTGATGGTCGACCTCGTTCAGCATTCCGCCCAGGGCAATATGCAGGATTTCCAGCAGCAGTCTGTTGATATGAAGAAACGCCTGACCGATAATATCGATCAGGCCTTTCTCGAAGCCTCGCGTGATCCTTCAAAAATAAACGGTCTGGCCAAAATGCTGAAACTCAACAATCTGTGGGAAAAATACGAAGACCGTTTTTTCGCCCTCGTTAAAGCTTCCGGACAATAGCAAAAGCTCCCTGCCGCTTTATTTTCCGAGATCCCGAATCCATATATTACGATACTCAACCGGACTGCCGTGGGCCTGAATCCAGAAAGGCCGACGGGGTTCATGTGCTTCGTAGAGCAGCGCTTTATTGTGTTTGGTCGGTCCCGTAATCTCGGTATTAACGTGGACAAAGACTCCGTTGTGCATGACCGTGACATAGGCCGGAGTCACCAGCGTTTCTTCATCAAACACAGGTGCTTTGAAAAAGATGTCATACGTCTGCCACTCGCCCGGCTTCCGGCAGACGTTGAACATCGGCGGCGTCTGACCATAGACCGCAGCGGCCGAGCCATCGGCATAGAGTTCCACCGAATAAGAATCGAATACCTGAATTTCATATTTTCCCATCAGGAAAATCCCGCTGTTTCCCGAATTGTTGATTTTATTGGTATTAATCTCCGTCGGCGTCCGCCATTCAATGTGAAGCTGGCAATCGCCGAAGGCATCCTTGGATGAAATGCCGCCGCTGACCCGAAGTGCGCCATCGACGACCGGACATTTCGTATTCAGTTTATTCAGTGACGTTCCGTCAAAGAGCAGTATCGCGTCCGACGGAGCCGGCGTCATTCCCGGATACGGAGCGGGTTTAACCCGCGGCGGCTGCGGACGGTCCTTCTGATGAACAATCCACTCCTGCCCCGGAATCTTCGGCGTCCAGGTGACGCCCGGACTTTTATAGATATGAAACCCCTCTTCGGCATAACCCGCGGCGGCGAAAAGGAGTAATGCTGTCAGTGCTGTTTTTTTCATATCGTACCTTTTTCATTGAACGTGAGTCCCGGCCCGGGAACACAGAAACTAAGCATTTTTCCAATCGTTGGACGTTTCGCGGGAACGGAGTGCATTGGCTTCGCTGTCGCCGGGGAATTCTTCCTTTTCCGGATCCCATTTGACCGTCCGGTTCAGCTTCATGGCAATCGATCCGGTCAGCAGTGTCGTGCTCAGACGATGCAGATCTTCAGCATCATAATTTGGTTTTGCCCCATGAAGTACCACATCGAGAAAATTGCGCTGCTCATAGGGCGGCATCTTCCAGATTTTGTTATCTTCATATCTCGCTTTCAGGATGCGCTTGTCATGCGCCATCAACTGGCCACGCCATCCGTCGCATCCGCACCAGCCCTGAGTTCCATAGAACATGATACGGGGCTGCGACGAGAGTACATTCATCGTGACGCCGTTTGCATAGGTGAATTTCAGATCGAAATAGTTCGGCACGTCGTTCATGGAATTTTTCGGAACGATGAACTTAATGGGTTCCGCTTTCACCGCGCTGGTCCGTTCGGAGAAATTGGCGACCTGGGCGGTATCGCACAGATGCATACCCCAATCGGTCAGAACACCGGCGGCAAAGGCATCCTGCTGACGCCAGGCCTGCGGCTCCGTGCGGTTTGCCGTGTAGGGTTTATATGGTGCAGGACCCAGCCACATGCTGTAGTTGAAATCATCGGGCACAGGAATTTCCGGCATGTTCGGATAACTCCAGGATTTGTAGGGCAGCCCCACATCAATTTTAATCAGGTCGCCGATGGCTCCGTTGCGGACGGCCTCGGCCAGCTTGTAATAATGAATAACCGCACGGTCCTCAAGGCCGACCGTAAACACCTTTCCGGTCTTCTTCTGCACCTTCACCAGCTCGCGCCCCTCGGCAATCGTCAGGGTCGGTTTTTCGCTGATCACATGTTTACCGGCTTCCATCGCCAGGATCGACATCGGAACGTGCCAATGGTCCGGCGTGGAAATACAGACCGCATCGATATCCTTACGAGCCAGCATATTGCGAAAATCCGGAATGCCGGCACACCCTTTATCACCGTATTTCTCATTCACAATCTGCTGCGCATGGTCCTGATTATTCGCCTTCACATCGCAAACCGCCACAACGCGGCAGTCGTCCTGCGACAGGAAATTTTTCAAATTCACATTGGTGCCCTGATTGCCGACACCGATAAAACCCATCGTCAGTTTTTTCGATGGTGCCTGACCGCCCAGAACGGAAGCTGGAATAATCGTAGGCGCTGCGACGGCACCTGCGGTGAAGACGCCGGCTTTCAGCGTACTGCGACGGGATAGAGAGGATGTGCTTTTTTCTGTTTTCATAGTGAAGAGATATAACAAAACGACCTTCAAACCCTAAGAAAACTATTTTTCCAATAGTTGGACTATTGTAGCACTCACTATTCTTCCGCTTTTCTCAGCGAACCCGGCGACATCCCGGTTTCTTTGCGAAACTGACGGATAAAAAAGGGCACATCGGTATAGCCCAGTGCAGCGGCGATATCGGCGATGGAACTCGTCGTCATACCCAGCAACTGAATCGCCTGTGCAATACGGTGCTCAATCACATAACGGTTAGGCGAAGTTCCCGTCAGCCGGTTAAACCAACGAGTCAGCTGCGAGCGCGAAATCCCGATTTTCCCGCACATCACGTCCACCCGCCAGTCCAGACCGGGTTCACGTTTGATCTGCTCCAGCAGGGCTTCCACCTGCTGCTGGACCGCACTAATATGCCCGAGATCCAGATTATCCTGCAACAGATGGAACAATTGACGCAGCGCCGTTTCGGTATGGATGCCGGAAGAAGACTCTTCGCGCTGCCGGCACTTCACGGCATATTCCGCCGTCGCTTCAAACAGACTGACCTCACGGATTGGTGCATGAATCAACCCTCGGATATTTTCAACGTCCGGAAGATCCGCAAAATGCGCCGCAAACATCGTTACCGGCCTTTCGTCCATCGCCCGGCCGCTCAGCCGCTGTCCCGGCCGGAACAGAAAACAGGTTCCCCGCGTCGCCCGGACGGTCTGCCCCTCCATTTGATACGCAATATGCCCGCTCATTACATACTGCAGCGTCAGTTCCTTGATCTCCACTTCCCACTTCCAGTTCCGCATATTATGCAGCATATACGGCGTTACCCGCTGCGGCGCATCCGGAAACACCGGTTTTCCCTCTTCAAAAACCGGCGTCTGAAACTTCAAGGGTCTGAATATTCGATTCATGAAATAAACGTTGCAGAAACAGGCCGGAAAAGGAAGAAAATCGGTTCTTCGTCAGATATGAATGCGTGATTTCCGCGTGACCACCCGGTCATCAAACCGCGATCATCTAGGCCGTTTCGGGCATAAACGTCGGCATCACCACTCCTCGAATGGAAGGCCCTTCTCCAGTGGTCTGGCCAAAATGGAGCTCGCAGTTTTTTGCCCCCAGTCCATACATGGCCTGCGTTATGACCGGGCGATCCGACGGCACCAGCCAAACCATCGTTTTTCCTTTGCGGAAATTCAGCTCGCGACGGATCAGAGCAACTGCCGACTCATCGGAGCGCATACACCCCGGCCCCAGCATGGTGCTGGCCGGATGCCAGATCGAAGCCAGAAAACCATCAAGATTTCCTTGCTCATCTTCAATCACGCTCATATGCCAATCGCCCCTTTTATTCTTTATAAAATATTCAAAATCAGAACCACGGCGAATCCCCAGAACATCCTCTTCCAATGCAACCATCGCCGCCACATCGGAAAGCTGAGCATTCCGTACCCGCTTGCCCTCGGGAGTCCGCTCCTCAATGCCCTCTTCCGGCACATCGAAAATCATATCCTGATACACCGCATACGGAGCCAGGCCCGCACGATTATAAAGAGAATAGGAATCCAGATTCATGGCACTCGAAACCAGACGCAACGGTTTCCCCTGCTCTTCTGCAAAATTCAGGATATATTCCAATAACTGCCGCGCAACGCCTTGTCCGGCATAATTAGGGTGGACGTTCATGATACCGAGCGACACATGGGTTTCACGGTCATGATAAAAACAGGAACCGGCAAGGCTTCCCATGGTTTCATCCGCCGCAATGAGGCAGCGGGAAGCATCCAGCTCATCATACACTTCGCAAAAAAGGCGGGTGGAATCGGGAGCTCCCTGAAAGATCGGAGGATTTCCCTTCGCCTGATACCAGGCATTCGTCGACATATAAATCAATTCTGCAACACGGTTCCAATCACTGGATGCGGCATGTCTTAATCCTATCTTTATTTTCATAATCAGCTCCTATCCTGCCTTCGTTACAACGGTTGTTTATCTGCGGAAATTCCAGCATTTTGCGGAATACCCGTAACCGAGAATCCGTTTATCCGGAGGCCTTTTTCAGCCGCAGCCGCAGTCGCATGCTGCCGGCAATCGCGGCCAAACGGAAACAGAGTTTCAGCCCACTCCCGGACCCCGGAATCGGCGGATACAGACAACCCGGCCAACAGAAATAAAATGACAAAATAATTTTTCATCTCCCCCATCACACCTTTAGAAAAACTTTTTTCCGTAGAGAAAATAGAGAAAAATCCATTCAACGCAGATAACTCCCAGCCCGATGATCAGCGGTGCAAAATCTCCAAAATACCGGGAGACTCCGCCAAAGATAAAAGAAGCCGGTTTCCAGAAATCGAAAATTTTAACCGCCAGATAAATCGTGATCGAATTCATGCCGATCACCCGGAAAAACAACGTCCACCTCTGTACTTTCCAGACGTCAATCACGAGGTAGAACAGAGCAAGCAACAACAGGCTCAAACCGCCGGACAGCATAATATACGGCACCGTAGCCAGCCCCTTGATGATGGGGTACCACGTTTTAAGAATCAGGGCAACCACCACAAAGCCTCCCCCGACTCCGGCAATAATCCCGGTTTTTTTATAGGGCGATATTTCATCGCGTTTCAGCAGCATTCCGGCCCACACCCCCATAAGCGTGATCGATGACGAAACCACCACCGCCAAAATCCCTTCCGGATCCATTGTTTTACTCAGCAGTTTCCCGGGCATCAAAAGACGATCGATATATCCATTCCAGCTGCCCTCCCCATTTAAAACCCCAGCTCCATAACCCGGCACCGGGATAAAGAGTTGAAGAACTCCGTACCCCAGCAAAATACCCAACACCCAAATACCGAGTGATTTCGCCGAACGGAAATTAACCGCAATGAGAGCTCCAATGGCATAAGCTCCCCCGATAAGCCCCAGCACACTGGCCACACGCAATTCACTGAATTTAAACTGCAATGCTCCATTATAAACGGCTCCAAGAACGACCAGAATCACAAAGCGTTTTATGATTTTCAGATAAATCGACTTTTTGGATTCTCCTTTATCCAGCCTGCTGTAAAGCGAATAAGGAATAACCACGCCAGACATCAAAATGAACAACGGAAAAATCAGATCAAAAAAATGAAATGATCCCCATTTGGCATGATGCATCTGTTTGGCCAGCGCATCCGCCCAGCCCCATTCCGTAATCTCAGCCAGTTTCAGAAACAGAAAACCGCCGCCAACAATCCATAACATGTCGAATCCGCGCAATGTATCGAGAGAGAGAAGCCGCTCTTTTTGGTGTGGTATATCAGACATCGCTCGAACCTTGTTATTCTGAAGAGGGATTGGGGGATACGCATTCAGAGTCACCATGTTCCGATACCTGCTAAATAGTTTAGCATCCCTTATCTCCACGCTTAACACCCCAAAGATCAAAAGTATTCACAGACCGATATCGAACGGTCACGGCTGTTGACTTTGAAGGCTTCACGTTTTTATTTTTCCCGGTTACACGCAGCGGCTAAAGCCACAGCCCCAATAGGTTTTAAACTCCAACTTCAGCTCGAAATCTACATCGCAAAACAGACCGGCAATCCCTGAACGTATGGCGAAATGTTTCCGACCGCTCCTGCGCAGCCCCGTGTACAACCGTTAATTTTCCCGTCGTTTTTTGAACTAAATGACAATGTAATCAAGATCATCTTCGGAAGCCTTGCCGATAGCCTGTTCGAAGATTCTACGAATCTTCGATTCACGATGTTCAATGCTTTCACAAAGCCGGAACTGAACCCGTGCACGCAGTAGATTTTGCTCGGGTGAGATCACTTTGAAATAACGGTTACCTGCCAGATAATCCTGAAAGAAACGTAACCCCAGCTCGAAGGCAATCAGCCGCACCGCATCAAACAAATATTTTTTATCGTTATCCGTCAGAAAATCGCCGGCATGTTTCATGTAGCCCCGGACAAAAGCATCACACAGATCCAGGTCAAACGTCACCTTCGACAGATTCCGGGCATCTTCACCACCACGGTTGCAGATGGAACGAAGGGCATCGCCGAAATCATAATGAATCAGCCCCGGCTTGGCTGTATCCAGATCAATAATGGCAGTGCCCTTTCCCGTATCATCATCAATCATGATATTACTGACCTTGGGATCACCATGGATCAGCCGCTGCCTGAGCTCTCCCGACTCCAGTGCATCCTGCAGCACATTGGCCAAATCACGACGCTGCGCCACAAAACGATGCAGATTTTTCACCTCCATCGAACGTTCTGTCAGTCGCTGTGAATGCTCCTGCCGAAGCACCTCATCATATTGCTCTAAATATCCCGGTGTTTCATGGAATCCCGGCAGAGTATCGCGCAGACTCATCGGATTCATCCCGGAAACCAAACGATGAAACTGTCCCAGCACCACGCCAACTTCGTGCGCATGTTCCATATTCTGTGCCGTTTCGTACGAGGTTGCCGAGGCAATGAGGGTTAATGCCCGCCAATACTCCCCCGAATCGTCTTGAAAATAATCGCGCCCGTTCCGACATGGAATAATGCGGGGCAGCTGCCACACCCGATCGGCCTGACCCTGCTCCGCCTGCAACTGCTTATGGCAGTAATTCGTGAGAATACTCATATTTTCCATGATCCATTCCGGCTTCTTGAAAACATGCTTATTCACGCGCTGAACAATAATGCGCTCTTCGGAAAAATGCGTCCGAAACACCGCCAGATACGTATCGTTCACATTTCCATTGCCCTCCGGCCGAATGCGAACGAGTTGCCCCGGAACCTCAAATACTTCGGCAATTTGTGCTGGTTTCATCATGCATCCCTCTGCCATTCCGGCTTTCTTTCGTAAACCCATCGGTAATAATCGGCCAGCTTCAGTGCTGAAGCTGCCGCTTCATCGAGGAATAACTTTGCATTCGGATGATGCTGCAGAACCGATGCCGGCATCATCGCCGAAACAGCCCCTTCCACGGATTCTGCAACCGCCGTCGCCTTACGTTCTCCGAAAGCCAGAAGCAGGTTCATCCGGGCCTCCATAATCGTCCCGATACCCATGGTAATGCAGTGACGCGGAACCTGATGCTCAGCACCGCCAAAAAACCGCGCATTATCCTCCACGGTCTGTCTAGTCAGAGTTTTGATCCGGGTACGGGAAGTAAAAGAAGAAGTCGGCTCATTGAATCCGACATGACCGTCCGAGCCGATGCCCAATATCTGCAAATCAATCCCGCCGGCATCGGCAACCTGTTGCTCGTACGCTGCACAGCTGGCCGCAACATCCGGTGCCATTCCATCAGGAATGTGAATATTTTCAGGTTTAACATGAATATGATTAAACAGGTTTTCATGCATAAAATGGTAATATGACTGCGCATGCGTCTTCTCAAGCCCGATGTATTCATCGAGATTAAACGTCGTAACCCGACTGAAATCCAGGTCCTCCTCCCGGTGCATCCGAATCAGCTCTTTATAGAGTTTCAGCGGCGTACTGCCCGTAGCCAGCCCCAGCACAGCCGTTGGTTTTTCCTGCACCAACCGTGCAACCACCCGGGCTGCGGCAATGCTGGCTGCATCTGCACTTTTCTTTATAATAACTTCCATTTCCACTGCTCCAATTCCGGCCGATCAGCAGCCGGAACCTGTATATTTTCCAGGGTTTGGAAAAATTTCCCATGGTTCCATTTCCGAACCCGGTAGAGGGTAGCAAAGGTAAACGCGGGGGCACCGGTGCCCTGCCCCCCGACCAGTTCACTGCCACGGCGAACATTATCCTGCATCCAGGCCGGCAGCATAAGGTGATATGGATTTCGCGCCACTTCCCCTTCATGCAGAGCCGTTGCCGCCACCAGTTCCGCCACCATTTCCGGCCGACCCTCCACCATCAGATTCGGATCATCCATCGCCCCCCAGAATTCAGTTTCCACCACCGTGCAACTGAATGAATCCCCCATACACTTCAGCGCTTCAAGCACAAGAAAATGCACCTCGACATGCCGCGTATTCCAATCTCCGGAATGCGGCATAAAAAGAATTTCTGGCTGAACCTGATCCAACACACGAACTACATCCGAAACCTCCAAAGGCTGGAAATCCGGACGCACACGATGAATGGACCAGCCCAGATAATCGCAGGCATTTTTGAGTTCGTTCATACGCCCCGCCCGACGGTCCGTCTCGCTGCCGAAGGTAACCGGAACGTTAACCACTCTGCATCCGAGCTGCGTCATCAGCCGAAAAGGCAACAGGCCCGTGATACACTCATCATCCGGGTGCGGTGAAAACAGCAGAACCACATCGCCCGAGT